>JBKQOX010000039.1:0-65475 GCA_052145255.1 Occallatibacter sp.
CGATGGCTCTCGTCGCGAATGAGCTGCACTAAGTGAAGCACAGGCGAGCGGCGGTCGAGGACGATGGGTTCATCTTCGTTGCCGTGAAGGTAAATGACCTCTTCCTTTTTCGCGATGGACGCGAGCGGCTGCGACGTGAAGCCGAGGGATTCCAGAGCCTCAGCGGCGGCGTGAAGCTGGCCCAGGCCGCCGTCGATGAGGATCAACGATGGCATTGTTGTTGGTTCTTTGCTTCTAGCCGATGGGCCCTCGGGAACCAGAGCTTCCGATTCCCCACGGACCTTTGCGGCACGATCGAAATCCTGCCCTTTCAAAACGATCGGATCTGAAGGTTTGCAGGCGCCGTCGCGAATGCGGCGATAGCGACGCTCGACGACCTCGCGCATGGAAGCGAAATCGTCGACGCCAGCGACGGTTTTCACTTTGAATTTGCGATAGGCAGACTTGTTCATCTTGCCGTCTTCCCAGACCACGAGCGAAGCAACGGTTTCCGCGCCCTGGATGTGCGAGATGTCGAAACACTCGATGCGGCGCGGAAGCTCAGGGAGCATGAGGGCGTCGGCAAGCGCCTCCTGAATGGCCTTGCGCGAAGGCTCGAGGACGCGGAAGCGCTGCGTATAGGACTGGTGGGCGTTCTGGCCGGCGAGATCGACGAGGGATTTCTTGTCGCCGCGCTGGGGGACGGCGATCTCGATTTTGTGGCCGGTGCGCTCGGTGAGGAGCGCGGCGAGTGTCTCGCGATCGTCGAATTCGACGGGAGCCAGGATGGAGCGCGGGACGTACTGCTGGTCAATGTAGAGCTGCTTGAGGAGCGCGCTGAAGACGTGGCCCGCGTTAAAGGATGGCGCTTCAGGGCCCGGTGCGCCTTTGGGCTCGTCGATGGCTTCCATCAGGCTGGGCAGATCCTCCCAGAAAAACTCGCGGCGATCGACGATTTTGCCATTGCGCATGTGGAAGAGATTTACGGCCAGGCTGCCGTCCTCAAAGTGATAGCCAAAGACGTCGGCATCATCGTCAAGCTCAGCCGTCGCGATGCGCTGCTTTTCCTGGAGCTGGTGCACGGTGGAGAGCTGATCGCGCAGGCGCGCCGCGGCTTCGAACTGCTCGGCCTCGGCCGCAGCCATCATGCGCGCCGTGAGGGTGCGCTCCAGCTCGGCGTGGCGGCCTTCAAGAAAAAGCTGCGCGTCGCGAACGGCCTGCTTGTAGACCTCGGGGGTGGTGAGGCCTTCGACGCAGGGCCCGAGGCAGCGATGAATGTAGTACTGGAGGCAGGCGCGTGGGTGGTAGCGCGAAAGATCGACCTTGCAACTGGGCAGGAGAAAGCTGCGATGGATGAGCTCGACCACGCGGTAGGCAAGGTTGCCCGGGAAGTAAGGGCCGTAATAGGCCGAGCCGTCTTTGCGCAGGCGCCGCGTGACGAAGACCTTGGGGAAGCGGTCGGCGAGAGTGAGCTTGACGTAGGGGTAGGTCTTGTCGTCGCGCAGCAGGATGTTGAAGCGGGGCTTGCGCTGCTTGATGAGGTTGTTTTCGAGGGCGAGGGCTTCGTGCTCGTTGGCGACGAGGATGTAGTCAATGTCGACGGCCTCGCGCATGAGCGAGCCGGTTTTTGCGTTGGCCTGCGACGCTTCGAGGAGATACGAACGCACGCGCGAGCGCAAGTTGTTGGCCTTGCCCACGTAGATGACTTCGCCATCGGCGTTTTTGTAGAGATAGACACCGGGCTGCGTGGGCAGCGTGCGGATTTTTTCGTGGAGATCCATGGAAAGGAGTGGCGCTCGACGCGACCCTTCCTAGAATAACGAGAATCGATGCGGCGCGTTTGCTGCGGAGGCAGCGCGGGGGCGGATTTGGAGGCGGCGGGTGAAGATCGGGCAAACCTTACCGGAAAGCGTAAAAATTACATGGTTTTGGAGTGTGTAGAACTGGCACAAATTAACCGCTAACCATTTATTATGCCATGAGTTGCATCAAATAGCCCGATTGGATGACGGCGTGCAATTACTAAGGTCAGGACGTGAGTCCTTCCCGGCGGAAGAGCGCAAAACGCGCCGGCAGGGAATGGAGAGGTGAGGAGCATGAAAATGCAGCGATTTGGATTTGCGTTGACGGCAGCGGCGTTGATGGCATTTGGAGTTGCGGGATGTGCCACAAAGAATTATGTGCGGACTCAGACGACTCCGCTGATCGATCACACCGACCAACTGGAGCAGAAGACCGCGGACAACAACCGTCAGATTCATGACGTGAACGACCGTGCGATGGCGGGCATTTCAAAGGCGCAAGGCACTGCCGATACGGCAGAAACCAATGCGCAGACCGCAAGCCAGGTTGCGAGCGCCGCTGAAACTGCCGCGAACGACGTAGCGCATCGCGCCGACTCGCTGGACAGCGTGGTGAAGGGGCTGGACAACTACAAGCAGGTGGCCGCTGTTTCAGTGACCTTCGGATTCGACAAGGCCATGCTGACCACGGATGACAAATCGCAGCTGGACAACTTTGCCGGCTCACTCGGCTCGGCGAAGAGCTACATTCTGGAAGTCACCGGCGGAACGGATTCGGTTGGTTCAGCGCAATACAACTACGACCTTAGCCAGCGCCGCGCGGACGCAGTTGTGCAGTACTTGGCGGCAAAGTATGGCGTTGCGCCGCACCGCTTCTACCTGATCGGTATCGGCAAGGATCAGTATGTCGCGTCGAACAACACGGCCGAAGGGCGCAAGCAGAATCGGCGCGTGCAGGTTCAGTTGCTCTCAAACATGAGCGGCAGCGAAACGCAGAGCCAGGGTTCGACCAATACTGGACAGTCCAACGCGCCGGCCAGTCAGGTTACGTCGTCGCCGGTCCCCGAATAACGCGTAATTTCCCTCAATCCGTTGATTGTCTTGAAAGGGCAGGCCCAGGCGGGTCTGCCCTTTGTGTTGATGGAGCGCCGAGCTAAGAGTTGGTTGCGGTAAGCTGTTTCACGTGCTCTGCGCGGACTTCGTTGGCGGTGAAAAGGCGCAGAAACGGCACATGTTTCTGCGCTTGCCAGAACGATGCGTCGTTCATGGGGCGGGCGTTAGCAGCGGCCTCGACGGCGGGGCGGCCGGCGGCCTCTTCGCGCTCCACGATGCAAACCACCGCGACGACGATCATGCCGGCTTCCTGCGCTGCCTCAATGGCGGCGATGGTCGAGGCCCCGGTAGTGCAGACGTCGTCGACGATGACCACGCGCGCGCCTTCCCGAAAAAATCCCTCGATACGGCGGCCGGTGCCGTGCGCTTTTTCCGCTTTGCGGACGAGGAAGCCATGGAGCAGCGGCAGGCGAGGATTCGAATGAGGGTGCGACAGTGCGCGCGACGCGCTCGCGGTCGCGACATTCGAAACGATGGGATCGGCGCCCATGGTGAGTCCGCCAACGGCCTCAGCGTCGATCTTGTTGGCCTCAAGCAGTTCGAGGACAGCGTGGCCGGTGAGCCGGCCGCCTTCGGCGTGGAGCGTCGTTGTGCGGCAGTCGATGTAGTAGTCGCTCGTGCCGCCGGAGGACAGCTTGAAATGGCCGAGTTTAAAGCTCGTGCGCGCGAGGAGCGAGAGAAGCTGCTGGGCGTGCGTAGGTGTTGGCATCAATGAGATTGTAAGCGGTGACGAGTTGCGGGTGGATGGGTGAATGCGTGGAAAAGTGAATGAGTGAAGAGCCCGGCTGTTTCATTTGTTCACTTATTCACTCCATCAGTTCTTAAGTTGCATTTTGTCGGGTGGCGGCCGCTGGAGCCAGAAATGCCCACGGTCATCCAGCCGATGCAGGCGCCAAGAAATACTCCCGCTATGACGTCCGACACCCAATGGCCATTGGTGACCGTGACTCCGATACACACGAGACCGGCTAGGACGGAGACTGCCCGACGCCAGTGCGGAAGACGAAGACAGGTAATTGCAACGATGGTCAGTGCGATGGTCGCGGTTCCAGAAGGGAAGGATGTCCAACCTCCGCCGGCGTGGAGAAATCTGAACCCGTAGAGATGGTGGGCGAGATAGGTTGGGTCGGGCGATCCGCGGCCGAGCAGTTGCTTAAGAACAAACTCCGCGGATTACGCCCAGATGGTTCACGATGAATAGAGCAAAGGTGTCAGAGTCCAGGAAGCCAGCCGACGGCCGCAGAGCAGCCATACGCCCGCGCCAAACTGAAAGAGGAGCGCGACAACGGGAATAACAACCAGGGGCTCGAGCAGACGGTTCAACCAGATCCAAATAGCGAACGGCCGCACATGTGAGTTAAAGTATTCTGCCGCCGGGCGGTCGAGGCAGCAGATGCATACCGGGACCGAAATGGCGCAAAGCGCGAGCGCCAGCAGGAACCGGCGATACGTAGGGGGACAAGGCATTCGAGGCCAGATCAAACCAACAGTTCAGATGCGGGCCGAGTGGTTGAGGCAGAAGCCGTGTTCCGGCCTATGGACTCGTTTTGATATTACATCTTGTCGAAGTGGCGGAAGCCGCCGGTGCCGATCAGCGCGAGAGAAAAAATGATGAAGTTGTAGATGGCGTGGACCAGCGTGCTGGCGGCAAGGGATCTGGTTTTGAGACGCACGGTGCAGAGAACCAGGCTGACCACAATGAGCAAAAGGAACGGTCCTAAAGAATGGCCTTGCTGGTCGACGTGGAGCAGGGCGAAAGGAATGCTGGTGAGGACCGAGCCGATGACCATGGCAGGGATGGACCACTGCAGGTGGCCGTTGGCGTCGAGCGGAGGAGCCGGCCTGTGTTTCACTTGCTCAATCGCCCAGTCCCAAGCTGTGCAGAAAGCGGGCAGGAGAAATCCGCGGAAGAACATCTCTTCAAAAAATGGCGCGAGGGTGGTACCGAAGGCGAACATGAGCCATGCCGCTCCCGGAGCGCTAAACATCCTGTCGATGGGGGCGTTCTTGGGGCCGGGCAGAAGGACTTCGTCGAGTGCAGCCAATCCGGCGCAACCCAGAGCCGTTGCGACCAGCGGCCAAAATCTTTTGAGAGCCACCGCGCCACGCCACTGCAATCCGGCGAGGAGCTTTTCGTGCCAGAAGAGCGGGAAGACGAGCACGCTTATCGCGAAGACAAAGAGATAGAGGATCGCTTCGCTGGCAAGGATGAGCGAGACGTTGGTGGCGGCGATCTGAGGGGAGAGGCTCCAGCCGAAGAGGTGATGGCGCATGGGAAAAAACAGGACAAGGATCGTGCAAACGAATGCGATTCCAAAGATGGGGATGAGCAGGGTGACGTGGCCAAAGTGTGGGATGCGCGCGGCCGGGCGGACCGGTGGTTGCGCGAAGGATTGAAAAAGCAGCGGTGGTTCGGCGCCGGTTTGCGTGCCAGGCTCGGCATACGAAACGAGAGACGGATCAGGTACGGAAGGCGCGGTATTCGGAGCATCGACAGGTGGAGGTTCGCCCGCTGCGGATACAGCCGGCTCTTCATTGCCGGTCGGCTCATCGACGGCGGGCTGCGCCAGGCCGGCGACGGAACTCGCGGCGTCATCTGCCGGTAAATCCCCAAGCGCGGGGATCGGCGCAGACTCGCGCGCTTCGTCTTCAGGGAGATCGGTCATTGGCTTACCGGCTTTTTCTCGCGGCGAACTGTACGCGTCGCACGCTTTTGCTGCGTTCGTTTGCCGTTTTTTCCTGGTTCTGGTTGACCATCAGCGCTGGACGGCCCTGATGTGGGAGACGTTTGGCCGACGCCGTTGGAGTTTCCGGCCGGAATGAGCTCGTCTTCCGAATCCGCGGGCGCGAGGCGGCCACTCGATAGCTTGTAATAGCGCTTGAGGAATTGGCCGGTATAAGAGCCGGGCGTGGCGGCGATCTTCGCAGGGCGACCTTCGCCGACGATGCGCCCGCCATCTTCGCCGCCCTCCGGCCCGAGATCGATGACCCAGTCAGCGTTGCGGATCACGTCGAGATTGTGCTCGATGATGATGACGGAGTTGCCGAGATCGACGAGGCGATGCAGAACCTCAAGCAGCTTGCGCACGTCGTCGAAGTGCAGGCCGGTGGTGGGCTCGTCGAGCAGGTAGAGGGTCTTGCCGGTTTGGCGCTTGGAGAGCTCGCGTGCCAGCTTCATGCGTTGCGCTTCGCCGCCGGAGAGCGTTGTGGCACTTTGGCCCAGGTGCACGTAACCAAGGCCCACGTCAACGAGCGTTTGCAGCTTCTGGCGCACCTGAGGTACATCAGTGAGCAAGGGAAGAGCGTCTTCAATGGTCAGGTCTAGAACGTCGGCGATGGAGTGGCCGTGGAATTTGACGGCCAGCGTCTCCTGGTTGTAACGGCGGCCGTTGCAGACTTCGCATTGCACGTAGACGTCGGGCATGAAGCTCATCTCGATGCGCCGCTGGCCGTCTCCCTGGCAGGCCTCGCAGCGGCCACCTGGAACGTTGAAGCTGAAGCGGCCGGGCTTGTAGCCGCGCTCGCGCGCCTCAGGCAGCATGGCAAAGAGATCACGGATGGGCGAGAAGACCTGCGTGTAGGTGGCCGGGTTGGAGCGCGGAGTGCGGCCAATGGGCGACTGGTCGATGCGAATAACTTTGTCAATCTGTTCGACGCCGGTCAGCTCGTCGTGCACACCGGGCTCTTCGCGCGATCCGTAGATGATCTTGGCGAGCGAGCGATAGAGAATGTCGTTGACCAGCGTGCTTTTGCCGCTGCCGCTGACACCGGTGACAACCGTCATGAGGCCGAGCGGGATGCGAAGGGTCAGGTCGTGCAGATTGTGTTCGCGCGCGCCGGCGATAGAGAGCCACTTGCTGGTGAGCGGCCGCGGCTTAGCGCGCTGGAGCATCGTTTCCGCGCCGCTCAAGTAGCGGCCGGTGAGTGACGCGGGCGTGGCCATGATCTGCTCCGGCGTGCCTTCGGCGACGATGTTGCCGCCAAGACGACCCGCGCCCGGCCCGAGATCGAGAACGAAATCGGCGTGGCGAATGGTTTCTTCATCGTGCTCGACAACGAGAACCGTGTTGCCAAGGTCGCGAAGCCGTTCCAGGGCCTGGATGAGGCGATTGTTGTCGCGCTGATGCAAACCGATGGAGGGCTCGTCAAGGACGTAGAGAACGCCGCGCAGGCGCGATCCGATCTGCGTGGCGAGGCGGATGCGTTGGCCCTCGCCGCCGGAGAGCGTGGCGGCGCTACGGTCGAGCGAAAGATAGTTGAGGCCGACGGCGCAGAGGAACTCGAGACGCTCGGCAATCTCGCGGCGGATGCGCTCGACGACCAGCGCTTCGCGCTCAGTGAATTGGAGGTTGATGGCGGCCGATAGCGCGCGGTTGAGCGGCAGCGTAGTGAAATCGGCGATGGAGAGGCCCCCGATTTTGACGGCAAGGGATTCGGGACGGAGGCGCTTGCCGCGGCAAACAGGGCAGGGGGCGGCCGACATGAAGCTCATCATGTATTCGCGATAGCCCTCGCTGCGCGCTTCTTCAACGTTGTCGCGAAGGTAGGAGAGGATGCCGTGGAAACCGGTTCGGGGCGCTTCGCCCTTGGGCGGCCCGTAGACGAGGATGTGCTGCTGTTTTGGCGGGAGATCCTCGAAGGGAACTTTCAGGTCGATGTTGTAGCGGTCGGCGGCGAGTTGGATGAGCTTGATGAGGTACTGCGAGGAGGAGCCGGGACCGAGGCCGCCATCGAGCAGCGGCTTTGACCAGTCGGTGATGACCTTGGCCGGGACGAAGTCGTAGAGCGAACCCAGGCCGTGGCAGTTAGGGCATGCGCCGAAGGTGGAATTGAACGAAAAGCTGCGCGGCTCGAGTTTGGGCACGTCGAGGCCGCAATCAGGGCAGGCCATCGAGGAGGAAAACAACTGCTCGTCGCCGGCGTTGAAACCGACCAGGACAAGTCCGTTGGCGAGCTGGAGGGCTTTGGCAACAGCCTGCTCGAGGCGTTTTTCGGCGGAAGGCTTGCTGGCGGCGGTTGATGGCTGAGCATTCTTGGCTCCCACCCTTGTCGACGATGAAGCGGTCGACAAGGATGTGGCAACCTCGGGCTTAAGGAGAACGCGGTCGACGATGGCTTCGATGTTGTGGTTCTTCCGTTTGTCGAGTGCGGGCGGCTCAGAAAGGTCGGTTATCTCGCCATCGATGCGCGCGCGAAACCCTTGCTGATCAAGCTGATCCAGCAAATCCTTAAACTCACCCTTTCGACCTCTGACGATCGGCGCCATGACCGTAGCGCGCTCACCGCGGCTCAGTTCCAGGATGCGCTGGACGATTTGATCGGCGGTCTGGCGGGCAATGGGCCGCCCGCAGTTCGGGCAGTGGGGCGTGCCCACCGATGCGTAAAGAAGGCGGAGATAGTCGTAGATTTCGGTGATAGTTCCGACCGTGGATCGAGGACTGCGGCTGGTGGTTTTTTGCTCGATGGAGATGGCCGGGCTGAGGCCCTCGATGGAATCCACGTCGGGGCGCTCGATCTGGTCGAGAAACTGGCGTGCGTAGGCCGAGAGGGTCTCAACATAGCGGCGCTGGCCCTCGGCGTAGATGGTGTCGAAGGCGAGGGAGCTCTTGCCGGAGCCGGAGAGACCGGTGACCACGGTAAGGGCATTGCGGGGAATGCGCACATTGATATCGCGCAGGTTGTGCTGGCGCGCTCCCCGCACCGAAATGTGAGTGATGGGCATGAATGGGTTCTTCGAAGTCGGTGGGTACTTTCGTGTTTCGTGTGGTGCCGGTGCTCAACTGAAAACAAAGCTCTAGAGGTATTCTATTTGCCAACAGAAATGAGGGTCAACGCGGCCCCGGTTCTGCGACAATCTCAAAGGTGCTTGCGTGGCTGAAGGTTTAGCTTCCTGAGTCGCGCTCCACGCGTTGCCGCAGGCGAATTCGACCTTTCCACTAAGCGGCCCGAGGCGATTTGAATGGCGGACTTGTTGAATCTGGCGATGTTGATTTCGGCTACCGTCGGCGCGATGGCTTTCGGCATCCTGGCCGCCTATGCGGTCCTGCGCATGATCTTTGGATTCATGCGTCCGCGCAAGGCCGCGGCACAGGTGAAAGCGCAAACCGAAGCCGCTCACACTTTGTAGAGACAAGCTTCTAGCCCTCAGCTATCAGCTTTCAGCAAAAAACCTATCGGTTCAACAGCATTTGGCTGGAATTGCGTCAGTTCTGCGGGTTCTGCTGGCCGTTTTGCGTTTGCTGCTGATGCCCCCGCTCCTGAATTTCCTGCATGATTTGTTGCGGAGTGCGAACGGGAACGGGAGGCGCGGCGCCGTTTTGAATGGGCTGTGGAGGCTCCTGCTCCACTTGGGGCTCCGGGGCCGTCTGGTCTGCGTCCGTGTCCTCGTTGTTTGGAGGCGCCGGAGTGTTATTGGCCACGCTCTTCGTGGCGCTTCCGGACCGTTCGGTCAGCACAATCCGGCGAGGCGTACCCTCGCCGCGATCACCGATCATCAGTACGTCGTAGCCGGATCCATCAAGAAGTTGCGAAATCACGTCGCGCGACGGCCCTGGACCATAGGTGCCGAATACCCGCTGGTCGGCGTCCATCCCTTCAACCTTTACGCCGGTTTCGAGGGAAACTTCCTTCAGGATTTGCTCCAGGCTTGAATTGGACGCAACGACGAGCAGTCCACGGCTGTCAAACACGACGGAAGCCGCGCCGGGAAGGTCGTTAGCGGGCCAATTCGGTGGCGGAGGCGCAACCGGAGCGGGCGGTGGAGATGGTTGGGGCGCAGGGGTAGCCGCTACCGGTTTCTTGTGCGGATGAGCGTGCTTGTGCATGGGTGAGGCGGCCGGAGCGGGCGATGGATTGGTCTGAGCTGGATTCGTTTGAGCGGCGAGGATGCTGGAAAGCAAGAATGAGGCAGTGCAAAGAACGAGGGATCTGGCCGATTTGCGTACACTATGCCCCGATCGCAGGAGCGAACGGCGATCCTGTCTGGGCTCCGCTTGCGGCAGCGGTTGTGAACGCATCGGAATCGCATCCCTTCAGCCTGTTTTCGAGTCTATTCAAGAACAGCTTGTGCCCGGCCAACCGCTCGTTGGACCGCGGCGCTTGCGCGCACGGGGTCCATGCGGACTGCGGCGCTCGACTGCTGCTCTACTGTACTAGACTAGCAGTGGCCGCAGGACGCTCGAAAGAGAGCCTTTTCAGGAATCATTGAGCAGAGAGGATGTTGGCGGGAATGCGCATCGGATTATTCTTCTTGGGTTCAGTCATAGTGCTGGCGCCAACAGGGAGTTGGGCGACGAGTTGCACAGCGCAGGCTGAACTGGGCTCGCTGGATCGCGATGCGCTATCAGCGGCCTCGGGTCGTGTGACTGCTGCCGTCCTGGCCCAGGATTTCAACGCTCTGCAAGCCAACCTGCTGCCGCAGGAAGCCTCGGAGTGGGACGGTATTCGCGCCACCGTGGAACAAGCGGCGCCGCTGGTCAAAGGCGGAAATTTCCAGTTGCGCGATGTGTATCTTTTGGACGCAACTGACCAGACCGCGACGCAGGATACGCAGTTTTTCTGTTCGAATGCAACCGGATCGCTGACCGTGACCATCAGTATGACGGCGCTGCCCCCAGGCCGGTACGCGGTGATTCTTGCCGACGCTCCCAACGCGTCGCTGGCAGGGCAGATGGGCCTGATTCTGGCGTGGGATGGCGCAGCGACGCAGTGGAAGCTCGCCGGGCTTACGGTGCGGCCGGGAGTGTTCGACGGGCATGACGGTGTGTGGTACTGGCTGCGGGCGCGGGAATTGGCCAAGACGGATCCGTGGAGTGCTTGGTTCAGCTACGATGCGGCGCGCTACCTGCTGTTGCCCGTGGACTTTCTCGTTTCACCGAATCTGCAGAAGCTGCACCAGGAACAATCGTTGATTTCGCCGACTCCCGAGAGCCAGCTTCCACTGTCGATACCGGACGGCGACCGCACATGGAAGATTGATGCGGTGGGATTCGACGCCTCGCTGCACGAGCCGGACTTGGGCGTAGCATACGATTCGACTGGAGTGACTGATGCGGCGGCGCTGCGCACTGAGGCGACTGCGGTGATGAGCTCGTTTCTGAAGGCGCATCCCGACATTCGAGCCAACTTCCATGGGCTGTGGGCGTATGCGGAGAAGGATGACAAGCGCACGCCGGTGATGGAGCTGCCGATGAAAGAGATACCGTAGGGGCAGGGAACACGAGCAGAGATTAGGAAAAGGCAGACTTTATGCCAATCTCATACGCACTTTTGTTGTGTATACCGATTGGGTTGCTGGCTTATTTTGAAGCGCGCTGGATGCTTCGTTTTTTCCTGGGCCGCTACGAACAAAAAGAGCGCAAGGCTGCATACTGTTTTGCAGCTTTTGGAGCGCTGTCAGTTCCACTAATCTATGTCTCGGGAATTGTTGGCGCCGCGATTTCCGGAATGTTTGGAACAGTAGTGTCAGGTGTGTTATTTGGGGTCGTCGCCATGCTTTTGATTGGTCCGTTGCTCTGGATGTTGATGGAACGGAAGTGGAGAAGCTTTGGCCGGCATCATTGATCTTCGTTCGGACACGGTGACCAAGCCGACGCTTGAGATGCGCGCGGCGATGGCGGCGGCCGAGGTCGGCGACGACGTTTACGGTGAGGACCCCACGGTCAACTTGCTGGAGCGGCGCGCGGCAGAGATGTTTGGCCGCGAGGCGGCTTTGTTTGTGCCCACCGGCACCATGGGCAACCAGATTGCGATTCGCACGCTGACGCAGCCCGGCCAGGAAGTGATTGCCGAATCGCGCGCGCACATTCTCGACTACGAGATGGCGACGACGGCAGTCTTTTCCGGCTGCCTGATCCGGGCCGTTCCCGCCGAGGGCGGAATCCTGACCTGGAAACACATTGAGCCTGTCATTCAGCCGTATGGTGGGTTTCGCGCGGCAACGGGGCTGATCGAAATTGAGAACACCGCAAACCTGGCCGGAGGAGTTTGCACGCGTGTGGAGATTTTGGAGGAGATTTGGGATGGGGCGAGGGCCCACAAGCTCCCGCTGCACCTCGACGGCGCGCGCATTTTCAACGCGGCGGTGGCGCTGGGCGTTGATGTGAAGGCGCTCACGCGAGGGTTCGACACGGTGATGTTTAGTTTGTCGAAGGGATTGGGCGCGCCGGTTGGGTCGATGCTCGTTGGATCTGCGGCATTGATCGCGCGGGCGCGGGTTTATCGCAAGGCCATGGGCGGTGGCATGAGGCAGGTGGGCGTGCTGGCCGCTGCTGGATTGATCGCGCTCGAAGAAGGCCCAAAGCGACTCGGCGAAGATCACGCCAACGCGCGAATGCTGGCTGAAGCGCTGGCGCACACCGAGGGCGTGACGATTGATTTGGCCTCGGTGGAGACAAATATTGTGATCTTCCGTTTGGCGGCAGGGAAGGGCGCGGGAGAGTTGGCTGCGCGGCTCAAAGCGCGCGGAGTTCTGGTGGGCGCATTCGGGCCGGACGCGGTCCGAGTGGTGACCCACCGCGACGTGAGCCGGAAAGATTGCATCGACGCCGCCGAAGCGCTGACGGAAGAAATTGAGGCAGGAATCAAAACGGCCAGCATCAAATGATGCTGGCCGTTTGAAGCAACGCAGGAGTCTGAGACCTTCTCACAGATCGTAATAGAGGAAGAACTCATACGGCACCGGGCGCAGATTGACCGGGGCCAACTCCTTCTCGCGCTTGTAGCTGATCCATGTTTCAATCAGGTCCTGGGTGAAGACGCCGCCCTCGAGGAGGAATTCGTGGTCCTTTTCGAGGGCCGTGAGAACCTCGCCCAGTGACCCGGGCGTGCTCTTGATCTTCTTAGCCTCCGAAGGCTCGAGCTCGTAGAGGTCCTTGTCCAGTGGCTGGCCAGGATCGATCTTGTTCTTGATGCCGTCGAGTCCGGCCATGAGCAGCGCCGCGAAGCAGAGATAAGGATTGGTGGAGGGATCGGGACAACGGAACTCGATGCGCTTGGCTTTGGGGCTGCTGGAGTACACCGGGATGCGCACGGCCGCCGAGCGGTTGCGCTGCGAATAGGCCAGATTCACCGGCGCCTCATAACCGGGAACCAGGCGGCGATACGAGTTGGTAGTGGGGGCGGCGATCGCGAGCAGTGCCGGCGCGTGCTTGAGCAGCCCACCGATGTAGTACTTTGCGGTCTGGCTGAGGAGCGCATATCCCTTGGCATCGAAGAAGACGTTTTTTTCGCCCTTCCACAGGCTCTGGTGGACATGCATGCCGGAGCCGTTGTCGCCGAAGAGCGGCTTGGGCATAAAGGTGGCCGTCATGCCATGCTTCTTGGCGATCATGCGGATGATGTATTTGTAGTTGAGAAGATTGTCGGCCATCTTGACCAGTGGGCCGAAGCGCATGTCGATCTCACACTGGCCGGCGGTGCCCACTTCGTGGTGGTGCACCTCACACTTGACGCCCATATCCTTGAGCGCCAGGATGATCTCCGAGCGAATGTCCTGCAGTGTGTCGGAGGGCGGCACCGGGAAGTAACCTTCCTTGTGGCGCAGCTTGTAACCGAGGTTGGGGCACTCTTCGCGGCCTGTGTTCCAGATGCCTTCGTTTGAGTCAACGAAGTAGTAGCCGCTGTGCGCCGTCTGATCGTAGCGCACGTCGTTGAAGAGATAGAATTCCGCTTCCGGGCCCCAGTAGCTGATGTCGGCAATTCCGGTTTTCTTCAGATACGCTTCGGCCTTCTGTGCCACATGGCGCGGATCGCGCGTATAGGCCTTGCGGCTGATGGGGTCGAAGACGTTGCAGATGATGTTCATCGTGGGGACAGCGAGAACCGGGTCCACCACCGCTGAATCCGCATCTGCAATCAGCAGCATGTCGCTCTCATGGATCTGCTGGAATCCGCGGATGCTCGAACCATCGAAGCCGATGCCATCGCTGAACAGATCGTCCTCAAGGTCTTCCACTGGGATGGAAAAATGCTGCCACATGCCGGGCAGGTCGATAAATCGCAGGTCGACGATTTTCACGCCGGCATCTTTGGCAAGCTTCTTCACGTCATTCGGAGTTCGCGGCATTCTTAGTTCTCCTTTCGCTTGGTGTTGTTCAACCCAAGCACGAGTTGAGTTGTGGAGGTCGAGCCAAACTGCGGCATTCTTTCAAAAAAAAGTGCGATAAGAATAGGATTCCGCCTCAGCCGCGAACTGAACAGCGGACTTTTGGCTGGAGCGGTAACCGGGCGCCGGTTCAACGCGAATTGGATAGGAGCCCGGAATTCGCAAGTATCCTAGTGTCACCAGCATAAAGAATCCGTGAGGATTTTGGAGTTTTTGGGTGTGGAAAACTCGGTTACCGGCAGTTTCCTGGGCCCACGTTTCCGTCTCTGATTCCCCGGACGTCGCGATCGGAGCCGGGCAAACGAATCGATACCGTGGACCGGACAGAACAAGCGCGCCTTCGAAAGCTACAATGAAACAGCCGCCCGGCAAGAAGGCTATGGTTACGCGCCGACCTTCGGTGGAAAGCAACGGACCGACCGTGCAGGATACTCTGCGAGCGGTTCTCTCCAGAAATCCCTCGGCTCTCGGAGCACTGAAATTCCTTTTCCCAAACGCGGCAGAGAGCTTGTCCTTTCAGGGTTTGCGGATTCAACCTCTCGTTGCGGCACACCGCAACCTTTTCAGCGCGGAACCTTTTCTGTTGCCAAAGGAACGATTCGGAGGCTCCCAGGACGTTGCGCTGGCTGCCTTGGTCCGCAACGCTGTGGATGAGGCTCTTCGTGCTTATGCTCATACGAGCCCGCATCTTTTGGACTATGTGGGGAAAACTCCCATCTCCCCTTACGGAAGCCTGGGCTTGAGCGTCAGCCGCTGGGGGCAGGTGGATTGGGACTACGTGCGCGATCTCGATTGGCGAATCTTTTTGCCTCCCGAGATCGGCCATGTGTCCGGCTTCAAATCGTATTTGGAGCAGAACCTGACAGAAAAGCTTCACGAATACAATCTCTTTCCGCTGTTGGCTGGGAAGGATGCGGAAGGACTGCCCCAGGTGCAACTACGCGACAGGAAGACTGAGGACTTCCACGGGTTTCACTTCTTTCTGATCGCGATGAAGCCTGGGTTCGTCCGGGGAAATATTCATCGCGATGGCGGCTACTCTCCGCACTTCGCCTATTTTCCTGAAGGCTCGCTCGATCAGCACCTGGAATCGACCAAGCTGCGGTGGTCTGACGTGATCGTGCAGCAGCGAGAAGACTATATCCAAATGTTCGACCAACTGAGCTTCAACATCTTCGGTGAAAATACGGGAAAAGACCGCCTGTACAAAACGCACGGCTGGTACCTGCACAAAGCATTCAAGTGGTATGCCACGTTAGCGAGGGCGCGAGGGCTCTCGTCGCTTGAGGAAGATCTTCTCTATCAATATGAACATTTTCAAGGATCGGAGGCGGAGCTTTCCTACCTGGCGAGATATCGATATTACGCGCGCATGTCTCCCAGCCCGCAACACCTGGATGACGTTGATCGCGATCTGGCCCGCACCGCAAGCATTGTTTACGCGCGGGCGAGAAACACCCATGATCCGATGGTCGGGCACCAGATCAGCGTTGACAGCGCAGACATCATCCTTTTGGAAACGGTCCCCGAAAAATTCGCGGTGGGGGCCGGGAAGCTTCTCAAGCAGGTTGAATCTCGTTTGCCAGATCAGATGAAGTGTGCCCCAATACCTGGGGCGATCCGATTCGCTGACAATCTTCCTGCGCCTTCCGCCGCCCTCCTCGACGGTCACGGGCAAACTGCCTTGATACCAGCCGAATGGTCAATGGTCCTCTGCGATTCTTACGTCAGACAAGTCGTGAAAAAGGCCACAAAAGAGAAACGGTCCGTCGAGGAAAAGGACATCCGCCAGGCCCTCGTGGCGCTGCTCGCAACTCTTCTCTTGCAGGCGGCGGGAGTGCCCGGCGGTTCCAGCGACCCCGTCCCCAAGTGAACCGCTTGACATGACTTCACTTGCCATGCCCAGCTGGGAGCCGCTGCGCTGCGCGCTACTGGTTCTGAGAGAGCATATGCACGCTTGCGACTGAAATGCGATTCAAATCGCACAGATTCCCACGCAACGCCGTTTTGCAACATTACCCGGTCAGTGATAGCGCGAGATGAGAACCATGATGAGCAGAATGGCGACTGGAATGAGCGCTAAGCCGGAATAATAGAGGATCTTGCGGGAGAGCTGAGACTTGCGCTTTTGCCAGTGGAGGAGCTCGGGTCGCTCTTCGATCCCGACCTGGTCAGGGTGCTCGAGGTCGTGGATGAACTCCTGTGCGGTCGAGTACCGGTTCTTGGGATCGCGCTCGAGAGCCCGGTACAGGATCTCCTGTAACTGCGGGGAAACGGAAGGGTCGGCGACCCGCGGCGGTAGAGGGTGGTTTAACAGGCGATCGTTCATCGCTGCCATGGGGGAAGGGCCCGTGAAAGGCAGCTTGGCGGTGAGCATCTCGTAGAGGATGACGCCCATGGAATATAAATCGGTGCGACCATCGCCCCGCTTGCCCTTCACCTGTTCCGGAGCAACGTAATTGGGCGTACCCAGCATGGTTGTGAAGTTGGCATACGTCAGGCGCCGCGAGGCCGTGTCGCCGGCGATGCCAAAATCAATCAGCTTGATATGGTCGTGGTCGTCGACCATGATGTTCTCGGGCTTGAGATCGCGGTGGACGACCCCATTCGCATGGATGTAGTCGAGGGCCTTCAGAACTTCGATGGCGATGCGGATGGCGCGGTCCTGGGGAAGCCGGCCTTCGTCGAGGATTTCGCGAAGAAGGCGCCCCGGGCACCATTCCATGACCATGTAAATACGGGAGCGATGCTCGTCGCCGAGCACGCGCATGACGTTGGGATGGTTGAGGCGTTCGCCGATCGCCGCTTCGCGCTTGAAGCGGTCGAAGAGAATGGGATCGGCTTCCATATCGGGGTGTGGAACTTTGAGGGCAACTATGCGGCCGTCGCGCGTGTCGGTGGCGCGAAAGATCGTGGCCATGCCGCTTTTCGCGATAGGCGCGTCGATGCGGTAGGAATCCAGTGCCGCTCCCGGCTCAAGAACGTCGAAGAAGCTCATCGCGGCCCACGCTCCATGGGAACCTTCTCTAATGTATCGGGCGCCAGCCCGAAGAATAGCAAGGAGCGCTCGGAATCCTGGAAGAAGAGAACAGAAATCGGCAACACAGGCCCGCTCATATGGGCAGCCTGTAGGGGCGGCCGCGGTACATTCCGACCTGTTCGACCGAGCGCACGCGGATCACTTGTGCAGTGGTGTTATCTCCGCCGTCTATTTCGACTGCGCGGGCCACGAGCTCACGGGCGATCTGCGAAGCATCCTTTTTTTGTGAAGCGATGGACGCGATCTCGGCTTCTCCCATCTCGTCGTGCAGTCCATCAGTCGATAAAACCAGGACGTCTCCCGGCTGGAGGCTGAGAGCGGTGGTGTCAGGAGAGACAAACATTTCCGGCCCGACCGATCGAATGAGAACGTGGCGGGCATCGGAGGAGGGAATCTCGCCGACAGAGATCAGGCCCATCTTGCGCTGCTCGTTGACCCACGTGTGGTCCTGCGTGACTTGGCGGGCCTGGCCGTTGCGAACCAGGTAACAGCGCGAATCGCCGACATGCGAGACCACAGCCTGGTCGTAGCGCAACGCGCAGGCCACGAGGGTAGTGGCCATATTCTTGCCGCGGTATGCGGGTTGGAGCCTGCGATCGTGCACGGCTGAATTGGCGTGCTCGATGAGGTGGGGCAACAGGCTGATGAGCATGGAGCCCGATTGCGCCTTGGCAAACTGCTCGGTCAGGACGGAAACGGCTGTGGCCGAGGCAACTTCGCCTAGATCCATGCCGCCCACTCCATCCGCGACCGCGAAGAGGAAACCATGGGAGCGCGCCTGTTGACGCGAGGACGGGATAAAGGACCCCATGGCGTCTTCATTGTTAGTGCGGACTTTGCCGAAGTCGCTCGCCTCGCCGAATTGAACGTCCAACATATGCGCCGCCGCGTGAAGCATCTCGGGCAGTTACAAAGGGGAGATGCCTTTCATTAAGAGGTAACAGGATACAGTGCCTAGAAACAACGATCGGGTGGCTCGCTCTCCAGCCTCTTATTTGGAGGCTGGGGAGAGAATCCACCCTGAGTTTTAGTTAAGTTGCGGTTTATCTACTAGGCACCCTTCGAAGTCAACAGGACGGCTTTGCCTGTCGCCTTTGAAGATCGCAGGAAGTAGATAGCACCATAGATGCCCCATACTGCCGAGATGCCAAGCGCCGTGAGTGGTTCCATCTTTGTTCCGAGGTTGAAGAATGGCCCAGCCACATAGAAGGCCATGCAAGTGAGGTTGGCGATGAGCCCGAATGCAGGGATGAGCGTGTGGCGAAGGATTTTGTGGTCGGGGCGATTGTGATACGCCACGATGCACAGTAAGCAGCTCAGCCCATAAAGGATGAAGGTGCCAAAGTTTGAGGTCAGCGTCAAGGCCAACAGCGAGTTGGGCAGTTTGGCCAGGGTGTCGTGCGGCAGATAGCCCCAACTGGAGAAGATTCCGTGCGGCAGAGCTGCGATCGTGGCATCAGTGGGCGCGCCGGCGTCGCCAAACATCAGCGAGATGGCGATGATACCTATAACCGCGGAGATCCAGGCCAGCGTCCAGATGGACTTGCGAGGCGACAGTGACTCCGCGTGCAGCATGCCAAAGTGCTCGGGAACCTCCTCGTCCTTGCCCATGGCATAGGTGACTCGGGCGCCAGTGTTCATACATGCCAGCGTAGTACCGATGAGGGCGAAGAAGACAGTGACGGCTTCGGCCAGCATGAAGTACCTGCCATGGCCCTGGCCGAGCAGTTGATCGCCGACAATAATCATCATGTCGCCGATGGGCGCGGCTGAGGTGGTCGCGCTTTGCATGCTATACCCCGAGTTGAGGAAATAATTGGCGCAGAAGTACTCAAAGAGGTAGCAGAACAACCCCTGTATCAAGAGCGAGGCAATGACGGCGATGGGAATATGCTTGGTCGGATTTTTTGCCTCGCCTCCCATCGAGGTGACCGACTCAAAACCGACGAGAATGAGAATGGCGACAGTGGATTGGATGAAGACCCAACTCCATTTGTGGACGCCAATCACCGAAGCGGCGTTTGGATGGGCGAGAAAATTGCCGCTGGAGTCAGTCGGCTGATAGCTGATGGTGAAGGGAACGGGCTTACCATCGTTTCCGAGCAGCGGCAGTGGAGTGCCGCTCGAGTCGCGCATGATGGAGCCATCTTTGGCCGTGGCGAACTGGTAGGTAAAGGTCTCCTGCGTCTGAGTATCATACTGGAAGCTTGGCGTGCCCTCTGGATGGCTGGAGCGATAGCCGATGGCCAGAACGCTGAAGACCACGAGTGCGGAAATTTGAATCACATTCATTGCGATGTTGACTGCCGAGGAGGCGCCGGCACCCTTTGATGCGATCCACGCGACGAAGAAGGAGAAAAGCACCGCGACAATTGCCATGAAGAGCAGTCCGGGGTTGGAGCCGCTCATGAAAGTGGGAAACAGGAAGCCGACCACGTAACCGACGAAGACGCCGGTGACGGCCACCATCACGCCGGGATAGACCCAGTAGTAGAGGTGCGAGCCCCATCCGACGACGAACTTGGCGATGCGGGCGTACTTGAAGGCTCCGTCTTTGGAGAGCATTGCCTGCTCCGCGTAGTAGTAGCTGGACCCAGTGCCGGGATAGAGCTTGGAGATCTCGGCATAGGAGACGGCGGTAGCCAGACAGAGCAATAGGGAGACGAAGATGCCCAGCCACATGGCCGGGGCGGTGGATGGCTGACCCGCAACACCCGTAGTGGCCTGGATGTAGAACGTGAGCCATAGGAAGGCGCCGGGGGCGATGAGCGCCATTGCATTTGCCGTCAGCTGGGTAAGACCCAGCGTGGCCTGCATCTGAGGTGCTTTCTGATCTGCCATGAGCATTCTCCTGAGATTTTGAAGTTTTCGTTTGGCGGCTCCCGGCGGCTGACCCCCGGGGATTTCACTCAATCAAATTCAGCGGCGCGCTCGTTTGTGGCGGGAAACAAATCGAGCATCTGCGCTGCTTGCTGCGGGACCTGCCGGTAAGCCCGGTTAGGCTTCGGCCGGTCCCGGTTCAATTACGTTGAAGCGAGTCTATCTGCCGTCCCATGAGGACAAAATCAGGAAACGGAACGTTTTTAGCGATGTGGCCCGAAGAAGGCGATAAACGCCACAGTGATCGTCTGCTGCTGGTCCGTAAACTGACTCGCCAGCTTGTCAAAGTACTGCAGGTTGGATTTGTCGATGCGATATTCAACGCGCATGAGCGCGCCTTCCACCCACTTGTACTCATAGGTGAAGGTGCCCTCGTAGAGGGTGTTCCCGGTGGGAGCAGTTAGAGTCTGAGCGCCGTTCGCATCGTCAAACCATTCAAATCGGCCAGAGATGGCATTCTTTGCGGACGCTTGTTCGTGGAATGCGCCGGCTACACCGTACCATTTGTTCAAATGGTTGTCGCCGCAGGTGGCCGTTCCGCAGGTGTAGGTGGCGTCCTGATTCTGGCCATAATCGAAGTTGATGTACGCGTTGAACTTTCCGGGTGGCGTCAGCAGCAGTGTGGTGTCGAACAGGTTACGCAGGCCGCTGGCGGTGTTGGGGTTCTCAGGACCAACCAGATAGTTGAAATCCCAGGTGTACTTGGGTTTCACAAGAGCGCTGGTGAACGCTCCGGAGATGCCGCCATTCGATTTGGAGACGTTATTCCATCCGTTGAACAACTGGAAGCCGACAGTCTCGGTCTTCGAAACGGGCAGGGAAGTGCGCGCGCCAAAGTGCCAGTAAGGAATGGCGTTCACAAAGAGCAGGGAGCGCGAGTAATTCCAGTTGTCCTTGGCCTCAATGACTTCAGCGCCGGCCGAAGTGACCCATTTGCCGAAGTCCAATTCGAAGCCCTTGGCCTTGGGCGGCGCGATGCTCAGAAACGCCTGTTCGAGGTAGGGCAGCTGCGAGGGACCGGCAAGCGTGGAGGTTGTGTTGCTCGGGGCAGCATTGATCAGGTCGTTTGTGCGGCCATAAATAAAGTCGACGTGCGCGCCGATTGGATCGGGACTGTGGTTCAGCGTGAGCTTAGCCGCGCTCAACTCGAACTGATCCGTCTTGTCGTTGAAGTTGTAAAGCTGGTTGATCTGATCGAAACCGGAACTAGGGTCGGAGGTGTTGGGGCGGTTGAAGTTGAAGCTGTAGTAGCCGTCAACGTATCCGCTCAGATCCATTGGGCCCACGCTCCATGTGGGTGCGGCTGCGGGAGCGGCCGGAGCGGGAGCGGCGGCAGGTGCCTGTGCAGGTGCAGCAGCGGGAGCTGCTGAGGACGAGTTCGCTGGCGCTGGGGCCGGTGTTTGCGCACCAGCGGTGAGAGCGATCGCCAATGCGGCTCCAGCGATTGATCGAAGGATTGCAGTAGTGTTCGAATGCATCGACACGGTACCTCCAGGAAAAGATTTTGCGTAATGGGAAATCGTGATGAGAGACTCTCAAGGCGCGCTTCGACATGACCCCCTCAAGCGCCGGATGCAGGCGTCAAGAATCGGCGATGCGATGCGCACAGATGAGGCTTGGATTGCCGGCGCTAACGGCCGACAACCGCGTTGTGGTGAAAGGGGCCCTGGATTGACAGAAACGAGCTATCACCAGTAACGCAAATAAAGCATAAAGAAGCTATGAAGATGGGAAAAAGATTCTTTATGCCGCTCTTTGGGGCGAGAAATTGTTGACACAACGGCAGTAAGACGCCCGCGGTTCCACATGGCGGCGCCGGGTAGATGAGGAAATCTGGGCAGTTTCCGCGCGCGCGACAAGGTGCGGCGCGCACTATCCGGTGAAGAGCAAGCGAAGAACCTGATAAAATTTTATTTCCCTCGCTAGAGCTTGCTGGAGTCTGGGCACTACGGGCAGCTCAGTGCTGATTTCTGATTGGTCCTTGAGCGGTATGAGAGCGCGGCGCAGGCGGCGCATCCGAGTTCATGCGCTGCGCAGAGCCGATGGACCCAGTGATTTCGAACCAGGAAGGTGAGTGCCCGGTTGTCACAACAACCTCCAGGCAGATCGGTAATGTTGTTTGGCCGTCCGCGCGGCTCCGGCTTGCGGATCCTTCTGTTCACGCTGGAGTGTGCGCTGGGTGTAGTGGCAGTGATCCTGGTGGCGGCATTCACGCATTGGTGGTCCAGGTTGCTCCCCGTGGTTGCGTTGCTCTATCTGCTCATTGTGGTCCTTACGGCGCTCTGGTGCGGATTCTGGCAAGCGGTGATCGTGTCGCTTTCGGCTGTGGTTGCGCAAAGCTGGTTCGCCGCGCGGCAATCGGAACTGGCCATAGCGGCCGACCCCATCGCCACAGTCACCTTGCTGGTCTTCGTGCTCGTGGCGCTCACGGTGAGCCGGCTCTCGTCACGCGTAACCAATCACGCCCGCGAGGCTGAGTCGCGCGGCGGGCAGATGGAAGACCTTTACGAATTCACGCGGCGGACTCTGCAGATGGACCTGCATGTGGAACCGGGCCCGCAGCTGGCCGAGCTGGTGCATGAGATTTTCAATCTTGAAGCCGTCGCGGTCTTCGATGCGGACCTGCACGATGTCTACACGGCGGGATTCTGGAACGACGACCCGCAGGAGATGGCGCAAAACGTCTACTACTTTGAAACGTCGGACGACGATCCGGGGAGTGGGATCGGACGCAGAGTGTTGCGGCTGGGAACGGTGCCTGTGGGCAGCCTGTTGGTGCGCGGGGAAACGAGCCCGCTGACCAACAACGCGATTGCTTCGCTCATCGCCATCACCTTCGACCGTTATCGCGCCTTCGCCAACGAAAGCCGGATTGAGACCGAGCGCCGCACGGAGCAGCTCCGTGCTACGGTGCTCGACAGCCTGGCCCATGCGTACAAGACTCCGCTAACGGCGATTCGTGCCGCTTCGACGGGGCTGGGCGAAATGGGTCGACTCTCAGCGGGCCAGGCGGATCTTGTTGGACTCATCGACGAGCAGACCCGGCTGCTGGGCGACTTGACCAACCGCCTGCTGACCACGTCGCGGCTCGATGCGGGCGAGGTTGCCATTCATGTGACTCAGGTAAGCGTGGGGACACTTATCGAAGAGGTCGTAGCCGCGCTCAAGGACCGGCTGGCGAGCATGAAGGTCGCCATCGAGATCGAAGACGAGGACCTGGTGCTGAGTTGCGACCAGCAGTTGATGACCATGCTGTTGACCCAGTACATTGACAACGCATGCAAATACTCCAACTTTGGCAGCACAATCACCATCCGGGTGCTGGTTGCCGGAGCAGAGACGATTTTTTCCGTGCATAGTTTCGGGCCAGTGATCCCCATGGCGGACCGGGAGAGAATTTTTGACCGCTATTTTCGTTCGTCGACGTATGCCGACCGCGCCCCAGGCACGGGAATCGGGCTTTCGGTGGCGAGGCGGGCCGCGCAGATTCACGGTGGCTACGTTTGGGTAACCAGCGATGAAGAGGAAGGCACCACGTTCTTTGCCGCAATTCCGTTGACAATGGAGAGGGAGAGCTCATCATGATGCAGCCCGCGATTCGCATTCTCGTGGTCGACGACGAACCGACCATCCGCCGCGCGCTGCGGCCACCGCTGATGGAGCTAGGATTTCAGGTGGCCGAGGCCTCGCGCGGGGAAGAGGCGCTGCAGGCGTTACGCACCGCTCCGTACGATGTCGTGCTTCTGGACATTAATATGCCGGGAATCGGCGGCATTGAAACGCTCAAGCGGATTCGAAGCTTTGCGCCACGATTGCCGGTGCTGATGCTCACGGTGCGAGACGATGAGGAAGACAAGGTAGAAGCGCTCGAATTGGGCGCCGACGACTATGTGACCAAGCCGTTCAGCACCCGGGAGCTGATCGCACGGATTCGCTCTGCGGTGCGCCGGGTGCGCGCTCCCGCTCGGCCTGAGGATGCGCCCATGGAGATCGGTGAAATCCGATTAGAGCCGGCAAAGCGGCTTGTCACCAAGCGCGGCTCGGCGGTGAAGCTCACGCGCAAGGAGTTCGACATTTTGTACTGCCTGATGAGCCGCGCTGGTCGCGTGGTCACCTACGCCAAGCTGTTGACCGCGGTGTGGGGCGCGGAAAGCCGCGAGGAAGTGGAGTATCTACGCACCTTCGTCCGGCAGTTGCGCAAGAAGATTGAAGACGACCCATCGAACCCGCTGTACCTGCTCACGGACGTTTATGTGGGCTATCGATTCGCTGATCCACAGATGTTTCAAGAGGAATCCGCCGCGGCGGGTCTGGCATCGGAAGGCTCAAGAACGCCTGCAGACGAATCTGTGGCGGAGGAAGAGCACGAGCCGAAGCGTGGTTTTTGACGCGTTTTGACGCCGTGGCGCTGAGACCCATCAGGCCTTTGCCCTTCGCATCGCTTGCGAGTTGCGAGCTCGATTGTGAATGAAGGCTCATTCCCCAGCGGAATGGGCCTTCGCTGTTGCGCTGGCATTTGTTGGCTTACTTCTTGCCCCAGAAGTCAGGCGAGGCAGTAAGCCATGCATCCGGCACATAGCTAATCTGCGGAATAATGGCAAAGAGATCCGACTCGGACGACTCGACCGTCTGCGAGCCCAGATCGCGCATCAATTGCATTTGATCCGCGCCCACGGTCTTGGGCAGATTGTCGCCATCGATCATGGCCTGGTCCTCTTCCGAAAGCGCTTTGATCGGCGTCACCAGGATGAAGGTTCTATCGCTGTCTTCGCCATACAGTTTTTCAAACATCGCCCAGTGCGCATTCGGGATCGATGAGTAGGCCTTCTCGTAAATCTTCACGAGATGCTCCCAATCCTCATAGTGGCCATAGCGAACATGGAAAAGAGTGATGTCGAAGAAGCGCATCTGTGAAATATCGACGGCCGCATTCAGGCTCAGGTCGTCGCGATACTTGTAAATGCTGCCATGCGTATCGCTGAGCGCAGGAGCTTCGGCTGCGTCGCCCGATTTTAACGCTTCCTGCAGCTTGGGGTCGGCCATACCCTGATCGTGCTCTTTTTGCATATCGGCAAAAGAATTGAACCCGGCAAAAAACAGAGCATGCGGAGAACCCGTGATGCTGAGCATGCCGAAGTACTGGATGGGCGCTTTTGCGTCACGCTCGGCTTCGACTTCAGTGCTTTCATTTGCAATGAAGGAGCCCGTCATATTCGGCTTGATGGCAACGTTGGACAGGAAAATATACTTCGGGGGTGGATTGACCCCGCTGGGCATCTGCGCGGCTGCGGGCTTCGTGGCAAGGAGGGGACTGGCGACGAGAAGACACAAGGCAGCCTTGACTGCCGGATGGACTTTCATGATGTGTTACCTCCGGGGTTGAATTGGGGGAATCAGAATACCACTCGAATCCGGCACACATCCGAACAAAAACGAAGGCTGGCGCCCCGGGGGATGTGGATTCCCTACTCGTCGTAATGCAGCAGGCTGAAAACGTCGTACTCAGTGAAGCGCTCGCGGCCCTTGAGAAAGTCGAGTTCCACGGCGAAGCCCAGACCGGCGATGACGCCGCCGAGCTGTTTCACCAATTTGATCGTGGCTTCCATCGTGCCGCCAGTGGCGAGCAAGTCGTCTACGAGCACCACGCTCTGTCCCGGAGCGATGGCATCCATGTGGATCTCCAGCGTGTCCGTCCCGTATTCCAGGTCATAGGTGACGCGGGCCACAGGCGCGGGCAGTTTTCTTGGCTTTCGGACCGGAACAAAGCCGGCGTTGAGACGATAAGCCAGCGCGGGGCCGAAGATGAAGCCGCGCGCCTCGATGCCCAGAATCAAGTCGATGTGACGACCGATGTAATGCGCGGCCATCGCGTCGATCAGCTGCGCGAATCCCGTCTTGTCCTTGAGCAGCGTGGTGATGTCGTAAAAGAGAATCCCGGGCTTGGGAAAGTCCGGCACAGTGCGGACCAGTTTCTTCAGATCTTCCACGTTGACGGGCTTTGCGATTTCCGGCATGGCGATGCGGCGCTCCTCGTTCGGTTGTCAGAGGTCAGTTTTCTGTGAACAGCTATCAGTTTATAGCCTGGAGGCTGGTTGCGAGGAAACAGGCATCCCCGCGATGTGGCGAGCGGCTGAAGTGCCAGCTTTCGGTCAGCCCGGTAGTGTCTCACCGCCGCAACTATTTCTCGTGTTTATCCAAGTTCGGAAATTGCTTGAGCCAATTGGTGAATCGATCATCCAGATCTAATGTCAGCAATGAGATTCGAATCGCGCCGCGTCCATCTTTCAGGCAAAGTAGTTTTCCGACCACGCCAACGCCATTCTTCCCGTAGACATCGCGAACTCCCTCAATCTCAGTTAGACCTGCCCCGCGCTCTCCGAAGGCATTTCGAATCCGAATTTGCGTTCCTTCGATTAATATTCGTGAACGTAAGACCGTCGCAAGGTAATATACGTCGCCGACAATGATCAGCGCTGCAAAAGCCACGCCACTCATGATGTCTGGCGGAGTCGCGAACCGATACAAAACGAAAATCGCGAAGAGGAAAAATATCCCAACAAAGAGGAGGTTCGCCGCCTTGGTAAATCCAGTCTGACGATATTCAATCGTAGTCGTTTCGTCGCTTCGGAGAGGACACATGGTGTTTGCCTGCCTGAATCCTTTTGGCTAAACCGGTACTGCGGTCTGTTCCCTAATCCTTCTCTTTCTTCACCACGCGCCATCGATGTGGAATGAGTCAAGCCCCACGGCTTCGCTTTCGGCCAGCGTGTGCTCGACGATGCGGTCGACGCGCGCGCCGCGTGGGCCGCGGCGAAGGCTCGAGCGCAGCTCGTCGAGATTGCCGGCGTCGCCCGCCGCAAGTACCTCCACTTCGCCTTCCTCTGTATTGCGGACCCAGCCACGTAGATTGAGCTCGCTGGCCTCGCGCTGCACAAACCAGCGGAAGCCGACACCCTGCACGCGGCCTTGTATGAGGAAATGGACAACCATGGAATCGGACCTTTGCCAGTGTTGCAGATGCGCGCGAGGCGGCGCAAGCGGCGAGCAAGTTCGATGGGAACACGCCGCGCGGCTCACGACTAACGGCGTCCGGGACGCGGCGCGCTACACTGGAACTCACCATGGTCTTCGTGCTCGACAATTACGATTCCTTCACCTACAACCTGGTTCAGTACCTTGGCGAGCTGGGAGCGGAAGTCGTGGTGCGGCGCAACGACGAGGTGACGCCCGAAGAAGTTGAGGCCATGAAGCCGGAGCGCATTTTACTTTCGCCGGGACCGTGTACGCCGCATGAGGCGGGAATTCTGGTGCCGCTCATCCGTCACATGGCTGGCAAGGCGCCGATTCTCGGCGTTTGCCTGGGCCACCAGGCCATCGGAGAAGCGTTCGGCGGCAAAGTGATTCGAGCGCAGACGCTCATGCATGGCAAAACCAGCGCGGTGGAGCACGACGGAAAGGGAATTTTCGCCGGGCTGCCCACGCCGCTCACCTGTACGCGCTACCACTCGCTCATCGTGGAAGAGAAGTCGCTGCCGGCCGAGCTTGCCGTCACAGCCGAGACCGCAGAAGTAAGTGGTTCGGGCAGGGTGATTATGGGCGTGCGCCATCGCAGCTTGCCGGTTGAGGGCGTGCAATTCCATCCCGAGAGTGTGCTCACCGAAGGTGGACACCAGATGATCCGCAACTTCCTGGACATGTAACCGATGTACGCCGCGATCAACGCTCCTTCGAACGCCTCATCTTCCGGATCGAGTTTGAAGCGTGTCTCGCAGTCGATTCTGCTCCTGACCATCGCTGTGGCGTTTCTGGCGGCGCCGGCAAGCGAGGCCCAAAACCCGATGGCGCCATCGACCGCCCCGGCACAAGCGGCCCAAGCGCAACCAGCGCCGAATCCAACTGATGCTGGAACCTCGCAGCCGGTGTCTTCATCCTCTGGCGCTCCCACATTTGCAACCCAGCCGGTCGCCATCGTGCCGCTGGACAAATCCATTCCGGGCGCGGCGCTTGAGGTTGCGGGACCGCTGCAGGCATGGAACGGCCGCGCGTACATCACGGACAGCGGGACCATCACCGCGGGCGACACGACAACCCAGGTGACACTGCCGTATCGCGGAACCATGCACGTTTGCGCGTCGAGCACCGTAAAGCTCGCGGCCGATTCGAGTGCCGCGTCGGGCAATGTTCCCGGGCTTCTGGTTGCGCTCGATCGCGGCGCGGTGGAGATGAGCTTTGCGGCGAGCACCGCACGCGAGCAAAATGCCGATACGCTTCTCACGCCCTACTTTCGCATCATGATCGGCGGCCCCAATGCTGCGGATGTCAGCGTCAGGATGGGCGACGATGGCGACACGTGCGTGGATAACGCCGGAGCGAACGCGCCCTATGTTGTCGTGACCAGCGTCTTCGAGGGAGGCCTCTATCGCGTGCAGCCGGGACAGCGGGTCATGTTCGAGCACGGCAGCCTGCAGAAAGTGGTCGACCAGGAAACGGAACCGTGCGGTTGTCCTCCGCCTCTGAAATCCGAGGCCAACGAATTTCCGCTGGCGCAGAGCGAGGGCCTCGCGCCCAAGTCGCCTCCCGCGGCCGCCGCAAACACAACGGCTGGATCTGGCCAAGCCGCAACCACCCTCGTTTACAAGAGCAGCCAGCCTGCACCGCAAACGGTCGCGATCCCTCAGCCTCCCGCTTCGGCGGGTGCGACAGGGCCGGCGACTCAGGCATCCGGTGCGCCAAAGAAGCCCGGATTCTTCCGCAAGATCGGGCGATTCTTCAAGCGCATCTTTGGCGCGGAATAGTTTGTTACGGGTTCAACTGCTGCACAGGGCAGGAGACTCGATGAATGACCTCGCCGGGCCGCGTCATCTCAAACTTGTATGTGCATTGCACGTTTGCGTTGCCAAGCGTGGCTCCCTGATAGACGTATACGGTCCGTGTTTCCGGCTGGTACACCAGCAACGAACTCGCTTCGTTTAGTCCGGCGAGCTGAAACTGCACGCCCATTCCGGCATCGCTGCTTGACGCCTTGACCGTGCGGCCCGCGCCCAGCCAGAACCCGAAGGCCAGCACTGCCCCGAGCGCCAGACCGTTTCTCGCCCAATTCCCCACTTTCTCCATCGCGTCCTCCTCCTGTGGATGTCTTTCCCCAAGGACGCGCGAAGGCCAGTTGACGCTCAAGGAATTGCGCAGTGGTCGCGCGAAAAGGCGGCGCTACATCTCCCGCGCGCGCTCGATGGCGCGCAGCACAGCCTGCGCTTTGTTGAGCGATTCCTGATGCTCGGTCTCGGGCACGGAGTCGGCGACGATGCCCGCGCCGGCCTGCACGGAGCCTTTGCCTCCGACGCGCAGCATGGAGCGAATGGCAATGCAGGAATCGAGGTTGCCGGAGAAATCGGCGTAGAGAACCGCGCCGCCATAGGTGCCGCGCCGCGCCGGTTCTAGCTCCTCAATGATCTCCATGGCGCGGACTTTGGGCGCTCCGGAAAGCGTGCCGGCAGGGAAGCAAGCGCGGAGCGCGTCAATTGCCGTGAGATCGGGCCGCAGCTTGCCTTCAATCGTGCTCACGATGTGCATGATGTGGCTGTAACGCTCGACGAACATCAGCCTGTCCACCTTCACGCTGCCGAAGCGGCTCACGCGGCCCACATCGTTGCGGCCAAGGTCGACGAGCATCACGTGCTCGGCGCGCTCTTTCTCGTCGTGCAGCATCTCCTCGGCCAGCGCGTCGTCTTTGGCCTCGGTCGCGCCGCGAGGGCGCGATCCAGCAATCGGCCGGTACTCCACTTTGCCCTGGTGAACGCGCACCAGCAGCTCCGGTGACGAGCCCGCCAACTCCAGGGGGTGCATCTCCGATGCTTTTGACTGTGTGGAGGAGGTTTTTGGTTGGGAGGCAGCCGCCGATCCCAGCGGGCCGTCCGGCGAGAAGCGCAGAAAGAACATATACGGGCTGGGATTGACAGTGCGCAGTGCGCGATAAACCTGGAAGCTGTCGACTCCTGGATCGACGTCCAAGCGCTGAGAGATGACCACTTGAAACGCGTCGCCCGCGCGGATGTAGGCTTTAGTGCGCTCCACCGCTGCGATGTAGTCCTTCTTTGCGATGCGGTGCTTCACTTTAAGCGTCGATGATGAGTGCGGCTTTTTCCGGTCCCTTTTGCGTTCGAGATCCGGAAGTGGCTGCGTAAGGCGCTTCTCCAACCGGTCGAGACGCTTCAAGGCCCGATCGTAGGCTACCGGGGCCTTGCCCTTCGACACATCTGCTGTGACGACGAGGATGATTTCCTTGCGCACGTGATCGAAAGCCAGAACCTCGTCGAAGAAGAGCAGGCAGGCGTCGGGGACGTGCAGTTCATCCTTTGCCAACGTGGGCAGCCGCTCGATTTGGCGCACAGCGTCATAAGCAAGGTAGCCGACGGCGCCGGCGGTGAAGGGAGGCAGTCCCTTCAGGCGCGCGGGTTTGTGGCCGCTGAGTGCGTCGCGCAGAACGGCAAAAATGTCGCCCTCAATGTGCGTGGTCTTGCGGCCCTCGGTGATGGCGATCTGGCGCCCCCGTGCCACGATGCGCTTGAACGGCGTGAGGCCGATGAACGTGTAGCGCCCGACCTGCTCTCCGCCCTCAACAGACTCCAGCAAAAAACACTCGCGCTCCGGCCAAGCCGCGCGCAGAAAGGCGGAGACCGGAGTTTCCAGGTCGGCCATCAGGGTGCGGCACACGGGCACAAGGGTGTGCGTCCGGGCGAGGTCCAGGAACTCTTTGCGGCTGGGCTGGGCGGAGCGCTCGTAGGCTTTCACAGCCTAAGTGTAACTGCTGGTGCGCAGTGAGCGAGGCGTGTCCGGTTCCAGTTCAGGCAGCCGCTGCGGCATTAAGCCACCACGGAACGCGCGCCCGATCGTGTGTCTCCTTGCCTTGACGGGAAACCAGCGGTGGCCTAGACTCACTGAGGTTTGGGTCAGAAGTCGACGGCATGCGGGCCGAATCTGGGCGGCCAGACAACACAGATAGCCGCGCCAATTCGAAAACCACGGCGCGAAAAACCGGAGTGAAGACCGCTGCCTCGTCTATATTCTTGAGAAGCGGTGCTTGATTCCGAATCTGAAGAGCGGCGGGATAGGGAGACCATATGGCAACTGGAAATACCGGCGTCACGTTGGACCAGGAGATCAATCCGTGGGCGGCGCAAAGCGCGCGCTTCGACTTTGCTGCGCGCAAACTCAATCTCGATGAGGGATTGTGGAAAGTGCTGCGCTCGCCGTCGCGGGAAGTGATCGTTCACTTTCCCGTAGCCCTCGACAACGGCGTGATTGACATGTTCACCGGCTTCCGCGTGCAGCACTCGATGGCGCGCGGGCCATGCAAAGGCGGAATTCGCTACGCGCCGGATGTGACGCTGGACGAAGTGCGAGCGCTGGCCAGTTGGATGACGTGGAAGTGCGCAGTGGTCAATATCCCCTTCGGCGGAGCCAAGGGCGGCGTGATCTGCGATCCCCAAAGCATGAGCAAGGGCGAGTTGGAGCGCATGACGCGGCGCTATACCTCTGAGATCATCGAGTTCATCGGTCCGGAGAAGGATGTTCCCGCGCCGGACGTGAACACCAACGAGCAGACTATGGCGTGGATCATGGATACCTATTCCATGCACATGCGCCAGACCGTGACCAGCGTAGTGACCGGCAAGCCGATCAACATGGGAGGCTCACAAGGGCGCATTGAAGCCACGGGGCGCGGAGTGATGGTTGTGTGCAACGAGAGCCTGCGCCAGCTGGGTATGGATGTCGAGGGTTGTCGCGTCATCATCCAGGGATTCGGCAACGTAGGATCGAATGCCGCGCGCCTGATGCAGGAGCAGGGATACAAGATTGTGGGCATCGCAGAGCGCGATGGCGGCTTGTATAACTCCAACGGAATCGATATTCATCAACTGCTCGAGTACAAATACCGCAACAATACGATACTCGGATTCCGCGGCGCCGAAGCCATGCCCAGCGAAGAACTGCTGGTGGCCGATTGCGAGATTCTGATTCCCGCGGCGACCGAAAACGTGATCACTAGCCGTAATGCCGACAAGGTGAGAGCGCGCATCATTGTTGAGGGCGCCAACGGGCCCACTACTGCCGTGGCCGACGAGATCCTTTCGGAAAAGCGCATCTTTATTGTGCCCGACATTCTGGCCAATGCCGGCGGCGTCACTGCCAGCTACTTTGAGTGGGTGCAGGACCGCCAGGGACTGTTCTGGAAGGAAGCGGTCATTAACGAGCAACTGGAGGGCATTCTGCGCGCCAGTTTTGACGATGTGGTGCGCTATGCCGACGCGCACGACGTGAATAATCGAATCGCTGCGTATATGCTGGCTATCGATCGCGTGGCGTATACCATCAAGCAGCGCGGTTTCTACGCGTAGCGGCCTTAGCTTGCGTGTCGCTCAGGCCAAGGTTGTTTTCCGCGATCTGGGGTATACTAGGTTTACGCTCAGTGATTTGGACGCGAGTTGCGATTTGGCCTTAGAACAAGGCTGGTCAACCTGGCACAGATTTTCCCCCAAGCCCCTACAGCGTGTACCCATCAGTCTCCTTCCCGGCGACTACATTCGGAACCGTGTGACGGTTGGCGAATAGGCTGAGCGCTCGAGTCTTGATTGACTCGATCATGTTCTCTCTCAAATTCTGAGTGGACAGGCGCGATGCGCCGGGCGATTGTGGAGCGGGTAGCCGGTCGGCAGTGAGCCGACAGGCGTAAAAACAGCAGCGTGGGTAAGCTCCGGGCCGGCAAGCACCGAACGTGCATGTCGGCCAGTCCCAGGGACGAAACTGGTTCTCTCTTACGCATAATCTAGTGCAGGCGTGTGCGGGTGTATCTGCGCGTGCCTCCAGTCAGGTTCCGTTTGCAGGCCCTCGGGAAACAAGGGCTCCGGGACCGCAGGAAAAGACATATATTTTGACGAATCAATTCTCACAGTTTTCACTTTCGGCTGCGCTCATGGCGCGGCTCAACGCCAACAAGTTTGAAATTCCCACGCCGGTACAGGCGGCGGCGATTCCGCCGGCTCTGGACGGCCGCGACGTGCTTGCCACTGCGCAGACGGGAACTGGCAAGACGCTCAGTTTCCTGATCCCGATCATGGAGATGCTGCAAAAGACCGAAAGCCGCGGAGCAAATGCGCTCATTCTGCTGCCGACGCGCGAGCTAGCCATGCAGGTTGAAGCCGCGTTTCGCGTGCTGCGCTCAAGCAATGGACCGACAGCGGCCGTGGTCGTTGGCGGGTTGTCTGAGCACTCGCAACTGGACGAGATCCGTCGTGGAGCACGACTGATCGTGGCTACTCCGGGGCGGTTGGAAGACTTTCTCAAGCGCAAGCTGGTGCGGCTCGACCAGGTAAAGATTCTGGTGCTCGACGAAGTGGACCGCATGCTGGATATGGGCTTTCAGCCCGCGATTGCGCGCATTGCGGGCGTGCTGCCCAGGGTGCGGCAAACGCTCTGCTACTCCGCCACGCTCGAAGGCGCCGTCAGGGATGTGGCGCGCAAATACCTCAACAACCCGGTGCGGATCGAGATCGGCTCGGTGCTCAAGCCGGCTGAAAACGTGGAGCTGCGCACCTTTGAAGTCGATTCCGACAAGAAGCAGGAACTGCTCGAACACCTGCTCGACGCCGAGCAGGGCAGCTTCCTGGTGTTTGTGCGCACCAAGCATGGCGCCGACCGCGTTGCACGCCGTCTGAGCCGTTCGGGCTGGTCGGCGACGCAGATTCACGGGGACCGTTCGCAGGCGCAGCGCAATCAGGCGCTCAAGAGCTTTTCCGAAGGCCGTCACCGGGTGCTGGTGGCGACCGATGTGGCGGCGCGCGGCATCGACGTTGCCAATGTGGCGCATGTCATCAACTTCGACATGCCCAAGCTGGCAGAAGATTTCGTGCACCGCGTGGGGCGCACGGGTCGAGCTTCGGCTAAGGGTGTGGCATCGACGTTTGCGATACCGGCTGAGCGCGGCGACCTGCGCAAGATTGAACGGACACTGTCAATCTCGATGAAGCGGTTCCGGGTGAGGGCTGCGGGTCTGAGGGCTGCCTAGTCGGTTGTAGAGTCCGGCTACCTTGTGGGCAGCCGGACAGTGGACAGGAGAACCGCTGAAGGCGAGGGACGCCCGGCGTCAGGAGTTTGCGCTGGCCGCCGCAGCGTCGGCTTCGGTGTCGAAGACTTCGAAGAGGTCGAGGACGCCGACCATCTTGAGCATCTTGGAAACGAAGTTGGTAGGTTTGACCAGCTTGACGTTTCCCCCGACCTTGGTGGATGTGCGCAGAGCGTTGACCACAGAACCAATCCCCGAGGAATCGATGAATGCGACGGCCTCGAGGTCGACAATGAGAAAAATGTGACCGCTGGAGAGCGCGGTCATGAAGGCGTCTTGAAACCGTGTGACCGGTTCGCCGCTGACAAGTTTGCCCTTGAGCTTCAGGGTACAGACACTTCCGCTTTCAATTACGTCGAGATCCACGGGAAATCTCTCTTTCAGAATCCACTTTACGGGGGAGATTGGCTTGTTAAGCTCGTGACCATATTCTCGTCGATGCATCCTCTTGTCAAGCGGGGGGTTGGAGGCCAAGGGAGATGCGCCAATGGACGAACCCTTGAATTGATACAACTACTTTAGACGCTGATTGGGCTACGTAACGGGGCCCATGCCCTAAGCGGCTGAAAAACTGCTGCGCGAAGACGCAGATGGCCGGGCTCCCGGTTTTTCTCTGATTGCCGCAGGGTCCTGCGCGCGATGTGGAGGCTGTGCCCGAACTCGAACCGCAGCCGAAGGGCGGAACTTCACCGCACGGCCGCGATTAACCAATGTTTGCGGAGATACGCCGCTCATGGATGAAGTGAAATACGCGGTCGCGCCGACGGACGAGGCAGCCATTGAAATGGCGGCGCAACTGCTGACTGCGGCGGATGTCGCTTCGCGGGCGACGATCATCGCCGGGGCCATTACCAGTCTGCTGCCAGAAAGTGCGTGCCTGATTCACAGGTATGAGCCGGAAAACGAATCTGCGCCGTGGACGATCGTGGGCGTGGCGGGAGACGTGTCGCTTCAGGCGGTACAGCACGCGGGGAACTGGCTGTTTGAGGTGCCAGAGTCGTTTCCGGCGAAAGCGCAGGTTCACGGCAAGCAGCACCTGAGCCGCGAAGACTACGCGCACTTTGACGCGCCGCGCTCCGTGGGCGCGCTTGCCTATGTGCCCTTGGAATACGCCGGGAGATTGGCAGGCGTTCTCGAAATCGTGTTTTTTTCGAGCTCGTTCGATCCGCGCCAATTGACGGACCTTGCGCCGATCGTGCGCTTGACCGCGCCGGCGCTCTTGTCGGGCGAGCTGTTCGAGCAGCAGCGGCAGACTCTGCTGGATTCCGTGCACCGCATGTCGCAGATGTACGACCTTGAGAAGTCGCTGAACGCGACGCTCGAAATGGATGCGGTGATTGCGATGGTGCCGACGAAAGCCGGGGCCATGCTTCCGTGCCAGGCAATGCACCTGTGGCTTTTTGACGGGGCCGATCTGCGATTGGTTTCGAGCGAAGGGGCTGACGAGACGGTTGCGGTGGGCACGACCGAGGCTCCGGGTGATGGCTACGTGGCGGATATGGCCGAAGAGGGCGAGCCCGTTCTGATCGCTGACGAGAGCGACGAGCGATTGCAAAAGCGCAATGCGCGGCTGCCGGAAGAAAGCACGATCCCCCCGGTGAGCAACGCGCTTCTGGTTCCCCTGATGCAGGATGAAGCAGAGATCGGGGTGCTTGAGGCGATCAACCGCGCCGAGCGGCCATTCGACGATGACGACCAGTTCCTGATGTCGTCGATGGCCGAGACGATTGCCAATGCGCTGAAAAACGCCAGCCTTATGTTGGCCGAGCGAAAGCTGGAGATTCTGAAGGTCCTGGTGCAGGTGAGTTCCGAGATCACCTCCACGCTGCGGCTTGATCGCCTGTTGCAGATTATCGTCAACAGCCCGCAGGGGGTCTTACCGTACGAATTATGCGCAATCGCGCTGGATGTGCGCGGGAAGCTGCAGTTGAAGGCCGTATCGGGGATGAGCAGCTTGCCCATTGGGGATGCGCAGGTGGAGCGGTTGCAGCAGTTGACGCGCTGGCTGTCAACGCAAAATGAGCCTCTGCATCTTCGGCTCGCCGGGGATGAAGAAAGTGCAGCGCTGCCGCCTGAAGTGGCGAAGCATTTCGATGAGACCGGCTCGCGTGCGCTGTATTCGTTGCCGCTTGCCGACGATCAGGGGCGAGTTGGCGTTTTGTTCTACGAGAGCAGCGACCCCGATTTCCTTGGCGTAGCGCAGATCGAAATGATCAAGGTGCTTGCCGGCCAGGCGACCGTGGCACTGCGCAATGCACTTCTCTACCGCGAAGTTCCGCTGATGGGACTTATCGAACCGCTCGCGCAACGAAAGGCGGCGTTGCTTCGCACCAGCCGCGGAAGGCGAACGGTCTATGCAATCGCAGCGGCGGCTGCAGTGCTGTTTCTCTGTATTTGTCCCCTGCCGATGCGTGTCGGCGGGGAGGCAGTGATCGCGCCACAGCACCTGGTGAGGGTTACCGCACCGGACGAAGGGAACGTGGATCGGGTGTATGTACGCGAAGGCCAGCATGTGAATGCCGGGGACGTTCTGGCCTCAATGAACGACTGGGAATGGCGCTCACGCCTCGCTGTCGCGGACGCTCGCTACCAGCAAGCGATACTTCAGATGCAGGGCGACCTGGCCCACGGCAGCGCTCAGTCGGGTGAGGATCGCGCGCAGGTTGAATTCCTGGGCTCGGAAGCCGCGCAAATTCGCGCACAGGTCGCGAGTGCGCAATTGCGATCGCCGATTGCGGGGGTTGTGGCCACGCCCAATCTTGAGAACGCGGCAGGTGAGCATCTCGAGTCGGGATCGCCGTTTGCCCAGGTGCTCGATTTGAGCTCGGCAGTGACCCGGGTCGCGGTGTCGCAGCAAGATATCGAATTGATCCGCCGGGGGCAACCTGCCGCGATCAAGATGGAGACTTATCCGCAACGAACCTGGCACGAAACGGTTTCACTGGTAAGCCCCGACGCGGAGATCGCCAACGGGCGGCGCACATTCGCCGTCGAGGTCCCAATCACGAATCCGGGCGAGATGTTGCGCGCCGGAATGAGCGGGCAGGCGAAGATCTTGATCGGCTGGCGGCCGGCTGGATATGTGTTGTTGCGGAGGCCGGCGCTTTGGGTATGGCAGACTCTATGGAATTGGATAGGGTGGTGAAAATTTTGAACGCACCATTTCGTCAAAGCTCGCTTCCCGTTTTCGCTGTCGCAATTGCAGCCGCCGCGCTGCTCATGTGCGAACCGGGTTGCAAATCCACAGTGACGCCGAGTGGCGTCTCTGCCTCTGAAGCACCTCAGCCTCGCCCTGCGCCATCTCCCGCAGCATCAAGTGCAGACCCGCCAGCATCGAGCGGCTCGGGAACGTTCACGGCGTATGGCCCGCTTGTTGCCGAACAGCAAGCGGATCTGGCCGCCCAGCGCGATGGACTTGTCACGACCGTTGCCGTTGGCATCGGAGATCGTGTTCGCGCAGGGCAGGCGCTTGCCCAGTTGGATGACTCGTTGCTCAGGACTCAATTTGAAGCGCAAAAGGCGCGTGTTGCCGCGACTCAGGCTGAGGTTCGCGACTGGCAGGCGGAGAAGTTGAGCGGGGAGGCGGATTTACGCCGCGCCGATCAGTTGCTTCAGGCGAAGGTGATTAGCCAGGATGTCTAGGAACACACGAAGTATAAGCTCGACGAAACCAACGAAGAGGTCGAACGCTCAAAAAGCGAGGAGGCTGTTGCCGAAGCCGACCTGAACACCATAAGTCTTCAGTTGCAGCAGTCTCGCATCGTGGCCCCGTTCGCCGGGGTTGTGGGGCGCGTCTCGGTGCGTGCCCCGCAGCAGGTAAAAGAGGGAGACAGTCTGTTCTGGGTCACTGCCGAGGCTCCGCTGCGAGTCTTGTTCACCGCTCCCGAATCAGCAATGAGAGAACTGAGAGTAGGCAGCACTCTGGATTTGAGCACACCCGACTATCCCGGCTTGCATCAGGCAGGGCACATCCTACGTCTCAGCCCGGTCATTGATCCGGCCAGCGCCAGCATCCAGGTGGTGGGCGCCGTGGATCATCCATCGCCGCTGCTCAAGCCGGGAATGAGCATGCAGGTGCGGCTGGCGCCATGAACCTTAGTGAGGCACTCGACGCGGCTCTTCCGGAGATTCCCAGGACGCGGCTGGAGCAGACCCGCCCTGCGCTTCTCGATCCCGGCTTGATCACCCGCGAGGATACGCTCGACGGCGAGCCGGTCATCGCCGTCATGCAGCGACAGGGCTCTACCTTTTGCCGGCTCACGCCCGTGCAATGGCAGTTGGCCCAATTCTTTGATGGCCAGCGTTCCATTGAAGAGATTGCAGAGGCATTCCAGGTGCAAACCGGCATGGCCACCACTGCCGCCGAGGTTCGCGCCTTCGCGGACGGTCTCGAAGAAGTTCGCTTTTTCTACAAGAGTCCGCAGGAGAAAAACCTGGCCTTCAGCCAGAAGCTCGTCGCGCAGCGCCAGCGGCGCGCCGGACGCAACACCAAATTCGACGTTGCGCACATCACCTTTTCGGCATGGGATCCCGACCGATATCTGACCTGGCTCAACGAAAAGGCTGGAAGATTCATTTACAGCCGATGGTCCATTCTCGCCATGGTCCTGCTTTTTGTGTACGAGGCTTCGATCTTTATCACCAAGTGGAACCTGATCGGCCCAGATGTGGCAGTGTTCTACAACTTCAGGGAAAAAAGCCTGCTCGATGTTGTGCAGTTCTGGCTTCTCCTGTTGGTCATCGGTTTTTTTCACGAAAGCGCACACGGCTTGACTTGCAAGCATTTCGGCGGCCAGGTGCATGCCATGGGGCTTTTGTTCCTTTACCTGACTCCCGCTTTCTATGTGGATGTGACCGAAGTGTGGATCTCGGCCACAACAGCTCAGCGCCTGGCCACCATCATCGCGGGAATCTGGATCGAAATGGTCATGTGCGGATTCGCCATGATTGCCTGGCTCAACACCGCGCCCGCCACGTGGCTGCATGACTTGGCTTACCAGGTCATCCTCATTACCGGCATCGCGGTGATGGTCATCAATATGAATCCGCTGATCAAGGCCGACGGATACTACTTTGTCACCGAAGCCATCGGCATCCCCACGCTCAAGGAACGGTCGACGGAGTTTTTGTCGGGATGGTTTCAAAAGCAGATTCTGCGCCTGCCCGTCGAAACTGTCGTGGTTCCGCGGCGGCGGGCGCCATTGTTTGCGCTCTATGCGCTGGTCTCCGGCGCCTATAGTTACATGATTCTCTTCGTTGTGCTTCGCTTCGGCTATAACGTTGCCTCAAAGTGGATAGCTGAATTTGCCATCGTCCCGGTGGGGATTGCAGGCTTCTTCATCTTTCGCTCGCGCCTCAAGTCGCTGGGCGGCGTCGTGCGTCGTTTCTGCGAGCAGCATTTTGCGCAAGGCCGCTTGCTGCGCCCCGTTCCGCTCATCTCGGCTGTGATTTTGGCGGCCATTCTTTTCATACCCATCTGGCGCGACCGCGAGGACGCCTGGTACGAGATTGAAGCTGCCAACCCGGAAGTGTTGCATGCAAGCCTGGGAGGAAGGGTCGACGAAGTCATGGTGCGGGCCGGTCAGCCCTTGCTGCGTATGAGCAGCCCTGCGGGGAGTGCCATGCGGGATGCTGCCGCCGCCGAGAACAGCCGGGCACGTTTCCAGGTTGTGGACGCGGAGTTGCGGGGCGCGAGCGCCGGCACGGCAGTCGCGGCGCAAGATGCCGCGCGCAAGGCCATTTCTCTTGCTGGCGAGGCTCGCTCCTCGCTGGTGATCAAGGCGCCGATGGATGGCATTGTTCTGACCAATGATCCGGAGTCGCTGGTCGGCCAAAATATCGGACCAGGAGAGCCGCTGCTCGATCTCGCCGGCGCTGGAAACCACTCGGTGAGGGTCTACATTCCCGCCGCCGCGCTCGATCGTATTCCTCAGGACGCCGAAGTCGCGCTCCCCCTGCCAGGCAGTTTTACAGTCGTCCGCATGAGGCTGGCTTCGCCAGGCGGCGAAGCCTTTGCATTGCCTCCGGGGCTGGTCAGCGCAGAAAAGTATAAGGGAACCCAGACGCCGCTGTTCTACTGCGCTCTGATGCAGTTACCTTCGTCCGCCGGCGAGGCGCCCCTGGGAATCGCGGGCGAGGCAAAGATCTTTGGACAGCGCCACAGCCTGGCGGCGCGCGCGATTCGGTTGGTCTCCGATCTCGCGCGCTCTCATTTGTGGTGATGTGGGGGAGGGCCTGAAAACTTGTTGAACTGCGGTTTCGTGCGTTGAGCGCCGCCTTGGCGGGACAAATGGTCCCGAGACGGAGCCAATCGACTTTGGATCAGTGGCCAGAAACGGGCGCTCGATGCGCCCGCATCGCCATGGGCAGATCACTGGATTCAGGTCAGCGGAGAACCCAATTCCGAATTTGTTAGAAAGTTGGCCGCATCAATGTGGTCAACTTGGAGCTCTGCATCCTTGCGACCCTAATCGACGCGGGCTGAAGCCTACCGGCTTGGAGCTTGGCGACCCTAATCATCGCCGGCTGAAGCTTGGCGGAGGCCAACTTTGCCGAGGCAACGGAAGCATTGGTTTTTGTCGTAGCTGATTTTGACGCCTGTCCGCTGCTAATCAAAGACTTCTTCTTCACTGCCATGGTCGATCCTCCTGGGAACTTTGGAATTTCGTTACGCCTACCATGAAGCATTTAGCGTGCCAAACTTCGGGGGAGGGAATTTGGACTGAAAGGGGCCGATTTTCAGCCTGAAAACGATTCGCGGCCCGGATTTCCGGCGCGCGCAATGGCAAACGGGTGAAAAATTATCCCCTAAAGGGTTAATTGTTAACCCATACGTTCACAGCGAGTACTTGCGACAGAGATACTTCATGCGTTGGAGATCGAGACGCAGCAGCCGGGCGGCGGCGGCTTTGCTGCCATTTGACCGGTGCAAGGAGGTCGTGAGCAAAGCAATCTCCAACTGCCGGATCTCATCGTCGAACACACAACCCTCGGGCGGGACCAGGATGGCTTCCTGTGCGGTGGCGCTCTGTGCCAGGATTCGCGGAGCGACGTCTGTTGGGCCGATTTCGTCGCCCTTCACGGTTACGACCATTCGCTGAATGATGTTCTCAAGCTCGCGAACGTTGCCGGGCCAGGTGTGTTCCTCCAATGCCGACAGGGCATCCTCGTTGAGCCATCTCGGACCTGAACCATTGGCCGTGCAATGGACTTCAAGAAAATGCCGGCAGAGCAGGGGAATGTCGCCCTTGCGTTCGCGCAGCGGAGGCAGTTGGATCGGCACGACATTCACCCGGTAGTAGAGATCTTCGCGAAACCGCCCTGCACGCACCATTTCTTCGAGCGGCTCGTGGGTTGCGCAGATCAATCGGAAATCGATTTTGCGGTGTGAGCGCCCACCCAGCCGCTGCACCTGACGGTCTTCAAGAACGCGCAAGAGTTTGGTTTGCAGGCCCACGGGCAGCGTCGCGATCTCGTCCAGAAAGAGCGTGCCTCCATCAGCCAGTTCGATCTGGCCGGGCCGTGACTCCACGGCTCCTGTAAAGGCGCCGCGTTCGCTGCCGAACAGCTCCGATTCGATCAGGCTTTCAGGCAGCGCGGCGCAATTGAGCCGGATGAAAGGCTTCTCGGAGCGGCTGCTGAGGGCGACGATGGCCCGTGCCGCTAACTCCTTTCCCGTTCCGCTTTCGCCCCGGACGAGCACGTTGACGCTGCTCCCGGCTACTTGGCGGATAGCGTCGTAGACGCGGCGCATCGGCTCACTGGAGCCGACGAAATCCTGAAAGCGGCTGGCTTCCAGAGCCTGGCTGCGCTTGACCGCTTCTACGCGTTCGCGCAGAATTTCGACGAGCGCATTCCGCAATTCGCCGATATCGACCGGCGACCTGAAATGCGCGTCCGCTCCCGCTTCGAGCGCTTGCTTTTCGACTGAGCGCGCACGCGCGCGGCTCATGGAAATCAGCGTGGAGTTCTCGTTCAGCCTGCGCAGTTCATGCAGAACCGGCAATCCCCCGTACGGGTCTTCCCCCTGGGTATCGATGTCGAGTAGAACTGCCGCGACGTCCGCTTCCCGTGTCGAACGTGCCAGATCGTCATAGCTGTCGCGAACGATCACCTTGAACCAGGGAGCGATTTCTGGAATCAGCACATCCAAGAACTCTTTATCCATGGTGACGATGCACACTACCGGCAGCGTGGTCTGAGGAGCGGCGGGCGAATCGGAGACCTTGGAATGTCGTCGCATGGCCATATCGAATTCTACCGTTGAAAAGGGCCGCTCCGGCGGGAGATACCGGTTGGCGCGCCCGGATCGAAGGCACGCACATCGGAGGCAATCGTTTTTTCGTGGACCATGAAGCACAGCCTCTTTTGGCGAAGCGCAGGAGGATGGCCGGTTCTCGCTGAGGACGTGACCAACTGTGACTCGCTGGAGGCCGGACCGGACCGCATCACCAGATCGGCGACGATGAAGTCAGAACTCTAAGAACTTGAAACGAATGCTTCACTTAGCGATCCGAACTCGGGCACATCGCATTACGACGCTTCGATGACGACTCAATTCACCGTAACGGTGAACACCGTTGTTGGCGAAGGCGCGACGGCAGGATTGCCGGTTGCTGTGACATTAAAGGTGTACGTTCCCGGCGTTGTGCCGCTGTTTCCGCCGCCACCGCTGCCTCCACCACCGCCTCCTCCGCCGCAGGCGGAGATTCCGCCGAAGAGCGCCAGGAGCACGATGACGCCGAGCATCGAACGCCAATTGCGTCGACGCGCGGGAATTCCGAGCAGAGCAATAAGCGCCAAAACCACTCCGCCTGCGCCGGTCCCCTTGCCGCTGCCTGGCAATGCGGGCCTCACAAGCGCAGCGGCCGGCGCCGTTGTGTACACGGTCACACTGGAGCCGCCGGGGTTACCCCCTTGGAAAATGTTCACGTATTCATTCGTCACTGGGGTGCAAACCGGCAAGTCCGTGGCGCCGCTCGGTTGTGAAGTTAACGCGCAGGCCAGCGAAACCGTGCCCGAATACCCTGTCGAGGAGTTGATTGAAATCGGCTCCAGAAAAGAGCCGCCGGGCGCAATTGATGATGAAGTGGTCGCGGAGATGGTAAACGTCATCGGAGAGACAACGACGGTTCCGGTTCCCGTCCCCGCCAGGTACGTTGGGTCGCCGCCATAGCTCGCGGTGAGAGTCTCCGTTCCCACGCTTAGCGAATTGGCTGGCACGGCAATTGTGACGCTGCCGCTCGACAGCGAATAGATCCCCGAGCCGTAGCTGCCGCTCGCGAGCGTCACCGTCCCTGTGCCTTGGCCGCCTACCCCGCCCACCGCCACCACGACGTTGACCGGATCGTTAACGTCCACCGTGCCTGAAGCAGGAGTCACCGTAACCGTCGGGGCCACTTTCACCCACGACGTCACGTTCACGGTCGTTGAAGTGGTTGAGGGCGTGTAGTAGCTGCTGTTGGTGAAGCTCACCGTCAGCGTGTCGTTGCCGAGGCTCAGGCTCAAAGGTGGAATCGTGAATGAAAACTGCCCTGATGATCCGGTAAAGTTGCCATACCCGGTGTAGCCGCCGCCAGTAACTGTGAGGGTTCCGCTCGGTGTGCCTCCCGGCACCGTGACCACGCCAACCAGAGCCAGCGCATTATTCGTCGTCAGGTTGGTGGTCGATGGCGTCACCGAAATGCTCGACGGCGATATCGTCACCGCAACCGAGGTCGATGCGCTCCCCGCCAGGTATGTATTGTCGCCATCGTAGGTCACCGTCAGTGTGTCGTTGCCCGGAAGCAGATCGTCGGGCCCGAGAGCAAAGGTGTGGTTGCCATTGGAAAGGGTGCCGCCTGGATAGGCCGCGCCGGGCACGTAAAGAGTCACGCTTCCCGTGGGCGTCGGGCCTGTCCCAGTAGCAGTGATCGTCACATTCACACTTTGAGAGGTCGTCAAGCTGGCGACCGACGACACAACCTGCAAAGTAGGAGTCAGGATGGTGGCAGTTACGGTCGTGTTTCCCGTTCCCGGGTTGTATTCTGCGTCGCCGCTGTAACTGACCGAAATGATGTTGATGCCGTTGACAAAGGCGCTGGCAGGGATCCCCGCGTTCCAGCCTCCACCGTAGAGATTGTATGAAGACGAAACGTACGAGTTAAGTGACACTGTTATCGTGCCGCTGGGAGTAGGTCCCCCGCCCGAGACGGTCACCTGGATCGTGTCGGTCTGGTTCGCCGCGACATGCGTCAGGCTTGGCGTCAGGGTCAATGTTGGATTGATCTTCGCCACCGAAACGCTCGCATTCCCGCTGGCCCTGCCGTAGGTTGCGTCGCCGAAGTAATGCGCGGTAATCGTATCGTTTCCAGCCAACAGGCTGTAACTTGGAATCGCGATCGTCGCCGTTCCACCGGAGAGTGTTTCCAACGGAAGGGCTCCGGCGCCCATCAGTGCAACGTTGCCGGTCGGCGTTCCGCTGGCGCCGCTGACTGTGACTGTGACGTTCACGCTCTGGCTCGCGGGAAAGCTGTTCGTGGCGGGCGTGACCGTCACGGTTGCGTTGGCGGTCCCGATGGTCGAGATCCACGCGTTGACCACGTTGGCGATATTCAATGAGCCCAGCCCGGTGGCCAGATCGAATCCGGTTCCCGCGCTGTAGCCGGAGAGAACACCGAGATCGCCTGCATGGAGCACAGTGCAGTTGGGAGATTGCGCTGCGCAGGCCATGGCGATGGTCCCGGTGTCGATATCGTTGAACGAACATCCATCGTTTGTCGTTCCAAACTCTGTGCTGCAGTTGCCGTAGCTCTGTCTGGCGGCCTGCGCATAGAGCTCCGCGTTGGGATTGCCCTGCGGCGTTCCCGCCTTCTGGTTAATGAGCGCCATCACGCCAGCCATGGCCGGCGTCCCCACCGAAGTTCCGCCGACCTCCTGCGCTTCCGGAGGAGTTGTAAGGGAAGTGGAAGTGACACACGATCCGTTCGCTGAGACGCACATCAAATAAGCGCTGCCGAGGAAGCCGTTGCCCGCCATGAACGAGACGTCGGGCAGGTCGCGCACTCCATCGGCTGGGATCCCAGGCACACCGGACTGCCACGCCGGCTTCGTGTATCCGTCCGCGCAGCTGGCCACGTCAACGCCGTCGCTGACGGTGCAATTGCTCGCGCCGCCTCCGCCGCCGATGGTGTCGAGGAAAGGAGAAAGGTCCACGGTGGGACTAGTGTGGGTATAGATCAGGCTCCACCATTGACTCACAAAATTGCAGGCCGATTCGGCGTCAGTTGGCGAAGTGGCGGCGTAGCCATTTTGATTAAGGACGGTAGCCCATTCCTGCAGGTAGTTCAGGGCCAGCGGATTGGTGCACGTATCGTTCCACGGGACCTCGGGCACATAGCCGAGCGCATTGGAGCCGTTACTGGAATTGTTGCTTGCGGCCCAGTACGGAGAGGCAGTCGCGCCCCAATTAAGGTCCGTTCCCCCCACGGCAGTGTCATATGGAGTGGATGCAATGCCGCTCACTGAAAGGCCATATTGCGCGGGATGTGGAGGGTTGCCAGACAGCCCCTGATCGCAGGTCGCCGCTCCGGCATCACCCGCTGCGACGAATACTGCAATCCCTTCGCTGGCCGCTGTCTCCCAGAGATTGTTGTAGGCAGCGTTTCCGCTGTTGCCCTCGCCCAACTCGCATTCGCCGTAGCTGACGCTCAGGATACTGGCTGTATCATTTTGGACGACGTAATCCGCGGAAGAGTAGACCGTATCCGTCGTGGTTGAATTGGATCCTGACACGACAAGCACGATGTTTGCGCCTTTGGCGACTGCGCCCGACCATTCAACATCCAGCGTGTTCTCGATGAGATCGTCGATGGTGCAGATGGCGCCCTGATATGTGCTGTAGCATTCGCCAGGGTCGGTGCCATTGGCGACGATGGTCGTGGGCGCGGTCCCCGCAGGCAGCCCGAAAACGCTGCGAAACGAGGCTACATCGGCGGCGTTGATGTCGCTCGTTCCCGCGATCGCAATTGTCTGTCCGGTTCCGTCTGTCCCGGAATTCCAGAGCGGCAATAGGTTGTAGATCGTTGCAAAATCGTACGGGGCTACATCTTCAATGGTGTAGGCGTTGCTTCCCGAGCCGACGCTGATGCCGAAATATGGAAGCGACGCAACACTCTCAGCTGTGTCCTGCTGAGCGCCGCCGGAGACACGACGCCATCCGGCGCCGGATGAATCGAGGCTGACCAGCCCTCCGGTTTGATGCAGGGGCCGCGGGAAGAAATTGTGGAGCGCTTTGACCCCCTCTACCACCAGCGCCAGAGCGGCTGGAATCTGCGGATCGCTCATGTTTGCGATGTGCGGTTGCCCGCTGACGGTCAGGTTATGAATCTCAACGTGAAAAGTGCTCTCCACCTGCGCCGCAGAGCCACTGAAACGGATTGTCATCCGGTCGGGAGAGAGTTCATCCACATGCAGCCCGTGTCCGCTAAGCCAACCCGAAATCGTCGCAACATCTGCGAGAGAAGGTCCAAACATCCTGCCCACATCTGCGGGCGCAAGCCAGTTATGGAAGTTTGGCGAGGACGGATCGTACTGGCTGGCCACGAACTGGTCAAACGCAGCTTGTTGTTCGGGGCCGCGTTTCAGAACAAGAATCACGTCGGTCATGGCCAGATTTGGACTCGCCAGGCCGCGGTCATTCTGGTCAATTGCTGCCGGATGCGTGTTGCCCTTCAGAGTGATCAGTTGGCTTTCGTCGATCCTGCCAACAACACGCGGCGCAGAGGTCGGCGTTTGCGCAAACACCGAGCCCCCGTCGATGACAAGACCCGCGATCAGGCAGAGAAAGACAAAACGCAGGAAGCGCATGCGGTTGCGACCTCCTTTCTTCAGGGGCTGCAACCCTGATCCGACCCGACAGACGGGTCACTCACAACCGGGAAAAGCGATCTATAGCCCGTTGGAAGTCAAGATCTATCTACCCCAGCTGATTGCGCCCCCATCATAGCAAATGCGTGATCGGGTGTATGTCGCCTTCTTTAAGAATGGTGGGCATGACCGGCGATTGACAGTCGGCGAGAGCGCCGACTTCAATCCAATCGTCGACCGGCACCATTCTCTCGACGCCCTTCACTCTGGCGAGTGTCTGGCAAACCCGCTTATAGTTGTGATAGTCACTTCGGTTGGCGGAGTGCCGGCATGATATGACTTCGGCGATTTTAGGGTTGTGATCGAATCGATGGCCCTTAAAATCATGTATTGATTCCAAAGGATTTACTTTGAATCTTCCTAATTCCATCACCATGACGCGGATCATTATGATCCCGTTGTTCCTTTGGATCTTGTCGCCGCATTTTCCTTGGGCTGGACCGAGCGGAACGCAGGAGATTCTGGCCTCGATTCTCTTCGTGCTCGCGTCAATCACCGATGGGCTGGACGGATATCTGGCGCGCAAGCGCGGGCAGATCACGACCATGGGCATGCTGCTCGATCCGCTTGCCGACAAGATCATGGTGACCGCAGCCTTCGTTGCTCTCGTTGCCTACAACCCGCAGGTAGTCAAAGTCTGGATCGTGGTGGTCATCGTCGGCCGCGAGTTTCTCATTTCCGGCCTGCGGTCCATCGCGGCCTCTGAAGGGTTCACCATCACGGCCAGCGAGTTGGGCAAGCTGAAGACCGTGGTCCAGATCGTCTCGGTGGTGTCGGCCATTCTCGCTCATGGCTGGCATCATTGGCAGATCGGCGTGCTCACGATCCCCATCTACTGGTACGCCGTCGCGGCCATCTACTTTGCCGCACTGGTCGCCATCATCTCGGCCGTCGATTACTTCATTGGCTTCTGGAAGCAGATCGACCACGCCTCAAATGGCCGCCGCAAGGGCGCTGTACTCTCGCGCGGCAAGAGCGTGCGAATCTCGTAAAAGCAGGGAACAGGGATCAGGGAACAGAAAAGCCATCAGGCCCACTCGCCGCTATCTAAGGTCAGTTTGCGCACCCTGCCAGGTATTACTGAACAACAACGGCGGCGGCGATCTCGATATTGATCTCCGGTAGCGACAGGAGCGTGTTATGAACCAGGCAATGGTGCACGCTGCGCATCATTCCTTCGCTTTGCTCGGCGGTGAGTGCAACAGGGCTCGTGACGAGCACGCGGAAGTTGCCCAGCCTCGCCGGCTTGAGTAGTTTTTCCGCAGTCACTGAAACTTCGAGCCCGCTTTTTGCCAGATTGCGGGTTCTCAGATACTCCGCGGCGTAAAAAGCTGCGCAGGAGCCCAGCGATGCGAGCAAAAACTCCGGCGGGGTCATGCCGCAATCCGTACCGCCATTTTCCGCCGGCTGATCACACACAATCCGGTGCGACCGAGCCTGAATGTCGAACTTTACGCCTTCGATTTGACAGACCTTCACTTCCATACAGTCCCCGCTTCCTATCGGAAAGAAGCCATGAACAAGGTGATTTGTTACAGGATAGCGAGGATTATTGTTAAAGGATGTGACGGCCGACGCTCGAGAAAGAACGATGCCGGATGCACCAGGACAGGGTCGGCCAAAGGGCGCAAGAGGCTAATCGGCAACTGCGGTTTCAGCCACCGTGGCGGCCACCATGGCACGAATGGAATCGATCACCAGGTTGGGTTCGTCGAGGTGAATCCAATGCTCGCTGTTTCTCGCGAAGACCTGGTGCGTTGAGTTTCCAATGCGGTTGAGGTCATCCTGAGAGAGCGGCGTGGTATTGGCGGGGGTCAGCACGGTGACGGGAATATCGCGGATCGGCCCCACTGAATCCATCTCGGTCACCGTTTTGGGGATCGCCGAAATGTGGCTGCGAATTCCGGCGTAAAATCCAGGGCGCGACCAGTGGGCCGCAACCGCTGGCCACACTGTGCGCGGCATCTTTCTCACTTCGGTCTTGATCCGCGTGAGCACGTGGCGTTTGTGGGCGCCGGCGGCTCCGACAATCTGGTCGGAGAGATGACTCGCGCGGCAGAACAACAAGCTGACCATCAGGCGCGCCAAGCCGCAAGCAGCGACCGGCATTGCGAAGCGGATCAGCCTACGGCCCAAATCGATCTGAGATTGCTTTGAGGGGTCAAGCGGCGGCCATTGATCGCAACGCATGGGATCGATGAGCACGACGCCGGCGACCTCATCGGGATAAAACAGCGCGAAGCGGCGCACGACAAGGCCGCCAAACGAGTGCCCAACCAGAATGAATGGCGGCTTAAGTCCGGCACGGTGCAACATCTGGTGCAACTCTGGCGCGATGTTGCCGGGAACGCGGGCCGTTCGGCAGCGGCTGCTCCAGCCCAGGCCGCAACGATCGTACGCGATTGTGCGCGCTGACTCGGCGATCGCTTCCTGAATACCTCGCCAGTTGAGGTGCGTGGCGCCAAAACCTGCTTCGAACAGAACGGTCGGCTCACCCGCGCCCATCTCAAAGAGATAGAGTTTGGATCCGTCTCCAATAGTTACCCAGCGTCCCGAAGCTGTAAATTGCCGCCGGTCGCGGTAACCACCAATCCATTGGTAAAGCACACCAGTCGCGAGCACGACTGCTGGGAAGGCGACGATCCAAAGGACGGCGTGCATGGGTCTCCTAGAAATGTGTGAGCGCGGCCGGACTGAAATCGGCCGCCGTGAGTTTCGCCTTGGCGCTGCCCCGGTCGAAGATGAGCAATGTTGACCCGGCCTGGCCACGCGTCTTGACTTCAACCTGGTGCGCAAACCAGTGGCCCTCTTCCTGGCGCACGCCGTATGACGTAAATTCTTTCACCGACCCCGAATCCTTGAGTGTCTTTTCCGCATAAACAGGGAAGCCGATCGTAGGATCGATCCAGGTCTTGACCTCTGCGTAGTGCGTTCGAACCTCGGGGCTAGGCGTGCTTTTGACCACGTCCCAATTGCGCGCACCGAACTTCACCATCCCTTCTGACGTTTGGCCGGGCCAGAAGTATTGCTGCTCCAGGAAGTCCTCGTAGTTGAATCCCGGACCAAGCAGATCATCGTTCCACTTCTCAAAAGGCAGCAAGCGTGAGGATGCGTCGCCGGGGTCGGCGATGCGAATGGTATTGGCGCCGTTGGCGGGCATCTCCAAAAGAATATGCTGGCGCATTTCACGATGTGTCCCGGACGGCTGTCCGAGATCGACAAACATGCGGAGCTCGCCGGGGAACCAATGCGTCTTGATGGTGACGGGATAGCTCACGCGCGCGCCACTCGGGTCGATCGCGATTAATTGGCCGCTGACACGAAAGTCGGCGTTCTGAATCTGTTTACGAACTGTGGCCAGAAGATCGTTGACATTTGCGGTCTGGGCCCAAAGCGCCGGGACGACGAACGCGGCAATCAGCCCCGCATACCGGGCCGCCCGCAAGGCCCATACGCTTCGCGCGGTTCTCATGCCTCGATCCTGCCGTCGCGGATGTGAATGTGGCGCGGTGCGCTCAAGGCAATGTCGTTCTCATGGGTCACGATCACCAGCGTCATGCCGCGCTGCTCGCGGATGCCGCGCAGAATCTCCATGATGTGGCCGGTGTTCATGCTGTCGAGGTTGCCTGTGGGTTCATCCGCGAGGAGAATGGTGGGATCGTTGGCCAGGGCACGGGCGATGGCCACGCGCTGCCGCTCGCCGGCCGAGAGCTCATTCGGGTAGTGCTGCATGCGATCCTTCAGACCCATCTCTTCAAGCAAAGCGGACGCGCGCTCGACCCGGTGATTGGCGCGACCGTTCAACGCCAGCATGGCCACCTGCACATTTTCAACCGCGCGCAGCGTGGGCAGCAGGTGAAAAGCCTGGAAGATGAATCCGACCTGGCGGGAACGAAAACTGTCCAGGTTCACCACCGTGCCGAGCGGCGATCCCCTGAAGAGAACTTCACCACTGCTCGGCGAATCGAGGCCGCCCAGCATATGCAGCAGCGTGGATTTCCCGCTTCCGCTGGGTCCGCTGATGGTCAGATATTCGCCGGCTTCGATCGAAACGTCCACTCCGCGCAAAGCCGCGACGCGCCCGTCGTCATAGCTCTTGACCAGTCCGCGCGCTTCCAGGATGGGGCTACTCATAACGCAACGCCTCCACCGGCGAAAGCCGCGCGCCGCGCCACGCAGGATACGCTCCAGCGACCAGCCCTGATCCGATAGCGATGAGCATCGATTCAACCAGATGAACCGGCGAGACGGAAATCGAAACCACGCTCGCGGTCTCCGGCATGATGGAGAGGATCCACAAGGCGCCCAATCCCACAACAATGCCGAGCAAGCCGCCGGCCATGCCCAAGCCAGCCGCTTCAGTGAGGATGAGCAGAATCACGTGCCTGCCTTTCCAACCCAGCGCGCGCAAAATGCCGATTTCGCGCGTGCGCTCAAAAACTGACATCGCCATGGTGTTGGCAATGCCTACGATGCCAATGAGCAGGGCAATGGACGATGTGCCCCAGGCCACCGAGTGGGCGATGTCCACAATCTGGTTGTTGGATGCGCGTTCCGCGGCGGGCTCTGCCCGGATGCTGGGCTCGAGCGCGTCAATCTCCGCCTGAACCCGCGCCACGTAGTGCTCATACGATTCCCCGACCGGCGTGGGCCGAAGCCGCACATGAAACGCAGTCACTTTCCCCTGTCGACTGGAGATGCTCTGCATCTGGTCGAGCGGCATGATCACCGCGCCCGTTTCCAGCGCCGTGCCTCCGTGAAAGATTCCAGTGATCGTGAACGTCTCGCCAAGAATGATGATCGAATCGCCGATTTTCTTGTTCAAGTTTTGCGCGAGCAGGTCTCCCAGCACAACCTCCGGCTGGTCCGCGCGGAAACGCGTACCCGAAGTGAAGTGAAGGGCATCCATCTCGTAGGAGTCGGCCGTCCATCCGTAGACCAAAGCATTTACGTCGGGCGTCAGGTCGATGAGATTAAAGACCAGCGGCGAAACCGCTGCCACCTCGGGAAGAGCCTTAATTTTCGGGCCCAGTGACTCATCAATCGAGCTATTGAATAAGCTGGATTCGAGGACAGCAATATCGGTGCCTGAGCTCTGATAGAGCCGCAGCCATTCCTGTTCAAATGATCGCGAAAACCCCACTAATGCCACAAATGCCCCTATGCCCATCGTAATCCCACAGAGTGTGAGCAGGGTTCTGAGGCGCCGGCGACGAAGGTTTTTCCAGGCGAATCCGGTGAACGAGAGCTGCGAGGCCATGGCCTTGGAAGATATCCTTGTGAACACGGATGTGGAGGGGGTCCGTGTGCGTAGTTTATCGAGCGATGGGCCTTCTGTCCATTTCCGAATCGGTTCGCAATGTGATTTCGAACACACCCGGTCAACCTGCGCGGGTCAAGCGCTGGAACAATCGTACGCTCCCGTTTTGCCGCACAGATACGGAAGAATGAGAGCAGGGACTGCGGGCTGGCGAAAAAGCCGGACAAAAGCGAATATCGCGGCCGGGACCGCGACAGTACTCTCCGGTACACATCCCGAATCAACCGCGGCGAATGAAACTGCCGCTGCGGCTCAATCAGTGAACCAGCCCGGGTTCCTCGGCGCGATTAGCGCCCGCGTCCCCCGCCCCCGGTGCCCTTGCGCGCCGTGTAGCAATCCCGACAATAGACCGGGCGATCGCCACGAGGCTCGAATGGAACGGTAGTAGGCTGGCCACAACCCGAACAAATCACAGGTGTTCCCTGCGAAGGAGTCGAACGGTGGCCGGATCCCCCTTGATCGGCCTTCTTTGCCTGGCGGCAAGGCTTACAACGCTTTGGTGTCGAGTAACCGCGTTCCTGAAAAAACTGCTGATCGGCAGAGCTGAAGGTAAATTCCTGCCCGCAGTCGCTGCACGTAATTTGCATGTCTCCGGCCATAAGACTCCTTGTGAGGGGATTGTACAGCCCAAACCATGTTTTTTCTGCAAGGATTCTTTTTGACAGGGCAAAAATGACCTAGATCCGGCCTCTTCAGACCGCCCGAGCGCCTTCCCGGGGTACCAAAGACCCTCAAGGCCGCCCGCTGTATAGTCTCTCCATAGAAGCATTTCGGCCTTCTCGAAGGCAGCCGGTTCCAACTCGAAATCCGATCCCGAAGAACGATGAAGAACGCGCCCAATCCGGAGTTCGAAGCCGAGTGCATCCGCCGGATTATGGCCGGCGAAAAGCAGCTTTTTCACGATTTAATTCGCCCCTGTGAGCGGCCTATTTTCTTTCTTTTAATGTCCATCCTGCGCAACGGGGCCGAAGCCGAAGATGCCGCACAGGAGGCCGCGGTGAAGATCTATCGCAACCTGCATCTGTTTCGCGGCGAATCGCAATTCCGCACGTGGGCGCTTTCCATCGCGCGCAACGAGGGTCTGGGCCGGCTGCGCAAGGCCGAAACGCGCCGCGAGGACTCGCTGGACGCGCTCACCGATGACCAGACTGGCGACTTTACGCCGGCTATCCTCACCAGCTGGCGCGAAGTACCGAATCAGGCTCTGGAGCAAAAAGAGCTCGCCGCCTTGTTGCGCCAGGCCATTGACGGCCTACCGGAGATTTACCGTAACGTCGTGCTGCTCAGGGACATCGAAGAGATGGACGTTCGTGAGACCGCCGCCGCGCTTGGCATTGCCGAGGGAGCGGTCAAGGTCCGCCTTCACCGGGCGCGGGCACTTTTGCAGCGCAGCCTGGCGCCGCGACTGAAAGGGTTTGCGCCCAAGCGGGCCAAGCTGTTTGGGTGGGCCAACGCGAGGAAAGACGAGTCGAGATGAGGATCGACTGCAAACACGTCTGGGAGCACATCTCCGCCTACATCGACGGCGAGGTGGCGGCGGACCTGCGCGCCGAGATCGACAGGCACCTGGAGACGTGCGAAATCTGCTCGGCCGTGCTCGACTCCACGCGCAACGTCGTAGTGCTGTACGCGGACAATCGCGTCTTCGAACTGCCTGCGGGATTCAGCGAGCGGTTGCACGAGTGCTTGGAAAAAGAAATGGAAGTGTCCGGTCCATAAGCTCAGCTCGCGATCCGTGGGAATTCAGAACGCCGACGCGCCGTGGTTCACGATTGGATGCGTGTAAGTCTCCAGCCCAGCAAGCAACAGTGTTGCAATGGCCATTGCCACTTGTAGCCGCTCCGACCAGCGCTGCTTCTTCGTGACCGGCTGCTTGCGCCACTGCGACTCGGGCCGCGCGCGCAAGTGCCAGACCCACGCCAGCACGCCAAGGTTGACCAGCGCCCCGACTACCGCAATCGAGAGCATGGGAATGCGAATGGCGTCGCGGTGAAATGAGAGCAACGGCGCCGCGATGCTGCTGGCGGCAAGCGCCGCAACGCCAATTCCCACGCGAATCCCATTGATCGTCAGAATCGCCGTGCACAAGCTTTGCAGCAGCGCCATCACCATCGCTGTGCCCGACACCGCTGCCATTCCTTTTGTGCTTTGCAATCGACCTCCCGAATCGACAGGCGCGCAGCCTGCCCCAAACCGAATAGGCTGCGCGCCGCAGCAACCCTCCGGCTGCAACGACACTCAAACTCCTGTGGGCCCAAACAGGGTAGCTCACCGGGCGTGCGGCAGCCAATCGACAATGGGATGACAATGTTCTGCGCCAGGTTACGCCTGAAAGTGATAAATTCATCGTGCCGCGCGTTTTTCGGTGTAACCTTTTTTCGCGCAGGCACTCAAACGATGCGTACCACTAATACTGCGGGGTGGACGAAATCGAGCGGTTCCATAGCCGCTCTCACCATCCTGCCTTCCCCAAACCCGCGGTGAAACTCCGCGCCATCCCCATACGAGGTCAAAAAACGCCATGAAGAACCAGTTCAATGCAATGCTTCTCACTGCTGCGCTCGCCGGTCTCGCCGGTGGCAGCGCAGTCGCGGCCCATGCGGCCACGCAAGCCACACCGCAAGCCAACCAGGTCAAGGCTGCCAAGGCCGGTCTTCGCTACACCAGCTTTGACCAGGACACCACCAAGCACTCCTGTAAAGGCAAGAACGACTGTAAGGGCCAGGGCGGCTGCAAGTCGGGCGACAACGGTTGCTCGGGCAAGAACAGCTGCAAGAGCAAGGGCGGCTGCGCCACCGACGGCTCCAAGATGCCGGGCCTCGTCTAAGAGCAGCGATCAGTTGTCAGTGAACAGCGGCAGGCTCACCGGCAAAACGCGCGGGTTGAGCGCTGATCACTGTTCACTGACACCTGAAACCTGACCCCTGATAACTGCGAACTGTGAACTGAGAACTGTCTTTCATGCCCGGCAACCGCTTCAATGCGTATCAGGACCACGGCGTCGGCATCGGCCTGCGCATTCCTCACTACGAGCACATCTTCTCCCGCAAGCCGGTCGTCGACTGGTTTGAAATCATCTCGGAAAACTACATGATCGATGCGGGTCGTCCGCTGGCCACGCTCGATCGCATCCTCGAGCAATACAGAGTCGTCCAGCACGGCGTGTCGATGTACTTCGGCTCGGTGACCGCACCCGATCCCGAGCACCTGAAGCGGCTGAAGCAACTCGTACGCCGCACCAAAACTCCCTGGCTCAGCGATCATCTGTGCTGGGGCTCGGTCGACGGTACCTACACCCACGATCTGCTTCCGCTGCCCTATACATGGGAGGCCGCGGAGCGCACAGTTGCCCGCGTACGGATGGTGCAGGACTATCTTGAGATTCCCGTGGCCGTCGAAAACGTCAGCTCCTACGCCGCGTTCACCGGCTCCGAGATGACGGAGTGGGAGTTCCTTTCCGAAGTTGTCGAGCGTGCCGACTGCGGCATCCTTCTCGACGTGAATAACATTTACGTCTCGGCCATGAACCACGAGTTCAATCCCATGGACTACGTGAACGCGGTGCCCGCCCAGCGCGTGGCGCAGATTCATATCGCGGGCCACTCCAAATACGAGAAGTACATTCTCGACACGCACGACCATCCGGTAATCGATCCAGTGTGGCAGCTCTATGCGCGCGCTATCGAGCGCTGCGGGCCCACGCCCACGTTGCTTGAGTGGGACGACCACATCCCGAGCTTCGACAAGGTTCACGCCGAAGCCAAGAAGGCCGAGCGCTACTTGCAACCCAGGGCCGCGGAGCTCGTTGGAGCGGCAAAATGAAAGCGCAGACCATGGACCTTGAGTCGCTCCAGCGAGAGATGGCCGCCGCGGTGATGCAGCCGCTCACGAAAGACGACAACATGCGCGTGACCGCGGCCGACGGGCGCGCGATGACCGAAGTCGCGGCCTCGTTCATCGCGCCCAACTCGCGCCTCACACCCTTCGAGCGCCTTGAAATCTACAACCGGCAGTATTGGTATCGCGTGCTCGGCGCACTGGCTGAAGATTTTCCCGCACTGCGCGCTCTGGTCGGAGAGAGGCGCTTTGAGGCGCTCAGCATCGCGTATCTCACCGAGCATCCCAGCCGCTCCTTCACGCTGCGCAACTTGGGATCGAAACTTCCCCATTGGCTCGCGGCGCATCCCGAGCATTGCGGCCGCCGTCACCGTCTTGCGCTCGACCTGGTCCGGATAGAGTGGGCGTGTGTCGAGGCGTTCGATGCGCCGGAGCGCAGTCCGCTCACACAGCGGCAGATCGCTGCGCTTCAAGGTGAGTCGAAGCTCGCCCTTCAACCCTGCCTGCAATTGGTTGCGCTCAACTACCCGGCAGACGACTTGGTGCTGGAGCTGCACAAACGCGAGAAACGCCAGACCAGTGAAGCGGGCGTTGCGCATGAAGAAGAATCCGGCGCAAAAACCGCGGTGCCGAAGTTGCGCCCTCGGCCAACGTGGCTAGCTGTGCATCGCGTCGATCTGTCGGTTTATTACCGACGGATTGAACGCGAAGAATTCCAGACACTCGTGGGGCTGCGTGATGGCCGCGCACTCGGCGACGCGATTGAGGCCGGATTCATCGGTTCTCGCATTCCCGAGCAGAAGCGTCCTGAGCGCGTGCAGCAATGGTTTGGCAGTTGGGCCGAATTGGGCTGGATTTGCGCAACTTGATCTGCGCGTTTAATTTTTCCGAATGAATCTGAAACGGCCGATCGTGCTCCGCTTGCTGCGCCGGCCACAACCACAAGGAGTTCTATGTCCGCTCTTGTACGAACGGCAACCGTCGCGTATGGCGGGATGCGCACACTGCTGCGCAAACTCGAGAGCCCGCTGCTGCTCGCCATTCGCCTCTATTGGGGCTGGCAGTTTGCAGCGGATGGCTGGGGCAAGCTGCATCATCTCGATCGCGTCGGCCAGTATTTCGCCACGCTCAATCTTCCCATGCCCCATCAGACCGCTCTCTTCGTCTCCGTCGTGGAGTTTGCCGGAGGGATTTTCCTCGCCGTCGGCCTGCTCACGCGCCTGACCGCGCTGGTTCTCTTCATCAACATGACCGTTGCCTTCCTGGCGGCGGAAAAGCCAGCATTCTTCGCCGTTCTCTCTGACCCCGACAAGTTTCAGGCTGCCGACGCTTACAACTATTGGTTTGCCGCCCTGCTGATCATGATTTTGGGCCCCGGCCTATTCGCGCTCGACACGCCGCTCGCCCTTCGCTTTTCCCGGCCAGCAATGGCAGCGAAATCTGCGCTATCATCGGTCAGATCAATCTTCAAACAAAGATAAGCGTCAAGTAAGGCTCGGGTCCCATGCGTATCGTCTACCTGCTCTCGTCGCTCGGCGTGGGCGGGGCAGAAAAGCAGGCGCTGACTATAGCGGATCGCATGGCGACGCGCGGCCACACCGTCGCATTGCTGGTGCTGATGCCGCGGCTTGCAGCAGAGTGGCCCACCGCGATTCCCACCCTTCACCTCAATTTGTGCAAAACGCCAGGCAGTGTGCTCACCGGTTGCAAGCGAGGGCGCGCGTTTCTTCGCGAATTCAGGCCAGACTTGGTGCACAGCCACGGCTTTCATGCCAACATTTTTGCGCGACTGCTTCGGCTGGCCGCTCCGCCATTCGTCGTGCTCTCCACCGTGCATAACGTGTACGAGGGTGGATGGCATCGCATGCTTGCCTATCGCCTTACAGATTCCTTGAGCCGCCGGACCGTCGCGGTGAGCCAGGCCGCCGCCGATCGCTTCATCCGCCTCGGCGCCGTGCCGCGTCGCAAGTGCTCGGTCATTCTCAATGGGATCGACGTTCGAGAATTCGCCCCGGATGGAGAGAGCGGTGCGCGGGTTCGAGCGGAGATCGGCGTTTCTGAAGCAAAGGAAGAGGCCGAGTTTGTCTGGCTTGCCGTCGGCCGTCTTGCTCCGGCGAAGGACTATCCAAATCTCTTGCGCGCCTTTGCTGAAGTGCGCTTGGGGCGCGGCGATGCGCGTTTGTGGATTGCGGGCGACGCTGCGGTGGGCCAGATCGCCGCGTTGCAGCAACTACGAAGCGAATTGGAGATTGGTGATTCCGTCCGCTGGCTCGGCCTGCGTCGCGACATGCCCGCGCTGCTTGATGCTGCCGACGCCTTCGTCTCCGGTTCTGCGTGGGAGGGAATGCCGCTCGCGGTGGGCGAGGCCATGGCCATGGAGAAACCGGTTGTCGCCACCGACGTGGGCGGCGTACGCGAGTTGATCGGTGACGCCGGCGTCGTCGTTCCGGCCAAAGATTCAGGGGCGCTGGCAGGCGCGATGCAGGCGACGATGGGTGAGGGCAGGGAAGAACTTGCTGCACGCGGCCGCGCCGCGCGCAGGCGCATCGTCGATCACTTCAGCATGGATGCGACCGCGGACACTTGGCTTGCGCTCTATGAATCGATGCTCGCCGCGAACGAACGATGAACAGAGAACAGAGGGCAGCAATCAGAGAAAAGTCGCCGGATCTGCCCCTGACCGCTCACCACTGTCCACTGTTCGCTGCTCACTGACCACTGCTTTCAGAACTGGAACGCTGCCTGAAAGAATATTCGCCGTGCGGCCGAACTCGTCGAGAAGATGTTGCCGGCGAGTCCGTCCGATTTGCCGAACTGAGGCCCCGGACCATATTGCCCAGTGCTGGCATTGAAAGTGGGCTGAATGCCGCCTAACGGCGTCCCCAGGTCAATATCGTTGAACAGATTCAAAGCCTGAACGTTGAAGTTCAGCGAGTATTTCTTGTTGTTCGCGCTCGCGCCGCCGCCGAAGCCACCGCGCCCCCCGCCGCCACCGCCGCCGAAAGGTCCGCCGCCAAAGCCTCCGCCGAAACCGCCGCCCCCGCCACGCCCACCGCCCCCACCCCCGGGAGGTGGTCCGCCGCCCGGAGGCCCGCCTTGTTGCGCGCCGCCGGGCGATTGCACCTTGGGGCCGATCCCGAACGAGCGCCCCACGCGCAGGTTCACCGCGACAGCGGACGGACTGTTTCCGAGCGAAACGGGAATGATGCTCTCTCCAGCTCCGGGCACAAGGTCCAGCGTTCCGAAGCTCGTCGCAACCACGTTGCTCGTCGTCGGTGACGCGCTCGTATACGAAGGCCGGTCGTTGAAGAAGTTGTCGCCGGTCAAGTCGTAGGGTGATGTGACGTTGTAGGGGCTGCCTGCCTGGGCAATTAGAAATGGATTGAAGGTAATTCCCCACGGGCCGTTGTAGTTGCCCATCAGGAACAGCCACTGCGGCCTGATAAACGAGGCGCGCCCGTAATCCTGCCTCAAATCGTATGAATTCGACGGGTTCGATCCGGCGCCGCCATCCGAGTTCGCCCAGCTCCCCGCGTAAAAGCCCAGCACGCTCAGCTTGGGCGAGAAGCGGGCGTTGATGTTCACAATCACCTGGTTCTCGTTCATCACCGCCTCGGGGAAGTATTGATCCACGATGCCCTCGGACGGATCAGGCCGCGGCGCTGTAATCGTCGGAGGCCCGCCGGAATTGTACGTGTAATCGCCGGGCAGATAGGCGTTCGAGTCGCGCACAACCAGTTGGTGGAATCCGGAAGTGTGCATGTAGGTGAACGTGACCGTCGCCGCCTTGGTCACCTGCCGCTCCACGCTCATGCCAAGCTGCGCCAGATAGGGCGAGCGGTAGCTTGGCGAAATCGCGTCGATCGCGGAAGTTCGCGCGTTGCCCGAGCCGCATGAGGCCACCCCGCCGCTGATCAAACTCAGGCTCATCCCGTTAAAGCAGGTGGGATCGGTGATGATGAATTGCTTCTGGCTATCGGCGGTGCCGTTCAGCTCCTCCAGGCCCATCAGGTTGTTGGTGGCGAAGCGGTCGTAAAAGAACCCAAACCCGCCGCGCAGCACAGTCCTGGGCGTCGATCCTTTCTTGTGCCCATCGAGCGCGTAGGCGAACGCCACGCGCGGAGCCCAGTCGCTGTGGTCGGCGATGTGGTTCTGCCCCTCCCACCGCAACCCACCGGAAAGCGTGAGCAGTTTGCTCACTGTCCAGTCGTCCTGAAAAAAGAGCGCGGCGTTGAAGACGTTGCCCTGGAAGGCAAACGGTCCGGTCGTATAGGTGAGCTTGGTTGGCAAGCACCCGCCCGCGGTGTTCGCCGGGCAGTTGGTGCCGAGCGGCTGGTTGCTCGCCCAATTGTTCCAGGTGTTCACAAAGGCCGTGATCGACGGAAAGGTGAATCCGCCGTTGAAGTTCGAATCTGTCGACTGGGCCTCGCGGTCATCACGCAGCCACGCACCCATTTTGATGGCCTGCTTGCCCTCGCTCAACGTCAGATAGTTCTGTAGCTCGAAGTGATCGGAGTGCGTGGAGGAGGTCTGGCCCGAATTGCCGCCGGCGGAAAACACCCTGGGCACGCCGAAGCTGGGCGCGCCGCCGGCCGGGCCGAAACCGGGCGCGGAGCTCACCGGAGACGAGGAAGAGTTGGCGCGCCGGTACTCGAAGCGCGTCTCGTCGACCATCTTGTCGCTGATCACTTGTGTATCGTCAAGCTGCACCGTATGCTCCAGCGAATCGCTGTTGCCGGAGGTGGAAGGCAGCGAAGTCGATTTCAGAGAGCCTCTCACATTGTTGAGATAGAACTGATAGCGCATCGTCAGCGTGTTTTTCTGGCCCAGTTGCAGGTCAACGCGCGGTGAGACCTCGAGATGGTTGGAGGGGCTGAAGAGACTGCCGTTCACCGGCGTCGAGCTGATTGACCACATGTTGCTGGTTTCGTCGTAGATTGGGCCGTCGGGAATATAAAACACATTGTCGGTTTGGATATCTCGCTGCTCTACGCTGAAGAAGAACGAGGCCCACTTAGACATCGCGCCGCTCACGGAGCCGTTGTATTGAAAGCTGTAGTAGGAAGGCAGCTGGGCCGTAAACGGGTTGCCAGTGTTAAAGATGTTGTCGTTTCCCTGGCCGAAGACACGCCCGTGCAGTTTGTCGGTGCCCGGCTTGGTGAGGATCTCGATGCGCCCATAGCCGATCTTGTCGAACTCAGCTGAAAACGGATTTTGATTGATACGAATTTCGCGGATGGCCGACTTGGGTGGCAATTGGCCGCCCGTGAATCCGTCAATATAAATCTGGCCGCCGTTGGGGCCTGCCGACGGGCCAGCCAGCGCCGTCAACTCGCTCGAGAGCTCATCCGGATCGTCCGACAGTGCATCGAGGTCGCTGCCCTTGAGCACGATGGAGTTGGAGTTTGCGCCGGCCTCCGTGCTGACCGTTGGCGCACCCTCGTCGGTCACCACAACCTCCTGCTGGGCGGCTTCAATCGCCATCTTGATGTCGATGTTCTTCGTCTGTCCGGCGATCAGCGATATCGGCGCGGAGACGAACGGCGCAAAACCCGAGAAGCTGGCCTCAATCACGTAGCTTCCGGCGGGAAGTCCGTGCACCTGGTAGCCGCCGGCGGAGTCGGCGGTCGCGCTGCCCATGTTCTTGCCTGCGGCAGTTTCCACCGCCACCTGCGCGCCGGGAATCAGCGCGCCCGTGGGGTCGAGGATGTGCCCGTGCAGCGTTCCGGTCGGCGCGCTCTGCACTCCCGAATTTGGCGCGGGCTGCGTGGCAGGCGCAGGCGATGGATTTTGCGGCGTAGGTGCCGCAGCGGTTGCCGCTGGCGCTGCGGGAGGCGCTTGTGCACCGGGAAGTGGACCGGCAGGCGCTGCTTGCGCCCGCGCGGCCGCGCCGGAAAACACGAAGATTGAGGCAACTATCAAAGGAGTCAGGTGTTTCGATTTTGAATGCAAAATTCCCTCGCTTGCGGATGAATGAAAAATGATGAAATTACTGGGCGGCCGCCTCGGAATCGCCCGAGCTCAGGCTCCAGTTTGAAAGCAGGTCCTGCGCTTGCGGCGCTTCGAGCAGCGGTTCCACTCCGGCCAGCAGCTTGACCGCGCTTACGCCCGAAGTGTCCTCAGTGGCCACGATCATTACGGCTTCGCCTTTCTGCAGGCTGGGCAGCTGGATCACCGGTTCGTGCTCGAGGATGGTTTCAAAATCCATCCGTCCTGCGCCGCCTCCGCCGCCTTGGTTGAAGCCGCGTGAAGCGCCTCCGCCTCCATTACCTCCACCTGGTGTTGCCTGACCTCCGCCCTGCCCGCCCCCTTGTCCTCCCTTGAGCCGCGCAGCCAGTATCGCGGCCAATGTGTCGGGTAGCCGCCGCAGCTGCGCATCAGTCGAGATGCGAATCGTGACCGGCTTCTTGGTGGCAAGATCTTTTACCGTCAGCGTGGAGGCGGAAGTGTCGATGGAGAGAATCGTCCCGGCGATGCTGAGGAAGCTGCCGGAGACAATGCCGTCGGCCGCGATTGCTGTCCCTTCGGCGTTCTTCGTGCCGCGAGCCCACAATTGGTCGCCTTGTTGAATCGCCGTGATCGGCGCGGGCTGCGCCTGATCGAAGCGCACCGAGCCGGGAGCATAGCGCTTGAGCACCGTGGAGCCGGTCGTGTTCACCGTGACTTCTTTCGTCACCGCGCCGGCGCGAACGTTCACCAAAATGACTCCGGAGGTCGCATCAACGCTCTTCACCAGCCCATGCACCCCCTGGTTCCATTCCTCAGCTTCTGTCTGCTGCTTCTTAGCGACGTCGGCCTGCTTGATGGCGATAATGCGCAGCGCCTGAGGCGTTCCGCCGGTAGCATTGGGATCGAGGGTTACCAGCACGCGGTCGCCCGTAGCGATGCTCGCGAAGTCGAGGGACTCGGCCTTGCTCAGATCGGTCTGCCCCGGCGCAATGCGCTTCAGTTGCGCGGTGGAGGGAACCTCAACCGTATTCACCTGGCCAGCGTCGGTCTTTACGGTCAGTGTGTCGCCGCTGATGGCCGTGACCGTGCCCAGATAGCGAACGACCTGTGATTGCGCTGGTTGGGTTGGCGCCTGCGCCGCGGCCACGGCCGCTGCGGCCAGCACCGATGCTGCCAGGATCGCTGTCCCGCGCTTCATTGCTCGAAATCGCATAAGTTCTTGCTCCTCAACGCTTGAGCGCCGGCAGAGGAGACACACACCAGCCCTCATTGGGTAGACGAACGAGCCCTGCAAAAGGTCGAAACGCCGTCCCGGAATATGCAAAAGGGAGGGAGCGATGAATCAGGGATTAGTGCAGGCCTCGATCGGAACGACGTGTTGACACTTGACGCCTGATTCCGAATTCCTCAGTTCAATAGCCTGGGTGGGTGGCCAGGTTGGCGTTGGGGACGAGTTTCTGATAGACGGAGTTGGGAACTTGAGTCTGCCAGTGATTGGTGGCGCGAGCGACGAGGACGGTTCCGAGAAAGATGAAGGCTATGATCGCGGCCATGGCAAGTGGCGTCACAGGACGGCGAAAGCGCGGCAGCGGGGCTCCGCTTTGGCGAGCAAGTTCTGGGATCCCGGGCGAGGCAGGGACGCGGCCGGGAGCGAGGGAAAATCGCAGCGCACCTTCAGCAGGACAGGAAGCGATACACGCCATGCAGGCGGTGCACTCAACGGAGCGGATTTGAGCCAGCTTATCGACGGGCAGCGACGCCGGGCAGGCGTGCGCGCACCGGGCGCAGTCAATGCAGGCTGCGGGGTCGCGCCGGATTTTGAGCGGGCTGACCAGTGAGGCAAGGCCCATGAGCGCGCCGTAGGGGCAGAGATAGCGGCACCAGAAGTTCTCCACGAGGATCGACAGAAGGACGAGCGCGGCGAGGACGATGGCCGCGGTTTCGCCCATTTCGTGGAAGAAGTTGAGCATCTTGACGTCGGCAATGAGGCCGTAGGGCGTGTGCATGAAGTCGCCGATTGTGGCGGCGGACATTGTGCCGATGATGAAGACAAAGAAACCAAGCAGGAGGTATTTCAACCCGCGCAATGGAATGTCGAGCCAGCGCGGCAGGCGGAGATTGTGCCCGAAGATCTTTTTGCCGAAGCAGGCCAGCGCTTCGGAAAAGGCTCCAACAGGACAGAGCCAGGAGCAGAATGATTTCTTTGCGAACAGGCTCATGGACAGGAACGCCATGAAGAGGAACATGGCCGCGGGATGAATGCCGGGCACGCGGCCAGTGATGAGAAAGTATTTGAAATTCATCAGGCCGGCTATGGGCAGCCAGCCTTCGGCGCCGGCCGGGCGCGGAACCGCGAGACCGACCCCGCCGCGCTCGAAGAACCGAACCCAGAGGTAGAACTGAATTCCCAGCCAGGCGTTGAGGAGGACGAAGGCGATTTGGATCGTGTGGCGCAGACGTTGCGAGCGGTCCAGCTTCAGGCGGCGGATAAGTCTTTTCTTTTCCGTACGTGGGGAGTCCAATGCTGCCGCTTGCGGGGTCATTTGGGGCCTGCCTTTAGTGGAAGAGTAGGAGCCTTCGCGACCCAAGGGCTGTGATTTGGATCACGTCGGAGTCTCTGCTATAGCGCTGAAGCAGATAGAGTTTGGTTGGCACGTCCCATTCCAGGAGGTTCGGGCGCGTCGGTCAGGCGCCCAACTCGCTGCGGATTGCCACCGCGATGGCTTCGGCGTGGCTGCGCATTGCTTCTTCGCTCTCCGCTTCGATCATGACTCGCGCCAGCGGCTCGGTTCCCGAATAGCGGATCACAACGCGGCCCGAATCTCTGAGCTCGTTTTCGGCGGCGAGAATTGCGGCCTGGACGGCGGGGATCGAATCGAGAGGCTTTTTCTCGCGCACTCTCACGTTGACGATCACCTGAGGAAAGACTTTCAGGTCCGCAGTCAGCTCGGTGATGGACTTGCCGGTGCGTGCAACGAGATCGAGCACGACAAGCGCGGTGAGCAGGCCATCGCCCGTGGTGGCAAGGTGCGGAAAGAGAATGTGGCCGGACTGTTCGCCGCCCAGGGCTGCATCTTCCTTCTGCATCATCTCGAGGACGTAGCGATCGCCGACCGACGCGCGGAGCATGCGAATACCGCTGCGTTTGAGCGCGGCCTCCAGACCCATGTTGGACATGGTGGTGGCGACGACGAGGTTGCCGGTCAACATGCCGCGAGCTTTGAGATCGCGCGCGGCGATGAGGAGAATGGCATCGCCGTTGATGACGTTGCCATGAGCGTCGGCCAGCATGCAGCGGTCCGCATCCCCATCGAATGTGAGGCCGAGATCTGCTCCGCGGGCTTTTACTTCGCGCGCAACAAAATCGGGATGCAGCGCGCCGCAGTTGGCGTTGATGTTGCGGCCGTTAGGCGCGATGTTGAGGAG
>JBKQOX010000040.1:0-78361 GCA_052145255.1 Occallatibacter sp.
ACGTCAAATTGCATCGAGTTTATGACAAACAACTCCTTTGGAATCAATACTCGAACTGCTCTTTTGCAGCCGGTGCGCATGCACCCTTTAACGATCTCATTTCATGGATCTTGCTTCACTTCTTCACTCTTTCACCCCTTCGCTTCCCCACTCACGACCCACGACTCACGATCCACGGTTCACGGCTCACCGTTAGCGGTGTCCCAATCCGCCAACTCCGCTGACTTGCATTACCATTCCGCTATGTCTTGCTTCGTGCGCGGCTCACTCAGCGCCTTCATCCTCCTTGGCTTTGTCACGCCGCTCTTCGCTCGCGCCCAATCCGCACCCGCGCAGTCCATTTCCGCCCAGCCCACTTCCTCCCAACTCGATCAGGTCCTTTCCAGCCGCAGTCGCGCCCGCACCGTCGCTCAGGTTGCAGTCTCTCCCGACGGCAAGCGCGTCGCCTGGCTTGATGCTGGCGAAATCAGCGTCGCCCCGCTTGATCATTTCGACGAGAGCAAGCCCATCACCGCGGCCACACCCGGCCAATCCTGTACCGCATCAGAATTCGTCTGGTCTCCCAACTCCGACTCCATCGCATTCCTCTCCGATTGCTCCGATTCGTCCGGTCAATCAAACCAGTCGAATGTGTTTCTCTCTCATCTCGATGGCAGCCCCGCCCTTCGCCTCAGTGATCTCCATGGCTATGCCGACGCGCCGGCATTCTCGCCCGACGGCAAGAGCATCGCATTCCTCTATGTCGAAGGCGCTACTCGTCCATCCGGCGCCCTCGCCGCCGAACCCCTGCCTTCCGGCGTCATCGGAGAAGATCACATCGAGATTCAGCGTGTCGCAGCTGTCTTCGCGCAGAACTCGCAACCCGCCGCTCCCACCTTCATCACTCCGCCGGACCTTCACGTCTTCGAGTTCGACTGGTCGCCCGATTCCAAATCGCTCGCTTATACCGCAGCCGACCCTCCCGGCGAAAACAACTGGTGGGTCGCCAAACTCTACACGCAATCCATCGTTCTTCCAACAAACATGGGTGCCCCAGGTCTGGACTCTCAGACCTGGGATAGCACGAACCCAAAACCCACCGCCATCCTCTCTCCCGCCGACGTCTCCGGCCCGCTCCACGGCCTCCAGATCGCCCAACCCCGCTGGTCGCCTGACGGCAAAGCAATTGCCTTCATTGGCGGCCTCATGAGCGATCAGGGTGTGACCGGGGGCGACGTCTGGATCGTTCCCTCCACCGGGGGTGCGCCGATTGACCTCACACCCGACCGCCGCGCTTCCACGGAATGGTTCACTTGGGACGGCAGCGATGCACTCTATCTCAGCGAACTTTCTGGAGGCCAGCCTCGCTTGGTTCGCCTTGACCTTCCCCATGGCCCAACGGCTCCCGCGACAATCAGCGCGCCAACCTTTCGTGGTTCGGGCTCGTTCGGCACCAGTGCTTTCCATGCGGGCTACTCCGTCTCCGCCGATCGCTCCGTCTTCGTTTTTCAGGCCAGCTCGTTCAAAACTCCTCCCGAAATCTTCGCCTTGCGCGCCAAAGATCCAACCGCACCAGGCTCCTCGCGGCTCACTCAACTCTCGCACTTCAACAAAGGCATCGAGCCGTCCTGGGGCGATTCCGTCTCGCTTTCATGGACCAACGACAACTTCAACATCCAAGGCTGGCTCCTTCTGCCGAAGGACTACGACCCAACCAGGACGTACCCGCTCCTCGTTGAAGTTCACGGCGGTCCGGCCTCATCGGTCGCTTCGCGCTGGGATGGCGGCGCCGGCGGCTTCAGCGCCACTACCTTTTCCGAGCTTGGCTACTTTGTCCTCATGCCCAATCCCCGCGGCAGCTATGGACAGGGCGAGGCCTTCACGCAGGCCAACCGCAAGGACTTCGGGTACGGCGACCTGCGCGACATTCTCGCCGGCGTCGATGCTGTCCTCGCCAAATATCCCGTCGATCCCAACCGAGTCGGCATCGCCGGCTGGAGCTACGGCGGTTTCATGTCTATGTTCGCCGTTACTCAAACCCATCGCTTCCGCGCAGCGGTCGCCGGCGCCGGAATCTCCGATTGGCTTTCCTACTACGGCGAAAACTCCATCGATCAGTGGATGATTCCCTACTTCGGCGCCTCTGTTTACGACGACCCGCAGGTCTATGCGCGCAGCTCCGCCATCACGTTCATCAAGCAGGCTCAAACTCCAACCCTGCTCGTCGTTGGCGATCGCGATGGCGAATGTCCCGCGCCGCAGTCCTTCGAGTTTTGGCACGCACTCCGCGATCTCCACGTTCCCACGCAGTTGGTTGTCTATTCCAACGAAGGCCACGGCTTTTCCAATCCTGCGGACCGTCGCGACATTTTGCAGCGCGCAGTCGATTGGTTTGCCAGGTACATGCCGCCCAGCCCATAGTCCGGCAGTCGCCGTCCGCCTACTTCGATTGGTTACTGGCTACTGGCTAGCGGCGATTCCAAATCTCTTTTGCTCTCGAAGTTCCTCCGCGCCAGTCTATCTGCCAGAGTCTTATCGCTATCGCGCCCGATGCCAGAGGTGGCCTCATCCTGATACACTTTTGCCTTGGGACATTTACTGTGCGTTTCGTCCCTCCGGCCGCATGCGGCAGCCTGCCGGCGGGTACCTGCGGCTGGGGTCCAACTCGCCCCGCGCTGGCCATCCGTTCGCTTGGCCGTGTGCATCGGCGAGGGCGGTTTTGACTCATTCTTCTTAATGTGCTTTTCAAATCCGTTCCGCGGTTCTAGGGTGCGGAACGGGGAGGATTCATGCGGCGGTTTCTGACGCTTATTTGTTTGCTCGGCCTGGCCATTCCGGCCGGGATTTCCATCTCCGGTTGCGTCCGCAACCCGGCGGGAAAGTATTGCAACGGCCTCGGCTATGGGTTAACCCTCACCGAGGTGGCCAATCTCACGCTCCAGCCGCAAACCGCCGGAATTTCCCTCGCCTATGGACAGACCACCGCGGTTTTGCAGCCCACCGCCACCACCTGCAAGGGCGATCCCGCTTCTATCGCTTCCGGATCGCTGAGTTGGGGCACCAGTAACAACCAGTTGGTTGACATTTCGCCCGGCGGAGGGATTTGCGCCGGCACATGGAATCGCAACAGCGGCGGTGGCATCCCCGACTACACCTACTGCAACTACCCCAATCCATTGCCTTCGACGGGTGGCTTGCCCTACTCCATCGCCTACATCACTGCCTCGGCCGATGCCGTCACCTCCAATCCCGTCGCCGTCTACGTCCACGCCCCGATCTCCAGCATCAGTCTCGTCACCACTTCTGTCTCCAACTCCGGCCCTCAACAGTGCTTCTCGCAGAACCAGCAGGCACAGCTTGATGCGCAGGAGTGTTTTACCGCGACTTACAACGGCGTAACCAATCAGTATGAGCTTTGTGCGCCGCCCTCGGTGACCTCTGGATTCGCCTGCCCGGGCGGCCTGCCGCCAGGCGTCACGTCGGTTCCCGAGTGCACTTCTTCCATCGGCACGCTCAACTTTCTCTCGAGTAATTCCTCTGTAGCGAAGATCAATTCCACAACCAACGTCATCACTGCGGAGCAACCGGGCACGACTGTCATCTCCGCGTCGCTGTCGCAAACCGCCTCTTCGGCTGGATACTTCTCCACCTGCCCGCCCAAATCGATCAGTATCGCTCTGGCCAATGGAAGTACAAGAGGCGTCGTTACCCAGGGAGTTGTGCAGAACCTCACGACCAACGTGATCGATACCCAGGGCAACTCGATTACAGGGCTGACATTGGACTATGAGTCCACCAATCCGATCGATATCACCACCGGCGGTGCCGGTTCTATTACCGCAACGTACCCCGGTGTCGCTACGCTGACTGCGCTTTGCAAGCCGCCGGGATGCAATCCCGCTCCCATCAACGAGCTTGGTCTGAACGGGACCGGGTTGTCCGTCACGTCTAATCCCGTCGACGTGATTGTTCCCGGTACCACGAGCGACTTTGTCTGGGCCGCTGCGCCCGGCCAGTCGCAATACTTTTACTCCGTTGAGCTGCTCACCGGCACACCCGGGAGCACTGTGCGCCTGCCTTTCGTGCCCAACTCCATGGTCATGGACCAGGCGGGCGTCAACCTCTACTTTGGCTCTCCTCGAGAGCTCATGGTCTACTCAACCAATGGCAATACCCTCACCAGACAGGACCCATCTGTTCCCGGTGTGGTGCTCGCCGTTTCTCCAAATGGCAACTATCTTCTCATCAACGATCAGATACGTGGCCTGTTTTACCTCTACAACGTCTCCGGCAGCGTGGTAAGTACCTTTGGCGGCTTGGGCGCGGCAGCCGCGTGGACGCAGGATTCGAATACTCTCTACATCGCCGATAGCGCGGCGCTCGGCGGCGGCCACACCAACACACTCTATGTGCACGACGCCAACTCCGGCTGGAGCACCTACGACCTGAGCGCCTCGGGAGGCTCACAGAATCTCGCTGTCACTGTCCCCGGCCTGGGCGCCTGGCTTGCCGGCAATCCAACTGTCGACCACACATGGTGCCCCAGCGGCACCGTCGGCAACAACGCCACCATTCAGTTTTATCCGCAGCCTTCAACAGATTCGCTCGCTATCCCCACCAGCGTTTTAGGCGCCACTTCTGATGGTCAACATATTCTCGGCGCATCCCTCAGCGGCACCAGTATCACGCTTGATGACATCGGCCTCAATATCCCGCCATCGTTGGCCTTTCCCGCGGCTGAATGTCCTGAAACTGCATCCGGCACCACGCAGACGCTCTCGCCGATCTCCACGAACCCCGTGCTCAACGGTTCGGTCAATCTGACCGGAGTGACGAATGCCACCGCCGTCAATCAGGTCGTCACTGGCACGGCGCCCACCACGGCCTCTGCGACTAGTGCCGCACCCATCGCTTTTGTCACCTACAACACAGCGGGCGCTTCCACCACGGCCGCGGAGCTTCCTTACTATCTGCCCCAGCCGACCGGCCTCGGACCGGTCGGCTATGTGACCTTCGCTGACAGCACTTCCGCCACGCCTCCAACCGCTCCGCTTGCCGGAACATTCTCGCCCGATCATTCCATCTTCTTCGTATCGACGGCAGGCGACGACGAACTTCATTTCATCGGCATTCCCACCAACCTCAGCACGACTTCACCGCCCACCGATAAACAACAAATGACGCCTGCTCTTCCTGCTTGTACGCCGGTATCAGCCGGCGGCAACGATGCCGGCTGCCTCTATCCCACCGCGCCCGGCCCGTCGACCGTAGTTCCTGCATCGGTCATCGTCGTCAAGCCGCGCTCCGTTACGTAGCCTCGCGCCCGTGCAAGATAAAATCGATTCATGATCAAGGGCATCTCATTTCTGCGGCCCGCCCGCAGCACCGCGGCCTACGAACGGCTGGCGGGCTTTTTTGCCGCGTTGGGTTTCGCGCCGGGAAAGGGCTGGCAGCAGGACGGATCCCGCGGCGCATCGTTTCTAGCTCCCCTGGGCAACCTTGAGTTCGTCGACCGGGAGTTTCCCTCTACCGCCGATATCCTCATCGAGGTCACCTCACTCGACTCCGCCCATCAGGCGGCTGAAGCATGGCTCCGCGCGCAAGGCGGCGACGAGGCCGTCTCGCGGCTTTCGCCCATCGCCGAGACCGAATGGCGATCACAACTATTTACTGTCGAGCCGGAGCCCGGCTTTCGCTTCAGCTTCTGGGCCTGGACCGATCCCTTGAAGGGCAAGCCAGTCGCGCTCGAAGGCGATCTTTCAGCGAGCGGAATGAAACTTGCCGTCGTTGTTTCGCGCTGGAACGCCGTCATCACCGACCGCCTGCTTGAGGGTGCTCTCGATGCTCTGTTGCGCAGCGGCGCCGCGCGCTCCGATATTCAGGTCATTCGTGTTCCCGGCGCATGGGAAATTGCCGCCGCTGCCCGCACCTGCGCCGCCGGCGGTCATGTAGACGCCATCGTCACCCTCGGTTGCCTATTGCGCGGAGAAACCGCCCACTACGAGGCCATCTACAACGAGGTCGCGCGCGGCATCGGCCAATCGCAGCAGGAAACCGGTGTTCCTCACAGCTTTGGCGTGCTCACCTGCGAAACTCTGGAGCAAGCGCTCGACCGCGCCGGAATCAAGGGCGGCAACAAGGGCTTCGAGGCTGCCGCTGCTGCCATCGAAATGGTGAGCCTGCGCCGGAAACTCGAGCAAGGTGGCCCAGCTTGACCTCGCGCCATCGCCGCAAGTCTCGCGAACTCGCGATGCAAATGCTGTATCAGGCCGACATTGGCCATCAGGGTCCCGATGATGTACAGGCCACGTTTTGGAAAGCCGCAGATCCCGTAGAACCCGAGGTGCGCGGTTTTGCTGAAGATCTCTTCCGCGTGGCCATTGCTCGACAAGAGGAAATCGACGCGCTCATCGCCAGCCACTCCGCCCACTGGCGCATCGATCGCATGCCTGCCGTGGATCGTAATCTGCTGCGGATGGCCGTCGCCGAACTCATCGGGGTCAAATCTACTCCCTTTCCCGTTGTGATTAACGAGGCGCTCGAAATCGGACGCCGCTACTGCGCCACCGAGTCGATCAACTTCCTTAATGGCGTCCTTGACTCCATCGCTCGCAGTCTGATCAATGGCAAATAGCGGGTTGCCTGGCAGTGTCCACAGAGCCTCTGGCGTGAGCCTTTTCGCCGTTCGTCTGAAGCAACGCGCGGTCGCCACCCTGCTATCCTTGATCTCGTGATTCCGCATCGCACCCGCAAAGGAATGCTTGCGCTGGTACTGCTCCCGGCTCTGGCGCTCGCCGCTTGCCATCGGGAAGAACGTGCCGTCGTGCGAGTGGAAAAAGACGCTGTGGATGCCCAGCATCGCGCACACGAGGCGGCAGTGGAACGCGATCAGGAGCGCGCCGAGCTCGACCAGATTCCGCTGCCTACCAAGAGCCTCTACATTGATATTCACGACCCCGCGCAGTGGGCAAATCCCTTCCTCGTCGTCGGCGCTGACACCATTGCGCTGCGCATCATTCTGGCCGATGCCAACCCCAGCCCGGTGGGGCAGGGAACGCTGCTTCGTCCCGCGGCGGCTAGGCGGCAGCAGCTGGAACTGCGCCTCTCCGATCTCGACGCTGCCGTCGCCGCCATTCCTGAAAGCGCGTGGGCCTATGGCCGCGTGATCGCAGTCGCGGAATCTACCTCCGCTGCGCCCAAAGACCGCCCCAAAGTTCGCCGCAATGTCGAAGCCGTCATCCGCCAGCTCAATGATCTCGGCGTCGTCGTTGAAGAGTGGCCATCGCGGTAGCTGCGCAACTCTCACCCCAGCGCAAAGAAATGCCGGTCTGAAAATGCCATTGCCCCACGGAGTACGCCCTCGCCAACTTTGAGTCGATGGGGCGCGCGATACGGTTAAGATTGATCTGATCAAAAAACTCGTATGCTCGCTGGGCCGCGTATGTGCCGCCCGGCACCTCGCGAATGAAACGACCCGCGCCGCAGCGGAAAGGATCAATCACCGTATGAAAGTCTTGATTTCCGGAGTGTGCGGGTTCGCAGGCAGTCATCTGGCTCGTTTTCTGCTTGACTCGCACCAGGGAATCGAGATCGTGGGCCTCGACAATCTCGCGCGACAGGGAAGCGAAACCAACCGGCTTGCGCTGCAGCGGCTGGGCGTGCGCTTGTCCCACGGCGATCTTCGCATGGCTAGCGACCTCGATTCGCTTCCTTCGGCGGATTGGGTGATCGACGCAGCGGCGCGGCCCAGCGTTCTGGCAGGCCGCGACGGCAAGACGAGCCCGCGCCAGCTGCTGGAACATAACCTGCTCGGCACTATCAATCTTCTCGAATACTGCCGCAATGTGCGGGCCGGCGTCATCCTCCTCAGCACCAGCCGCGTGTACTCGATTCCTGCGCTGGCCCAATTGTCCTTGCTCGTGGAGTCTTCCAGGTACGTCCTCGATCCAAAACAATCCCTGTCGCCGGCGGTGAGCGTGGCCGGCGTCACGGAAGCCTTCAGCACCGAAGCCCCCATATCTCTATACGGCGCGTCGAAGCTCGCGTCGGAGCGCTTGGCGCAGGAGTACGCCGCGGCATTCGGCCTGCCAGTGTGGATCAATCGCTGCGGCGTGCTGGCCGGAGCAGGCCAATTCGGCACCGCGGAGCAGGGGATTTTTTCCTACTGGCTCCATGCGCACGCTGCGCGGCGAAGCTTGAAATATCTTGGATTCGGCGGTCACGGATTTCAGGTGAGAGACGCATTGCATCCGCGGGACCTGGCGCGCCTCGTCGATCTTCAAATTCGTCGGCCCGGCAGCGGCGGACTCCAGAATATCTCTGGCGGGCAAGAAAACTCGATGTCACTGGCTGAGCTCACCGCGTGGTGCGATCGTCGCTTCGGCCCGAACCCTCCCGCCGCCGACGGGGCCGAGCGGCCCTATGATGTGCCATGGCTGATCCTCGATTCGGCGCAGGCAAAACACCGCTTCGATTGGCGGCCAGCCATCGCCATCGACTCGATCCTCGAAGAAATTGCCGTGCACGTCGAAGCGAATCCCGGCTGGCTGGAGCTGTGTGGCGCATGAAAAGCCCCGCGCCATCTGCCGTTGCAACCGAGCTCAAGATGTTGTCGGTCGTGATCCCTGCGCGGGATGAAGAGGGATGCATCGCCTCTACGGTCGAGCATCTCCATGTCGAGTTGCGGCTCAACAGCATTCCGCACGAGATCATCGTGGTCGACGACGGGAGCAAAGACCGTACCGCGCAGATCGTCACCCAACTCAGTGAACGAATTCCGGAGGCGCGCCTGCTCTCGAACGGCCCGCCGCATGGTTTTGGGCATGCGATCGCTGCCGGCCTCACGCAAATGAATGGCGATGCGGCCGTCGTGATGATGGCCGACGAGTCCGATGACTGCCGCGATGTGGTTCGCTACTGGAACAAGCTGAATGAAGGATGGGATGCCGTCTTCGGATCCCGCTTTATGAAGGGCGGCGGGGTCATTGATTATCCGTGGCTCAAGCTCCGCATAAACCGGCTCGCGAATTCCTTTATCCGCATCCTATTCGGCGTTTCGCTGAACGACACCACAAACGCCTTCAAAGCCTACCGTCGCACTGTGATCGAAGGCTGCAAACCGATGCTTTCAGCGCACTTCAATCTCACCGTCGAGCTTCCTCTCAAGACCATCATTCGCGGCTATTCCTGGACGACGCTCCCGATTACCTGGCGCAACCGCAGAACCGGCGAAGCCAAGTTGAAGATTCACGAAATGGGCAGCCGCTACCTTTTCATCTGCCTCTATCTCTGGCTTGAAAAACACCTGAGCCACGGCGACTACAACAGGAAGGACGCATGATTCCGGCACAAACCGACGCGCAATACAACGCCGGTGCGCTGGAACTCCGTAACAGCCGTCCCCCTGCTCGCGCTACCATTGCAGCGTGAGCAATTCAACATTTGCCATTCTTTCCAATTCCGCTCCGCTCGGCCACGAGAGCTTTTCCGCTCACCGTGAACTTGAGGGCCTGCTCAAGAAGTCGCTTCGAGGCGAGGTCCATTTTGATCCAGGCTCACGCGCTCTTTACGCCGCGGATGCATCGAACTACCGCCAGCTCCCCATCGGCGTCGTCTATCCGCGCGACGCGTCCGACGTTGAGGCTGCGCTGGCCGCTTGCCGCGCCACCGGCGCCGCCGTTCTTCCCCGTGGCGCGGGCACCAGTCTCGCCGGCCAGTGCGTCAACGTGGCCGCAGTCTTTGACTTTTCTCGTTTCATGAATTCGCTCCAGGAGCTAGACCCGGCGAACCGGCTCGCTCGCGTTGAGCCCGGCATCGTCCTCGACCGCCTGCGCGACGCCGCCGAGACGCATCAACTTACCTACGCGCCCGATCCCGCGACGCACTCCCGCTGCACTCTTGGCGGCATGATAGGCAATAATAGTTGCGGTGTTCACGGCTTGCTTGGCGGTAAGGTCGTTGACAATGTGGAATCGCTCGACATTGTCCTCTACGATGGCACGCGCATGACCGTGGGAGCCACACCGCCCGAGCGCCTCGACGCGCTCATTCGCGCTGGCGGCCGCGTGGGTCAAATCTACGCGGGCCTCGCTCGCATCCGCGACCGCTACGCCTCTCTCATCTGCGAAAAGTTTCCCCGCATCCCGCGCCGCGTCTCCGGCTACAACCTCGACGAGCTGCTTCCTGAAAGCAATTTCCATGTCGCGCGCGCGCTGGTCGGCTCCGAGGGCACTTGCGCCAACGTCGTCTCCGCCACTCTAAACCTCACTGCCAGTCCGCCATTCCGCGTGCTCACCGTGCTCGGCTTCAACGACGCATTCCTCGCCGCCGATGCGGTTCCGCTCGCGCTCGAGCACAAGCCTATCGGCCTCGAAGGCTTCGATTCTCTTCTCGTCGACTTCATGCGCCGGAAGGGCCTGGCGCTGCGCGAGCTAGACCAGCTTCCGCTCGGAGTCGGATTTCTGCTCGTCGAGATGGGCGCATGGTCAGCCGAAGAAGCCCGCGCCAAGGCCGAGTCTCTGGCGCGCGTGTCGCAGTCGTGGCCCTCGCAGCCGGTGGCGCACATTTGCGCGCCCGATGAGGCTCAGGCGGTGTGGCACGTGCGTGAATCCGCGCTTGGGGCCATGGTCTTTGTGCCCGGCGAGCCCGACCGCTGGGAAGGTTGGGAGGATTCAGCCGTTCCTCCGGCGCAGCTCGGAAAATATCTGCTCGCCATCACCCGGCTCATGGATGAGTACGGTTATAGCAGTCCGCTTTACGGCCACTACGGGCAGGGCTGCGTCCACATGCGCATCAATTTCGACTTCCGTAGCGCCGAAGGCATTCGCACCTACCGCGAGTTCATCGAGCGCGCCGCCGAAGTCGTGCTCTCCTATGGCGGCTCGCTCTCCGGTGAACACGGCGACGGCCAGGCGCGCGCCGCGCTGCTGCCAAAAATGTTTGGCCCCGAGCTCGTCCAGGCCTTCCGCGAGTTCAAAGCGCTCTGGGATCCTGACAACCGCATGAATCCCGGCAAGCTCTCTGATGCCGTGCGCGTCTACGATCCAGTGGAGAACCTCCGCCACGCTCTCGCTGAGGCCGCGTCAAGCAATGGTTCCACGGCAGATTCCCACACCGGACAAAGAGCGTGGGAGCCCAACTTCGCGTTCGCCAAAGACGAGGGCTCGCTTGAACGTGCCACCGAGCGATGCGTTGGCGTCGGTGCCTGCCGCAACACCGAAGGTGGCGTCATGTGTCCCAGCTATCGCGCCACCGGCGAAGAGCAGCACTCCACCCGTGGTCGAGCTCATCTGTTGTGGGAGATGCTCGCCGGATCTCTGCGCCAGGAGGGATTCCAAAGCCGCGCCGTTCACGAGGCACTCGACCTCTGCTTGAGTTGCAAGGCCTGCAAATCCGAGTGCCCGGTGCAAGTCGATATGGCCGCTTACAAATCGGAGTTCCTTGCGCAGCACTACAAACGCCGCCTGCACCCGCTCCATCACTACATCTTTGGATTTGCCGATCACCTTGCCCGCTACGGCTCTCTCGCCCCTTCACTCACCAATGCCACCCTCACTGGCTCGCTTACCAGTCCACTTATCAAGCGCATCGCTGGCGTTGCCCGCGAACGCCACTTGCCGCGCCTGCCATCGAAAAGCTACCAAAAGGCGCGAACAACCCCCACGAATCTCGTCCAAGAGTCTGCCCCACCGCAGGTGGTCCAAAAGGCTGCCGCACCGGAGGTGCTGCTGTGGCCCGACACGTGGAACAACTACTACTATCCGCAAGCCCTATCCGCAGCTGAAGCCATCCTTACCGAAACCGGCTTTCAGGTCGAAGTTCCTCGCGGCCACATTTGCTGCGGCCGCCCGCTCTACGATTTCGGTTTTCTCGGCGCAGCCCGCAACTATCTTGCGCGCGTGCTCAGCCGCTTGGCGCCGCAAATTGAAGCCGGCCTGCCCTTCATCTTCCTTGAACCAAGTTGCGCCAGCGTCTTCAAAGACGAGTTGCTGGAACTTTTTCCCAACGATCCCCGCGCGAAACGTCTGAGCCAAAATACCTGGCTGCTCTCCAACTGGCTCTCCGAACGCGCGCCGCAGTTTGCACCAGGCCGTCTCGCAGGCGAAAGCGTGCTGGTCCACGGTCACTGTCATCACAAGGCCGTCTTTGGCGGCCCGTCCAGTGAGGTCGCGCTTCTCCGCGCAGCCGGAGCAGACGTCGAACTCATTCAGGCTGGCTGTTGCGGAATGGCGGGCCCGTTCGGCTTTGAAGCCGGCAAATTTGAAGTTTCTAAGACCATCGCCAACCAGGGCCTGCTTCCTGCCGTCCAATCCGCTGGCCCGTCCACGATCCTCGTCGCCGACGGCTTCAGTTGCCGCGAGCAAATCGCGCAGTTATCCAACCGTCCGGCCTTCCACTTCGCCGAAATTCTTGCCCGCAACTCCGCCTTGGGTCGATAACACTGCATCGTCGCGGCGCATCCAAATGGGGAAGGTAGGTCAGTTTCAACGTTCGGGTCTCGGTCGATCGTTACGAGTTGTAAAGAAACTCGGCAGGGGATGTTTCCGGCTTTAGGAAGCGAATTCGCAAAATCAACAGCTGCCCAATCTGTTGCACAGGACCTGTTTGCGGTAGACTGGACTGGTTTGGTAGGCTCAATCATTCGTTGAGTGCTGTGAAAGAGGAGGTTTCATCATGGCAGAAGAGAGCAAATCGTACGGCTTGGCTTGGTTCTTGGCCGGATTAGGCGTCGGCGCTCTGGTCGGTATCCTTTATGCGCCAAAGAGCGGCAAAGAGACGCGTGAGGACATCGCCTCGGGAGCGCGCGAGAGCGCGGAATATCTGCGTGCGCGTACGCGCGAAGCTGCGGAGAACGTAAGCGCCATCGTCGATCGGGGCAAGGAGCAGGTGAACGCCTTTGTCGACCGCGGCAAGGAGCAGGTTGGTGAGTACGTCGATCGCGGAAGGGCACAGTGGGAAGAATTCGTGGAGCGCGGAAAGAATCTGGTCGCCGATCAGTCCACTCGCGTTACCGCGGCCGTTGATGCGGGACGTCAGGCTTACAAGTCCGCCAGCGGCGAGCCCGAAACGCACGAGTTCTGAGAGTCGGCAGTTCCATCGGGCTTACGCTCGACCTCGGATCTCATCGTCCCTTCCGGCGAGGAACGCGTGCGTGATTGGTCCGGGTGCTTGCGCATGCTCCAGAGGTCATTCCGCTGCATTCGCCGGTGCAGCGTGCTCAGCATTCAATTCGTAGCTCCTCAGAGTTCTGCGCGAGATTAACAAGATGCCAAAGCTCGACAATCAGACCATTCAACTCGTTTTGGTCGCCTTGGTTGCATTCGCCATGGTGGTCCAGGCCTTCATTCTATTGGCCACCTTTATTGCCATGCGCAAGGCTGCACGTTCCATGGACGAGAAGCTCGAGGCCTTCCGCTCTTCGGTCACTCCGCTGATCGACAATACGCGCTCGCTGGTCACGCGCCTCACGCCAAAGATCGAAGAAACCGCCGACGATCTGGCCGCCCTCACACATTCCTTGCGCGTGCAAGCCGCCGATGTGCAATCCGCGGCCGACGAAATGATTGCCCGCGTGCGCATTCAGGGCAAACGTCTTGACTCGATGTTTTCCAACGTTCTCGATACCTTGGATCGCACCGGCCATTTCATGTCCGACGCTGTCAGCAAGCCCATGCGCCAGTTTTCGGCGATATTGTCTTCGGTGAAAGCCGTTGTTGAATCCCTGCGCAGCGGAGCGTCCGAGCCTCGTTCGCAGGACAATCAGGCGTCCCGCGACCACGATATGTTCGTCTAGGGCCTGCGATTCAGGTTGGTCAAATGCGCGCCCTAGACCCTTCCCAGATCGAGTCCAATGATATCTACAAGCTCATGATCGGCATGATCGTGCCACGGCCCATCGCTTTTGTCTCAACAGTGGATGCTTCCGGCGTCAGGAATCTTGCGCCCTTCAGCTACTTCACCGCGTGCGGCTCCAACCCACCCGTCGTCTGCTTCTCCACGGCAGTCCGTTCCGGCCCGCGTCCTTATAAGGACACGTTAGAAAACATCAAGGCCACAGGCGAATTCGTCGTCAACATCGTGTCAGAAGAGTTCGCCGCGCAGATGAACGCGACCTCGGCTGCAGTTCCGCCCGAGGTCGACGAATTCGAGCTTTCTGGTCTGACGCCGCTGGCCAGCGATCTCGTGAAACCACCGCGCGTGGCCGAAAGCAAGGCCCAAATGGAGTGCCGACTGTTCCAGATCGTGCCCGTCAGCGACAGGCCCGGAGGCGGCATACTCGTGCTCGGCGAGGTCCTGCGATTCCATGTGCTCGAGTCGCTGCTCGACGGTTACAAGATCGATCCCGACAAGCTCAACGCCATCGGCCGCATGGGTGGGCCAAATTACGTCCGCACTCACGATCGCTTCGAAATGGAACGGCCGAAGTAAAGTTGTCGATTGGCCTTCTTCGCTCAGGCCGGACCAGCCTCAAACGATCCAGCCTCCGCCGACTACTTCATCACCGTCGTAGAAAACCGCGGCCTGGCCCGGCGTCACTGCGCGCTGCGGTTCATCGAAAGTGGCAATCGCCTCGCCTGCTTCGCCTGGCTCCAGCGTGGCCCACGCCGGCTCGTGCCGGTGTCGAATCTTCACCTTCACGCGCATTGGTTCCCTCAGCTCCGAAATGCTGATCCAGTTCAGTTGGCGCGCGTGCAACGTACGCGTCGCCAGCTCTGCGTCCGCGCCCACCGTTACGCGATGGCTGGCCGGATCGATGTTGATCACGTAAAGCGGCGCTGCGCTCGCCACGCCCAATCCCTTCCGCTGCCCCACAGTAAAGTTGTGGATGCCCGCGTGCCGTCCGATGACTTCGCCGCTCGCGGCCACCAGCTCGCCCGCCATCTCCGGTGTCGCCTCGCCTTGCTCCTCGAGATACGCCGTGATGAACTGCTTGTAATCGCCGCCGGGCACAAAGCAGATCTCCTGCGAATCCGGCTTTTCCGCCAGCATCAATCCATGCTTCCGCGCTACCTCGCGCACCTCCGGCTTGGTCATGTGCCCCAGCGGAAAGAGTGTGCGCGCAAGCTGCTCTTGCGTCAGTCCGAACAGAAAATACGTCTGGTCCTTGGCCAAGTCCGCGGGCCGCTTCAAAATCCATCGCCCGCGCTTTTCGTCGAATTCGTTTACCGCGTAATGGCCCGTCGCGATCCGCTCCGCCCCAATGCTCCGCGCTGTCCTCAGCAGTTGGTCGAATTTGATGTGGTTGTTGCAGAGAGAGCAGGGAATCGGCGTCCTCCCCGCCAGGTACTCATCCACAAATGGCCGCACCACGTCGCGCTCGAACCGTTCCTCCTGGTTGACCACGTAATACGGGATCTCCAGGTGCTCGGCTACGCGTCGCGCATCGTACACGTCGTCTATGGAACAGCAACGCCCGGTCTTCGGCGCGTCGGGAATGCCGTGCTTGCCCGCCAACCGCGTCTGATCCCACAGCTGCAGCGTCAGCCCCACTACTACGTTGCGCAGAGCAGCGGAAGCATCGCTCTCGCGAGCGAGAATCGCCGCCGCCGTCGAGGAGTCAACACCTCCGGACATCGCCACCGCAATGGTTGTGCTCTGCTTCATAATGCTCGCGTCAACCCCGCACCGCCGCTTCAGGTGCCAGTGCCCGCAAATGTTCCACTGCCTCCGGAACCACACGCAATACATGGTCCACATCTTCATCTGTCGCCGTCTTCAGCAGGCTAAAGCGCAGGCTAGCCAGCGCCGCGTTCTTGTCCATTCCCATCGCCATCAGCACATGGCTCGGCTCCGTCGATCCCGAATGGCACGCCGATCCTCCGCTCACCGCAACGCCCTTCAGGTCGAGCGCGATCACGAGCGCCTCACCCTCCAGATGCTCAAAGTGAATGTTTGTAGTATTCGCAGCGCGCGGCGCTGCCCCGCCATTCACGCCCGTACCGGAAATTTCGAGAATTCCCGTCTCCAGCCGGTCGCGAAGCCGCGCAACGCGCTCCATCGTCCCATCCTCAAGGCTCTCCATCGCGAGTTCCACGGCCTTGCCTAGGCCCACGATCCCTGGCACGTTCTGCGTTCCCGCGCGCTGACGCCGCTCGTGGCTCCCGCCTACGATGAGCGATTCAAGCGGCGTTCCGCGCTGCACATACATTGCGCCCACGCCCTTCGGTCCGTGCATCTTGTGCGCGCTGATCGAGCACAGATGGCATCCGAACCGCCGCACGTCGAACGTAACTTTTCCCGCGCCCTGCACCGCATCGATATGGAAGAAAGCCCCGGCCTCCTTGGCAATCTTGCCGATCTCCTCCACCGGCTGAAGCACGCCCGTCTCGTTATTTGCCAGCATCACGCTTATTAGCCGCGTCGTCGGCCTGAGCGCGCGACGAATCTCCTCCGGATCGATCAGCCCATCTCTCCGGGGCGCAACAAACGTCACCCCAACGCCGCGCTCAGCCATCCTGTCGGCGGCGCGCAACACGGCCGAGTGCTCAATCGACGTGGTAATAAAGTGGTCGCCCGCGCGCAGCAGCCCGAAGATCGCCGTGTTGTCCCCTTCGGTGCCACCCGAGTTGAACACCACCTCCGCCTCGCGGCAGTTGAAAAACCGTGCCAGCGTTTCACGGGCGCGATCGACGGCTTTGCGGGCCTTCTGGCCTTGCAAATGAATCGACGAAGCGTTGCCGAACTCCTCCATCCAGTATGGGCGCATCGCCTCCATCACCTCGGGCAGTAGAGGCGTTGTGGCATTGGCATCGCAATAAACCCGTCGCATGAAGGTTGTGCTCCTTCCTTAAATTGTACGGGGAATTGGCTCAAGGCGCGAACCCGCAGCTCGCTGCCGGCTGCGGCCATCAATTCAGCCGCAGGCCACGCCAATTAGAATTCGGGAAGTGCACTCCCGCGCTTTCCGGAGCTCTCTCGCATGACGGATTCGCTCACCCCACCTTCAAATCCCGATCCGTCGCGAAATCCCCGCATTCTGATCGTCGGCAACGCGGGCCAGCTTGGTCGCGAGCTCGAGCAGGTTTTCGCCGATGTCGGAACCATCCTTGCCGTGGATCGCGAGTCCGTCGATCTCGCCGACCCCGATCAGACGCGGGATCTCGTTCGCCGCACAGCGCCCGACGTCATTCTCAACGCGGCAGCCTACACCGCCGTCGATCGCGCTGAGTCGGAGATGCCGCTTGCTCACGCCATCAACGCTCTCGCTCCTCGTGTTCTTGCCGAAGAAGCCGCCGAGCATAACGCGCTCCTCGTCCATTACTCCACGGATTACGTCTTCGACGGCCTCAAGGAGGAGCCGTGGACGGAAGCCGATGCTCCCGCGCCGCTCAGCGTTTATGGCGCCAGCAAGCTGGCCGGCGAGCAGGCCATTCAAAACTCACGCGCCCGCCATCTCATTTTTCGCACCAGTTGGGTCTACGGACCGCATGGCAACAATTTTTTGCTCACCATGCTGCGCCTCGCCGCAGAGCGAGACCGCCTCTCGATCGTCAACGACCAGATCGGCGCGCCCACCACTTCCATCGAGCTGGCCCGCTCCACGCGCGAAATCGTCACGGGTGTGTTGGCCGGCCGCTTTGGCGCCGTGCAGAATTGGTCCGGCCTTTACCACATGACCTGCGCCGGCTCTGTCTCATGGTTCGGTTTCGCCCAGGCCATATTCGCCCGCGCTTCCGAGCGTCTCGCCGTCAAGGCGCCGGAGCTCATTCCAATCGAGACCAAGGACTATCCCACGCCCGCCGCGCGTCCGCGCAACTCCGTTTTATCGAACGCCAAACTGCACGCCCGCTTCGGCGTCCAACTCCGCTCGTGGCAATCCGCGCTCGATGAAGTGATAGCGCGTCTTCAGGGACGGTCGGGGTCGGCATAAGCTGCAAGCAACGTCCGCGCCGCGCGAAATGGCGTCGTCCGCCCCTCCGCCACTTCTCGCTCCAGCGTCCCCATACGTCCGCGCACGCTCGCATGCGCATCGAATCGCTGGCGCAGCGAATGATCGATCATCTCGTGCATCCATCGCCGCTGTTGATCACGCCTGCTCGCGGCGAACCATTCGTTGGCTCGCGTCAACGCCGCATACTCAAGAACGCATTCCCACAATTCGCGGATTCCAGAGCCCGTGAGCGCAGAACACGTCACCGCGCGCGGTGTCCATCCCGACTCCGGAGCCGGGAAAAAGTGCAGCGCATTTTGCGCCTCGGCTCGCGCGCGCTCCGCAGCGTCCAGATTCGCTCCGTCAGCCTTGTTCACCGCCACCAGGTCAGCCAGCTCCATCACTCCGCGCTTGATCCCCTGCAGTTCGTCTCCGGCGCCAGCCAGCGTGATCAGCAGAAAGAAATCCACCATCTCGTGCACCGCCGTCTCTGACTGGCCAACCCCGATCGTTTCCACCAAAATGTTTCGGTATCCTGCCGCCTCGCACAGCAGCATCGCCTCGCGTGTCCGCTGTGCCACACCGCCAGCCATGCCGCGCGAAGGCGACGGCCGGATAAACGCCATTTCGCTCGCCGCCAGCGTCGGCATCCGTGTCTTGTCGCCCAGAATGCTCCCGCCGGAAATCTGGCTGCTCGGATCGATCGCCAGTACCGCTACTTTCTCCTTCTTCTCCGCGATCAGAAATCCGCCTAATGCTTCAATCAAACTGCTCTTGCCTGCGCCTGGTACGCCTGTTATCCCCACGCGGATTGAATCGCAGCAGTGAGGCAGGCAATCCTCCACAATCAGCTCGGCCAGCTCGCGATCTCGCTCGCGACAGCTTTCGACAAGCGTCACGGCGCGTGCCAGTACCGCGCGGTCGCCCCGCAGGATTCCGTCGCGATACTCCTCGCGCGACAGTGCTCGGGCTCTCTTTGCCGTGCTTGGAGCCTCCGGCGTTTCGCACCCAGGTAATTCGCGCAGCGCGCTCTTCATTGCATTCCTCTAGCTGATCACGGCGGCACATAGCATCTCCAGAATCTTTTGCGCCGCCATCGGAATCACCGTGCCCGGCCCGTAAATTCCTGCCACGCCCGCCTCATATAGGAACTTGTGGTCCTGCGGCGGAATCACGCCGCCCACAACCACAAGAACGTCGTCCCGTCCCAGCCCGCGCAGCTCTTGAATGAGTTGCGGCACCAGCGTCTTGTGTCCCGCCGCCAGGCTCGAAACCCCGACGATATGCACGTCACTATCCATGGCAAACCGCGCCACTTCGCGCGGTGTTTGAAAGAGTGGGCCCACGTCCACGTCGAATCCAATGTCCGCGAAGGCTGTCGCAATTACCTTGGCTCCGCGGTCATGCCCGTCCTGGCCCATCTTCGCCACCAGAATCCGCGGCCGCCGTCCCTCTTCGCGCTCAAACTCCTTCACCATGCGCCGCGCTTTCCTGAATTCCTCGCTGCTCGCGCTCTCCACAGAGTAGACGCCGGCTATGGTGTGCGTTGCAGCTTCGTATCGTCCCCACACGTTTTCGAGAGCCGTGGAAATCTCGCCCAGCGTCGCTCGCTTCCGGGCCGCGTCAACCGCGCAATCCAGCAGATTTCCCTCGCCATTTGCCGCGCAGCATTCCAGCCGCTCCAGCGCCTCGCGCACTTCGCTTGTGTTGCGCTCGCGTCTTAGGGCCTCAAGCCGCTTGACTTGCCCATCGCGCACCGTGTCGTTGTCGATATCGAGCACCGGAATCTCTGGCTCTTCCGTCGCTTTATAGGCATTCACGCCAACAATTACATCGCGTCCCGCATCGATTGCCGCCTGCCTGCGTGCGGCTGCTTCCTCAATGCGCATCTTCGGCACTCCGGTCTCGATGGCTTTTGTCATTCCGCCCAGCTGCTCAACCTCCTGGATCAAATCCCACGCGGAGTGGAAAAGCTCATGCGTCAGCCGCTCCACGTAATACGATCCAGCCCACGGATCCACCACGTGTGTAATGCCGGTCTCCAGTTGCAAATAGAGCTGCGTGTTGCGCGCAATGCGCGCGGAAAAGTCCGTGGGCAATGCCAGCGCCTCGTCCAGCGCATTGGTGTGCAGCGATTGCGTGCCTCCGAACGCCGCAGCCATCGCCTCCACGCACGTGCGCACCACGTTGTTATATGGGTCTTGCGCGGTCAAACTCCATCCTGAAGTCTGCGAATGTGCGCGCAGCGCCAGCGATTTTGGATTCTTCGCTCCGAAGCTCTTCACGATCTTTGCCCAAATCAGGCGTGCCGCCCGCATCTTGGCAATTTCCGTGAAGTGGTCCATGCCCACGCCCCAGAAAAACGAAATCCGCGGCGCAAACTCGTCCACGTCGAGCCCGGCCCCAACACCAGCGCGCAGATACTCCAGCCCGTCAGCCAGCGTGTACGCTAGCTCCAGTTCCGCCGTTGCGCCGGCCTCTTGCATGTGGTATCCGCTCACGCTAATGCAGTTGAACTTCGGCATCTTCGCCGCGCAATAGCGAAAAATATCCCCGATGATGCGCATGGATCCTGCCGGCGGATAAATGTACGTGTTGCGGACCATGAACTCCTTCAGAATGTCGTTCTGGATAGTCCCGCTCAGCGCCTCCGGCTTCACGCCCTGTTCCTCGGCCGCAACAATATAGAACGCCATGATCGGTAGCACCGCGCCGTTCATCGTCATCGATACCGACATTTGGTCGAGCGGAATCCGTTGGAACAGGATCTTCATGTCCAGAATCGAGTCGATGGCCACTCCCGCCTTGCCCACATCGCCCGCCACGCGCTCATGATCGGAGTCGTAACCTCGGTGCGTCGCCAGATCGAATGCCACAGAAAGTCCGCGCTGCCCGCCCGCCAGGTTGCGGCGGTAAAACGCATTCGAATCTTCTGCCATTGAAAATCCTGCGTATTGCCGGATCGTCCAGGGCCGCATCGCATACATCGTCGTATAAGGCCCGCGCAGATAGGGCGGAATCCCGGCTCCGTAATCCAGGTGCTCCAGCTCTTTCAGGTCTTCGGACGTATAAAAGCATTTTTGCGCAACTTGTCTATCCGTAAGCCGTTTCTCGGCTTCGTGTGTCGCCGGCGCTTCTTCCGTTGTCTGCCATTCGATCTTTGTAAAGTCAGGCCGCATCGTCAGCTCTTGATCCCCAATCGCTCCTGCCACTTCGTCAACACTTCGAAAGGATTGCTGCGCGCATGGACGAATTCCGCAACCCCGGCCGCGGCAAGCATCGCCGCGTCCTCGGGATTTCCCACCACGATCACTGGTGTTTTGCGGCGCGTCGCCTTTAGCTTCGGCAACAGTTCCGCCACAATCGCCGCATACTCCTGGTCGCTGCTGCAAAGCACGATCAAATCGCCTTCCGCCGCCGCGATCTCCGCCGTTTTTCTGAAGCGTCGCGTCACCGTATCGAATCCGGCGCAGGCGAAAAGGTTCGTCGCGAAATTCGAGCGTGCGGCGCGCAGCTTCACGTCGCCGAACTCCGCCAGGAGCACGCGCGGTCTCAGGCCTCCTGCTGCGGCATGCCGCACGGTACGTAGTCGAAGCTCCTCATACGCTTGCGTTCCGCGCTTGGTCTCGCATATCCGCTCAGCCTCGCAGCGGCTAAGTGCCTGTTCGGCAGGATTCGCGAACTGATTTGTTCCCACGAACACGCGCTTCCGCGATGCAACTGCCTTTTCCCGCGCCGCCATCGATCGGTCCAGCGCCCCCCTGATTCCACCATCGTCTTGCGCCTTCCGGTAACCGCCGCGAGCCTCGATCCCCTGCATGATCTTCCAGCCCTCGCGCGCCAGAAAGTCCGTAACAGTCTCTATGTAGTACGATCCGCCGGCAGCATCGGCCGAGCGCCCCATCCACGCCTCGTTTTTGAGCAGGAGTTGCGTATTTCGCGCCAGCCTGCGGCTCGCTTCGTCTGGCTGTTTGTAGCATGCATCGAATGGGGCCACCGTCACCGAATCCGCGCCGCCCAGAACCGCCGCCATCGCTTCGGTTGTTGCGCGCAAAATGTTTATGTGGGGGTCGTAGAGCGTTTTGCTCCAGCGCGAAGTGCGCACCGCAATGTGTGCCCGAGTTTCTGAGCGAGCGCCGCCAAAGCTTTCGACTACGCGAGCCCACACCATGCGAAACGCCCGTAGCTTGGCAAGCTGGAAAAAATAATTCGCACCCATGGCAAAACTGAACTCAAGCGCCGCTGCTGCGCGGCCTGCATCTATATTGCGGTCCTGCATTGCGCCAAGAAAGTCCGCCCCGGCCGCCAAACTGAAACCGACCTCTTCCGCGGCCGTCGCTCCCGCCTCCTCGAAAACATCCCCATGAATGGTGAACGGCACAAATCCGTCCGGCGCGTTCCCGATCACTTCCGCCGCAAAGTCCACACCAGCCAGCGCATCGCATCCCGTCGAAACCCGCGCAGCGCGCCGTCCTGCGCGGAGCTTTCCGAGCAACAGCTTCATCAATCCCTCGTCGGCGTGCTCGAATTGAACGGGAACTTCGTCGAGATTGGTGAGTAGTACATCCAATTCATCGGCGCTCTCAACCAAAAGCTCGCTGAATGCAATTCCTTCCGCGCCTGCAGCAACCGCGGCGCATGCCTCGCGGTTTGCGGTTTCCGCATTCTCCGCATCAATTTCTTCGCGGATCTGCCAATCGCCTGTTGTGCGCGCACCGCGCCGGTAGGGAAAAGCTCCCGGCGTCGTTTCCATGTACGCCAGATCCTTCAGATCCTCGTCGCGATAATACGGCTTGACCGCCAAGCCCTCTTCGCTTCGCCAGATCAGCCGTTTTTCGTAATTCGCACCCTTCAAGTCCCGCGCGATCGCCGCTTCCCACTCCGCCGTGCTGACCGGAGCAAACTCCTCAAGCAAATGTTCCATCGCCGCCTTCTCTCATTTGCCCTTTGGGTCCTCCACCATCTCCATGAGGATTCCGAATGCTCCATCGGCCCGCGACTTCGGATGCACAAAGAACACCGTCGTTCCTCGCGAGCCTTTGCGCGGAGCTTTGTCGATCAGTCGAAAACCGTCAGCCTGCATCGCATCGAACGCCTGCTGCGCGTTCTTTACGCGAAAAGCCACATGCGCCAACCCGCCGCGCCCGCCGTTTTTGTCGATAAGCTTCTGCACCGGCGAATCCGGAGAAAGCGGTTCTAGCAGTTGAATCAGATTCGGTCCCTCGCCAATCTGCAGGAGAGCCTCGCGCACTTGATCCGTTCCGCGCACTTCTTCGCGATGAATCTCTCTGAATCCAAGCTTCTCGTAAGCCTTCACCTGGCCCTCAAGCTCGCCCGCTTTCACCGCGATCGCCACGTGGTCCACGAATCGGATCCCGGGAACCTGCTTGAACTCCCCGACCCTCAACTCCTCATCCACTTCATTCATTTCGACCCTTCAATCGACCTCTGACCTGAATTCGATCCCGATCACTCCATCTCCAGCAGCAATTGATTCAGCTTCGCCGGGTCGCCTGGCTTTACGTGTACGCTCTTTACGATTCCCGCGCGCGGCACTGTGATGTTCGTCTCCATCTTCATCGCTTCCAGCACCAGCATCAGATCGCCTGCTTCAACGGCTTGCCGCGGTTCCACGTTCACCTTGATCACCAAACCCATCACCGGGCTGCGGCAAATCTTCCCCGCGCTGTCCCACGCCTCTATGTGCCCTTGCGCATGGGGATCGGTTGCATGTGCCGCAGGTCGCAGAGCGTGGCCCGAGGCCGCTACATCTTCGTCGTCCTCCAATACTTCAACATCAACCTCGTAGGCCTTCCCGTCGATCGTGATCTGAAGCTTCAACGTGCTACTCGCTTTCTCAAATCCATTTGCCGCTTATCCTCTGGAGCGCGGATTGTGCGAGGTCTGTACAAACGCGCGTCCCTGCTGCGCCCATGTCCCCGCGCCGCTTTGCTCGGCCGGCAGCAGTTGCACCGAGCGGATGCGCGCCTTCTTGCCCAGCAATGTCGCTGCCGCCGCGGACAGCACCGCGACGGTCTCGGCCTCTGGAGATTCCTGTTTCTGCTCCGCCAGAATGTCCGCCTTCGCAGAAGCTGCCGCGCTCTCTCCCTGCTGCACCTGCAACCCGCCAAGCTCCGCCACGCGGGCCTGCAACGCACTCACAGTCGCGGCCATCGCGCTTAGTTGGCGATCGGTCTCACGCTGCTTCTCGGCCACGGCCCGCCGCATCGCGCGCGCCATTGCGGCATAAATGGCCACGCACGCCGCGCCCGCTAGAGCCGTCAGCAGTGCCCAATCCGTCCAATGAACTCTCATGCCTAGCCTCCACTTACAAGGGAATCAACCCATGCTTCTTCTGCGGCCTCAGCTCGCGCTTTCCGTGCAATGACTCCAACGCCCGCGCCACGTACCGCCGCGTTTCCGCGGGATCGATAATGTCGTCCACGAGCCGTCGCCCTGCCGCCACATAAGGATTCGAAAACGTCTCGCGGTACTCGTCCACCAGTTCTTTCCGCCGCTCAGCCTTGTCCTCGGCCCCATCGATCTCCCGCCGGAACACAATCTCGGCCGCGCCCTCGGCTCCCATGACTGCAATCTCTGCCGTAGGCCACGCCACCACGCGGTCTGCTCCCAGCCCCTTGGAGCACATGGCGATGTATGCGCCGCCATAAGCCTTGCGCAGAACTACGGTGATCTTCGGAACCGTCGCCGCCGAATATGCAAACAACAGCTTCGCTCCATGCCGGATGATTCCCCCGCGTTCTTGCTCCACGCCCGGCAAGAATCCCGGCACATCCACAAAGGTCAGCAGCGGAATGTTGAACGCATTGCAGAAACGTACGAACCGCGCCGACTTGTCCGACGCATCGATGTCCAGTGCCCCGGCCTGCACGCACGGCTGGTTGGCCACTATCCCTACGGGTCGCCCTTGCAATCGTCCAAAACCAATAACAATGTTCGCGGCAAACTCCGGTTGAATCTCCAGAAAATCTTGGTTGTCTACCACGCGCACAATCACATCGCGCACATCGTAGGCCACCTTCGGATCCACGGGAACCGTCTCGCTCATCTCCGCGTCGGCTCGCAATTTCCCGTTGAACGGCAGCCGCGGCGGATCTTCCATATTGTTTGCGGGTAAAAAGCTCAGCAGTCGTCGGCAAAGCTCGATCGCCTCGTTGTCGTCGCGTGCAATCAAGTGCACCACGCCCGAGTAGTGCATCTGCGATTGCGCTCCGCCCAGCTCCTCCGCGCTTACTTCTTCGCCCGTCACCTGCTTAATCACCTGCGGCCCGGTGATGAACATCCGCGCCTGCTCGGTCTGGATCACGAAATCCGTCAGCGCCGGGCTATACGCCGCACCGCCAGCGCACGGCCCGCAGATCAGAGAGATTTGCGGCACCGTTCCAGAAAGCATCACGTTGTTGTAGAACACCCGCGCGTATCCGGCCAGGCTGTCGATCCCCTCCTGCACCCGTGCGCCGCCCGAGTCGTTGATAAACACGAACGGGCTGCCGGTCTTCAGGCTCATGGCCATCATCTCGGCCACTTTATTGCAATGGGTCTCGCCGGCAGCCCCGCCCGCCACCGTAAAATCCTGGCTCGCCAAATGCACCAGCCGCCCGTCGATGGTTGCGCATCCCGTCACCACTCCGTCGGCCGGTAGGTCTTTTTCGGCCATGCCGAAGTACGTCGCGCGATGCCGGCAAAACAGTCCGATCTCCTCGAAGCTGCCGCGATCGACCAGCCGCTCCACGCGCTCCCGCGCCGTCAGCTTCCCCGACGCATGCTGCCGCTCGATGCGTTCCTGGCCACCGCCCAATTCGAGCTCCGCGCGCTTCGCCGCCAACTCGGCGATCTTGTCGCCAATCGTCTTCTTTTTCTCAATTTCTACTTGTGTCGCCATGTCCGCACCTGGGGATTATGCAAAAGTGCCGCCGCACCACACCGAAACTCAAAGGTGTGGAACACCTTGGCACCGCCGTAATTCTATGCCCCAGCAGGCGCGACCAGATGTGACAAGGTTCACTCTTCATGGCCGCTGGAAGAGTCGCAAGATTCCTTATTTTCGTGCGCAGGAGACTCGCCCTCCGCAGCGCCGGGTCGACTCGAATTGATCGAGCGATGACGCCCCGGGGGAACGGGCAAGAATGCACTTAACACACGCATTGTCAATCAGATAGGAAAGGTCGCTGTCCCGCAGCTTTGCGGCGGGTGGAGAGGTCCGGCGAACTCAGTTCAATTGAATTGCTGGTGTATCGAAGGATTTGCTAACTTGCCAACCTTCCAGCGTGGGCGTCGGCGCATGCAAACCCGCCGCGCCTACGAAAACCTCGTCCTTCTCCACAGCAGCGTGCCGCAGAGTCCCAGCGGAATAATCGTGCCCACAATCAGCACAATCATCCACGGAACGTTCACGAAAATGTGCTGCGCGCGTGTGCCGACGGCGAGCCACACAAAAACTCCACTCGCAACCGTGAAAATCAGAATCTCCCACCACCGCCGCGGATGCTTATTGTCGGCAAGCGGATCGTTCCCCGCCACTACAGCGGCCACGCTCTCCTTGTCCAATCCGTAGCGGTCGCACTCGCGATGCATCGCCGCCTTCCAGCTCTCCATCTCCGAAGGCGGCGGCGCAGCCATGCTGATCGAAACAGCGCCTGCAATCATGATGATCGATCCGGTCATGATCAGAACCTTGCTGCCCGTCGTGAGTCCAACAAACTCGCCGAAGACCAGCGCGCCCCACGCCAAGCCCCAAAGTTGGTTTGTGTTTGAAAGCGGAATGCCTCGCCCGATGCCGATGTATTTCGCCGCGTACTGCTGAAACAGGTCGCCGATCACCCAGCAGAATCCGCCGACGAACGGCCAGAACAGCATGGGTCGCGCGCGATTCAGCTCAGCCAGCAGCGGAGCCGTGCCGCCGTAAAAAATCCATCCCAGCAGAAACACGGTTCCCAGTTCGCCAAACGTAAAAATCGTTACGAACGACAGCGGATTCATGCCGCTGATGTACGCCTTGCGGTAGGGAATGTACATCGTGCCCAGCAGCACGCCCGCGCCCAGCGCAGCGATGATTCCGATGGCTGCCTTGCCCGGCGTCCCCGCATTTTGCTGCGCCGTTGCCACAGCCAGCACCGCCGCGCCAAACACAATTGCCGCCGCTCCGCCAATCACCTTGGCCCAGTCCTTGGCTCGCGAGCCGCGCAGCTCTTTAAACAGCAGGCATCCCCAGAACAGCCCAACCAGGCTATTCGTGTTCCACAGCGGAAACGCAATCGCCAGGCCCACGTTGCGCACCGCAAAAATCGTCAGCGTGTTGGCCACAGCCCACAGCATTCCGCCCACGAGCGCCCACACCATCAGGTGCGGCTTCTCTTTCAGATCCACGAACACGAATCCCGTGCCCTTCAGCAGCGTGGGAATCGTCCAACGCGCCACAAACGCACCCATCACCATTCCCATCGAAATCAGGAATGGAGAGAAGCCTTCGTTCACCAGCTTCGTCGGCGCTTCCGCGCTTCCCAGCCACACCGCTGCCGAAAGCCCGCAAAACACGCCCAGCTTGTGCAAGGAAATACCAGACCGCAAGGTCGACCGCATCGTTGGCCGCGTCGTCGCGGGGGCTGTCGCGTCGCTCATCCGTTCACCTCAACATCATCAGCAGTGTGGTCCCCAGAATGAGCACGACAACAGGCACCCAAAGGTGCACATCGGTCAAAATGCAAATCAGCGCGGATTTTTTCACGCCGACACCTCGGCCAGCTTCACCGGTCGGTGTTCGTCAAACGATTTCTTGGCTGCCAGTGCCATCACCACCGGCACGCGCCCATCGGCGCCCGTCACCGGCGTCGGCTTGTCGTCGATCACCGCTTGCACAAACTCCGCAACTTCCAGCGCAAAGCTCTCCGGATAGCGGTCCATGAAAAACTTTAGCGGCAGATCGGAATAGACCGTTTCGCCAGTGCTGACTACGACCTCATTGGGGAATCGATTCTCCGTCGCGATCTTGCCTTTGGTGCCCAGAATCTCCACGCGCTGGTCGTAACCGAACACCGCCTTCCGGCTGTTATCGATGGTGCCGATCGTGCCCTTTTTGAAGCGCAACACCACCACCGCCATATCCAGGTCGCCGGCTTCGCCGATCTCGGGTTCAGCCAGCACTCCTCCCGTGGTGTAGATCTCTTCCACCTCGTCGCCGATCAAAAACCGCGCCATATCGAAATCGTGAATCATCATGTCGAGAAAAATTCCGCCCGATGTGCGAATATACGCGATCGATGGTGGCGCGGGATCGCGGCTGATCAGATGCATCAGGCACGGTTGGCCGATCTCGCCTCTCGCGACCGCTCCGCGCACGCGCCTGAAATTCGAGTCGAACCGCCGGTTGAACCCGATCTGCAGCTTCACGCCGGCCTTTTTCACTGCCTCGAGTGCCATATCGATCTTGTCCAGGCTGAACGCGATCGGCTTCTCGCAGAAAATCTGCTTTCCAGCCTTCGCTGCTTGGACAATCAGATCGGCGTGTGTCCCAGTGGGGGTGCAAATCAGTACCGCCTCCACCTTTGGGTCGCCAATCACCTCTTCGGCCGTCGCGACCACCTTGGGAATGCCGCACCGCGCTGCCAGCGTCTCGGCCGCCGCGCGATCCACGTCGGCGATGCACACAATCTCCGCCTCCGGCAACCGGAACGCCAGCGTCTCCGCGTGAACCTTCCCAATCCGTCCCGCACCAATGATTCCAAAATGCAATTTCTTTCCGCTCATCGTGCCCCTCAAAAAAGCAGTCTTCAGCTTTCGCCCTAAGCTCGCAGCTCGTCCATCGGTTAACTCACAACTCGCGCTCTCAATCGAAAAAGCTAAAAGCTAACGGCTAATAGCCAAAAGCTGATCTTGCGTGAAATTCAATTCAATCGACCGCAAATACTCGCGGCTGCGTGCCGCGCTCTCCTTCGGCGTTCCCATCCCCGGCAGAATATCCTGCTCCACCAGGGCATATCCTTTGTAGTCGCGCGCGGCCAGCCAGCGCAACAGGGCAGGGAAGTCGATGCACCCTTTGCCGAGCTCCGGGTACAAGCCATTCCGCATCGCCGTAAAATAATCCCACTCCTCGTCGCGGCTGCGCCGTGCAACATTCGGCTCCAGATCCTTCAAATGGATGTACCAGATCCGCTCCTTGAAGCGCTCCAGCGCGGGCAACAAATTGCCGTCCTCGGTGCCCGTCCCATGAACGTAGTGCCCGGCGTCAAACACCAGTCCCAGGCGATCGGGATGCGTCTTGTCCAACAGTTGCTCAATCTCGTCTGGCGTCTCCACATACCCCGCGCAATGATGATGAAATACCGTTCGCAAACCCGTCTCGTCGAACACCGCATGCGCAATTTCGTCCGCGCCGCGGGCGAAGGTTTTCCACTCGTCCTTGCTCAAGCCGTCTTCCGGCCGGATGCGCCCCGCGCGCTTGGTGCGCACGGGATCGGTGCCCGCATCGTCTGCCAGCACCAGGTACGGCGCCTGCGTCGTCGCCACGGCGGCAAGCAGCTTCGCCGTCTTTACCGCTCTCTGGCGCCCCTCCGCGTGCGTCGCCGGATTCTTCATCGCCACCGGCACATACGCGCCCAGCATCACCACATTGTCGCGCTTCGCCAATTCCTCGCTCAGCCGCACCGCGTCTGTCGGCATATAGCCCCAGTCGCCCAGTTCCGTCCCTGTGTATCCTGTTTCCACCAGCTCGTCCAGCATCTGGTTAAACGGAATCGATTGGCTCTGATCCTGATGCTCCAGCGTGCCCCATGAGCACGGCGCATTCCCCACCAATAGCTCTTTCATATTCGTTCCTCGCCTTGTTCTTAGTCCCTAGTCCCTACGTCCCCAAGTCCCTGCCTTCAGAATTTCCTGCTCCACTCCTTCGGCCAGCGTTCCACCACAACTTTCGTCTGTGTGAAAAACTCCACCGCATGTTGTGCCTGCGCGTGCAGGTCGCCGAAGAAGCTGTCGCCCCATCCGCTGAACGGAAAAGTCGACATCGGTGCCGCCACTCCCACATTGATGCCCACGTTCCCCGCATTCACCTCATAGCGGAAGCGCCGCGCATTGGCGCCGTCGGTCGTGAAGATGCACGCCATGTTTCCGTAGCTGCGCCCATTCACTAACGCAATAGCTTCTTCAATCGTCTGTGCATGGATCAGGCTCAGCACCGGCCCAAAGATCTCCGTCCGCGCGGCCTCGGAATCCGGGGGCACGTCGTCGAGCACCGTCGGCAGCACAAAATATCCGTCCTCGTACTCGGGAATTTTCTTTCCGCGCCCATCCACAATCACGCGGGCTCCTGCCTGCTCGCCTTTTGCAATCAGTCCTTCGATCCGCGTCTTGCTTTCGGCTGAAATCACCGGGCCCATCTCCACGCCCGGCTCGGCCCCATAGCCCGTCTTCCGACTCTTCGCCGCCGCCGAAATCAGTTCAGTGAAATTCGGCCGCGCCGCGCCCACCGTGATCGCCACACTCGCCGCGAGGCACCGCTGTCCCGCGCATCCAAAAGCGGAATCGGCAAGAATCCGCGTCGTCATCTCCATATCCGCGTCCGGCATCACCACCACTGGATTCTTCGCGCCGCCCTGGCACTGCGCGCGTTTGCCGTTCGCTGCTGCCCGGCTGTAGATGTACTTCGCCGTCGCCGTCGATCCCACAAAGCTCACTGCGCGAATGCCCGGGTGGTCGAGAATCGCGTTCACCGTCTCGCGCCCGCCGTTCACAAGCTGCATCACGCCAGGCGGAAATCCCGCCGCCTGAATCAGCGCAAACAGTTTTTGCGAAGTAATCGGCACGCGCTCTGACGGCTTCAGTAAGAAGCAATTCCCAGCTGCCACGGCGTACGGAAAAAACCAGAACGCAATCATTCCCGGAAAATTGAACGGCACAATCGCCGCCACCACTCCCAACGGCTGCCGGATCATGTGCTCGTCGATCCCTGCCGCGATGTCTTCGCAATTCGTACCCTGCATCATCATCGGCATGCCGCACGCGGTCTCTACGTTCTCCACTGCGCGCACAATCTCCGCCCTGCTCTCGGCCAGCGTCTTGCCGCACTCGTTGGTAATCGAGAGCGCCAGCTCGTCGCGGTGCTGCTCCAGGAGCGTCTTCAGCCGGAACAGCGGCTGCACGCGATCCACCACCGGCGTCCGCCGCCAGTCGATAAACGCGCGCTGCGCCACTTCTACCGCTGCGTTCACATCCGCAGCCGGCGAAAGCGGAACCTCCGCCAGCACCGTGGCCGATGCAGGATTAATCACGTTCAGCGTTTCGCTCGCGCTCGACGTGCGCCAATCACCTTCAATGAAATTCTGCAAACGCTCCATCTCGACCTCTCCTCAAATAAAATGCCGTTCACGCTTGCGCGCCTCTCCGTACTTCGCCCGCGCCTCGCGCACGCTCTCCATCTCCGCAACTTCCGCCACCGCAACGTCCCACCACGAGTCGTAACTGGGAACGCTTGCCGACCCATCCGTCTCCACCACGATCACCGTCGTTCGGTCCGTTGCTTTGGCTTCGCTCAGCGCCTGCTTCAGCTCGTCCAGCGTTTCAGCTTTGATCGCATGCGCGCCCAGACTGCGCGCGCTGGCCACAAAGTCCACGTGCACCGGTTCGCCGTCCAACTGTCCAGACTTCTTGTCCCGCGCGCGATAGCGCGTTCCAAACCCGCCCTGCCCAAGCGACCGGCTCAAACTTCCTATGCTCGCGAATCCGCCATTGTCCACGAGCACGATGACGATCTTAATGCCCTCCTGCACCGCCGTCACAATCTCGCTCGGCGCCATCAAATATGTTCCATCGCCGAGAAAAACAAAAACCTCTCTTGTCGGATCGGCCAGCTTCGCGCCCATCGCGCCGGGAATCTCGTATCCCATGCACGAGTAGCCATACTCCATGTGGTAGCCATTCGGCGTGCGTGTGCGCCACAGCTTGTGCAGGTCGCCGGGATGGCTGCCCGCTGCCGATACCAGCACGCCGCGCTCTCCTGCTGCCTCACCCATCGCGCCAATCACTTCGCTCTGCGCAGGCTTGTCCTCGCCGTCCGAATCGTGCCCATTCAAATGGAACAGCCGATCGACTTCCGCATCCCAAATCGCCTTTAGTTCTGCGATCTCTGCCGCATAAGCCCGGCTCACTTTGTGACCGCTCAGCGCCCCGCCAATTTGCTCCAGCGCCACTCGCGCGTCAGCCACCACTGCAATAGCGCCCACTTTATATGCGTCAAATTCCGCAGTGTTGATGTTTATGAACTTTACGTTTGGATTTTGAAACGCCGTCATCGACGCTGTCGTGAAATCGGAATAGCGCGTTCCAATGCCGATGACCAGGTCGGCCGCGTTCGCCAGCCGGTTCGCCGCCAGCGACCCGGTTGCTCCGATCGCTCCCACTACTTGCCCTTGGTCCCATGCGAGCGCGCCCTTGCCCGCCTGCGTCTCCGCCACGGGAATCCCAGTCTTCGTCGCAAAATCGCGCAGTGCCCGCGAGGCCTCGCTCATCAGCACGCCGCCCCCGCACACGATCAGCGGCCGTTCCGCCGCGCGAATTACCTGCACCGCGCGCTCTAGCGACTCACGGTCCGGTTCGTCCCGCCGGATCAGCCACACTCTTTTGCGAAACAGTTCTTCGGGATAGTCGTACGCTTCGGTCTGCACATCCTGCGGCAGCGCCAGCGTCACCGCGCCGCAATCGGACGGCGACGTCAGCACGCGCATCGCCTCGGGCAGGGAAGTAATCAGTTGTTCGGGCCGGTAGATGCGGTCCCAGTAGCGCGACACCGGCTTGAAGCAATCGTTCACGCCAGTGTCCTGCGTTGCCGGCGACTCCAGTTGCTGCAGCACCGGCGCCACATTCCGCCGCGCAAAAATATCTCCCGGCAGCAGCAGCACCGGCAGCCGATTGATCGTCGCCAGCGCCGCGCCGGTAATCATATTCGTCGCGCCCGGCCCAATCGACGACGTGCACGCCAACGTGCGAAGCCGGTTGCTCGCCTTCGCGAAACCCGCTGCCATGTGCACGCCGGCCTGCTCGTTGCGCATCAATATGTAGGGGAAATCTGGATTCTCTTGGAGCGCCTGGCCGATTCCGGCCACGTTTCCGTGGCCGAAGATCCCCACCATTCCGGCGAAGAACGCATGCTCGCGGCCGTCCCGTTCCACATGCTGCTGCTTCAGGAACTCGATAAGCGCCTGAGCCATCGTCATGCGCCGCGTCTTCATGCCCGCTCCCCGGAACTGGAGCCACCGACCTTCAGCTCCTGGCTCCTGCACGCTAAATCAACCATTAAGGCTGTCGCATGAAAAAGCTAAGAGCTAAAAGCTAATGGCTAGAAGCTCAGCGTTTCACCATCGGCAGCCTCGGGTCCTTTTCCTTCCAACTGCTCTTCACCCACGCATAATCCGGATCGTCCGAGCAGGCCATCGACCGTGCCGAACCCGCCAGCGCGTTCAGATAATACACGTTGTATCCGTGCGCAGCCACCACCGGATGGTATCCCTCCGGAACCAGCACCAGCTCGCCGTCGCGCACCGTCATCGTCTCATCGATACGCCGGTCCGCCGTGTACACCTTCTGGATCGCGTATCCCTCCGGACGCTCCATCCGGTAGTAGTAAATCTCTTCTAGGTCGACTTCTTCCGGTGGATTGTTGGCGTCGTGTTTATGCGGCGGATAGCTCGACCAGTTGCCCGCCGGCGTGAATACCTCCACCACCATCAACCTCTGCGCCAGAAATCCAGGCGGCAGCATGGAATTGATCTGCCGCGTGGCGTTTCCGCCGCCTCGAATTTCGATTCCCACGTGTGCCGGCGTTACCAGCCGCGCCGGGTACTCTTCTTCGGCCTTGCTGTAGCAAAAAGCCAAATCACACGCCGTATCGGCGCTGACCGTGAACGTCGTCCTGATTGGCAGATAAAGCGTGTAGGGCAGTCCGTCGAAAACTGTCTCGCGCTGACCGATTCCGTGCCAATCGCCTCGCGAGCTGGTCACCGAGCAAACTCCGCCCAGTACCACTATGGCCAATTCTCTTCCGGCCGTCTCGCTCCAGAATTTCTGACCAACCTCCAACTTGCGCGTCGCAAAAGATAAAAATTCGTATCCAAAATCTTCGGTCCGGTTCCGGAATTTCTCCGGCCGGATCAACAACTCACTCATCATCTCTCCTGGGCTAAATTTGTCCAAAGTGAAGGGGGAAAGTCCGGCTTATGCCCGCACCGGATTTTTCGAATCGCAAACAAAATGCCGCAATCGATGCACACGTGTGCACATTTACGATTTTCACAAAATACCCTCTTCCTGTCAATTGCGAAATGGCTTCAATTCAGTGGAAAAATCAGCCAACGCAAGCATCACATTCTTAAGCTTTTATAGGTACAATTCGCGCGGGGCAAAACAGCTCGTGTCCGATGTCGCCTCATCCTCGATTGCAGCCGTCCAGGCGAACGCCATATCTCAGCCCTCGGCGCACCCTTGACCGTCAACTTTCCGTGGTGTTACCGTTTCCATGCACACGTTTGCATCTCTCGGAGGATGCAGGCCTCCCGTCGCCTTTATGACCCAATTCAAGAGCCCCCTCCACAAAATGACGCAGACCACGCCCACCTGCCTGTGGAACGACTCAGCCTCCGTCGAAGACCTCAACTATTCCATCTCGCATGGCGCTGTCGGCGCCACCTGCAACCCCTCCATCGCCGTCGCAGTGCTCAAGCAAGAGCTCGCCGTCTGGAAGCCTCGCATCCTTGAGCTCGCCGCCGCCGAGCCAGACCTGACCGAGGACGACCTCTCCTGGCGCATCGTCGAAGAAATCTCCACAAATGCCGCGCGTCTGCTCCTGCCCATCTTCGAGCGCGAAAAAGGCCGCAATGGCCGCCTGTCGATCCAAACCGACCCCCGCAACTACCGCAACACCGAGGCCATGCTGGCTCTGGCCATCCGCTTCAGTCAGCTCGCGCCCAACATGATCGTCAAAATCGCCGCCACATGCGCCGGCATTCCGGCTATCGAGGAAGCAACCTACCGCGGCATCAGCATCAACGCCACTGTCAGCTTCACGCTCCCTCAGGCAATCGCAGTCGCCGAGGCTGTCGAGCGTGGCCTCAAGCGCCGCGAAGCCGAAGGGCTCGACATTTCATCTATGGGTCCCATTTGCACCATCATGGTCGGCCGTCTCGATGACTGGCTCAAGGTCCTCCACGACAAGCACAATCTCTCCGTCGATCCCGGTTATCTCGAGTGGGCTGGCGTCGCCGTCTTTAAGAAGGCCTACAAGATCTATCACGAACGAGGCTACCGCCTGCGCCTTCTCTCCGCCGCCTTCCGCAATCACATGCATTGGAGTGAGTTCATCGGCGGCGATGTCGTCATCTCTCCGCCCTGCCCCTGGCAGCGCCGCTACAACGAGAGCGACATCGAAGTCATTCCGCGCATCGACAATCCGGTCGACCCCCGCATCGTCGACACATTGCTCCGCAAGTTTCCCGACTTCGAACGCGCCTACACGGAAAACGGCCTCACGCCCGCGGAGTTTGACACCTTCGGCTCAACGCGCCGCACGCTCCGCCAGTTCATCTCCGCCGTCGTCGAGATGAACTCCATCGTCCGCGACATCATCCTCCCCAACCCTGACACGGAGTAGCGTCGCTACTTGATCCACATCACCGGGTTGCTCGTCGACACCGCGCTCAATCCCTGCGCCAGCAACTCTTCCACTTCCTTCATCGTCTCGATCAGTCCTCCGCCCACCACCGGCAGATCAGGCGAGATCGCCCGCACCCGCGCCAGCATCTTCGGGGCAACCAACGCCGGCAGAATCTCCAACGCGTGCACCGGCGTGTTCTTTAGCTGATTCGAAATCGTGTCCATCGCGCCCGAGTCCAGCAGGAAAGTCCGCTGAATCCCGTACAGCCCAATCGCCAGCGCGTGCCGCAGCGGATCGAGATGCGTCGAAATAATGCCCTTCGCCCCCAACCGCTTCAGGTAGTTCACTGCGTATTTATCCCGCGAGAATCCGTTCAGCAGATCGAGATTCACCAGCGGAATCTTCCCCGCGTCCACAATCTTCCGGATCATCGACTCCACATTGTCCGGATCGCCCGTCAGCAGGTACACCAGTTTGCCGCGCGACGCAATCGCCTGCTCCACAAACTCCGGCTTGCGAATCGCCGGAAGGATCGGCGTGTCCTTGCAGAAGACGCTTAGCGGCGTCAGTTGCGCCGGCCCTCCGTTTCTTGCTCCGCTTTCACCCATCGCGGTGCCCCGCGTGGGTGCGGGTGCCCCCGGTCTCGATTCTGAGACCGGGGTTCGTTCCCGCTCTTCCCGTTGACTTCCTCACCACCAACTCAGCCTCTGCTTTCACTTGCGCCACCGAATCCTCTCCCGACATCAGCTTCAACAAATTCTCCATCGCCATCTCTCCCATGCGCCGCATCGGTTGCCGCACGGTGGTCAGCGGTGGTTCCAGATACTCCGCGAAAAACAAATCGTCGAATCCCGTCACCGATACATCTTCCGGCACGCGCAGCCCGCGCGCTCGTATCGCCCGCATTGCTCCCAGCGCCGTCATATCGTTGTAGCAGCACACAGCCGTCGGGGGCTCCGCCAGCTTCAGCAGTGCCTCCATCGCTTCCGCAGCCCCCTCGGGCCGTCCGTCGCCGCGCACCGTAAGTTCGGCATCAAATTCGATTCCCGCCGCGCTCAACGCCTGCTTGTACCCCTCCAGCCTTTCCGTTTCGGTCTGATAGCCGCTGCGGTCGCCCACGTATGCAATGCGCCGGTGGCCCAAATCGATTAGATGCTCCGTCGCTGCCCGGCTTCCATCCTCGTTGGCGATCATCACCGAGTGCACAAACTCTCCCGGGTACTGATCGTTCACCAGCACCATCGGCACGTTCAGGTCCGCCAGCATTGGCAGGTAATCCGACCCCACGCGCGACGACGTCACGATGATCCCGTCCACGCGCCGCTCCGCCAGTGCCTGCACCACTTTGCGCTCATGCTCGGCATCGGCGTTCGAGTTCGCCAGAAACACCGCATACCCGTGATCGTTGGCCGCCTGCTCGATCCCGCACGCCACCTCGCTGGCAAATGGATCGGCCACTGTTGTCACCACCAGCCCCACCGTCCGCGTCCGCCGTGTCACCAATCCGCGCGCCACCGCGCTCGGCCTGTACCCAGCAGCCTCGGCGATCTTGCGGATCTTCGCCGCCGTCGCCGCATTCACGAGCGGGCTGTTCTGCAACGCGCGCGAGACCGTCGGGTGCGACACGCGTGCCATCCGGGCAATGTCCTTGATTGAAGTCTGCCGAGGCGCGCGCCGGCCCGTGCCGCCCTGCGCAACCCGCCCCCCGCTCCCTTTGTCCTTCTCGATCATCCGCGAAAACCCCTTATTGCACACGTTTGCTTGATCACCTAGTCTCCTCGACTGAACTCTCACTCGTCAATGCCCACCGCCCCTCCGTAATAAGCTGATTACCAGCCAGCCGATGATCCCTCCCGCCTCAACCTCCGCCACGCCAGCCGCGAATCTCGAGCGCCGAATAGGCCTTCGCTCCGCCGTCCTCTTCAACATGCTGGAGATGATCGGCGTCGGCCCCTTCATCACCCTGCCTCTCGTCATCGCCGCCGCTGGCTATCGCCTCTCCGTCTGGGCCTGGGTGCTCGGCGCTGTCATCGCCATTGCCGACGGCCTCGTCTGGGCCGAGCTCGGCGCAGCCTTCCCACGCGCCGGCGGCAGCTACGCCTTCTTGGAAGAGATCTACGGCCCGAGAGGCCCCGGCCGCTGGCTCAGTTTTCTCTACGTCTGGCAGGTCGGCTTTACCGCGCCGCTTTCCATCGCTTCCGGCTGCATCGGCCTCTCGGGTTTTCTCGGCGTCTTCTGGCCCGGCCTCGACACCGCTCCCATCGCCGCGCTTCCCGCACTCCATTACTCGAACTTCGCCGCCGCTGCCGCGTGTCTTCTCGTCACCGCGCTCCTCTATCGCAACCTCAGCTCCATCACGCGCCTCGCTTGGGTTCTCTTCGTCGGAGTCATCGCGGCTCTTACCGGCGTCATCGTCTCCGGATTCGCGCACGCCGCAGCCACCGGCGGCTGGCACATGCCGCAAGCCCCAGCGCTCTCCACGGCCCTCGCTCTGGGCGGCCTCGCTCAGGCCACGCTTCTCGCCACCTATTGTTATTGGGGTTATTACAACATCTGTTTCCTCGGCGGAGAGGTCCGCCGTCCCGAGCGCACCATCCCTCGCGCCATCCTTCTCTCCATCCTCTTCGTCGCCGCGTTCTACGTCCTCATGAACCTTGCGGTCCTGCCCTCGCTCCACTCGGCCGCAACGCACGCCGCCGAATCCGCAGCTCTGCGCGTGCAGCTCGTCGCCGACATCGCCGCCTCCGCCTTCGGCCGCTGGGCCGGCTACTTGATCGCCGCTCTCATCGTCTGGACTGCTTTTGCCAGCGTCTTCTCCCTGCAGCTCGGCTACTCGCGCGTCCCTTACGCCGCCGCCCGCGATGGCAACTATTTTCGTTTCCTCGCCGCTGTTCACCCGCGCTACGGCATTCCCCACCGCTCGCTCGTGGCTCTTGGTCTCGTCGGCGCTCTCTTCTGTTTCTTCTCGCTTGCGCAGGTCATCACCATGCTCGTCATCACGCGCATCCTGCTCCAGTTCTCACTGCAACAGATCGGTGTCATCCTGCTCCGCATCCGCCGTCCCGATCTCCCCCGCCCTTTTCGCATTCCTCTCTACCCGCTCCCGCCTCTCGCCGCCATGGCCGGCTTCGCCTTCATGCTCTTCGATCCCCGCCGTGCCCAGGCAAAAGGAGGCAGCGGCCTCTTCGAGCTTTACGGCGCCGTCGCAATCGCCATCAGCGGAACAGCGATCTATCTCTTCCGCGCCTACCGCCTCCGCCAGTGGCCCTTCGCGCCGCCGGAACCCAACTAGCCGATCCAACCCCCGCCAGAAGCGCGGCGTGGTGTTGACATGAAGCAGGGCGGGGAGCGGTAGGCTAGCATGATGGCGCGGGGAGACCGCAAGCGGCAGAGGGTTGCCGCGAAAAACAAGGACTGACTTATGAATCAGCATGCACCTGCGGCATCGGGACGGAATGCGCATTCGCGGCAAGGCGCGGCGAAGCAGATTGAGGTGATCGGTGTGCCACTGGACCTGGGACAGCAGCGGCGCGGCGTGGATATGGGTCCTTCCGCGTTGCGCGTGGCCGGCCTGGAAGCCAAGCTGGAAGCGCTGGGCCATCATGTGACCGATCGGGGCAACGTACAGGTGCCCGTTGCGGAGACAATGCGGCGGGGCGACGCGCATGCGCGCTTTCTGAAGGAGATTGCCCAGTGCGACGAGGAGATTGCCGAACGCGTGCAGCAGGCGCTGGCGCGCGGGGCCACACCGATCGTGCTGGGTGGGGACCACTCGGTGGCCGCGGGCACCGTGGCCGGCGTGGCCAACCATTTTCGCGCGCTGCAGCAGGCAGTGGGGCTGATCTGGATCGATGCGCACTCGGACATCAACACGCCGGAGACATCGACTACGGGCAATGTGCATGGCATGCCGCTTGCGGCCCTGTTGGGAATGGGACCGTCGGAGTTGAGCAACCTGCTCGGCTGGCAACCGAAGGTGCAGCCGCAGCACACGGTCCTGGTAGGCATACGCGATGTCGATGAGGCGGAGCGGGAGAACATCCGGCGCGCTGGGATTACCGCGTGCACCATGAGGGACATCGACGAGCTCGGCTTGCGCGCGGTGATGGAGAAAGCGATCAAGGCGGCAGCCAGCGGGACTGCCGGCTATCACGTTTCGATGGATATGGATTGGGTGGATCCCGAAGAAGCGCCGGGAGTGGGCACGCCTGTGCCGGGCGGAGCGACGTACCGCGAAGCGCACCTGGCGATGGAGATTCTGGCCGACCACGGGGGCATGCTGAGCCTGGAGTTGGTTGAAGTGAATCCGATCCTGGATGAGCACAACCGTACCGCGGAGCTGGCAGTGCAATTGATTTGCTCGGCGTTCGGGAAAAAGATCTTCTAAAACCTGCTCTGACGCGCAGACGCTGTCCAGGCAATTTCCTGCTGCTGAGACTCAGCGTGGGCCTGCGGCGCGCAAAGGGCGATTATCATTTGCACGAGGCAGGACGCGAGGCAACGTGGGAACGGTCATACCGCTGGGAGACGCATCGCGACGGACGCGCGGCTTTGCGTGGATGACGGCGCTGATCATCGTCGCGAACGCATACGTGTTTCTGCTGGAGTTGGAGGGCGGCGAAGCGTTTGTGAATCGGTGGGCGGTGATTCCCCTGCGCATCGAGCACGGGCACCGCTTGATCACCATCGTGACCGCGATGTTCATGCACGCGGGCTGGCTGCACATTCTGGGCAACATGATTTTTCTTTGGGCGTTTGGGCCGGCGATCGAAGACGCGATGGGGCGATTTCGCTACATCGTCTTTTATCTGCTGGGCGGTGTGGTGGCGATGCTGGCTCAGATTGCGGGCAGCCCGGGCTCGCGGATTCCCTGCCTGGGCGCGAGCGGAGCGATTGCGGCGGTGATGGGCGCGTTCCTCGTGATTTATCCGCGAGACCGGATTCGGACGTTGGTGTGGATCCTGATCATCATCCGCGTGACGTATATTCCGGCAGTCCTGCTGATCGGGGTTTGGTTCTTGTTTCAGTTGCTGAGCGTGGTCGGCTCGGTGGCGACGGTGCAGACGGGCGGCGTGGCGTACCTGGCCCACATCGGCGGATTTCTTTTTGGTGTGGTGACGGCGCGATTGTGGGTGCGGAAAGCAGCTTCTAGCTACTAGCTTTCGGCCATTAGCTAAGGACGTGTGAGGTCAGCCGGCAGCTCGTAGTTAAGGGCGTGCGCGTGCGGACGTTGGTGTCATGGGCGGCGCGGCTAGCAATGGCTGATTCAGCGCAGCGCGAAGCGCCGAGGCGCGCGGCTTGCGAGCATGGCGTTCTCACCCTTTGGTCGTAGCACGAGCATGTCACTGAAGTAACAAACAGCGCCCGATAGGGGTTATTGCCCATTCCGATGTAGCGGGTTAACTGTAGAACAAGGGAAAAATTGCGAAAGATGTGCGCCCTGGAGATATTCGCCGGTCATTTTAATGAGTCGAGTTCCAATGCAGCGCGTTGTGGTGGCCCGGGCGGTCGCCGTCGCCATGGTGGCAGGCGGTTTGGTTGCCGGCTATCTGCTGGGCTGTGCCCTCGCACTCCACCAGGCCACAAATTGGCTTGACCAGTACTTGAAGCTCACGGCAGCACAGGATAATGCATCGTTTTCAGAGGCGCACAGCCTCCTGAATGTGCTGAAGGCTTCGCCTTATTCCTATTGCTCAGAAGCTGAGATTAGCTATTTTCGGGGGCTCGTTTTCCGCTCGGAATACATAAGAGATGCCGGGCGCATCCACGGCGGAAACATCGAATGTTCTGCCACAGTGGGCCGCCCGGCCCGATCGATTGGTCCATTTACTTCGGCGGTGAAATGGAACGATGGCACGATTGCGTACAGCAATCTCGCCCCGACGCGGGATCCCAGCTTGAAGAGGGTGGCCCTGCAACTGGGCAGTGCCTATGTGGTGTTGGCCTCGAACCTGCCTCCCAGCCCGGAACCCATCTCGATGGAATTCTCTGCCGCAGCACAAGACACTGGCGAAAAGCAATTGGGGCCCGGGGTCACTGCATCGCCGAAAGATACTGAGCCGAATTTGGACGCAGACGGGTCAGGCCGGCTGGGAAACACGCTCTATGCGACGCGTTGTTCCACTCTTCACTTCAACTGCGTGACTGTCACTACAACCGTCTCCGATGCATTGCATCACGGGAGCGGGACAGTTGCGGGGAGCACTTTCGGGGGAGGCCTGCTCGGGATCTTGTGCGGAATGGTGTTTTCATTCGCGTACAACCGGAGCCGGGATCTGAGTCAGCAACTTCGCCGCGCCATAAAACGCGACGAATTGCATGTGGTTTATCAACCCATTGTCGATCTGTCTACGCAAAAAATCGTAGGGGCAGAAGCGCTGGCGCGGTGGACCGACGAAGAAGGCAATGAGGTGGAACCGGATGTCTTTGTCGGGATCGCCGAGGCGCTGGGCATCGTGGGTGGGATCACGAAAACCGTGTTGCATCGTGCGCTCCGCGACTTTGCGAAGATATTCCACAACCACCCCGCCTTTCGTCTCAGCGTGAACGTGGCCGGGGCGGACCTTGTCGATCCACAGTTTTTGCCCATGCTGGAGGAGTGCCTGAAGCAGGCAAAGGTCAAGCCCGAGAACCTGGTCATTGAGATCACGGAACGGTCGGCCGCCAACGGCAACGAGGCCATGGAGACCATCCGCATCCTGCGCAGCAGCGGGCACAGTATCCATATCGATGACTTCGGCACCGGCAATTCGAATCTGGATAAGCTGCTCTATTTGTTTGCAGATACCATCAAGATCGACAAGGCCTTTACCAAGGTGATCGGCACTGAGTCGGTGGCCGTGGCCATTCTTCCGCAGATCTTGGCCATGGCCAAATCGCTCAATCTGGAAGTGGTCGTGGAAGGCGTTGAAACCGGCTCCCAGGCCGATTATTTCTCTCCGGCCACACAGAAAATCTACGGTCAGGGTTGGCTTTATGGACGCCCAGTTACGGCCGAGGAATTCAACGTCATTCTGGGCGACGCGCCGTCGCCGGTGCTTACTATCCCGGAACCGGTCGCCGCCTTCTCGGCGAAGCCGGGCGCCTTGTACATTGTGGGTTCGCGCGTCGCTTAACCCACGAGCATCTTCAGATCGCCCCGCCATGGGCGATGCTTGAACAGGTGAATGCGGGCGGAGAGCGCCGAGCTTCTATCATCAAAGCATGCGGTTCGACATTGTCACCATCTTTCCGGGGTTCTTTGAAAGCGTGTTTGCGCACGGGATCGTGAGCCGGGCGGTGAAGAATGGCTTGGTGACGGTCGAGGCGCACGATCTGCGCGAGTACGCGCACGACCGTCACCGCACGGTGGACGATCGCCCGTTTGGCGGCGGCGAAGGGATGGTGCTGAAGCCGGAACCGCTGGCGGAGGCGCTCGAGGCGCTGGGCATCAAAAGCAGAAACCCGACAGCCGAGATCGCAATTCGGGCGACGCGGGTGATTCTGCTGTCGGCGCAGGGTCGGCTTTTTAATCAGCAGATAGCGCGGGAACTGGCGGGCGTGGAGCGCGTGGTGCTGGTCTGCGGGCGCTACGAGGGAGTGGACGAGCGGATCAACGAGCTTTACTGCGACATGGAGCTCTCGATCGGCGACTACGTTCTGAGCGGGGGAGAGCTGGCGGCGGCGGTCGTGGTGGACGCGACGATGCGGCTGCTTCCCGGAGTGCTGGGCAATGACGCTTCAGGTCAGTATGAGAGCTTTGGCGCGCCCGACGCGGAAATCGAAGCGGGGATCGACGTGGATGGGCCGAGGGTTCCGCGATCGCAGCACGGAGCCGGAGGGCTGCTGGATTATCCGCAGTACACGCGGCCGGCGCAGTTTGGCGGGTTGAACGCGCCGGAAGTACTCATGAACGGGGATCACGCGCAGATCAGGCGCTGGCGGCGAGAACAGCAACTGCGCAAGACGCTCAAGAATCGGCCCGAACTGCTGGAAGGCGCGGCGTTGAGCGCGGAAGACGCGCGGATTTTGGATGCGATTCGCGGCGAAGGGAAGATGTGAAGCCGAAGGGATGCTGGCCTGAAGGTGCAGCTTTCCTGTTGACGAGCTGGTTGGGCTCGACCCCTGGTGCTTTCGGGCGCAGCATCCCGACGGATTGTTGGCTTGCTTAGCGGGCGATGTTGATGGTCAGGTTCATGTCGACAGGCGTGGGTTCGCCGTCAACGGTAGCGGGCTTGAAGTGGAATTGACGGACGGTCGAGACGACGCGAGCGTCCCAGAACTTGCTGTAGGACTTGACCACCTGGATGTTTTCAGGCTCGCCCTTTTCGTTGATGGTGACCGCGAGGCCGACCTGGGCTTCGGCGGGGATAGCGTCGCTTGGGTAGCCTTGAGGAATGTCAAGGTAGGCGGTGTTGACGAGGACCGGCTGCGTAACACCGGAGCTGACACGGATGGGGGTTGGGGCAGTGGCGTCGTCCACGGGCGTGCTGGCAAATGCCGCTGCGGGGAGAATCAGCGAGGAGAGCAGTGTGCTGGTCGCGAGTATACGGCGCATAAAGTACCTCCATGGCGACAATAGTCACCGTCACTATTTTCTTACTAGAACGATACGATTGTCAAGAAAAATCGCGACGATATTAATTTTCAGATGTTTAAGTTGATTAGAATAGCTCGATTGTTACAAATAATTCCAGGAAATGCGCAGTTTTCAACAGGCCAAAAATCGCAAATGCAACATTGCACCAAGGCGCACGAGTGCGCTTCGGGGACGAATTGGCGCGTGTTGGGGCGCTGCTAGAAGGGCTTTACCGGTTCAGGTTGGACGGAATTCACCTGGCCGATGGCGATGGCGGCAACGTAGAAGTTTTCGCCGCGGGTCGGCGAGCCTGCCAGACGGCGCAGCATGGCGAGCTGGCCGGCGTGGGTCAGCGCGTCGGCAACGGGGCCCTGCATCAGGCGCTCGATGGGCGCGTGCACGGGATTGGACGATGCGAGGTACGCGTCGAATGCGGAGAGGGCGGCGAAGAATCGCTGCTGCTCCTGCGGCCAGCCGAGGGGCTGAGTGTTGTGCCAGGTGGGATTGCCCTGGGCCATCGAAAGCGCCCAGAGAAAGAGGTCGCCCATGTGGGCCAGGATCTGCACCGGGCGGCGGCCGGCATTGTCGAAATTGGCGAAGGAGGCGGGGGCGTTTTCCAGGGCGCGAGCGGTGCGGTAAGCCAGTGTGGCAAGAGTGTGGCGAAGAAGTTCTCGTTTTTCGTCCATTGCGGAACTATATCGCACTCGATAGTGGCCTCAACACCTGCAAATTGAGGGACGTCGGCTCCGGCAGATCGCGGCGATCTTTGATAAACTAAACATTCTGACTTCAATCGCAGGAAACGACAATGTCCATTCATCCCGTAATGCAGCGCCTCGCCGACAAGCTGAAGCGCACCGATTTGCCGGCGTTTGTGCCCGGCGACCAGATTCGCGTTCAAGTGAAGATCAAGGAAGGCGATAAAGAGCGGCTTCAGGCCTTTGAGGGCCTCGTGATCGCAATCAACCAGGGCCCGCAAGGCACGTTTACCGTTCGCAAAATGAGCTTCGGCCAGGGCGTGGAGCGCATCTTCCCCTTCAACTCCAAAGTGGTGGATAAGGTAGAAGTGGTGCGCAGCTACAAGGTGCGGCGCGCGAAGCTGTTTTATCTGCGCGGACTGCGCGGCAAGGCGGCTCGGCTCAAGGAAGTGGACCGCGTGACGGGCAAAGCAAGAGCGTAGAAACACGGATGGGGGATTCGCAGACCGCGTTCCCCGGCAAGACAAGACCCCGGCTCAGGCCGGGGTTTTTGCTGCGCAAAATCTGCGTGGACAGTGAGTAAGAGAGAAGCGATCCGCAGCGCGCTGCGGCATGATAGGCTGGCATTCCCGTGACCGATCCGGCAAAGCGAGGAGGCATGTATGGCAATCGCATCAACACCGGCGGCTCCTTATTACGCGGTGATCTTCACCTCCCTGCGTACCGAGGGAGACTTGGGTTACGGCAAGATGGCCGAGGCGATGGAAAAACTGGCGGCGACGCAGCCAGGATTCCTCGGCATCGAATCGGCGCGCGACGGGCTGGGAATCACGGTCTCGTACTGGGAGAGTTTGGAATCGATCGCCGCCTGGAAGCAGAACTCGCAGCATCTCGTCGCGCAGCAGCGGGGACGCGACACCTGGTACGAGAACTTCAAGGTGCGCATTTGCCGCGTGGAGCGGGATTACAGCTTCGAGCGGGAATGAACGATTGACGCCCTCCTTTTCCACCCAATGATTGCCTGATGATTCTTATACTGTGTGCATGACCAAAGCTCCGGTGTGCGGATGGGCGCTGGAGAACGCGGCGCGGCGGAGTGGAGCGCAGCGCGTTGCCGGCCTGGACGAAGTGGGGCGCGGGCCGATGTTCGGGCCGGTCGTAGCCTCAGCAGTCATTCTTCCCAAAGGCTGCCGCCTGCAAGGCTTAACAGATTCAAAACAACTCACCGAAAAACAGAGAAACGAGTTCGACGAGTCGATTCGCGAATGCGCTGTGGCGTGGGCCATTGCGGCGGTAGATGTGGAGACGATCGACCGCATCAACATTAGACGAGCGTCGCTGCTGGCCATGCGGATGGCTGTGGAGCAGTTGGCGGCAATGCCGGATCTGCCGCCCGATTATCTGCTCATCGATGGGTGCGACACGATCGACTGGCCCTGCGCGCAACTGGCTGTGGTGGGTGGCGACGCGCGGAGCATTTCGATTGCGGCGGCAAGCGTGCTGGCGAAGGTGCATCGCGATCGGCTGCTGGTGGAGCTGGACGCGGTGTACCCGGGGTATGGACTTGCTCGGCACAAAGGCTACTGTTCGCCGGAACATATGGATGCGCTCCGGCGGCTCGGCCCAACGCCGCTGCACCGGAAGAGCTACATGCCGGTGGCGCAGAGGATGCTGTTCGAATAATGCAGCGGAGTTGGCGGGTTGGTCGCGCTGCGCGTTAGTGAGTTGGCGCGGTAGCCGTCCGCTGCGCGGACGTGTTCGCGAGTTGGCAAGTTAGCGGAGTTCGCGGCGGACTTTGTTTTTTCCGGAAACAGGTGGGTTTGGCCAGGTCGTCCGATGCTACTTGACCTTTGAAGGCTGGAACGAATCGAGTAGAGCGATCATTTGCTCGACGTACTGACGCCAGCGGGCGCTCTCGCTCTCAAGATCACGCATCTTCTGTTCGAGCCCATCCATGCGCAGCGCCTGCCGGGTGATTTCCATTTCAGCATGCATGGCGCGCTTCTCGGCGGCCAAACAGGCTCGCCGCTCCTGCTCCACCGTTTCAATCACTCGAACTACTCGTTCCGCGAGGTCAGAATAATCGTTTGCAAAGAGGATCAATGCCTCGTGCCCGGTTTGCGGCTTCTGCGCGATTGTCTGCTGCTCACGATTTTCGACTTGCAGCGCTGTAGGCGCTGTAAATTCCTTGAGGGCCGAATAATCGTCTGCGGCCGGGGCAGATGCCAGCAGATGCATCTTGGACTGGGTGGTGCTCTCCCGCTGTTCTAGTTCCATCTCTCGCAGCGCGGTCAAAATGTTGGACACTTGCAGATTCTCCATTGAGCATCCGGCTCTGCCGCTTCCCGGCTTCTCCGGAAACTCCAACCCAGTTCAGTTCCTTTTTATCTGGCCCTTCGACTGGTCAATAACCCACTGAATAGAATCACTGTAGGTCCGCGTTCAGTATGGTTTCAATCACCTTTGCCCCGCTCCTCCTGACACGAAAGTTGCAATTTGCTGAAGCAGTTGGGGCTTTCGCGGGCCGCCCGCGATGTGGGCCACGGCGACATTGCCGTGGATGATGCGGCGCTCAAACGGAGGCGGCGGCGCGGGTTTTGCGGCGTTGAAACCAGGCGAGCATGGGGCGAACAGCGAGAAGCGCGCCGATGACGACAGTTATGGCCAGCGGCGTGAGCACGCCGGGCTTCATCTGCCACCAGTAGTGAGCTACTCCGCAGATCGCGGCCACGTAGATGAGCGTGTGCAGGCGGTTCCAGTTTTTGCCGCCCAGCTTGCGGATGGACCACGCGGTGGAAGTGAGCGCCAGGGGCAGTAGCGACAGATAGGAGGCCATGCCCGCGGTGATGTAGCGTCGGCGCGCGACGTCGACCAGCATGTTGTGCAAATCAAAACTGTTGTAGAGCGCGACCCAGGTGAGCACGTGCACTGTGCCGTAGAAAAAAGCGAAGAGCCCGAGCAGCCGCCGGAAACGAATGAGCCATGCGAGACGTGGAATGATGCGGCGAAGCGGCGAGATGGCAAGAGTGATAGCCAACAAGCGCAGTGTGCTTCGGCCTGTGGTGAAGGCAATGGCGCCGGTTTCATCGGGACCGAGATTGTTGGTCAGCGCTCCCCAGACGAGCCAGCAGAATGGCGCGAGGCAGGCGATCCAGACAAGAGTCTTTAGGGCGATCAGAGTCGAGCGAGTCATCGGTTAGTCGTTAGTGATCAGTTCACAGCTCTTAGTTCGCAGTTCTCTGCTTTTCATGTTCACTGTCCACTGTCCACTGTTCACCGTCCACTGTTCACTGACTTAGTAGTATTTCTTCAGATCCATGCCAGCATACAGCGATCCCACCTGATCGGTGTAGCCGTTGAACATCAGTGTGGTGCGGCCCTGCTCGTAGAAGGGCAGGCCAATGCGGCGTTCAGTTTTCTGGCTCCATGGGACCGTGTCCACATTGGGATTCACGTTGGAGTAGAAGCCGTATTCCTCAGGAGCCTGGTCATTCCAGGTCGTGGGCGGCTGCTTGTCGAGGAAGCGCACGGTCACGATAGACTTGGCGGATTTGTAGCCGTACTTCCAAGGGAGGACGATGCGAACGGGCGCACCGTCCTGGTTGGGGAGAGTTTCGCCGTAGAGGCCGAAGGTGAAAAGCGTGAGCGGGTGCATGGCTTCGTCCATGCGCAGGCCTTCGGAATACGGCCAGTAGATGCCGGGATCCTGGCCGGCCCACTGTTCCACATGCCAGTTGTAATAGGAGAGGAACTGAACATATTTGGCGCTCGGCAGCGGGTTGCACTGCTTGATGAATTCAGACAGCGAGTAGCCGACCCAGGGAATCACCATGCTCCAGGCCTCGACGCAGCGATGACGGTAGACGCGATCTTCGAGCGGGCGCAGCTTGAGCAGGTCATCGATATCGAAGGTGAGTGGTTTGGCAACCTTGCCGTCGACTTTGACGGTCCAGGGACGCGTGGGCAGCCCGCCGGCGTTTTTTGCAGGTGCGCCTTTGTCGACGCCGAACTCGTAGAAGTTGTTGTAGTGGGTGATGTCTTCGTAAGGCGTGAGCTGCTCGCCGGTCGTGGTGAGCGGGCTGGGGACAGTTTGGAGCTTGGTGCCGGCGCGTGCAGTGATGCGCGGATTGATGAGCCCGCCGAGGCGATCGGCGACGAGGGCAGCGACGCCTGCCGCGGCCGCCCGCTTCAGGAAACGCCGGCGGCTCAGATAGTGGAAGTAGTCGTCGCGCGAGGTGATCTCGGACGAAGGTATGTCGGGCGGTTTGCCGATGAGCATCTTGACCTCAGTACGGGGAGCTTGCGGCTGCATTCATTAGACACTCTGAGGGAATCAGAGTTACAGGGAATTGGGGTGGGGACAGTACGACCCAACATCGCGCACGAAAAACTGATCTCTGATCTCAATCCCCGCCATTCATGTCAATCCCGGCCCTCCCCGTCCACACGCTGCAACTGTTGAAAGAACGGGAGTTGTCAGCCAAAAATTCTTTCCCCAAGTTTGCCGATTATTTCCGCCAACTCTCTAAACTTGTCTTAGATGGGGATAAATGAGCGAACTCGCCAACTCGCTAAAAAGGCAGTTTGGAGACTCGCTCGTTTGCAGCTCGGCGCTTCGGATTGGAGGCTCTCTATGGACCGGTTACCCTACCGTTCACCGACCGATATTCCGCTAATCCGGGTGGAGAGAAAATAATTAAATAAAAAATTTGGGATGTTTCGCTTCCTTTTCGCCATTTAACCCATTTAGAATCAGCAAACCAATTTCGGGATTGTCGAAAATACGCGCATAATTGCGCCACATTTATGCCCCACAGCCTCTTTAGAATCAACACGCGATTTGCTCATTTGCCACATGTGCGTGTTCACTCTCTAAATGTCTCATTTCTTTACTCTTGTTTCATTTGCGACCCACGATCCACTCCTTCGCTCACACCCGGGATGGCTTGCCCACCGCGTCGACCCGGCCTATGATTTCAGCCAATCACCATGCCCGACATTGAATCGCTTTTGACGCGTTGGCAATCCGCCGGCGTCCTCGACGCGGCGACCGCCGCCCGCATCCGCGCGTACGAATCGCAGTCAGCAACCAAAGATAGCCCCGGCCTTAAGTGGCAAGGCATCACCGCGCTCATCCTTGGCGCCATTCTTCTCGCCTGCGGTGTCGTCCTCTTCGTCTCTGCCCATTGGGACCAGCTCGGTCCCGGAGCGCGCTTCACGCTCGTCTGCGCCATGGTCGCCGTCTTTCACATCGCTGGCGGCTTCGCGCGGCCAAGGTTCCTCAGCCTCTCCACTGCGCTCCACGCAGTCGGCACCGTCTCAACCGGCGCGGCCATCGCCCTCGTCGGCCAGATCTTCAACATTCAGGAACACTGGCCCGCGGCCGTGCTCCTCTGGGCGCTCGCTGCTCTCGCTGGCTGGGCTCTGCTCCGCGACCAGGCGCAGCAAACCCTCGCGCTCCTTCTCGTCCCCGCATGGATCATTTGCGAGCTCGACTTCCGCATGAGCGGCCACATCGGCGAAGGCATCTACATGGGTCGCGTCATCTTCGCCTGGGCCATCCTCTACATCACCTTCTTCATCGGCTCGTGCCGCCGCGCGGTGCAGGGAATCCTCTTTGCGGTTAGCGTCATCGCCGCGGTCCTGGCTATCTACGGAATGTTGTTGGGCTGGGAGTCCGCGAACTCCAGCCAGTCCTTCATTTCCTTCGGCACCCGCGTCTGGGCCTGGATCGCCATCGCCGCGGTGCCGTTCATCATCGCCGCCTTTCACGGCCACAAGGGCCTCGTCCCCATCGCCGTTTCAAGCTCCTTCTGCCTAGCGTTGCCCTGGTGCTATCACTCCATCACCGAGAGCTATACAGCGCCCAACGGCATCACAAGTAACTGGGTCCGAACCGGTCCCAATCTTCTCGCCTACGCGCTCGTCGCCGCCTTCGCCGTATTCCTCTGTTGGTGGGGCGTGCGCCTCGCCTCGCGCGCGCTCGTCAACCTCGGCATCGTCGGCTTCGCCGCGGCCGTTGCATGGTTCTACTTCAGTGACATTCTCAACAAGATGAATCGCTCGCTCGGCCTGATCGGGCTCGGCATTCTCTTTCTCGCCGGCGGATGGGCACTCGAGAAAATGCGCCGTCGCATCCTCGGCCGCATGGCGCCGCCGAAACCGCCAGCGTCGGCTGCCGCTGTAGCCGGCGCCAAAGGGGGCCCGCAATGAAGATCGGGCGCTTCACGCTCTCCAGCGTCTCCATCGCGCTGCTCATCATCCAGTTGCTCATCGTATCGTCAGTCGCCGGCGAGTATCTCTGGCAGCGCTGGCGCTGCCCGCGCGTTTGGACACGCGCCGCAGCGTTCGATCCCGAGCTTCCCATGCGCGGACGCTACCTCTCGTTGCAGCTCACGGTCGACGGCTGCCAAAGCACATTGCCCTCGGCCAAATTCGCCACGTTCCCGCGCGACGTCAACGGCGCTATCAAGCCCGGCCCGTATGTTCTACGCCCGCGGCCCGTCCTGTTCCGCGCCAACCTGAAAGTCCAGAACAACCGGCTCGTCGCCTTGCGTGTCGAGGGACAGGAAGATTCAAACCTCGGCGAAGAGATTTCCGCCGCGCCCGGTGCGCCCTGTGGCCAGATGCAACTCTCCGCTCCCGTCGACTTCTACATCGCCGACACCGCGAAGAGTCCGCTGCCACTTCAGCCCAAGCAGGAGCTTTGGATCGAAGTGACTGTCCCACCCACCGGGCCCCCGCGGCCGCTCCAACTTGCTCTCAAGCAGGACAGTTCTTGGAAACCATTGGCATTCTGACAGCCCGCTATAGGGAGGATGAAATGAGTGAGGCGGAGAGAGTCGTGAAAGAGCGAGAACCAACTGCTCGTGAGCACTGGAAGCAAAGCGAGATGCCAATTTGCGAAATCGTGACTGCGAAGGGAAAACAACTTGGTTTTGCTCGCAACGTCAGTTGGAGGCCGCTGCACGAAACCATCGATGCTGCCTGGCAGGACGCCGCGCATCGGATGGTCGGCAAATGAACCGGCTTTTGTATGCCGTTTGCGCTTGTGTCGGCGCATCCCATGTCGCTGTACGAGCTTGTGGTGAAAGTCTGCCTTGAAAAGGCGCGACCTCAGTCGGGCCGAAAGTGACTGAAGATATGTGGAGGCTTTAGCCGCTAAGAGATCACACTTCCAATTTTCCTGACCGTCGCTAGGGGTCTCTACGCTTCTTCCGCTTGGCTCAGATCGACCAATCCCATCGGCAGTTCCACCTCCACTTTCTTCGCCGCGAGATCGATCTTCCGCAGGTAGCTCTTCGTAAACGGAACCAGCACTTCGCCCTTCGCGCCGCGCACCACGAGCAACGGCGCGGCTCCCCCGCTCCGGTCCACGGCCTCGATCTCGCCTACGTGAACTGCCTCGGCGCCCGCCACATCCACCAGCACACAGCCGATCAGGTCGCCGACGTAAACCTCGTCCTCGCCGAGAGCCGCTCGCTCCTCGCGCGGAATCGCAACCGTCATTCCCTTCAGCGCCTCGGCCGCCGTGATCGAATCCACTCCCGCAAAGTGCAGCACCACGCCGCCCTTGTGCAGCCAATGGTTCAGGAGCTCCACCTGCCGCGGCGCCTGCGCGGCCGCAGCCGTAGACACATCTGCAGCGAGCAGCCAAAGCTGTCGTCGTTCTTTAAACTTGTCAGGAAAGTCAGTCAGAATCTCGGCGAAGACTTCGCCTTTGCGCCCCTGCGGCTTGCGAATCCGCGCCAGCCACACCCACGACTTAGTCGGTTCCGGCACTGCTACCTCCGGCCACCGAAAACGAAGTCGGCCCAAACGAAAGCCATCCTAGCCTTCGTCGTCCTCTTCCAGAATGTCGAGCGTGTAGCGGTGATGCAGCTTCATGCTCACCGCTCCCAGAATGGTGCGAACTGAGCGGGCAGTGCGCCCTTGCTTGCCGATCACCTTGCCCACGTCCTGCGCCGCCACGCGGAGTTTGAGAACCGTGTTCTCATCCCGGTCCACCGCTTCCACTTCCACGGCGTTTGGCTCATCCACCAGGGCCCGCGCAATCTCGCGGACCAATTCGTCTACTTGCACCATATCGACTTGGGTCATGATCGTGCCTCTGACCTTCTGCGTTTGAGTGAATTGATTAGTTCCGCGAATAGTATCACTTGAAACCAGCCGCGAGCAAAGACTTCTGGCTAGACCTGCAGCGCCCAGTCCCGGGTTCTGCCCTGTTCAGCCGGCCAAATCAGGCAGCCGCCGGGTCCGTAACCTCGGCCGCGGCTTCTGCCGCAGGCACTGGGTTTTTCGCGACGATCTTCTCCATGGTCAACGAGAGCTGCGCGCCCTTGCTGCGCCAGTATGCAATCCGCTCGTGCTTCAGATTGACGCTGGCTGGGCTGGTGCGAGGATTGTACGTGCCGACAACCTCGATGGAGCGGCCATTGCGGGCACGATCCTTCTCAATCACGACAATGCGGTAATAGGGCTGTTTGCGGGCGCCAACGCGCGCCAAACGTATCATAACCACGATGAATAAGTTCCTTTCGGCTTCCAGATCTTGAGTGCAATGTTCCCGGGATTTCCCTTGCCGGTTGATCCCCTGCGCTCGCCCGGCAATCGGGTGTTCCACAGGTGATCCGGCACAATTCCGGCCAGACAAATGCGCCCGGCCGCACACATCGCAACACCTAAGTATCGCCGAAACAGGGCGTTTGAAGCAAATCGGCGCCCTCGGCCCAACTGCGCTCTGAAACCCCGCGAGATTCGCGCCGATTTGGCCATCCAAACGCGGTGCTCGCTTATGATGGCAGAACCGGCTCGCGGTTTTGACGGACGCCAAAATCGGAAGTCGTCTTCGGAAACAAAGAGCATGAATCGCGAGTATCAAAAGTGCCGATCCAGCCGCCTGGGCCGCGAGATGGAGCTGCTCATCTTCGGCCATGCGGGTCTGCCGGTGCTCGTCTTTCCCACTTCCGGCGGCCGTTTCTACGAGTTTGAAGATCGCGGCATGATCGCTGCGCTTGCCGGCAAAATCGGTGCCGGCTTGTTGCAGTTCTTCTGTGTGGATTCAGTGAATGACGAGAGTTGGTACAACTGGCAGGCCCCGCCGCGCCAGCGCATCGCGCGCCACATGCAATATGAGGAGTACCTGCTCCACGAAGTGGTGCCTATCATCCGGCAAAAGAATCGTGACCCGCGGCTCATGGCGCTCGGATTGAGCTTCGGCGGCTATCACGCGGTCAATATCGCCCTGCGCCACCCGGAGATCGTGAGTGGATTCGTCTCCTTATCGGGAACATTCGACCTCACCAGCTTTCTCGACGGCTTTTACGACCAGAATTGCTACTTCCATCTGCCCACTCACTATCTGCCGCGTCTCACCGATCCGCGCTTCCTCGATCGCTTCCGCCGCAACAGGTTCGTTCTGGCCACCGGACGGGACGATCAATGCTCGGGCGGGAACCAGGATCTCGACCGCATCCTGAACGAGAAAGGAATCGCGCACGAATTTCATGTTTGGGATCTGCCGAACTCTCACGATTGGCCTGCATGGCAGCGAATGGTCCAGCGATACTTGTAATCGCGCGAAAGAATTTCTGTTCGCTTCAAATCCATCTTAGGAGACAGCGCAATGAGTCAGCTCAATCCGTATGACAGTTTCCTTGACGGCCGGCCCGTGGATGCAATTCTGGCCTCGACCGCAGACGCCATCGCCAATTGCCTCAGAGCGATCGGTCCAAACAGAGTCGACACTCCGCCCGCCCCCGGCAAATGGAGTGCGGCCGAGATCATTTGCCACCTCGCCGACTGCGATTTAGTCTTCGGATTTCGATTGCGCCAGACTCTCGCCGAGAATGGGCCGACCATCCAGCCCTTTGATCAGGACAAGTGGGCTGCGAATTACTCCCGCATTCCGGCAGCCGACGCACTCGCCGTTTTCTCCGCACTACGCAACTGGAATTTGCGCATGATTCGCGACGCGCTTCCTGGCGCGGCGGCCCGTTCCATGACTCATCCCGAGCGCGGCACCATGACCTTTCAAACCGTTGTCGAAACCATGGCCGGCCATGACTTGAATCATCTCGGCCAAGTGCGCCGCATCGCGGGCCAGAGCTCTTAGCAGGCGCCGCATTCATTGCAACGTGACGTACACTGTTGCCGGGCCTGAGTGCGGAGGCGCGCCGGCTGCGTACCGCACAGCACGCGGAGGACGATTGTATGAAGGTGATCGGCATCCTCTTCGGCGTGGAGAACAGTTTCCCGAGTGCCCTCGTCGAGCGGATCAACGCCCGAAACCCAACCGGCATTCAGGCTGAGTTTGTTCAAACGGGCGCGGTGCATCTCCATCAAGCGCCGCACTACGCCGTCATTCTCGATCGTATCTCCCACGACATTCCGTTTTATCGCGCGTTCCTCAAGCATGCAGCGTTGAACGGAACCGCGATCGTCAACAATCCCTTCTGGTGCTCGGCCGACGACAAATTCCTCAACTACGCGCTCGCATCGCGCCTCGGTGTAGCAGTACCGCCTACCGTGCTGCTTCCGCACAAGGAATATCCAGACGGAACCAGCGAAAAGTCACTGCGCAACCTCGAGTTTCCGCTAGATTGGGACAGCGTGCTTGTCGCCATCGGTGAGCACGGCTTCCTGAAGCCGATTCATGGTGGTGGCTGGCGCGATGTGCATGAGTTCCGGGGCCGCGACGAATTCTTTCGCGCCTACGATCAATCGCGCGACCTCTCTATGGTGGCTCAGAAGGCCGTCGAGTATACGGAGTACTTCCGCTGCTTCGTCGTCGGCCAAAAGAAAGTTCGCATCATGCCTTACGATCCGCGTCGTCCCCACGCCGGACGCTATTTGCAAGGCGCCGCGCGAGCCAAAACGCTGCGCGCCAAACTGCTCTTCCGGCGCATGGAGGAGGACGCCCTCAAGCTCTGCCGAGCCCTGGGCTACGACTTGAATTCGGTGGAATTCGCGGTTGAAAACGGGATTCCCTACGCCATCGATTTCATGAACCCCGTTCCCGATGCCGATGTGCATTCCGTCGGCGAGGCAAATTTTCAATGGATCGTCGATCAGACGGTCGATTTTCTCATCGCCCGAGCCCACGCTTCATCGCGGTCGCACGCGTTGCGGTGGCCGGCTCTTCTGCGCACCGTGGATAATGTCAGATCGGGTTCCGCGAAGGCGCGGCCTAGGCCTCGGCCCGGACAAGAACGCAGGTGATGTTGTCGTGGCCGCCGGCTTCGTTGGCGGCGTCGACCAGGCGCGAGCACATTTCCTCAAGTGTCAGGTCGAGGCGTAGCAGGGACTCGATTACGGAGTCGGAAAGTTCGCGAACCAGTCCGTCGGAGCAGAGAAGAAACAGGTCGCCGGGCTCCGTCTCGAATTCGAAAATGTCGGGCGTCACCACGCTTTGCGTGCCCAAAGCGCGCGTGATCACATTCTTGAGCGGCGAACGAAGGGCTTCCTGCTCGCTCATCTGGCCCAGGCGGATTTGCTCTTCCACCAGGGAGTGATCGAGCGTGATTTGTTCCAGGTGAGAATCGCGCAGGCGATAGCCGCGGCTGTCGCCCACATTCACCATCCAGGCGTGGCGGTCTTCCACCAGCAGCGCAACGAGAGTGGTGCCCATACCGTTGAGACTTTGGTTGCGTTGGGAGCGCGAAAAAATGGCCTCATTGGCGGAGGCGACAGCCTCAGCGGCCTCGACCGGCGGGGGACTGATCCTGGGGTGCCGGGTGAGCCACTGCATCATCTCCGAAACGGCCAAGCTGCTGGCAACTTCGCCTGCGGCGGCGCCGCCCATACCATCGCAGACTATGTAGACGCCATGCTCGACGGAAAGTCCAAATGCATCTTCGTTGGAAGGGCGCTTGCGGCCGCGGTCGGTAAGCGCCGAGGCAGTGTAATGGACGACAGCCGAAGCCAAGAAAGAAACCCCCGTCGCTCAGTGTACCTAAAAACAGCGGGTTGGGTGGGTAGCGACGAAGAGACCTTGAGTACGGGCGTCATGGGCCGTCGAGCGGGAGAGAAGAACCGCGGCGTGACTCCGATTGGGCCATGGCGCGATGACAAAGGCGCTTCTTCTCGGTTTCTTTATGGAAGCCTGTTCGCGATGTGTAGCGGCGGGGGTGCGGGCAAGTCGAAGACCTGGATGGCGCCCGCGTTGAGCAGTGCCACGCGCCGGCCGGAGGGGGAGACGGCGACGTTCCCTCCAGCGTCGAGGATGGGACTCACCGGCGAAACCATGGCGATGTCGCCATTGGCTGCGTCGAAGATGGTCACAGACTGCTCCTTGACGTCGCCAGCATCCATCGGCGCGAAGGCGTAGATGGAGTGCGTCGTATCAAGTGTCTCCCATGCCAGACGCGAGCCGTCGGCCGCGACGACGAGTTGCGGCCACACCTCCGTTGGCGGTGCCTTCGTCTCCCAAAGTGTTTTGCCCGCGGAGGACACGGCCACAAGACTGCTCTCTCCTGATGGCCCACATGTGGTGGCAAGAATCTCCTGCTCCGAGAGAAATTCGTCGTCCGGCTCGCAGGTCGATTCGACCTGTCCGAGCATCTTGCTGCCGCCCGTGAAGTAGCGAAAGTTCAAGATCCATTCCATTCCACGGCTCCGCAGGTTTTCGAGATAGCCCACGGAGTTGATGGGCAGATGAACTGCAGTCCGGACGCGACTCACCAGCATCACCTCGCCGGAGTCGCGGCGAAGAATGCGGATCACGAGATCGGGGGCTTGGCCGCCGGCCTCTGAGTCCTGGTCGGAGGTGACAGTAGCCGATGCAGTCGCGGGGCCCAGGGTGTCTCCTGACTTTGAATCTTTGGCCGCCGGCTCGTCAGAGTTGGTGACGAGAAAATGTTGTTCCGGGTCAAGCTCAATCCAAAGCAGCGGACCCGGAAAGTCAAGAGTTGGTTTCAGCGTGAGCGTGCCATCGCCTTCGAGAAGGTTGTTGCGGTCGCGGACCAGAAAGTGTCCGTTGTTGAGGGGCCACAAGTAGCGCACGCGGTCGTGGACGGTCCAGGTGGCTTCGGCTTCGACGGTACCCTTGGGCAGCGAGAGGACGACGGCGCGAATTTGACGTTCGTTGTTATCGTCTTTATTCAGTTGATCGCGATGCATCAGGCCGGGAATCCGGAAGGTGAAAAGCAGCCGGTTCTCATCAAGAAAATCGAGCGAGGCCATCGAATTTCGCGACCCCATATAGTTGGCGCTGGGCGCGCTGAAGCCGAGCGGCCCAATCGGAACGGTGAACTCGGGCGGCAGCGAGGGCTCATTGGGAAATCGGTCTACAAGGAAACGCTCTTTGACGGGAGGCGAAGACTTGGGCGCCGGCTCAGTTGAGCTTGGCGTTGGAGCGTTCACGGCTGGTGCCGGCGCAGGTGGAATCTCTTCTTGCGCACCCAGTGGGACCAAGGCGAGCGCCGAGAAAAAAGCCAGCACTCCGCAGATCAAGAAGGCGTCGCGCCCACGACCCGACTCCACGATTCCGAGCGCCCTCATCATCGATGACTATTCTCGCCGATGCGGGGTTGACGGCGAAAGCCCGCAAGGCTCTAATGTTCCTGAGCTCACGTTTTCCCATGCAACGAGGTGAAACGTGTGAGCCGTCTTTCCGCTCGGCTGCTCTATTGGTCGCCGAGAATCCTCACTATCCTTTTCGCTCTCTTCCTGAGCGCCTTTGCCCTCGAAGCTTTCAACGAGTTCCACGTTTTTTGGAAATGCGTCCTGGCATTCTGCATCGGCCTGCTTCCCGCCGCTATCGTCGCTGCCATTTTGGTAGTTGCGTGGCGATGGGAATGGCTTGGCGCGGCCCTCTTCACGCTCGCCGCCTTGTATTATGCATGGAGTTGGACGGTCCCGCCACGGCACATGAATTGGCCAGCGACCGCGGGGATTTCCGGGCCGCTGCCGTTGATAGCCGGGCTGTTTCTGGCCAACTGGATCGGACGCGGAAAACTGCGCACTGCCCACTGAGCAGTTGAATTGAGAGGGTTGCGCGACTGCCGCGAGACCAAGCGTGCCGCAGAACGAAACTCGCCGACCGCGCCGTGTGCGACAGTAAAGGGGAGATGGCAGACCCCACGACCGCCGATCGGAACCTGGCTGCGGAACCCGCCGACGGAAGACTCAGGTTCCTCGGTTACGGCGCATGCGCCCTCGCCGGTGTGCTGTGGGGCACCGGATTCTACTGGGGCAGGCTCGCGCTCAACGAGATGAACGTGGAGCACATGGTGCTCTACCGTTTTCTATTTGCCTGTCTGGGCATGGCGCCGGTGATCGCGTTGCGGCGCGTGCGGCTGACAGCGACCGAGATGCGGGCCATGCTGCTGGCCGCATTCCTTTTTGTACCCCTGCAGTTCCTGCTGCAATTTCATGGTCTGGAGCTCACAACCGTAAGTCACGCGTCGCTGATGGTTGGCGCCATGCCGGTGCTGCTGGCAGCTGCGGCGGTGATGTTTGCCGGCGAGCATCTGGATGGGCTGAGTTGGCTGGCGCTCTGCGCATCGACGGTAGGCGCCGCAATGGTCGTACTGGGCGGCAACCATGCGACTACGGGACGCGAAACGCCGACCCTCCAGGGCGACCTCCTGGTGGTCGCGTCGCTGGTTTCGGCCCTCGGCTGGATTTTTCTCACCAAGAAGCTGATGGAGACGCACAGCCCGCCCGTGGTGACCGCGTACACGATTTACTCGGGCACCGCAATGCTCGTAGTTTGGACGGCTGGATCCTGGTTGCTGAGTGAATTGACGCGCCAGCCCGTTGAGCCGATGCCGTTCGCCCATGTGAGCGTGACTGCGTGGGCAGCACTGGCAATCAGCGGGCTCCTGTGTACTGCGACAACCACTCTCCTCTGGAACTGGGGCATTCATCACGTGCCTGCCTCGCGCGCCGGTGTGTTCCTGAACATCGAGCCGGCTTTGGGATCAATCCTCGGCGTGGAACTGCTCGGAGAAAAGCTCGGTCCCTACGCGTGGCTGGGTGGGGCGCTCATTCTGATCGGTGCGATTACGCTCACCATGCGCGGACACGAGCCGGAGCCGGCAGTGATTCTGGAATAGCCGCCTGGGCTTGCGATAGCATCGGTGGAATGGGAAATCCCGCCGCTTCGCCGCCTGCGCCAGACCATCATCTCCCAAAGAGAAGCAAACAGCGCGACTGGATAGAGATCGGCATCGCCTACGCGCTGATCGAGGTGGTGGAATGGACGCCGCGGCCGTGGCAGCGAGGTTTATGGCTCGCAGCCGCTCTCGGGATCGTTTTTATGTTTTGGAGATCGTTTGATGGTTGGGCGGCGATGGGCTTCCGCACGGCAAACCTCTGGCGTTCGGCCTGGATTGTCGCAGCGGTGGCTGCGCTTTCCGCCGCGGCGATGCTAATCTCCGCCCGCGCTCACGCACTGCTCATGGTCGACGGCCTGTGGGTTTTTCCTCAGACATACGGTGCGTATGCCGTTTGGTCCTGCGTTCAGCAAATCCTGCTGCAGGGCTTTTTTCTGTTGCGCTTGCTGCGTCTGATACCCAAACCGTGGCAAGCGGCGCTCCTGGCGGCAGCGCTGTTTTCCACGGCGCATATTCCCAATCCCATTCTCGTGTCGCTTACGTTTATTTGGGGATTCGTCGCCTGCCTGCTGTTTCTACGCTACCGCAATATCTATCCGCTGATGTTGGCGCACGCTTTCCTGGGGATCACGATCGCCATGACCATCCCCGGGCCGGTCGTGCACAACATGCGCGTCGGCCGGGCCTACCTCGCCTATCGGCCGCATATGCATGCCAGCCATACGTACTATCTATCGCAGCCATAGCGACCAGATAGCGTCGATCGTCGCGTGCGTCACCGCTGATGCTCCCACGCGGCGCTCGGCACGCCAGGCGCGGCCGTAAAAGACTCCGGCCAGCGCAGCCAGCAGCACGTAGCGCCAGTTAAAACTCGCGGTGCGCTTATTGAAGTGCGCCAGGCCAAACAGGCAGGCAGTCACGAACAGCGCGCCGTAGCGGCCCAGTCGTTTCTCCAGCAGATTTTGCAGCCAGCCGCGGAAAAACAGCTCCTCGGGAACGGCAACAAAGAAGAAAGTAAAGAACCACGCGCGGGCGATAGCCCATATTCCCGGCCAAACTTTGTGTGCGTGCAGAAAGCCGAGGGCCAACCCGAGAGCCAGCGCGATGGGAATGTAAAAAGCAGCCTCGCGCAGGCCAAACCCAAGGTCTTTCAGGCGCAGGCGAAGAGCGAAGCCGGTTCCATCGAGACGGCGGATAAGGACGAAGCCGTAGATCCCCGCATCGAGAAGAAGAATCTTGTTGAAGATGGCCAGGTGGGCCGGCCACGCGGCCTCAAACCAGCGCAGGTCGACCGCCAAACCCAATACCGCCAGAATCAGAAAGTCGCGCCAGTTGCCGTGCTGTTCCGGGTCGGCCTTTCCGGCCTGCATCAGGAGCGTGGCGATCGCAATGGGGAGCAGCGCGTATAAGGCGAACCACTGAAAACGGAAGATTCCAGCGGCGCAGGCGACAAGAGCATACGGAACACAAAAAAGAACGGGAAGCGCGAGCTGTGCCCATGCAGGCAACCTTCGCACCTGTGCCGTCACGGCCTGCGGGAAGAATCCCACGGCGAGGAAGGGAATCAGGTTGAGCAGTGCGGCCACCAGATTGGCGGGAGTGATCATCGACGGTACATTTATTTTGCTCCTCCGCGCCAGGGCAGGGTCGAAGAAACCTTGGTCACCAGTCACCGACGATTGGCAGTAAGGTTGCCACGCCGAGCGCCGATACTTCCTTTGGTCATTCGCGGAGGCTCATTTGACTCTTCTCACGTGGAACCATGCCTGCTCGGTGGGGGTCCGCGCCATGGACGATCAGCACGGCATTCTTATGGACGCCATTAACGACCTGCGTCTGGCTCTGCTGCGCGGTTGTAGCCACGAGAAGACTTGCGAGCTGCTCGACCAGTTCATCGAATTTGCGCGCATGCACTTCTGGAGCGAGGAGCGACTGATGGAGCGGGCCGGGTTTTCAGGCCTTGCCGAGCATCGTGCGGCACACCATCAAATGCTTGCGGAGATTTTGCAGGCCGCGCACCGGCTGCAATACGGCGAGGCCCTCCAGTTGCGTCCGCTGCTGTCTCAACTGCACGACGGTTTTCTCGAACATATCGAGCAAGTGGACCAGGAATACAGCCCATGGCTCCGCGAACACGGCATTTGCTGATGGATTGTGAGAGCCGTCCAATCCGGCGCGCAGTTGCGCGGTCAGCCCCGCATTGCTGAAACTCCCTCAGTTCGGCCGGACTCTTGCCGATAATCTACACTCCGGCGATCGCCGGCAGGAGAATTTCATGGCGCTATTAACGTGGGATAGCGGTCGGTATTCGGTTGGGGTCAAATCCATCGACGGTCAACACAGCGTGCTTTTTGGGCTGATCAACGATCTTCACGAAGCGATGCTGAAGGGTCAAGCGCAGAGCCAAAACGGCCCATTACTGCGCAAACTTGTTGACTACACTCAGACCCACTTCACCGCGGAAGAGAAGATGATGGCGGAGGCAAACTATCCGGGACTGGCAGATCACAAGCTCAAGCACCATGATCTGATTAAGCAGGTCCAGGACTTCAGCTCGCGGCTCGAAAAAGGCGAAGCGGCTCTGAGCCTGGATCTGATGAACTTCCTGCGCGACTGGCTCACCAACCATATTCAGAAAGTTGACCACGATTACACCCCGTGGATGAATCAGCACGGCGTGCACTAACGCTGCAAGTTCGCATCTTGAGCCGAAGTTGCGCGGAAAGGAACGGTTGCGGCGTCAGCTCTCGAAGGAAAGCTGCGCCGCTGCCCACACCGGCGCGGAGGGTTTTGGTTCGGAAGCAAGTTCGTAGACAAGACGCTCAAGCACCAGCCGCTTGTCGGGCGGCGATGAGCGCAGCTCGAGGTCGGCGCGCGCAACGAGGCGGAGCGCGCGGGTCAGCTCGCGGCGGCTCTTGTACCGGCGCGCCTGGCGGATCAGGTCGTCGGCAGCAAACGGCGGCATACGGAATCCCTGCCACAGCGCCTGCCAGATGGCGCGTGAGTCGCGAACATTTTTCTCCAGAATCACCAGCATCTGACGGAAGGTGCGGGCCAGCATGTAGAGATGGCCGATGGCTGCGTCTTCACCGGCGTCGGAACTGTTCAGTAGGCCCTGCAGCAGCGCCAGTGCACGCACCCTGTCACGGGCGCTGATGGCATCGGTCAGTTCGTAGAGCGTGCGCTGCTTGGCGCTCAGCACCATGGTCTCCACGTCGCCGAGAGTAATTCGTCCGCGCCCGGCCGTGTAGAGCAACAGCTTTTCCAACTCCGACGAAACCAGCATCATGTCCGCGCCGAGCGCGTCCACCAGCTCGCGCGCGGCGTCGGTTTCCATCTGCAGGCCGGCCTCTTGCGCTTTGGCCAAGGTCCAGCGCATGGCGTCTTCTTCGTTTACGCGAGCCAGCTCCACCATGCCGCAATGCGCGCCCAGAGTCTCGGTCAGCCGCTCGAACCGGTTCTTGTCGTCTAGATCCATGCGGCGCGTGTCCGCAGGAATGCGCAAGAAGTCCGCAATGAAAAGAAGCAGCGCTTGAGGATTGGGCGATTGAAAGTACCGGTCGAGCGCCGCGAATTCTTCCTTCTTGGCGCCGCGCGTGTAAAGCTGCCGCACATTGCGGATGAAGATCACTTGGAACGGCGCCATCAGCGATGGCGTTTGCGCGCGGTCCAGCACTTCGAAGATAGAAGTTTGGGTCAGATCGAGGTCGGAGAGGCAGAAGTCGCGGAGATCGGGCGGGACGAAGGCCTTGAGCACAGCCGCTCTGCAACGGTCGAGAAGAAAGATCTCGTCGCCGGCCAGAACGTAGCCCGGCCGCAGTTTGCCACCGCCTGCCGCGGCGGCTTCAATCTCCGCGGTAAAGCGGGCCACGGAGCTGAATCCTGCCCCCCAGCGCGAGCCGGTCAACGCTCCCACCCCACTTCAGCGCGTTCCAACGCCGCATCCTTCATGCGGCTCCAGAATACAGCCCTTCAGGGCAGGTGACCAGCGCGGAAAAGCGGGCAGGAATCAAGAGATAAGCGGGTACCGGGCACGACCTCAAAAGCCTTCAAGGACGTCGGCCACCAGTTGCCGCGCAAATTCGCGCGACAGGCGCTGAATGGCGGCCGGATCTTCCTGGATGAATGTGGGCAGGTTGGTTGTGGATTGGTACTGCTCGCGGAAGACGTAGTTCTTGTTCTCGTAAAGGATTCTGCCGTCGTGGGCGGTGAGCGTGACGCTGGCGACAATGGTGATGATGAAACTCGACGATTGCTGCGTGGCGGAGTTGTAAGTGAGTGGGGCCGTGGTCTGTTTCAGGATGGTTCCGCGCAGAACGGCGTCGGCATCTTCTCCTGAATTGGGGGTGACGCGGAAGCGGGTGCGCGAGGCGAACTCGCGGATGACAGCATCGGTCAACGCCTGCTCGGTGCCGCTGGCCTCGGCGCGCGTGGCGAAGACGGGCACGGCGAGCGTCTTGATCTCGGGAGGAAGATGCGTGGCCGCGCCCAGCGTGTGATAGCCGCATCCGCTGAGCAAACAGAGCGCAGCCGAGGCCATGGGCAGGAATGCGGACGGACGCATGAGGACATTCTATCGCCCGGCGTGCTGGTCCTCGCGGCGCAGCCGCTACACCCAAGCGGTGGCGAGACGGCCGAGGCCCGGAGTGGGCAGCTTGAGCTGGTCGCTGCGGTGCGCGAAATAAAGATCGTTGAGTTCCGCGCCGCCGAGTTGTTCGAAGCGACCAAATCCGGCGCGGACGAACTCCGCATCGAGCTGCTCAGGCGTAAAGAGCAACTGGAATGGCTCTCCGGCTTTCTCTACACGCCGCGCCAAAGCACGGAAGGTCATGCGATGCAGAAGGCTCATCGCATGTGGAGACACGGTGTAGTCGAAGCTGACGGCTGTGCCTGCCGGAAGCGCGGCGATGGTTTCAAGCGTGGCGCGAAAGGCTGCGAGCGTAAGGTATGGGACCACGCCGCGCCAACCGAAGAACGCGGGCTTGCTCGAGTCAAAGCCCGCGCTGGCCAGTCCCGCCGCCAGAGTCATGTGCTCGAAGTCGAGCGGCACGAAGGTGAGATTGTTGGGCGCGGCAATCGCGGATGCGGCAAGAAGGGCGCGCTTCCACTCCTGCGTAGCGGGGAAGTCCACTTCGAAGACGCGCAGTTGCGGAAAGGGATTGCGATAGGCGAAGGTGTCGAGGCTGGCGCCGAGAATTACGTATTGCGAGACGCCGAGTGCAACACATGCGGCCAGGCGGTCCTCCGCATAGCGGCTGCGGGCGGCCATGAAAGCGCGAAAGGCGCGCGAGAATGGATGCATCTCGCGGACCGCATCATAGCTGAACTCGGGGCCGAGCAGCGGAATGGCGATCGGATCCGCGAGCACGCAGGGCTGGTCGAGAACCTGGTGGACGGCGCGCCGCTGAGCCACGCGAAGAGCAGTTCTGCTGGCGCCCCGTCTCCATGTTCCGGAGTTTATATGAGTCACTGTGCCCCGCAAATGCTGCCTTAGGGCACGCGCTGAATGGTCATTGAGCCGTCACGCGCGTAAAAGTGATTGTCTCCTTCGCCTGCTCGTTGTTCAGTGTCATCGAATTCGGCCCGTTGAAGACATACGCGTACCTTGATCCGGGCGGCTGTGGTATGTTCTCCACCCGCTGTACATTGCAAACTGGGTCGTTCGGAATTCCGCAGGGGACAAGGATTATCTTGCTCTTGGGCGACCAGTCGGTGACTGTAAAGACGATGGTGTTGGGTGCGATGAGCTGGTAGGGGCCACCTTGCGCCAACGGCGTGCCTCCATTTTGCGGCACTCCCACTTGCATGTATTGACCGTTCGCCTCGATCGTAATGGTCACGGTATTGCCCTGAAGGACCGTGCGCCATTGGCCGACCAGGCTGGATTGTGACGCTGGTGGCGCTTGTTGCCATTGTTGCGCTTGTGCCGCTTGTGGCCCGCAGCCTATCGCCAGGCTGCCCGCAAGAATCGCCGGAAGAACCAGGCGCAGAGCCGCGTTGCTGGTCCTTATGGGAATAAGGGAGCTTTTCACACACACCTCCTGAGTTTTGGTTGGAGGGGATGCACGCATCATAGCACCGGAGATTTTGGACGGGAAGATGATTTTTCTGGTGATGCGGAATTTGCGCCGAAACCAAGAGCGGCGCGTATCCTGATTGCCATGAGCTGGACGAATAGCTGGACTCAAAGCTGGATTGGTTGGGCGCTTCTTTCCGCGGTATTTGCCGCGGCCACGGCACTGCTGGCAAAAGTAGGCGTGGCGCATGTTGACTCAAACCTGGCCACGGCGCTGCGCACCAGCGTGGTCGTCGTGTTTGCGTGGGGCATTGTGCTGGCGCTGGGCAGCCATGGAGAGATTCGCACGCTCGATCGGCGAACGATTCTCTTTCTGACGCTTTCTGGATTGGCAACGGGATTGTCGTGGCTGTGCTATTTCCGCGCTCTGCAGCTCGGGCCGGCTTCGCGCGTGGCGCCGCTGGACAAGCTGAGCGTGCCGCTGGTGATGGTGTTTGCATGGCTGCTGCTGGGCGAGAAACTGAATGCCGCAGCCGTGATTGGCGGATTGCTGATTACGGCTGGAGCGATGGTGATGGTGTTGGGATGACGGCGAGGCCTTTCCCGTCCTTATACTGGAACGAATGAAAGCGCCGAAAAAAGATCAAGAAATGTTTGACACCGAATCGAGACCAAGTGCCACGCGCCGCATCGTGCTCACCGGATTCATGGGCTCGGGAAAGACGACCGTCGGGCCGTTGGTGGCCGAGCGGCTCGGTTGGACTTTTGTCGACGTGGACGACGTGATCGCGGCGGAGGCCGGCACAACGATTCCCGAGATTTTTCGGAGCGAAGGCGAGACAGAGTTTCGCAGGCGGGAGCGGGAGACGATTAAGACGTTGGCACGAAGCGATGGACTCGTGCTCGCGCTCGGCGGCGGAGCCATCGAGGATGATGCCACTCGCATGCTGCTGGTCATGACGCCCGAAACGTTGCTGGTGCATCTGGAAGTGAAGCTCGAGACCACGCTCGAGCGCTGCAAGGGAACCGAGCATCTGCGGCCGGTTCTGGCCGATGAAGCGAATCTCAGAGATCGTTACGAGCGGCGCCTGCCGTTCTACCGCATGGCGCATGTTTCTCTTCATGTCGATACGATGACTCCGCACGAAGTTGCGAAGGCGATTGTGCGCGCCGCCAGCTGAAAAAGCTCAGAAGCGGGCCCTCAAATTCAAGGAGAGCGGCCCCTGCCTTCTTCCTAGCGCCACCCAAGGGCGGGGGCGACATGGGTCAGAATCGCCTCCATGACATGCACGTTGTAAGCGACGCCCAGTTGATTGGGGACGGTGAGCAGCAGAGTATCCGCCTCCGCAATGGCCGAGTCTTTTCTGAGCTGCTCAATGAGAACGTCCGGCTCGGCAGCGTAACTGCGGCCGAAGATGGCGCGCGTGGTTTCGTCGAGGAAGCCGATGGAATCCTCTTCATTTTCGCCGCGCCCAAAATAGGCGTGATCGCGGGCGTCGATCAACGCGAAGATACTGCGGCTGACAGAGACGCGCGGAGTGCGAGCGTGGCCGGCCTCTTTCCAGGCTGCGCGAAAGGCGCGAATCTGCGCGGCCTGCTGGATGTGGAGCGGCTCTCCGGTCTCGTCGAATTTGAGAGTCGAGGTCTGCATGTTCATTCCCAGTTTCGCGGCCCATTTGGCTGTGGCGTTTGAAGCTGAGCCCCACCAGATCCGATCGCGCAATCCTTCGGAGTGCGGCTCAAGACGCAGAAGCCCGGGCGGATTGGGAAACATGGGGCGCGGATTGGGCTTGGCGAATCCCTTGCCCCGCAGCAGCTGGAGGAATTCTTCAGTGTGCCGCCGGGCCATGGCCGCATCGTCCTCGCCCTCGTGCGGGAGGTGGTCAAAATAACGCCAGCCATCGATGACCTGCTCAGGAGAACCGCGGCTGATTCCGAGTTGGAGCCGGCCAGTAGCGATGAGGTCCGCGGCGCCAGCGTCCTCCGCCATGTAATGAGGATTCTCATAGCGCATGTCGATGACCGCGGTGCCGATTTCAATCTTTCGCGTTCTGGCGCCGATGGCCGCAAGCAACGGAAACGGCGATGCGAGTTGGCGTGCGAAATGATGAACGCGGAAATAGGCTCCGTCTATTCCCAGACGCTCGGCCTCGACGGCGAGATCGATGGACTGGAGGAGAGCGTCAGCCGCGGAGCGCGTTTCCGACTGCGGCGAGGGCGTCCAATGACCGAAGGAGAGGAAGCCAATTTTCTTCATACTATTCAGATTCCCATGCCAGGCCAGGAGATGCGAACCTCTCTCGAAGATTCCCGCGCCCTCCGTCGTTTTTCGGGACCGATGCGAAGCACGGACTGGATCGGCGCATCGGCCTGTTGCCGTCAGCCCGGCTTCGGAAGATCATCGCAGCGACGGCGAAGGTATTCTCGGACGGCTGGGTCGCTCTCCAGGCCGATCGCCAGTTGATATGCATGTCGTGCAGCGGCCTGCGATCCGGTGCGACCCAGCAGGTTTGCGCGCGCAGCCCAATATGGCTGATACGATTCCATCCGCCGGTCCGCGCGCGCAGCCTCCAATCCCGCCAATCCAGCATGTGGACCCTCTAACTCCGCCACTGCCAGCGCGCGGTTGATGAATGCAACAGGCGAGCCCGTCAACTGCACCAGCGCGTCGTAGAGGCTGACAACGGCGGCTCAGGACACGGATCCGGTGCGCGCGCCCTCCACATGCGCCGACTGAATGGCGGCTTCCAGTTGATATCGTCCAAAGCGCCGTGAGTGGCTCGCGTAGTTCAGCGCGGCTTCGGCTTCTTCGATCATCTTCCAATCCCACAGCGCCTTGTCCTGGCTCCTGAGGGGAACGAACTCACCCTCGACCGAGCGGCGCGCCGGTCTGCGCGCCTCGGCGTAAAGCATCAGCGCCAGCAATCCCCAGGCCTCAGGCTCGTCCGGAAGAAGCTGCGTTAGCAGCCTTCCGAGAAAAATCGCCTCGCCGGCGAGTTCCCGGCGCGCAGGATCGGTTCCCGTGGCGTCCGCCCATCCTTCGGCAAAGCCGGCGTAGATGGAATCGAGCACCGAGTCAAGCCGGTCTGGAAGTTCATTTCGCTCCGGGATGCGGAAGGGAACGCCGGCCTCGCGGATTTTTGTCTTGGCTCGGACCAGCCGCTGCGCCATGGCGGCCGGCGAAACCAGAAAGGCGGACGCGATCTGTGCCGATTCCAATCCCATGACGACTTGCAGCATCAGTGGTGCGCGGATTGCCGGATCAATTGCTGGATGCGCACAGGCAAAAAGAAGCGCTCACCGCCGATCAGGAAATTCGTCGTCCGCGTCCGCGATCATTGCATCGGCCAACTGCTCCGGTTCGTCGCCGCTCGACGTTTCGCGATTCCGGCGAAGATGGTCGATAAGTTTTCGACGGGCCGCGGTGAGCAACCACCCTTCCGGATTGTCGGGGCAGCCCTTCTCTGACCATACCGACAATGCCGATGCAAAGGCCTCCGACAATGCGTCTTCTGCAGCTGCAACGTCTCCGAATCGCGCCGCGAGGTACGCGATCAGCTTGCCGCGGCTGCGAAGAGCGACAGTCTCCGCAGCCACAAAAGCTTCATCCTTGTTTGCGGGATTCACCATGGCGATTTGTTGCGAACTCAACGAGCGTTTTTCCGCTTGCTGGCTGAATCGATCGTTTCGAGCAGCGTGACCTTGACCCTATCTGGTGGCGCTTTTCCGATCGCCTTCAGGATCTCAGCTTTTACGGGAAGCTTGTGATTGCCATCGCCCAGTGCCATGAACGAGCTTTGGAATGGGTGTCCATCGATGGTCCCTTTGACCTTCACCAGCCCGCGCGTCCCAAAGAAGGCGGCCGACTCGGGCCAGATGACATACGTCCAGCCGCCGGGCTTTGGGCTTTTGATAAGAGGCGCTGTGAAGGATCGGTTCAGCATGTTTGCCTCACTCGTGCCGTTGAAAATTGCGTTCCGGGTCACATCGCCCAGATCGCGCGCACTTCCACGATTCCATGCTGCACCGCAGGGCATCGGCCGGCCCACTGCATGGCTGCATCCAGGTCGGGCGCCTCGATCAGGTAATACCCAGCCAGCTGTTCCTTCGATTCAGCAAAAGGTCCGTCAAGCACCTGTGTCTTTCCGTTGATTGTGCGAAGGGTCGTGGCCGTAGCTGAGGGCTTGAGCCGGTTAGAGTTGACCAGCGCGCCGGCAGATCGCAGTGCCTCACTATAGGCCATGTAGGCTGCCGAGCCCTGTTGCTGCTGCTCGGGTGTCATCCGGCCCCAGCCGGACTCATCGATGTAAAGCGTCAGTAGGTATTGCATCTCGTCCTCCGTTTTGGATTGTAGGCGTTGACCGCCTCACTCCCATGACGGATGGTGCCGCGGCAAATCGACAGTTCGCCTGAAATAATTTCCGAGATTCTGCATGGCACGCGGGGACGGCCCGAAATAGCGCCTGCCAGTCGCGCCATGGGTGCGGCAGACTTGAGAACGGCTACCAGCCCATCTGGCGCATGCGTTCGAGAATGAGCGCGCTGTAGTGAGTCATGCGCTCGGGGCGGCGCCGAAGCGGAGCGGGAAGAATCGCGGCGAGGTCCGCGGCCTGTTGGCGGTCGAGATGGCGTGCCGCGGTTCCGTAGTAGTGTTGCGACGCTGCCTCAGCTCCATAGATCCCGGGACCCCATTCGACCACGTTGAGATAAAGCTCCAGAATGCGCTGCTTGCCAAGAGCGAATTCCGCAACCGGGACGAGTGTGAACTCCGCGCCTTTGCGGAGGAAGGAGCGGCCGGTTCCGAAGAAGAGATTCTTGACCAGTTGCTGAGTGATGGTGGAACCGCCGCGAATGCGGTGGCCGCCCTCCATATCTTCATCGGCGGCGAGTTCCATGGCCTGCCAGTCGAAACCGTGGTGCTGGTAGAAGCGCGCATCTTCAGCTGCGATGACGGCGTGCTGAAAGTCGGGCGAGATCTCGCGCAGAGGAACGAACTCATAGTGTTCGTGGTAGGGCTTGCCGTGAATGAAGGACTGAAGGCGGCGCTCGATGTGGACGGCCGTGGTGGGCGGGTCAATCCATTTGGCGGCTACGAGGGTGAGCGCGCCGAGCGTCCACGCGGCGACGAGGCCGAGGCCGAGGCATAGAAGGAGGGTGCGGAGAAGATGCTTCCGGCGCGAAGGTTTGGAGGTTGAGATGGGTTGGGAGGGCACATCTCAGAATAACGGCTTGGCAGTCGCAATCGATTTATGAAAAGTGCTGCCAGCCTCGCGGAGTGAGGGAGATTGCGCCTTTGCGCGTGATGAGCGTGATCGGTGAGCCGGTGCGTTTCGACGCAGTAATCCGCCCGATGCGCGTGACGGGAACACCTTCAATGCTTGGGGGCACGCGTGCGGCGGGCGGGGACGTGAAGAGAAGCTCGTAGTCTTCGCCGCCATGCAAAACCTGAGTGGGGTTTGCGCCGGGAGCGATGGGCAGTGCAGCCGCGTCGAGCTCGGCGGCGACGCCGGACTCCGCGCAAAGGTGGGCAAGATCGGTGGAAAGGCCGTCGCTCAGGTCGATGGCCGCGGTGGCCATGGCGTTGCGCGCGAGCCAAAGGCCCTGCGCAACTCGCGGCTTCGGGTAGAGGTGCGGGCCGAGCACCGCCATCGCCTGAGGAGGGATGCGGGGAAGCGCCTTGAGCCGCGAGCGGGAGCGATCGCGTTTGAGCGCAGCGGCCAATTGAGCGAGGGTTGCGTAGCCGACGGCCGCGCCGCCAAGATTTCCAGTGACATAGATGAAGTCGCCCGGCCGCGCGCCGGAGCGGAGCAGAGCCGCTCCCTGCGTGACCGCGCCGGTGAGCACAACGTCAGCGACTGCGAGGGTGGACTCGGCAAGGTCGCCGCCGGCAAGCGGCACCTGATAGGCCTGGGCGAGCGAGAGAAAGCCGTCGAGGAACCTGTCGATAAAGGGCGCAGGCGCGCTGCGGCGCGCCGCGCTTCCAAGGGAGCTCCGCGCCTTGGGTTTTTGGACTAGATCCCGAGGAAGGGCCAACGACAAAAACGCAGCGACGGGACGAGCGCCCATGGCGGCCAGATCGCTGAGCCCGCGGGCGAGGGCGCGATGGCCGACGGATTCGGCAGGGTGCCAGTCGAGACGGAAGTGGCGGCCGGCGATGGAGAGATCGGTGGTGACGGCGAATTCTTCATTCGGAGCAGGACGAAGGATGGCGCAATCGTCGCCGATGCCTAGACGCAACTCGGGAGTGGGCGCCTGGGCGGCGCGGAGGCGAATCCTCTCGAGCAGGGCCAGCTCGCCCAACGGCGAGGGATTTGATCGCTTTGTCGCTCGAGGCATGGTGTGAAGATAGGATACGGCGCGGCGAGTCCAGAGTCTCAAATAGAGGCAAATTGAAAAGTACGAACGGATTGCCGATGTCTCTCGCAGGGAAACAAGGGAGAGGGCCGTGAACAGGGATGGACTCGCAAGTTGCTAACTTGAAAGGGATGGCGCCGGGGCGGATCCCCGAGCGGGCCTAAAGGACCAAAGGTGGTACCCTAGTAATGCCTGTGGAAGCTTTTCGTTGACCCGATTTTGGAAGTTCTGCTAGGCTTGATCAACGTTCTTGTATCTGCCCCATGGGGCGCACAGGTTTATCTGCGGGTTTTCAAGGCCCGTAACCGATCGACTCTCCCCCGATCTGGAAGGCTTGTTGACTGGCTGGTCGCCGGGGATTGCAGGCAAAGATGTTACGTAAAAAATACTACATACTTTTTGTTGCAAGAGATGACGACGGCCAACTGCGTAAGATTCCGCTTCCGCTCAAATATGTGTATGGATTTGTTGCCGCGGCGATCGTAGGCGCGTTCACGATTGTGGGGCTGGCCGGATCGTACACGCGGATGGTCCTGAAGACCGAAAGCTTTAACCAGGTGCGCGCGGATCGAGAAACGCTGCGCCAGAACTATCAGCGCATGGCAGCGATTGCGCACAACCGAAGCGTGCAGGTGGCAAGCCTGGGCGCGCTGGCCAATGAAGTTTCCGCGCTCTACGGGCTGAGGCAGAACAAGCTGCAGGCGGCGGCAGTGGCGAAACCGGCGGAGAGCAAGGCAGCAGCGGCTTCGGCGCCTCCGGCTCCGGCGCAGAGCGACGATGTGAACTCGCAGCAAGTGGCCAACTCCGTTGATATGTTTTATGCGCTGCGTTCCGAAGCCATGTCGGGCGCGGTTTCGCGGGCGCTGGAGAGCGGGCTGACACCGAACTTTACCGGCGACTGGACGGAACTGGCCGATGCGCCGTCGATGTGGCCGGTGGAGGGCCGCGTGGCGTCGAGCTTCGGCGAGCGCGAGGATCCAATCAACGGCGAAGGCGCGTTCCACACTGGGGTCGATATTGATGCGCCTTACGGAACGCCGGTGCGCGCGGCTGGCGACGGCGATGTAACCGGAGCGCAAATGGGCGCAGGATATGGGCGCGCAGTAACTCTGGATCACGGTCATGACGTGATGACGCTCTATGGACATCTTTCGGCCGTCGCGGTCGTTCCCGGGCAGCACGTGACCCGCGGCCAGATCATCGGCTACGTGGGCGAGTCAGGACGCGCCACCGGCCCGCACCTGCACTACGAAGTGCGCCTGCATGACGTGCCCGTGAATCCGTACAAATATTTGCGCGTGACCTACGAGCAGGCAACCAACCTGGACGATGGTTCGACTTCAGGCCAATAAACAAATCTGTGGGGAAGGAACAAGCGGCTCCCGGAAACGGGGGCCGTTTTGTTTTCGGGCGATAGCTGCAATGATCCTTTGTACCCTTGCGTGGTATCGTTAACGCGTTGCTTTTCCAGGGAGGATTTCCGTGCGTATTCGTCTCAGCTTTCTTGCCGTCCTGCTGGCCTTTGCGATTCCCGCCACCGCCCAAAACCCACAAGATCGGGCCGCCGATGTACAAACGGCGTTTGCCCGCGCCCAGCATCTGAAACACGGAGTGAACGCTTCAGGGTGGTTCGCACAGTCGCGCGATTATTCGTCCGAACACATCCAGACCTATACCGATGACGCGGACATCGCGCTGATCTCGAAGATGGGATTCGATCATGTGCGGCTCAGCATCGATCCCATGCCGCTGGCGGCGGCGATGTACGGCTTTCCAGGGACGAACGCTGATTTTCTTAAGCAGCTGGATCACGCCGTCGACACGATGGTGGCCGATGGGCTGGCTGTGATCATCGATCTTCATCCAAGTGACGATTACAAGCAGAAGATGCGGACCGACGATCAGGCCGTGGAGCGGTTCACGTCGACCTGGCGCAGGCTGGCGGCGCACTACAAAGATCGCGATCCGAATATGGTGTTCTTCGAGATCCTGAATGAGCCGGAGATCAACGATGCGTACCGGTGGGCCGGGATCCAGACGCGCGTGGCTGCCGCGATTCGCGAGCAGGCGCCGCACCACACCATCATCGCGGCGGGCGCGGTGTGGTCGGACATCTGGGATCTGCTTGCCATCGAGCCGCTGGCCGACGGAAACGTGATCTACAACTTCCATTTCTACGAGCCGCACGAATTCACGCACCAAGGCGCGACGTGGAGCACGCCGTGGTACAGCTACGAACATGACATTCCGTATCCGGCGACGGAGAGCTCGATGCCGGAGCTGCTGAAGGAAGTTCCGGACGCGGCGACCCGGTATTCCATGGAAAAGTACTGGCTGGACGGGTGGAGTTCGCACCGGATTCAACTGATGATCGACAATGCGGCGGCGTGGGGGCACGAGCATGATGTGCCGCTCACCTGCAACGAATTCGGCGTATTCCGCGATCACAGCGATCCAGTGTCGCGCGCCAACTGGCTGCACGATGTGCGCACTGCGCTTGAGGCCGACGGTATCGGCTGGGCGATGTGGGACTACCGCGGCAATTTTGGCGTGGTGACCAAGGAGAATGGGCAGCCGGCGCAGGTGGACGATTCGGTTGTGAAGGCGCTGGGGTTGCAGGCACACTGACAACGCAGCGAGTCAACAGGCACGCGAGAATTCGTGAAACTCCGGCTCACTTTTTTTGCGGCTTGCCGGGATGGTCGAGGAATAGCTCGAGGCGATCGAGCGTGCGATCCCACTCCGGACGGCGCGCACGGAGCCATTCTTCGGCGGCCCGCAAGCCTGAGGCTTCAACGCGGCAACTCCGCACGCGGCCGACTTTTTCAGTCTTGACGAGGCCGGCTTTCTGCAAAATCTGCAGATGCTGCACCACGGCGGCGAGCGACATGTCAAAGGGCTCGGCGAGCATCGAGACCGACATGGGCTCGGAGCTGAGCCGCTCAAGCATCGCGCGGCGCGTCGAGTCGCCGAGCGCATGGAAGACGCGGGCGACGTTGGAGTCACTCCGTTTCATCTGCCGCGTCTTCCTCCGTTTCGCGCCGGGTTGAGTGGCTTATTCGCCAAGCTCTTTCTCCAGTTTGCCGAGCAGTTTCTCCCATCCCTCTTTGCGCATTTCAGGCCCGTCAGCGTTTTCGAAGTACGCGCCCTGGTGGGTGAAGAGCAGGTCGGTGCCGGAGCCGTTGGGGATCAGCTCGATCGTAGCGAGCGAAGCGGAGAATGGCGTTTCATCCATGCTCATTCTGTAAGCGGCGACGATGCGCCGCTCCGGAACGATGTCCTGATAAATGGTCTCATTCACCAGCGTTTTGCCGGCGACGGGAGTTCCGGGGCCCATTTTCATCTGGGCGCGCTCGTGGCCGCCGACCTTGAAGTCGAGTTTGTGGTCCTCGAGCGCGTGCGTGCCGCCGCCAAAGAACCAGCGGCGCTTGGTGGCCTCATCGGCAAAAGCCGCGAACACACGCTGCGGAGAAGCCTTGAGCTTGCGTTCGAGTTGAAAGGTGCTGTGAATGACGGTCGGTTTGGCTAGCGATTGGTTCGGCATGATTTCCACCTCCAGAAAGGAAATAGTCAAGTTGTAGCTTAAGTATTGCGCGGGCCGGTTTTATTGTCAAGTGAAAATTTAAGTGTTGCGCAAATGTAGCGTGGGACGAAAGAAAGTGCGGCGGGCGGTGGAGGGGATAGACGTGGTGCGGTGTCCTCAAGGGGAAGATCCGATTAGCCTGCGGCCAGATATCTCCGCATCCAGTCGATGACCAGGCTGCGCATTTCTGGAGTTTCTTCGTGGGCGCAATCGAATAGCTCGATGCGGCAATCCTCCTGGCGGCCGTACCGACCGTAAAGCGGCAATAGATTATCGCGAATCTTCTCGACCCCGGCGGGCGGCGTGAGAGGATCTTTGCGACCGTTGACGCTGAGATGAGGCCGCGGGACGATCAACTCGTTGATCGCGGTGGTGTCGAATTCCTTCAACAGCGATGGAACGTAATAGAAAATGCTGTGGCCGCTGAGGTTGTGCGCGGCGATGAGCGAATCGAAATCCGTGAGGCAACAAAGATCGATGGCCAATCTTACGCGGGGATCGAGCGCGGCGAGCCACCAGGTCTTGGTGGATCCCATCGACATACCTGTCGCGCCGAGCCTTTGCGGATCCACTTCCGGGCGGGATGCGAGGTAAGAGAGGGCCCGGAGTTCGTCGAACATCATCATGCCCCAGAGCACCTGGCCTCGCCAGAGCATGAGCTTGAAGGCGTCTTCCTCTCCGCGGTGGCCGTCGGTGTCGTGCTGGCGCTCACCAAAGCACCAACTATCGATGGCCAGCGTGACGATTCCCATTTCCGCAAAAACGGGAGCGTAGGCGGGCTGAACGCTGGTTCCTTTGAGCAGTTGTTCCTTACCCAAGTCGTACATTCCTGCGTGCCAGTGAATAAAGAGAAGGCCAGGCGCGGGGTGCCGCAGCACCTTGGGAATCAAAAGGAGGGCAGGGACCGGTTCGATCCCATTCAGGTCGAGGACAAGCCGTTCGAGAGTGTAACCGTCGTGTTCTTCCGTGCGGACCAGTTTTGGCGGCCTGGGTTCATGCTGCCAGGGTAGATCGCCAAGTAGGTCCCAGAGATCGGCGCGCCGGCGCTGCTGGTATGCGGAGAACGCGGTTTCCGTTTCGGCGACCAGGTTGCTGGCGACGGAATTCACGCCGAGGGAGATGCCGCCGCTCAAAAGCGCGGATTGAGATACGAATTGGCGGCGGGTTGTGGTTTTTTGTCCGGAGATTATCATGGCAGTCCATTCTATACAGTGCGCTCGGCGCAAAGATGCGCGCGGGTTGAAATTCAGGGTGAGTCGCAAGCATGGATGAAGTGGATATTACATACCCGCGATCAGCCGAGGTCGGCGACACATACGCCAAGGTTCTCGGCGTGAGGGTGGTATTGAATCCATCGCTTTGAGCGTCACCTGACGAATTACCGTCCACCCGGACACAATCCGAGAATAGGATAGTGTCCGGATCGACGACCAACCAGCCGGAACACGGTGCAATGCAAGGAAATGAACCGCCTCAGACTTGACTGAGGCCCTGGAAATGCCCGGCGAAGAACAATGGCGCATGTTTGCCGCATGATGAGTTGCAGGCGCTAGTTCGCCGAGGGCCGCTCCATATGCTCGACGACAAAGGTATCGACCTGCTCTCTTGCGGGTTCCAGTTTAAGGCCGAGTTGCTCTTCCAGCGCCTTGAAGATCGCGGGGCCCGTGCCGCCTGAATCCGCCGGTGCTTCCTGACTCGACGACCACTTCAGCTCAAAATCGAATCGCTTCTCGCCCAAGCCCGTCTTGTCGACGATGATGCGCCCCGCATAGTGGGGCAGATCCTGCGCCAGGCCCTGAGCTGTGACGCCATGTGCGGTCATTATCTCCGTGTAATCGGCACCTAATCCGGTCGCGCCATACGAAGAGGTCGTGTTAAACGCAATGGAGCCCTCTTCATCGGGTGCGGATTCCTTCATCTTCAGTCCGCCCTTGGAAATCACCAGGTCGTAAACCGGCAACGCCTCAACTTCGCGCCGCACCTTAAGCTGGCAGCGGTCAGCAAATAGCTCCTGCAACATGAGTTGTTGCTGCTTCAATCGATCCTGGTTTGAAACCTTCTTCCAGGCTTCGATCGTGTCCTCGCCAGCCCGCGCCGAAACAACGTAGTTGTCTGTCTTCGCCCACTCCGGCAGTCCCGAAATCTGGCTGTCCAGCGTGATCCCGTAGGCCTGGTAAATCAGCCAAAACAGCGGCGCGTTCATGAAGTCAAAGCCGTTGGGCAAATCCTTCCATCCAACGCCGCGGTCACTCGGGCTTGCAGGCTTGATTGACACGATCTCATAGGCCGGGAGCTTCACACTTGTGTTCTGCGGGGCCGCCGCTGTCGCTTGAGCCCGCAGATGTATGGCTGCGCTGTTCCAAAACAATGCAACAATGAGTAGCGCAACCGGCAATTGCCGGCTGAAATGAAATTGCCTAATCATGGGCTGATCTCTGACGCGGATTGTATCGCTCCGGTTTTATTACCGGCATCCATGTAAGTCTTTGTCAACTGAAAAACACGAGTTTTCCGTTCGCGCTCTGGAGAGCGCGTTGTCAGTCTGATCAGGAGTTGCCGCTGCGCGCGTTTGCCTCTCGGCGGTTGGTTC
>JBKQOX010000041.1:0-122491 GCA_052145255.1 Occallatibacter sp.
GCAGTTGCTGACGAACCTATCGCAAGTGCGAAAAAGCGAACTGCCCAATTGGCTACCAGACCAGTGGAAACGGCTTCAGGCGGCTCGCCTGCCTTCGTAGCACCTGTACTTGACATACCGCTCACGATGGAATGCAGACAATCGCCGATGGCAAAGGGAAATGGTGGGAGGGAATGGATCCGCAATTGCTTAATGGCAAACCCCACAAGAAGAATACGCCATGTCCGGAATTCGTTCAGCAGTTCCTGCTCCGTGTACAGGATGTGATCGACAGCTACAGTCCGGATATCCTCAACTTCGACGACGGCGCAAGATTCACTTTTGACGATGGCGGCGCCGGAGCTCCGGATTTGAAGGTCTGGTTAGGCATACCGGATTTGGCGCCACAGATCATGGCGTATTACTACAACAAGAACATTCTCACTCACGCGGGTCGTCTGGAAGGCGTAGTGGATCTGAAAGAGGTTGATGAGCCGATTTGGGGTACGCTTACTCGCGATTTCGAAGCTAGCCTGACGGACACCCTGCAGGAGAATCCGTGGCAGACGGAGGCATGCATCGGAGGGTGGCATTATAGCCGCTGGCTCTTTGAGAACCATGCTTACCAGAAACCCTCACTGATGATTCCATTGCTCGTTGATATTGTAAGCAAGAATGGAAACCTGCTCTTGAGTATTCCTCTGCCTGGCCACGGAGAGCTCGACAGCGATGAACTCGCTTTCCTCGATGAGCTTGCCCAGTGGCAGGAGATAAATAGCGAGGCGATCAAAGGCACTCGTCCATGGAAGATATTCGGAGAAGGGCCGTCGACCGAGGTCAAAGGCATCGCTGCCTATCAACTTTCCAAGTACAAATTCGATCAAAGAGACATACGCTTTACAGTCAAAAGGGATGTTCTGTACGCATTCGTTCTTGGCTGGCCCTCGGACAACCGCGTATTGATTAAATCGCTCTCAAGTACGGCACCATACTACGAGCGCCAGATTCGCAAGGTCGAATTGCTCGGGGCGAAGAGCGAGGTAAGTTGGACGAGGGGGGCCGATGGACTTATCATCCAGGTTCCGCAAGATCCGCCCTGCCGTCACGCCTATTGTTTCAGGATATTGTCGGAATGACGACGGTAGTGGCCTTGAATTCATCAATGGAAATAGAGCGATAATCATGCAATTCAGCTCGCGCTTTTTCCCTGATCGGCCTCGGTATTTCTGAGCAAGCTTGAGTATTAGTCTTCGGCGAGAACCTAGCCCGCACCGGGAAACTCGGCCGCAGGAGCTTTGAGATTTCGATCTTTGCTTCGGGCGGCCAATCTTTTCTTTCGAACTCTCTTACCACGATTCTTCCAATAATCCCGTTGGCGCTGGCTTCGGGAGCACTCGTCATCGCAGAATCGCTGCCCTGCGCGCTCAACTTCAAAGAACGCCCGGCACTGAGTATTGGCGCATACACCAACATCGCGAGTTTGAAAAAACTCCCTCCTGAGTATGCTGTATAGTAGTGGGCGGATTCCGAAACGGATGTAGGAGTGCATTTCTGGAGGGTTAGGGAAGGCAAGCGAAGGGAAGACGTTTACAAGTTCGCAGAGCACAATTCGTGCGTCAAGTTGTGGAGGCAGCAATAGATCAGGCCCGGATTTGGCGAGTGCCGCGACGCGTCGAATCGAGTCCCCTCGAACTCTCCACAGAGGATTCTCTCCGCGCTCCTTTTTTTCTCGATTCCATTGCCGTGGCCAGCCCCGGATATCGCGCGCAATTTCAGCCATTCGTTGTTTGGCACAATCCACGTCGAACTCAATAGGCTTCTTGTCCAGTTCGACCAACAACCCGAAGGCCGCTTTGTAGATTCGCCGCTCGCTTCTCAACTCCTGGAGATCTTGCCGGACCCTCATCAAAATTTGGACTGACGGATCGTCGGCCCGCCGAGGGCCCGGCGGGGGCACGAACGGAAGCAATTTCCAGCTCTTGGACACGACCGGTCCGAAGTCGCGCACGAAATCGATGAGGTCTTCGTCGCTATCTGCATTCGCGAAACGGATGTGAGGCGAGTCTTTTCCTGTTCTCTGTTTACCGATTGGCCGGTTCTTGCGCGCAATCTCGTACTGGCGGAGCAGATCACAAGACCTGGTTTCTGACATGTACTCCGGCATGGCGGCCGTGATTTCCAGCTCTTCGCCAATTCGACTGACGAGGAAATGGCTTTGTCCGCTCAGCGGCTCTCCCCATTGGTAGCCGACAAACAGTTCCGGGTCTCTGGTCGATGTGCGTTTTGCTTTGATGGTTTTCTTCACCGCGTAAAACCCCCATATCACCTTGAATAGAAGCTGTTTATCTCCTGCATCAACGCCGGTAATTAATCAGCTGTGCTCTACAAACTCTCGACACTATTATAGAGCAATTTTCGTGTACATTTACAAGGCAAGGAGCGATTCCATGCATATCGAAAAGGTATCCGTTGTTTACCAGCGGATCGATCAGCTAAAGCCGTATCCGCACAACGCCCGCACGCATGCCAAGCACCAGATCCGTCAAATTGCCGAAAGTATTCGTACTTTTGGCTTCACCAACCCGGTACTGGTAGATGCAGAGAATCAGATCATTGCCGGCCATGGCCGGGTGGAAGCGGCGAAGCTTCTCGGCTTGCAGGAAGTGCCAACGATCCGGCTCGACCAACTCACAAAGGATCAGATTCGCGCCTACGTGATCACTGATAACAAGCTGGCCGAGAACGCGGGCTGGGACAAGGAAATCCTGGCTATTGAGTTCGAGACCCTCCTTGCACTGGAATGCGCCGATTTTGACGTCACGATCACCGGCTTCGAGATACCGGAGATTGACTTAATCCTTAAAGAGGCAAAATCGGCGTCATTCCCCGAGGAAGCGCCGCCGGAGCCCATGTTCGATCAGGATCCGGTTTCGCAGCCAGGCGATTTGTGGCTCCTGGGCAAGCACAGTATCATCTGCGGCAACTCCCTCCATCAGGAAACCTACCGGACTTTGCTCGGCAGCCGTCACGCCACGATGGTTTTCACGGATCCGCCGTTCAATGTGAAGATCGACGGGCACGCGACAGGAAACGGAGCCATCAAGCATCGGGAGTTCGCAATGGCTTCGGGGGAGATGAGTGAGGCCGAGTTTGTCTCCTTCCTGAACAACAGCCTGCGGCTGATGGCCAGCTATAGTGCGAACAGTTCTATTCACTACATTTGTATGGACTGGCGCCACGCGGGCGACCTGATTGCCGCCGGCAAGCAAAACTACGACGAGTTCAACAACATTTGCGTTTGGGTCAAGGACAACGGCGGAATGGGGAGTTTCTATCGTTCGCAACACGAACTCATCCTGGTCTTTCGGAAGGGCAAAGGGCCTCATCGGAACAACATCCAACTCGGTCAGTTCGGCCGAAACCGAACCAACGTTTGGCAATACCCGGGCATTCATTCGCTTTCAAAGCAGAGTGAGGAAGGCAACCTGCTGGCGCTTCACCCGACCGTGAAGCCGGTCGCCATGGTTGCCGACGCGATTCTCGACTGTACCGCGCGAGGAGAAGTAGTGCTCGATGCATTCCTGGGTTCAGGAACGACACTGCTCGCAGCCGAACGCGTTGGTCGTATCTGCTGCGGAATTGAGATCGACCCCATATATATTGATGTCGCCATTCGCCGCTGGCAGAACTACACCGGCGAAGCAGCTGTCTATTCGCAATCTGGCAAGACATTCAATGAGGTCGCGGCGCAGAAGGAGGTGCAGCATGCCTGAGCAGGACGCTCCATACGAAGTCGGCTATGCCAAACCGCCCAAGTTTGGGCAGTTTACGAAAGGTCAATCGGGCAATCCCAAGGGCCGGCCGAAGGGCTCGAAGAATCTTGCCACCGTCGTGCTGCGGGAATGTCGCCAACGTGTTCGCGTGAACGGACCTCGCGGAACCCGCACGGTCACCAAACTCGAGGCAGCGATGATGCAAATTGGAAATCAGGCTGCGCAGGGTGAACTACGCGCGGCGCGCGAACTCTTTTCCTTGGTCCAGCGGTCAGAAGATGCCGTCAATTCAGAAATGGCACCGCTTTCGCCCCATGAGATGGATCAGCGCGTGATCGAGACCATTCGGCGACGCATGGAAAGCGTGAAAGCTGAATCAGTCCCTGCCAACGAAACCAAATCAGAGGAGGAATAGAAATGAGCAACTTGTCGCAATTGTCATTTGAGGAATACAGAGTCCTGCTGCGCAACGACCTGATGAGCTTCATCGAGAGGTCGTTCTATGAACTCAACCCGCAAGCCAACTTCCTGGCCGGCCGGTACATCGAGCTGGTGGCCGCAGCCCTCGAGAAGTGCCGCACTGGGAAGACAAAGCGGCTGATTCTCAACTTGCCTCCGCGGACATTGAAGTCGCACGCTGCAAGCGTTGCTTTCCCGGCGTGGCTGCTCGGCCACGATCCTTCGAAGCAGATCATCTGTGCGAGCTACGGGCAGGATCTTGCCGACAAGCACGCAAGAGACTGCCGGACGCTGATGAGCAGTTCGTTTTATCTCGGCCTCTTTCCGGGAACAGTGCTCTCGCCGGCCAAGCTCTCCGTGAATGACTTTATGACCACAGCGCAGGGATTTCGCATGTCGACTTCGGTCAATGGCGTCCTCACGGGCCGTGGAGCAGACATCATTATCCTCGACGACATCCTGAAGCCGGACGATGCGTTGTCCGAGACGCGGCGTCGGGCGGCCAATGACTGGTATTTCAACACGCTGTTGAGCCGGCTGAACAGCAAAGAGAACGGCATCATCATTATCGTCATGCAGAGACTTCACCAAGAGGACCTGGTCGGCGAGGTGATGGAACGTGAGCACTGGGATGTTCTTTCTCTCCCAGCCATTGCACAGCGCGATGAGTACTACCCCATCGAAGGGCCGATCTGGAACGGTATCTATGTGCGTAAGGCAGGCGAGGCCCTGCACCCGGAGCGCGACTCGGTTGCGACGTTCGCTGCGATCCGCGAAACGATTGGAGATTACAACTTTCAAAGCCAATACCAGCAGACCCCTATGCCGCTTGAAGGTGGGCTGATCAAGAGAGAATGGCTCCAGTTTTACGAACCAAACGAGAGGCCCGAGCGCTTTAGTTTCACCCTGCAGAGCTGGGATACAGCCAACAAGGCAGGCGAGCTGAATGATTACAGTGTCTGCACGACCTGGGGAATCTACGACCGGCACTTCTACCTGATCGATGTGTATCGAAAGAGATTGACCTATCCACAGCTCAAGCGCGCCGTCGCCGAGAGATGGAGAAAGTTCGATCCGAGCAAGCTGCTGATCGAGGACAAGTCATCGGGCACTTCGCTGATTCAAGAGCTACGCTCCGAGGGCGTCTACAGGGTTATGCCTTACGAGCCGCTACCGGGGAGCGACAAATTTCTCCGCACGGCAGCGCAGTCGATCAAGTTCGAAAATGGGCGAGTTCACCTGCCCAAACAAGCTGCCTGGCTGGACGATTATGTGCGGGAAATTACAGGATTCCCGGGCGGAAAGTATGACGATCAAGTCGATTCGACTACGCAGGCCTTGGAGTTCCTTGGCGAAAAGGCTCAGAGATTGTGGGTCTGGGCAAACCTCTAAGCACACTTGGGCAGATTCCGCGGATATCTCTGCATTTCCGGGCGTATCCGCTGGCCGTCAAATCGCGTTTCCTGCCAACTTTGCGGCTATTGCCGGGAAGTTCTCTGATTGCGCACAGTTTGCTTGACTCTTTGCCCCAACAGAGCGGAAATGGACTGCCGGAGAAAGCAGCCATATTTTGCGCCTAGAAACCGCCCCAAAGCCCTCGCTGAATCAGCAGCTTGCGGCATTGCCGAAGATGGATCGAATTGCCCTCCAAGGGCTTTGGGAACGCCTCTTCCTAAAGCCCCCAAATCGAGCTCTCCGGCGCGAGGTTCTAGTCCCAATCATCGCCTACCGGCTGCAAGAATTGGCACTCGGCGGCCTGAAAGGATCCATTGAAAGGAAGCTTCGCGCTCTCGGGGAGGACGGCTCCGAGGGACACAGAATCGTCGAAGGATTAACGCGCCACAAGGCAGGAACCCGCTACGTTCGTGAATGGCAGGGAAAGTTGCACGAAGTTTCAGTTCTGCCTGAAGGCTATGAATACAACGGCCACATCCATGGAAGCCTTTCAGAGATCGCACGCAACATTACCGGGACACGGTGGTCGGGGCCGGCCTTCTTTGGTCTCAAACGTCGTGCCACGGAAAGGGCGGCATGACGGCCGGCATCCGTTGCGCCATCTACACTCGCAAGTCCTCCGAGGAGGGACTTGAACAATCTTTTAACTCACTCGACGCCCAGCGCGAGGCCTGCGAATCTTATATCCAAAGTCAACGCCATGAGGGCTGGCATCCGCTCGCGGCACACTATGATGACGGCGGTTTCTCCGGTGGCAACATGGAACGGCCCGCTCTGAAACGCCTGATGGCCGACATTCAGGAAGGCAAAGTCAACACCGTTGTCGTTTACAAAGTAGATCGCCTCACCCGTTCACTTGCCGACTTCGCTAAGATCATTGAAAGGTTCGATGCCCAAAAGGTCAGCTTTGTTTCAGTGACGCAGCAGTTCAACACCACAACCTCAATGGGCCGACTGACGCTCAACGTCCTCCTCTCGTTTGCCCAATTCGAGCGCGAAGTGACGGGTGAACGCATCCGCGACAAGATCGCTGCCTCAAAGAAGCGTGGCATGTGGATGGGGGGATTTGTTCCACTCGGCTATGAATTGCGCGACCGCAAACTCCACATTCATCCTGAGGAAGCGGCGATCATTCGCACGATCTACTCGAACTACCTCCGTCTGGGCTGCGTCATGGCTCTCAAGGACTATCTCGATCAGAACGAGATCCGGAGCAATCCGCGTTCACGATTCATCGGGACAAAAACGGCGTCAACGAACTTCTCCCGGGGCGGGCTTTATCTGATTCTCCGCAGCCACATTTATGTGGGCGAGATCTTCCACAAAGGCGCCATCTATCCGGGGAAGCACGAGGCGATTATCGACCGTGCGCAATGGAACCAGGTGCAGGATCTTCTTCGAGGGAACCGCCAGGGCAAACGGCGTAAGACGCGCGTGACCAAGGCAAGTCTGTTCACACGGATCCTCTTCGATGCGGTTGGCAACCTGTACACCCCGACGCATGCGAAAAAGGGAGGTCGCCGCTACCGCTACTACACATCGCAGGCTGTGATCCGCAAGGCCGGGGAAACCGATGTCCTGGCACGCATCCCGGCCCACGACCTGGAAGTTGCAGTTGCAGACCGAATACTCGCGTTTTTGAGATCGCCAAGACATGTCCTTGGGGCGTTCGCGCCATCCGGCCAGCGCAGCCGTGGCGGGCGTTATGCGGTTCTCCTCAGTCAGGCGTCTGACAAGGCTTCATCCTGGGCGCGGGCATCGTCTGACGCCAAGGAGCGCTTCATTCGAGCAATTCTTGAACGCGTCGTGATCCATCAGGATGAAATAGAGATGCAAATCCGCACGGACGCGCTTATTCATCAATTGGCTGGTAAGACTGCGCCGCCATCTGCCGCTGGTCATGAAGTTCTTCGTTTAAAGTGTCCCTTCCGCCATTCAGTTCAAGGAAAAGCGATACGTCTAATCGTTGGCGAGCAACAGCCTCCGCCCGCGGCCAGCACCCTGGCGATCCTCAGAGCTATTGCGCGGGCTCGCACATGGAGAGACCAAATCATTGCGGGCGAAGCCTCCGGAATCCGAGACCTTGCCAGGATTCACAAACTGAATCACTCCTACGTCAAGCGAATCTATTCCTTCGCCTCGTTCAGTCCCGCCTCCATCGAGGCAATCCTGACCGTCGCTGTCCCTCAAGACCTATCGCTCGACGCGCTGGTCCGCAAAATCCCGCTCGTTTGGGCAGAGCAAGGCTCCGTCCTCGCGACTGCGACAGGCGTCCCCGCGCCGCACTGAGGCAACGGTATCAGATATTCATCGCCGCGGATTGAAGAGTTTTCTTTCTAGAACCGCAATTGATCCTCGTTGAGCTTGCATTCTCGCATTTGGTCGGTATGGCGGTTTGTGTGCTTGTACGTTGCGAGCCGCTCAATCGCTGCATTGTGGTAAATGCCAAGCCAAATAAGCTTCTGCTTTACCTTCTCCGTTTGCTCATGGATATTGTCTTGGAGTCCAATTCATCAACGAACCTGTTGCCTCCGTTTTCCATCCAGGTTGGCTTCATGCGCGCCTTGATCTTCGCTATACTGTCTTGAGTAAGGTTTAGACCCTTTTCGTCCAGCACGCCACATCCATCTTTCGCCAAAACGTCGCGTGAAAGCTCCTCGACTCGGCTCAACCCTGCATAAAGTAGAAGTCTGAATTCGCGGCTGTTGAACATCCAATAAGTGATGAGTCCGGACACCCGATTATTTCGGAGTGCGAAATACCATTCCCTGTTTTCAAAGAGAACGAGACCTGCTGTTAGTGGGGTTGATTCCGGAATGTAATCGGAGATCGAGGTCTGCCGCTCCTCCGTTATTCTTCGAGCGCCTTCCGCCTCATGCTTTGTGCAGAAAACACTTTCGAATGCTTCGCCATCTTTCGAGACAGGCACCACAGAGTAGCGATTCTCTTGAACGATTCGATTTGCGCTGAGTTCGTCCCCCGGAGCGACGTACTCGATTTGAGGTAGAGGCACCATTACGTCCCTTACAACAAACGTCTCTGCCAGCTTTTGGGCCAGTTTCGTATAGGGTGGAATGTCCGGAACTGTGAATACAGAATCTGTGTACTCGAACATACGGTTTGTATACATGATAATGCCACTGTTCCAGTGTGTTCCAGTGCATCGATCATTCGAAAAGGACACATTCTCCAGGCCACTACTTAAATTCAATTGAGATCCGGAACAGACAGAATCTCTGTGGAAGCGAACGGGCCAGTGTCGCCCTTGAAGTCGGGCTAAGCGGCGCTCTACTGTGGAGCTGTCATGGCTGAATTCAGGTGTTCCTGGCTATACGCTGGACGGCTACGAAAGGGGACTGCCGATTTCCGGGATGGAGAAACGGTCGATTTTCCGGACTGTAGGCTCAGGCAGAGAATGCTCTCCGGTCCCTTTCAGAGCCGACAATCTCCAGATTTGCCCGGAATCTCGGTCAAACTCCGACGATTCTCTATAAGTTGCTGATTATATTGACTCGCTGGCGGAGAGGGAGGGATTCGAACCCCCGATACCCTTTCGGGTATGCCGGTTTTCAAGACCGGAGCCATCAACCGCTCGGCCACCTCTCCGCGGTCTGCCGGCCACTTTCGATTGTACGTCGAATTGAGCCAATTCACGGAATTCCAGGCTTTAGTCCGACCCTGAAATGAAAAAGCGGGAGCACGCGGCTCCCGCTCTCTTCAGCCTTCGAATCTACTGCTTCCCCTCGAGCTCATCGGCCAGCGCGCCTACTCCGTAAATCTTGCGCAGGGCCTCGAGCATCCCGGCAGAATGAACCGCAACGCCGCGATTCTTTGTGCCGTCGTAAACGAAGTCTCCCGCCAGCGACTCGATATTTCCGTCAAAAACCAGCCCTACTAACTCACCGTCGCGATCCACAACTGGGGAGCCGGAGTTGCCGCCGATGATGTCGTTGGTGGTGACAAAGTCGACCGGTTTCGCCAAGTCGAGCTTGTCACGTGCCGCCTCTTCCTTCGGCGTTAGATTCCACGGAGCCTTGTCGCTGAAGCTCGCCGCGCGATCATACAGCCCATAAAACGTGGTAAACGGCGGAGCGATTGTTCCGTTGTACGGAAATCCATCGACCGTGCCATAGCTCAGCCGCAGCGTGAATGTCGCGTCGGGATACGCGTTCTTGCCATAGACCGCGAAGCGAGCCTTGCCCAGCTTCTCGCCTCCGGCATCGAACACGCTGGAGACTTTGTCGCGCATGTACACATAATTGGCGCGCCACACAGGGTCCGCACGACGCGCGGCCGCAATCATGGGATCATTCGAAGCTGCGACTGCAGCATCGCCTCCATCGAGTAGGCTCTTCCGGAATGCTGGATCGGCGAGTTTGGTGCCATCCACAAGCGCGTCCACCGACTTATCGATGTCGCCGCCCTGCACGATCGCTTGCAGGTACGCATCATCTGGCCCAAGTTGCTCTTTCGCAAGGTTCAGAGCATTCTTCATGAACATCTTTTCCACCGACGGATAAATGGGCGCTGGAGAACGAAGCTGGAAGAGCAGAGAATCCAGGCCCGCCTCGTGGTACTGTGGCAGCCGCTCGCCGTCGGGCTTCTTCACTTCAGCGACATACTGCACAATCTCCATGGCGAGCGTGAAAAGCTGGCTGTCGCCACGGCGGAAGAGTTGCTTCTTGAATTCGGGCTTGGCAAGGTCCACGGCCTTTGCGATTTCGTCCCACGCGTCTCCATATTCCGTTTCCAAGTCTGGATTCGCCTTGACTTTGGCACGCAGGTCGTCTTCCTCGGCCTGCTTCTTGGCCAGAATGGCCTTATCTGACAGCGCCTCCTGGCGGCCCACGTAGACTTTCAGGCTGTTCTGCAGAAAGAAGATTGTGCTTTCAACCTTCTCCTTATTGTCCGCACTCTGCTTCCCAAATTCCTGCGCTGCGTCAATGCGCCGCTGAAGGTATTCGACGATCGCCGGCCCACGGACTTCGCGCTCCAACGTCAGTTGAGCCACGGTGTCATCGCGCGATGTCGAACCTGGATGGCCTGAGACAAAAACCAGATCGCCCGGAGCCGCACCCCTCGAGTTCCACTTCAAATAGTTCTCCGTGTGCAATGGTTTGCCGTTTTCGTACACCCGGTATAACGCCATGTCCAGGTCGTAGCGCGGATAGGTGAAATTATCCGGATCGCCACCAAAAAATGCGGCCTGCTCTTCGGGCGCGAACACCAGGCGCACATCGGTGTAGGCCTTGTATTGATGCAGCCAATACTCGCCTCCGTTGTAGAGAGTCACCACATCGGAGCGCAAGCCAGTCTTGACTTTGCTCTCCTTCTCGATCGCGGCAATCTCAGCATCGCGCGCCTTCAGCGCCTCGGCGTCATCCTTGGCGCCCTTGGCTGCGCCCTGTACCCGCGTTGTCACGTCCTGCATGGCTAACAGAACATTGATTTCCAGATCGGGAGTCTTCATCTCCTGGTCCTGTGTCGCGGCGTAGAACCCGTCGCGCAGATAATCGTGGTCTGCCGTTGAGTTCTTCTGCAGTTGGACTCGCGCAACGTGATGGTTGGTCAGCAAGAGTCCGTTGGGGCTTACGAACGATCCTGAGCCGCCATCATTAAGCCTCACGCTCGAAAGCCGCAGATGATCAAGCCATTCCTGCGTCGGGTGAAAGTTGTACTTATCCGCCAGGGCCTTGAGCGGCGGGTTGTCGAACGTCCACATGCCTTCTTCGGCGCACATCGGCGCCACTGTCGCGAAAAGCAACGCGGAAATCAAGATTATTGATCGAGCTCGAACGGTCATTGTGTCCTCACGATTCGAGAGCGCCGTCAGACGCCCTGCGGTTATGGTTGCGGCTGCACCAAGACCTCTACGCCCGAGGCTGCGTCTTTTTGGTGAAACACCTGCTCGGTGGCCTTCTGAAAATCTTCGGGCTTGGCGTATGGGATGTCGGTGAAGGTTTGCGGATTGCGGTCGACGAGCGGAAACCACGAACTCTGCACCTGAACCATGATACGGTGACCGCGGCGGAATGTGTGATACAGATCGGGCATTGTGAAATCGATATCGGTTTCTTTGCCCGGCACAAGCGGCTCCGGTTTCTCCCAGCTCTTACGGAATTTCGCGCGGAATGGTTCGCCGCGCAGCAACTCTTCGTAGCCGCCCATGTGCACAGGCGCTTCGTTAATCACGCGCTTGTTGGGCATGGAGGCATCGGCGGGATCCTCATCGGGATAGACATCGATGAGCTTCACGTCGAAGTCGGAGTCAGTGCCCGAGCTCGCCACTTTCAAATGCGGCGAAATCGGCCCGGCGATCGTCACGTCCTCCGTGAGCGGGTCGGTCTCGTACGTCAGCACGTCGGGTCGGTAGCCGGCAAAGCGCTGGTCATCCACCATGTAGCGCTGCGGCACCGTGTCTGTGGTGTAGCCCACGAACGGCACCGGATGATTTGGATCGCTCAGGTACTCGTCGACGCTCGCCGTCTCAACCGGTGGATCGAAACTGAGCTTGCCGCTGGCGTGAAAGTAAAGCGTCTTCGCCACCGTATTCTTCGGCGGCCATACGTCGTAGCGGCGCCACACGTTGGTTCCTGTCTCAAAAACGATCGCCGGGGGCAGCGTCTTACCCCCGCCCTTCAAGTAGTGCTCGAAAAAAGGAAACTGAATGTTCGCGCGGAAGTAGAGCGATGTCTTCGAATTGAACTGCACGTCGCCCAGGTGGTCGCCGTCGTTGCGTGCCCAGCCTCCATGCACCCAGGGCCCCTCGACCAGCGTAACCGGCGAATCGGGATTGAATTTCCGAATCGCGTAGAAAGTCCGGTACGGCCCTTCCAGATCTTCAGCGTCGTACCATCCACCCACCACAAGAACCGCGCACTTGATGTTCTTCATGTGCCGCGACAAATCCCGCGACTGCCAGTAGTCGTCGTAAGTGTCGTGCTTGAATTGGTCGTCCCACATCCAGCTCGCACCGTCCAGGTACTTGTCCAGGCCGGCCACATTTCCCGCTTGAAGAAAGAATTTGTAACTGTCCGGCGTGCCGAAATCGAAAGGCGCTTCCTGCTTTGGCAGCACGGGATTCTGTTGTGGATGGAAAAACGGCGCGTAGAATTCAAATCCCGCCGCGAGCATGAAGGCTCCGCCATGATAGGAATCATCGCCCAGGAAGAGATCGGTCATGGGTGCCTGCGGGCTCGCTGCGACGATCGCCGGATGCGAGTCGATGATCGACGCCGACGTGAAGAATCCCGGATACGAGATCCCCCAGATGCCCACCTTGCCGCTGTTGTTGGGCACATTCTTCAACAAAAACTCGATTGTGTCGTAGGTGTCTGATGATTCGTCCACGTCTTGCGGCGTTTTCTTTTGGTCGATGTGCGGCCGCATCTCCACGAACGTGCCCTCGCTCATCCACCGTCCGCGCACATCCTGGTAGACAAAGATGTAGCCGGACTTCTCAAATTCGTCCGACGGTCCGAGTCGGGCAGGATAGCGGTCCTCGCCGTAAGGCTCCACGTTATAAGGCGTCCGGTCCATGAGGAACGGATAAGGGCCAGGATCATCGGGAAACGCCGAGGCCTTGGGAACATACACCGCAGTGAACAACCGCGCGCCATCGCGCATGGGAATGCGGTACTCGTATTTTGTGTAGTGTGCGCGAACGTAGTCCTCGCCGGAAGCCTGGGTCGCGGGCTGTTGCGAACGCAGGCCATGCACTGCAACAAGCTGCGCAGCCAAAATGCCGAAAACGAAGAGTCGCGGAGTGTGCATTGTAGCCCGGAACTCCTGATCATCCAGAGTACCGCACCCGGGCGGGTTTGGTTCCTGGACTGCGCAGGGACTCCGCGAGCCGATGCCAGCATGTGACGAAGGGACAAAATGGAAGGTCCAATGAACTCCAGTCTCGCAACCTTTTTTCGACGGCGCGATCCGCGATATCTCGCGAAGCGCAACCGCTCGCAGCCCTCGCATCCACTAATTTCAATGCGGTTTTTCTGATCTCGACTGCCTTCCACAGAATTTCTGCATTTCCTTATGCCATCCTTATGCGATTCGCAATTTCCCGGTTTAATCTGACGTTGATCCCTTAATTGGCCGCAGGCGCAATCGCCGCCGGGGCTGTCCTATCATTCCCAACGCATGAGGAGACCTATGTCAAAGTACAAATTGGAGTACATCTGGCTCGACGGCAAGAAGCCCATACCCGAACTTCGCGGCAAGACGACCATCAAGTCGTTTGACAAGACGCCGACTCTCGCCGACATGCCCCTTTGGGGATTTGACGGCAGCTCCACAATGCAGGCCGAAGGCAGCAAGTCCGACTGCATTCTCAAGCCTGTCGCGCTCTATCCCGATGCCAGCCGCAAAGACGGCTTTATCGTTCTCAGCGAAGTCATGCATCCCGACGGCACCCCGCATTCCACCAATATGCGTGCGACCGCCCCCGATGACCCGGATCTTTGGTTCGGATTTGAGCAGGAATATTTCCTATATAAAGACGGCCGTCCGCTCGGATTCCCCGAACAAGGCTTTCCCGGCCCGCAAGGTCCCTACTACTGCGGCGTCGGCTACAAATACATGGGCAGCATTGCACGTCAGATCGTAGACGAGCACCTTGAGCTCTGCCTTGCCGCCGGCATCAACCACGAAGGCATCAATGCTGAAGTGGCGAAGGGCCAGTGGGAGTTCCAGATCTTCGGCAAAGGCTCGCACAAGGCCGCCGACGACGTCTGGGTTGCACGCTACCTCATGATGCGTCTCTGCGAGAAGTACGAAGTGGACGTCCAACTCTATTGCAAGCCGATCAAGGGCGACTGGAACGGCTCCGGCATGCACACCAACTTCTCCACCAAGCACCTGCGCGACGTGGGCGGCAAAGAGTACTTCGAGGGGCTGATGAAGGCGTTCGAGAACAATGTCTCCGCGCACATCGAGGTCTACGGCCCGGATAACCATCTGCGCCTGACTGGCCTCCACGAGACGCAAGCCATCGACAAGTTCAGCTACGGCCTCTCGGACCGCGGCGCATCGATCCGGCTGCCCGTGAACTTTATCAAGAACGGCTACAAGGGCTACCTTGAAGATCGCCGTCCGAACTCCGAAGCCGATCCCTACCAGATCGTCGCGCGCATTCTCAAGACCGTAAACACCGTGCCCGCATCCGGAGTCAAGGAGCTCGTTACAGCCTAACCCGCGGCTCGTTCGACCCAAGTAACGAACAGCCTGCGCTCGGCTGCACAAAGCTTCTTTCAGACCGAACGCAACAAAGCAGAAGGGCGGCGCGCCAATCCAGTGGCTGCGCCGCTTTTCTTTCATGAAGCACTGTCGCGCGGTTCTCGATTTCTAATGGCTCCTTTATAACCGGCGTGTTAGAAACAAGAGAACAGAACGAGGCGCAGCCCTCCTTAGTCCAGTGAAGTTCGATGGAGCACACTGGCCTGAATCTCCTAACTTGGCTGCCATCGTCCTGAATTTGTTGCCAGGAAAGTTCGCCAAATAAACATGACCGCAGGCCATCCAGTCGAGTTGGAACCGCTCTTCGGAGACTACCCGCTCGACGAGGCCTACGATGAGATGCGCGAGCCCGGCGGAGAGGTGCGGCCGCAGTACCGCGCGCTTGCCGAGACGCTTGCTGCCCTACCCGCCGACGAACTTCGCCGTCGCAAGCAGTCGGTCGATCTTGCCTTCCTTACCCAGGGCATCACCTTCACCGTCTACGGCCGCGAAGAAGGCACCGAGCGCATCTTCCCGTACGATCTGCTTCCTCGCCTGATCACCGCGCGCGAATGGGAATGCATCGAGCGCGGACTCACGCAGCGCATCACAGCCCTCAACCTGTTTCTGCGCGACGTCTACTCCGACGCCAAAATTCTCGCCGACCGCATCGTCCCGCGCGAGCTCGTTTACAGTTGCAAGCACTACCGGCGGCAGATGCGCGGCCTTCAGGTTCCGAGAAATGTCTACATCGCGGTTGTCGGCTCCGATCTTCTCCGCTTGTCGACCGGCGAATTCGTCGTCCTCGAAGACAATCTCCGCGTGCCTTCGGGCGTGAGCTACATGCTCACCAACCGCCGCGTCATGAAGCGCACCTTCCCACAATTGTTCTCAAACTACGGCGTGCGCCCCATCGAACACTACCCGCAGGTTCTTCTGTCCACTCTGCGCTCGCTCGCGCCCGAAGGCCGGCCTGAGCCCAACATCGTGCTCCTTACCCCCGGCGTCTTTAACTCCGCCTACTTCGAGCACACCTACCTCGCCCGCCAGATGGGCATTGATCTCGTGGAAGGACGCGACCTGGTCACGCACGACAACATTGTCTACATGCGCACGACCGACGGCCTCAAGCGCGTTGACGTCATCTATCGCCGTGTCGACGACGACTTCAGCGACCCTCTCGTCTTCCGCTCCGACTCCGCTCTCGGATGTGCTGGCCTCTTCAATGCCTACCGCGCCGGCAACGTCACCGTATCCAACGCCTTCGGCACCGGCCTCGCCGACGACAAGGCCGTCTACGCGTTCGTGCCGAAGATGATTCGCTACTACCTCAATGAAGATCCAATTCTGCCCAACGTCGAAACGTTTCTGCTTAGCGAAGAGAAGGACCGCAGACACGTGCTAGCTAATCTCGAAAAGCTCGTGGTCAAAGCTGTCGGCGAAAGCGGCGGCTACGGCATGCTCATCGGCCCCAAGTCTTCGGCTCGGCAGCGCGAGGACTTCGCCCGTCAGATCGAGGCCAACCCGCGCAACTACATCGCGCAGCCCACGCTCGACTTTTCGCGCGCGCCCTGCCTGGTCGATGACCGGCTCGAGCCGCGCCACGTCGACCTGCGTCCCTACATTCTTTTTGGTGACAAAGTAAACATCGTGCCCGGCGGACTGACCCGCGTGGCGCTCGAAAAAGGTTCGCTCGTAGTCAACTCTTCGCAAGGCGGCGGAAGCAAGGACACATGGGTTCTGGAATAAGTCTGATTCGGGAACATCGGGCCGGAGGTGAAAGAAGCACGATGCTATCGCGCGTCGCCGACAGCCTCTACTGGATGAGCCGCTATCTGGAGCGTGCGGAGAACACCGCGCGCCTGCTCGACGTCACCATGGGTCTGATGCTCGACCCCGGCGGCGCCAATGCGGAGCAACGCTGGCAGAGGATGACCGCTGCCCTCGGCAGGCCCGTGGGAATCGAGTGGAACGGCTCTCTTGAAGCGGTGGCGAGCAAGCTGGTTTTCGATCACATCGATTCATCTTCCGTCACCTATTGCGTGAGCGCTGCGCGCGAAAATGCCCGGCAGGTCCGCGAAGAAATCTCCACCGAGCAATGGCAGCGCCTTAATCGCCTCTTTCACCACATTCACTCGCCGAGCGCGCAGGCTCAGTACGCCACCAGCTCGAGCGACATGCTGGCTTCGGTCGTTGACGGCATTCACTTGTTCCAGGGTGTCGGCGACTCGACGATGATTCACGGCCAGGGCTGGCAGTTTATCCGCCTCGGCCGGTCGCTTGAGCGCGCCTACGCTACGGCCACTCTGCTTGAGGTTTACCGGTCCGAGCTTTTTCAGGCCCACGAGCGCGAAAACTCGGGCTATCAGTACCTCGAGCTTGTTGGTTTGCTGCGTTGCTGCACGGCGTTCGAGGCCTATTGTCAGGTCTACACCGCCGATCTTTCGCCGGAACGCATTCTTGAATTCCTCGTTCTGAATCGCGATTTTCCTCATGCCATTCGCTATTGCGTTGACAACATCCGCACCGCCATCGAATCCATCCAGCGTACCGGCGGCCGCCGCTCACCCGATGAGGTTTTTGCCGGCGTCGGAAAACTCCATGCCATGCTCGGCTATACCACCATCCATGAGATTCTGAGCGGTGACGCGGCCGCGTTCCTGCACAACATCCGCGAGCAATGCCTGCGCATTCATGAGCTCGTTTACCGCAACTATGTGCACTACTCCATTCAATCCGCACTGGCGGTCTGATGGAACGCCGGCCTCCTGGCCGGCTGTACGGGCGGCGCCCTCGCCGCCAACTCAACGGTGAGATGTACTACGGAGCAACGATGAACTTCTACTCCATCCGCCACCTGACGCGCTTCCGCTACTCCCAGCCCATCAGCGAGAGCATCATGGAGACGCGCATGCATCCGCGCTCCGACTCCAGCCAGCATTGCCTCACCTTCACACTCTCCGTCAGTCCGCGCTGCCGCGTCTTCAGCTACCGCGACCACCTCGGCAACAATGTCCAGCACTTTGACATTCCCGGCGAGCACAACCAGCTCGTCATCGTGGCCGAATCCGTCGTCGAGCAGCAGCCACTGACTGACGTGCCGCATTTTCTGTCGCCCGATGCATGGGAAGATCTGGATGAGATGGTCGAGGCCGGCGATTATTTTGAAATGCTGCTGCCCAGCACCTTCGCCGCGGAGACACCGGCGCTTATCGAGCTCGCAAAGAAACTGGAAGTCGTGCGGCGCGACGATCCGCTCCATCTCGTGCTCGAGCTCAACCAGCGCCTCTTCCACTACTTCGATTATGTGCCGCGCTCTACGCGCGTCGACTCGCACATCGACGAGGCCATCCTGAGCGGCGCAGGCGTCTGCCAGGATTTTGCCCACACCATGATCGCGCTGCTGCGTCACGTGCGCATTCCGGCGCGTTACGTTTCGGGTTACCTATATCGCGGCAGTGAGGATCACGACCGTTCCACGCCCGACGCCACGCACGCCTGGGTTGAAGCTCTGCTGCCCCATCTCGGCTGGGTCGGACTCGACCCCACGAACAACCTGGTGGCGCACCACCGCCACATCCGCACCGCCGTCGGCCGCGATTATGCCGACGTTCCGCCCACGCATGGCGTCTTTCGCGGAAAGACCGCGAGCGAGCTTTATGTCGCTGTAAAAGTGGAAGCCAGCGAACAGGCGCCGGCCCTCGACCGCAAGCTTCCCATCCCCGAGGACTGGAGCGTGCTCGTCGAGCGAGCCCAGCAGCCGCCTGAACTGCCAGTGCCATTCATTGACATGCGACAGATGCAGCAGCAACAGCAGCAGTAATCCAATCCGGCTCAAGTCGCGGGCTTATTGCGTCGCCGCCGTCTGCTCCACTCCCATCGCGGTCAGCCGCATCTGCGCCAAGCGCCACGTCGACGTGGGTACCGCGAGAATCTCCTTCGGCTTTTTCAGCTTACGGTAGTCCGCAATCGCTATGTCGCGTTCGCCGTACTGCTCGGCGATGCGGCCCAGCACATACCACACCTCGTCGTTTGGCTCATCGAGATTCCAAACATCCATGGCGCGCAACAGGAGATCGTGAGCTTCCTTCGTTTTGCCTGTCTCCGCATACAGGCATGCCAGCGTGTGCAGAATGTCAGGGGCGTCCTTTTGGAGTTGCGTCGCCTTCACCGCCGTCGCCACATCGTCGTCAGTCACTTTGCCGGTGAAGAGCGCGTCCCATGCCAGCCCGTTCAGGATTTCGGCATTCTCCTGGCCGAGCGCCAGTTGTTTCTCTCCCCACATGTGCGCTGCGGCAAAGTCGCCGCGATTGGCCTCGATCTCCATCTTCGCCGCGTAAGCGTCGCTGTCGTTGTCCAGCAGCTTGAGTCTCGCGTCGGCCAGCGCGAGAGCCTCATCGAAGCGACTTAGCCCGATCAGTGCTTCTAGGTTGTATTCGAATGCCTGTTTCGATTCAGGCTCATCCTTCTCGAGCGCAGAAGCAACGTCAAGCAGGCGCACAAAATTGTCCTGGACCGAGTAGCCCTCGGCCAGGGCCAGCTCGATATTAGTGCGCTCGCGTTCACCGGCCGCATCTTTCAGGCCCGCTTCGAGAATTGCCGCGCCATCAGCGACCGTGGGCTTGGTGCCGACCATGATGGCCGCGGCGGCCAGCTTCATCTTGCGCGCATCGGCCGCTTCTCCCTTGATCCAGAAGCGCGGAAACACCGGCCCGCCCAGCGGATCGTCTCCGCCCTCCAGATGCTGGTCCTCGCGCATCCAGTCCAGCAGCGCCTTCGCTCCCTTCAGGTCGCCCTCGTTTACGCGGTCCACCATCTCCAGCGCGATCGAGTTCGGTTTGTCCATCGTGTCGAGCAGCTTGTATTGCCCGTCTTCCTTCACCACGAAAACCGTCATCGTGGTCCCACCCAGCATTTCCACCTTCTCGCGGTACCCCGTGGCATCGTCGCCTTCGCCCTTGGGATCGAGCATCTTGAGCAGAATGTCTTCCGTAACATCGAGCGAGCTTTCTTCCCGGGCCAGTTGGCTGTTCATCAGCTTGCCGGAGCTCAGTTCGTCCTTCAGCTCATCGGCGTCCATGGCGTTCAATACCTTGAGCCCGTTGCGGCTGAGCATTGCCGCGAGCTTCTCTTTCGTCATGTTGGCGTCAAACGGAACCAGCGCGAAGCGCTTCACCACGTCTTCGGGTGTGTTGGCGAATTTCACATCCTCGTGGTGGATTGCACCGCGCAGCATGTTCGCAAGGCCCAGCGTGCGCGCGGCATCGTCGCCAGCCGCCCCCGCCTGAAGAAAGTCCGCCGCCTGAGGATACTCCCTCCTGTTCATGAGCATTTCGCCGGCTGTGCCGGCGGTGTCTTTGAACGATGCGTCGTCAGTCGACCTCTTGTTGGCCTCGGCCAGTCCCGCTTTGCTGTCCTCGATCATGGCCATACTCGCGGAAAGGAGCTGTTCCGGCTCTGGATTAAGCGACTGCCCGGCTTTGTACGCTTCTGCATAATCGCCACCGTAGAAAAGCGCGAACGCAAGGTTGTTCCCGATGCCGAGATCGGCAAGCTTGTCCTCGCCCAGCGCTTCATATTCCGCGATGGCCTCTTTCATGTGCGACTGCCCACTGTATCGCCGGCCAACGGAATCGTATTCAAGCAGGATCGCCAGATCGCCCTGCGCCGAGTGATCGTCTGGATCGAGCTTGATCGCGGCGCGATACGCATCCGCAGCGCCGGCCATGTCGCTGCCAGCGCGCAGATTCCGACCCACCAGGTCATGCTTCAGAATCTCTGCCAGCGTGCGCTCAGCTACCGCCGACGTCGGGTCGAGCTTGACCGCAAGCCGCGCTTCATCCCGCGCAGCCTCGCCCATGCCCGCTTCTAGCAGCACATTGGCTACCTGCAAATGGTGCACGGCGGAATTCGGGTTCTGCGCGATCAGCGCGCGATAGCTAGCCAGCGCTTCCTTCACCTTGCCGTCTCGCAAGAGCGCCGCTCCCTGCGGTTCAAAGTTGACCATGATCGCCGGCCCATTGATTAGATCGGCAACCTCGTTGCGCAGCGCCGTTGCTTCGGCCACTGTATAGCGCCGCTTCACCGTGTCGAAGACCAAATGCGCCAGCACCAGGCCGTCCTCGCCGGCGGAAAAACTCTCCGTGAGTACCGCCGGTCCAATCTGGACGGTTGCGTCCTTGGGCAGCTCCTTGGGAATAAACCCGGCAGGCGGGACGAGACGGTAATTCCACTCCATGTTGTAGGGAGCGTCAAGCCACCAGTCGTCCGTGCGCGGCTTTTTGGGCTTATCGGTTCCAGTCGCCTTTTTTTCGTCGCTGTCGTTCTTGCGCTTCAGTTCGTCGGGCAGCATCTGGAACATCCGATCGACGCGAATGGCAACCTGCGCATCCTCGAGATTCGTAAAGCCGCGCTTTGCTTTGTTGCATGCGAGGGTCAGCTCGAACGGGCGCGAAAGGTCGGCGGGGTCAGTGCGATCCACTTTCGTCAGATCGTCCGAAACGTACTCGGCCTGCACATATCCGCGCAGGCCGTCTCGCGTGTCGTTGTCGGGCTTGTCCGCATAGTAGCCGCGGTAGCCCGACTCGTAGATACCCGTGGGCTCTGTAATCTCCACCACGCTTGCGGGACCGTTGTCCGCCAGCGTGAACTCGCGCGTCTCCCTCAGGCCGTTATCCTTCGACGTAGACTCCGGAGTCTTCATGAGCGCTGTCGTGGTGTCGCTGGCGATCAGCGCCAGCCGGCCTTGGTCGCCCATGGGAATCTGTCCCAATTGCGCATACCGGTCAGTAGCGTCGATCCAAATCGGATTCTTCCCCGGTACATAAACGATGGCGTGGTCGAACATGCCCATGCCCGGCAGATCGGCGGGTACGTCTATCCGCGATTCAACGCTGAGCAGCGCCACGTTGGCTGGGATTCCCGCCGCGCGCAGCATCACCACCAAAAGCGTTGCCTTGTCTTTGCAGTCGCCATACTTCTTGGCCAGGGTTTCCACCGGGTCGTGCGGCACGATGGCCGCTTCGCCGAATTCGATGCCCGTATACCGCACCTCTCGGTCGAGATAATCCACGATCGCGGCTTCCTTGTCGGCGACAGTCTTCTTGTCGGCAATCAACGGCTCCACGACCGCCTTCACCGTCGCGGAGTCGGAAAAATCATCGACGATCTTCCCGTACGTTGCCGCTACGCTCTGCCACGATGCGCCGGTAGCGAAGGCGATGATGGGGAAATGCACCACGTCCGGCGGCAGATACGGCTCTCGCGGATCAACGCCATCAATTGGCCCCACATCGAAAGAAAGAGTCACTCGCCCCGCCGCCTCAGTGCGCACAGGCTTCACAACGGGCAACAAAACCAACTCAGTCCGCAGCGGCAGCGCTGCTGGAGAGTCGAACACCACCCGGCTGTGCGCCACCATCACATCTTCCTGCCCAAGCTCGACGCGCCCAACACGGCCCGGAGCAAACAGTGGTGCCGTCTCCGTCTCTGTGTACTCCTCCTCCACCACCACGCCCGGCGCGATGGCCGGGAACGGCGCATGCAGCCGCTTGCCGTCGCTATAGGTTTTGTAGTCGCCTCCGCGCGCCGGTGCCTCGGTCACGGTGTTGGGGTCGAGCGTATGCACTGTGAAGTCCGGCCCAATCACGCGCGCGCGAATCATGGGTCGCGCCTCATGCCATGGCTCCCAGCTAACCGAAAGAGAGTCCCAGCCTTCAGCGCCCTTTTGCGTCAGCACCTTATAGATGATGCGGCCCACATGATTCATGCGTCCCGCATCGTCAAAAGTGTAGCTCTCATCTTCCACCAGCTCGACAACATTGGCGCCGTCTGGCACTGGCACTGCCGACGCAGCCTCATACAGTGTTTTGGGACCGACCGAAAAGTCCGGCGCAACCCAGGGTTCGACAGTCGCAGTCGACGTCGAAGCTGGAGCCGGAGCGTCTGGCAACTGTGCTTTGGCGGCGGCAATCGCGCACGGCATGAAGGAAAGGAGGATACAGCGAAAAACAGGTCGCGCACAACAATTGGACAAAGGGCACCCGTAAGAATGGATTGTGAACACAACGGTAAATCGCGCGAGGCGGAAGCGCAAGCAGACGCGAAGCGCCGCGCTTCCCCACGCGGTTAGGCTCGCGCCATTCGCCTTTCCAACGTTGGGCTATACTGTTCCCGGAGTTGACAATGGATAACCAAAGCGGCACCGCCGGAAACAGCTTCTGCGCAAAGTGTGGGGCGCCCCTCGTCGCAAACGCGGCCTTTTGCGCTGCTTGTGGGCAGCATGCCGAGCCCCTGGGAACCCAGCCCGTTCCCCCAGCGCCAATGCCGCCGGCTCCTCAGCCTCCGCAGCAATTCGCCGCTCAGCCAGCCTACGTCGTTGGAACCAACCCGCAAGGACTGAAGTGTCCGCGCTGCGGTTCCACTCAAATCCAAATCGCAAAGCGAGGCTGGAAGTGGACAACAGGGATGATCGGCAGCGGCAACATGATCGCGACATGTCTCCATTGCGGGAACAAGTTCGACCTTAACTAGGTCGCCCGATCACGCCTTCCGCGCTTCTGCAGCGATCTTCCTCAACTCCGGTAGCACGTTTCCGAGCGCGTGCGGAGCAGCGTCGCGCGTTCCCAGCGCAAAGTACACATCGCGATAGTGCCGGTAAAGCTGCTCGTAAACCGCGGCTGATTTCGCATCCGGCTCTACTGTGCGCAGCGGCAGGCACACCGCGGCCTGGGCCTCTTCGATGGTCTTGTAGGCTCCGGCGGCAAGCAACGCGAAGATCCCCGACCCAAGGCTCGTCGGAATCCCCGAAGGCACCAGCATCGGCTTGTTCAGCACGTTCGCATAGACGCGATTCAGCACTTCGTTCTTTTGCGGAATGCCGCCCGCATTGATCACCCGATCGATGCGCACCCCGTGCTCGGCCATCCGCTCCAGAATGATGCGCGTATGAAATGCAGTTCCTTCGATCGCGGCAAACAACTCGTCCTGCGCCGTGTGCACCAGGTTCCAGCCGAGCGTCACGCCGCCCAGCTCGGGATTGACGAGCACTGTGCGATCGCCGTTGTCCCAGCTCAGCCGCAGCAGGCCGGTCTGTCCGGCCTTGTATTGTTCCAGCCCCTCGCTCAGCGCCGCCACCGTGGTTCCCGCGCGCTTGGCGATCGCGTCAAAAATGTCTCCAACCGCCGAGAGTCCCGCCTCGATGCCCGTGTAATCGGGATGCACGCTTCCCGGCACCACACCGCACACGCCCGGAACAAGCTCTGCCTGTCGTGCCATGGCAATGATGCACGTCGAAGTGCCGACAACATTTACCGCATCGCCCTCGCAAATGTTCGAGCCGATCGCGTCCCAGTGCGCGTCGAAAGCTCCCACGGGAATCGGAATTCCCGCGCGCAATCCCAGCTCCGCCGCCCACTTTGGCGAGAGTCTGCCCGCCAGGTGATCGCTGGTCAGGTACTCGCCGCCCATCTTGGCGCGCACCCCCGCAAACAACGGATCGACCGCGACCAGAAACTTCTCCGACGGCAATCCGCCCCACTTCGGATTCCACATCCACTTGTGGCCCATCGCACAAACGCTGCGCTTCAGCGCGCCCGGCTCCGTTACGCCGCACAGCGTCGCAGCTACCATGTCGCAATGTTCGAGCGCCGTTACGAATCGTGCGCGTTTTTCCGGATTGTGCCGCAGCCAGTGCAGCAGCTTGGCAAATCCCCACTCGTGCGAATAGACGCCGCCGCACCACTCGATGCCCTCGAACCCCAGCTCGTGCGCCTTGCGAGTAATCTCTTCGGCCTCGGCAGACGCGCGATGATCGCACCACAGGTAATATTCGTCCAGTGGCTCCAGACCTTCGCCCACGGGAATCACGCTTGATCCCGTCGTGTCGAGCGCGATCGCCGCCACTCGCGCACCATCGATGCCCGTCGACTTCAGGGCATCCTTCGTTGCAGCGGTCAGCGCCGCCATCTGGTCGCCATGCGACTGTGTCGCGTAGTTCGGATCGTCGCGCCTCCGGTGCAGCGGATAGCTGGCCGACGCAGTCCCGATCGGCCCCTTCTTGCTGTCAACAAGAGTCACGCGAACACTGAGCGTGCCGAAATCGACTCCGGCAACAATGGCCATTGCTGCTTCTCCTCAAGTAAACGCTTCCTGATCCGCACCTCAGACTACACCATCGCCCTGTGCCACCGGCGTGAGTTGCGATCGATACGTCTACTTCTTTGACCCAGGCAGCCTCGACGTCAGCTTGCCCATGATTCCAGGCTCCGCAGCGGGCTGTCCGGCCAACGGCTTCGCCGGAGCCGAAGTCGGCGCCGCAGCCGGCTTCGCCAAATTGGCCGCTGGAGTTGCCGGTGGGCTCTGTGTTTTGGGCGCAGCGGTTGGCCCGCCTGCACCAGGAGCCGACCCGCCCGACCCTCCGTCGACGACCGCGGCGTGAGTCAACACTGGCAGCTGCGCGTTGTCTTGATTCTTCACAAGGATCGTGATGCGCCGGTTCGACGGATCGTATGGGTTGCTTTTCACGCGGAGCATCTGGTCCGCGAATCCGCGCACCTGTGTCACCTGGTCCCTGCGCACGCCATCCTGTTGCAGCAACCGCCTCGCTGAATTGGCGCGGTCGGCGGAAAGCTCCCAGTTGCTGTAATTCGCATCGGTCGAATACTGCGCCGCGTCCGTGTGCCCTTCAATCAGCAATTGATTGGGCAGCGTCTTCAACTCCGCCGCCAGCAGCGACAGCAATTCCTGCCCGCTCGCACTTAGTTGCGCGCTGCCGCTCTGGTAGAACGTTCCGTTCTTGTCTTCGATCAACTCGATGCGCAGCCCCTCGGGCGTGATCGTGATTTCAATCTGCTTGCTCAGCTTCTCTAATTCCTTTTTGGCCTTGATCTCTTGTTCGAGCTTGTGTTTCAACTCTTCCAGCCGCTTCGTGTTCTGGTCGTTCTGCGTCACTGCGACGCCGTTTCCCGCCATCGTCGTTCCCAGCAGGTTCGCCGTTCCCCTCGGATCGTTGAAGTATCCGGCCACCGCTTTCTTCACCGGATCGTTCTGGGCCATCAGCCACAACACAATGAACAGTGCCATCATTGCGGTCACAAAATCGGCATATGCAACCTTCCATGCGCCGCCGTGGTGGCCGCCGTGACCGCCCTTCTTCTTGATCACGATGATGGGCTGTGCTTTCGTCGTCATTCGATCCCTTAGCCCCAGTCCCTCAGTCCCTAGTCCTTTAGTCCATATGTCTCGGTCTCTACGCCGCCGCTGCTGCAGGCGCTTCCACCGGCTCGGTCTTGTTCTTGCAGTTCTTCTCCATCTCGTCGAAGCCCGGTCGCGCGTATGCGGGAATCGCGCGCCGCCCCAGCTCAATCGCAATCATGGGCGCCGAACCCTTCAGAAACGCCAGCAGCAGCACACGCAGCACGTGCAGGTAATCGTTGTGCTCGTCCGCCAGCTTCTTCATGCTGGCAGCCAATGGCCCCACCAGGCCGTAGCAAAGCAGAATCCCGAGAAACGTCCCCACCAGCGCCGCCGCCACATGCTTGCCAATCTCCTCCGGCGGCCCGCCCAGCGAGCCTATCGTGATCACCACCCCCAGCACCGCTGCCACAATACCCAGGCCAGGCAGCGAATCGGCCACCGTGTTCAGCGAGTCGGCCGGCTGCACGGCCGATTGATGGTGTACTTCCATGTCCAGTTCCATCATCTGATCCATGTCGAATGGCTCTACCCCCCCGTAATTGCCGTGCGCAGCGTGTCGCACACAAAGTCCCGCGCATGATGGTCGTTCAGAAACTCCGGATAGTTCTTGAAGATCGCGCTCTCGCCGGGCTTCTCCACGTCCATCTCCACCGCCAACAGGCCCTCTTTGCGCACCTTGTTCAGGAACTGGTACATCATCTTCAGCGTGCTCAGGTAGCGCGTTTTTGTAAACGGTGAACCCTTCAGCGACGCGATAAGCCCAGCGACAATGTCCTTCAGAATCCTCAGCGGGTTCGCAACCAGCAAAGTTCCTGAGGCTGCGCCGGCAATGATCAGAAGTTCGGCAGGTTGCACCAGGACAAGAATGTGACCCTTCTCCATCAGGAAGCCCGCGATGATCGCGGCAAACACCACAACAATGCCTATGATGGCAAACATGTCCGCTCCTCCACCGGGGCCGATGCCGCGTCATTTGCCGCTGCAACAGTTGCCCGGTTGCCTCCCGTCCGGCTGCTCATTTCCATGGCCTGTTGCGCGCGTCTCAGCAGTTGCGCCAGCGTTTCAGTCCCGTCGCCGCCGGCCTGTGCCGCCCCAATGCTTACCGTGAGAGAAACCCTGTCGCCCCACCAGCGGAAGTCCGACGTCCGCGCCAAGCCCGCCAGTGTATGCGCGTGCGATGCCAGCATCTCTGCGCTGCGCTCGTGCGCCACGATCAGAAACTCATCGTCGCCCCACCGGCACATCTCCTCGGCCGGGCGCAACCCATAGACCACCGCGTGCCGCACCTTTTCGAGCATCGCGTTGCAGGCGCTTGCGCCATGCGTCTTGCGCAAATCTTCTGCCTGATCCACTCCAATCCACAGAACGCTGAGCGGCGGGCCGCCGCGCTTGAAGTCGTCGAACTCCGTTTGCAGCCGCTCCTCGAATTCTTCGCGGGCCTCAGCCGCGCCCGCATCGCTGCTTTCCCCGTGTGGCAGCGCGTCCAGACTCTCAGCGGGATGAAACAGTGCCGCGCCGCCGATCCGCTCCCCCAGTTCGTCGCGCAATACCAGATATGGAGCGATCACTGGAACCCCGTGGCCCAGCTTGTGCCGTGCGCGGACCAGTGCCCGCCGGCTCGCTCCCGCCGTCCTACAGTCTTCAGATTCCCCCAGCAAAAGAGGTTCCAAGCCTTCGGGAAGTGGCCGAGCGAGCATGCCGATCGCCGGGTAGCCAGTGATTGCCTGCGCTGCCTGGTTCCACAGCACCACCTCGCCCTCACTATCCACTAGGGCAACGCCCTCTGGGACGGCGTCGAACGCGGCTTCCAGCAGTTCATTGCAGTGGGCCATCAAATTCGCTTCTTTCGCCCTCATTCAGGTTCCACCGGAGCCAGCTTTGGCCGCGCGCCTGGCCTTCGCGCGTACCGCTTCGCAGTTCGGCTGCTCTTTCTTAAATCGGCGCAAATCCGCCCGACTTCAAGGAGTCATTCCGCAATAAGTGAATTCAAATGTGGAAGAGGAGGGAAATCTTTGGATGCGACGTGGCGCGAAATCTCCGACCATCGCTGACTTGCTAACTCGCTGACTCCTCGGCTCGCGGCTCTACTCGTAGCTTCGCACCCACTCCAGAATCGACCGCACGCCGATCCCGCTCGGTCCTTTGGCGATGAAGTTCCGCGAGTCCTCCACCCACGCCGTTCCTGCGATATCAAGATGAATCCATGGGGTGTCCTCGGCGAACACGTGCAGGAACTCAGCCGCGATGATGGCCCCGCCCCATCGTCCGCCAGTGTTCTTGATGTCGCCAATGTCCGACTTGATCAAATCCGCATACGCGTCGCCCAGCGGCAGCCGCCAGAATTTCTCTCCGGAAATAACCAGCGCGGACTCAAATTTGCCATATGCCGCATCGTCGTTCGAGAAGGCGCCCGCAGTAATCTTGCCCAGCGCAACTGAGATCGCGCCCGTCAGCGTCGCCGCGTCGATCAGGTGCGTAGCGCCCAGTTGACGCGCGTACGTCAGGCCGTCGGCCAGCACCAGCCGCCCCTCGGCATCAGTATTGATGATCTCGATCGTCTTGCCCGACATCGCTGTCTGCACGTCGCCCGGCTTTTGCGCCGTGCCCGAAGGCATATTCTCCGCCGCCAAAACAATCGAGATCACCCGCACCTTCGGTTTCAGCAGCGCAATCGCGCGCATCGCGCCGATCATCGCCGCTCCGCCGGCCATGTCGTACTTCATCTTTTCCATGTTGTCCGCTGGCTTGATCGAGATGCCGCCGGTATCGAACGTAATTCCCTTGCCTACCAGCCCGAGCACCGGGCCGTCCATCACACCCTCCGGCTCATAGCGCAGCACGATAAGCGCCGGCGGCTCAGCCGATCCCTGCGATACGCTCCAGAACGCGCCCATCTTCAGCTCATTCAGCTTTTCCGTGGAGTGGACTTCCCATCCCAGGCCAACATCCTGCGCCATCAGCGCTGCTCGTTGCCCAAGGATCGTCGGTGTCAGCTTGTTGCCCGGCTCGTTTACGAGTGAGCGCGCAAAATTCTGGCTCTCGCCAACGATCCCGCCCTCGGCAAACGCCGCCTCAACCGCCGCTCGGTCAGCCTCATCCACAACCGCAAGCGTAAATGTCTGAATGCTCTGGTCCTTGCGATCGCTACGGTAGGTGTCCGCGTCGAAGTCGCCCACAAACGCGCCTTCCGTCGCAGCCCGAACGATGGATGCGCCACGCAGACCCTCGGAAGACGGAACCCCAAGCACCATCTCCCGAATGCCCCGTGGCTTGGCAAAGCGCACCGCCGTTCCCGCGGCATCGCGCACCGAGTGCACCGTAGCTTTCGCCAGCTTTCCCAGCCCGACGATCAGCAGCCGTTTCGCGGCCAATCCCGCCGGCGCATGCAGTAGCAAGGTTTCGTTGGCGCCAGCCTTGTACTCGCCGGTCTCGAGCACTCCGGCCGCCGCAGTCTGGACAGTCGGGTCGGTGGTCAGCAGCGTGGGCTGCGGTTTGGCCTCGGGGCCTTTGGCAGTTTGGGTGTCGGCGGCCAAAACAGCCAGCAATTCGGTTGCGATCCCCGCAATCGGGGCAAAGGAAAGCTCTGTTCGCATAGTGCCTATTCTTCCCGGGAACCTTGGCTTGTGGCAAATCTCGGCGCTTCAGGCGAGGAGTTGCTCGAAATCCGCCTCCAAATCAAGCCGGGTGCGCACCCCCGCCCGTTCCCCCACGCCAAGCTAACAGCTAAAAGCTAAGAGCTAACAGCTCCTCTTACTGGCTATTTCTATGCTTGTTCGCCTTGATCGCGGTCCTTGCCTCCCGGTCGGCCTCCCGCCGCCGTTCCGTCTCCCGCTTGTCCCAATCCTGCTTGCCCTTGGCCACCGCCAGCTCGCACTTCACCCTCCCGTTACGGAAATACAGCCGCGTCGGAATGAGCGTATGTCCCTTGATCTGCGTCTTGGAGAGTAGCTTGCGGACCTCTTCGCGGTGCAGAAGCAGTTTCCGTGTGCGCGTTTCTTCGTGGTTGGCGATGTTGCCGTGGGAGTACGGCCCGATATGCATGTTCAAAAGAAATGCCTCGCCATCCTTGATCAACCCGTAGGAGTCCTTCAGGTTGGCCTTGCCCTGGCGGATGGATTTGACCTCCGTCCCGCGCAGCGCCACGCCGGCCTCGAACTTCTCCAGCAAAAAGTAATTGTGGCTGGCCGCGCGGTTGTGCGCCGCGTCGCGTTGGCCGCTGGCTACTGGATCGCGGGGTTTTGCCGGGTTTTTGGCCGCCGGAGTGCCCTTCGCGGCGATAACATGACTGGTTTGGCGGGCCATTGGCAGGCGTCCTTGAATTCTCATCGTAGCATCGGTACGCCTCGGACCTGCTCCCGATGGGCTGCAACGGAGCTTTGCTAGAATGAGGGAGCGTTTTTTCCGGGAAGTCCGGCAAAATGAATCGCATCCGGACGCCCGCTGCGGCCCCCAAAGGCCTGGCGCCGCGCACCAACTTGGGCACCTGGCCATGCCACCTTTGCCGTGTTTTGGAGTCGTATGAATCGCCATCGCACCCTTCGACAAGCCGCTGTTCGAGCCATGGCCTCGCGATGGTTCCCCGCGCTTGCTATTTCTTGCACTCTGGCCGGTCTCGGCGTAGGTGCCGCCCGCCTTTATGCGGAATCTGCCAACTCGGACTTCAAGCAGGCCCAAGCCGCAGAGGCCCGCGACGACTACGACACAGCCTTCAACCTCTACCAGAAGGCCTATAATCGCGACCCCAAAGACGCTCGTTTCCAGATCTCTCTCGCGCGCATTCGCACCACGGCTTCCTCGGCGCACATTACCAAGGGCCGCAAGCTGCTCCAGTCGGGAGACGTGCAGGGCGCGCTTTCTGAGTTCCTTCATGCCGCCGAGATCGACCCCGGCAACGAGGCCGCGCAGCAGGAGATTGCCCGCGTGCGCCAGCGGCAAGGTGCCAGCGCGCCGGCGTCCGAAATCGGCTTGCCACAGCCGACCGGCGAAGAACAGGAGCTGGATCGGGTTGAAGCGCCAGCTGAGCTCCGCCCTCTGACCAACGAGCCCCTTTCGCTGCACATGGCAGAAGACGCCAAAGTCGTCTACCAGGCCATCGCCAAGGCCGCTGGCGTCAATGTGCTCTTCGATCCCGATTTCAACTCCAAGCGCATCCAGGTTGACCTCAACAACGTCTCCCTCCTCGATGCGCTGCGCATCGTCGGCGTTATGTCCGACACCTTCTGGCGCCCCGTCACCAGCAACACTATCTTTGTCGCGCAAAACTCCCGCACCAAGCGCCAGGAGCTGGACGAGCAGGCAGTGCAGACCTTCTATCTGAGTAACGCCTGGCAGCAGAACGACCTCAATGACGTGCAAACCGCTCTGCGCAACGTCATGCCCAACGCTAAGGTCTACGGCGTGCAGAGCCAGAACGCCATCGTCATGCGCGGTACGCCCGACGAACTTCTGCTCGCACAGCAGCTCATTGACGACCTCGACAAGGCCCGCGGAGAAGTCGTCGTCGACATTGCTGTCCTCGAGGTCAGCAAAAACTGGGAGCGGTCGCTGGGCATGCAGTGGCCCAGCAGCTTCGGCGTCTCTCTGCAACCCAATTGCGCGGCAACCAATTCGTGCAGTTCCAGCACCAGCTCGACCTCAACCACCAGCACCGGTACTGGAACAACCAGTACCGTCAGTCCCACTCTCTACAACCTCGCCCATCTTAACTCCACTGATTTCGCTGTAACCGTCGGCTCGGCCACGCTGAATCTTTTGCTGACCGACAACAACACAAAGGTCTTGCAGAGCCCGCGCATCCGCGCTACCGACGACCAAAAAGCCACCATGAAGATCGGTTCGAAGATTCCCGAGGCCACAGGGTCCTACTCGACGCCGGGCCTTGCCGGGGGCGCTGGCATCGGCTACGCGCAGACCCAGTTCCAGTACATTGATGTTGGCGTGAACATCGAGATGACGCCCAGTATTCATTTCGACCACGACGTGACGCTGAAGATCAAGATCGAGGTTTCGGCGGAGAGCGGAACGACGAACATCGAAGGCGTTACGGAGCCCATCATCAGCCAGCGCGTCGTCGACCAGGTCATCCGCCTGCGCGAGGGCGAGGCCAGCATCCTCGGCGGAATCCAGAACAACCAGGAACAGAACAACTGGAGCGGCATCCCCGGCCTTAGCGCGATTCCTGTACTCAAGTACATCTTCGGCTCCAAGGACCGCATCATCCAGGATGACGATATCGTCTTCGTTGTCGTGCCGCACATCGTCCGCTCACAGGAAATGGATCAGTCCAATCTGCGTGAGATCGACACAGGCTCGGGCCAGTCCATTGACCTGCGGTATACCAACGCCGGCGCTTCGGCTCCCTCCGCTGCTCCTACGGTCGAGCCCGCCGCGATGAACCGGCCCGCCGTGGGTTCGATGCCCGCCGGGAGCGCCGTCGAGGCTGCCCCCGCGATGCTGGCGCAGTTGCGCTCCGATATGGCTTCCAGTGGAGGCCCGCAATCCACTGCCCAATCCGCCGCGGCAGCGCCCAATCCCGCTTCGCAAGCAGCTTCACAAGTTGTCGTCCCCACGCCTGCGCCACCGCCGACTCTTCCGCCAGTCACCACAGCACCGCCTCCTGGAGCCGCCGCGCCTTCCCCTGTGGCTGCATCTCCGTCCACAGAGCCCGCCGCTGCGACGCCCGCAGCCACTGCTACGGCCGCGCCTCTTGCCGCCGGCGCCGCGCTTGCGCTCAATGCGCCCTCCGCTCCGCCGGCTTCCGGCGCAACCTTCCAGGTACCCGTCGTGTTGAACGGCGCAACTGACGTCGCTTCCGTCGCCCTCCAGCTCCATTACGACGCGTCGAAACTTCAGCTCGTCAACGTCTCTCCCGGCGACTTCCTCAGCCGCGATGGTCAGGCCGCGCCTCCCATTCACGCGGACGAGCCCGCAGGGAATCTTGTCGTCGGCATCTCCCGCCCGCCCGGAACACACGGCATCTCCGGTGCCGGCGTGGTCTGTGTTCTCACCTTCCAGGCCAAGGCCTCGGGCGCGAGCGATCTGGCCATCACTCGCGCCTCGGTAGTCAACGGCGCGCAACAGCAGTTGCCGGTTGCAAGCGGGCAAACCAGCATCGTCGTCAAGTAGGAAACAACGCCGATGAGCATTCGCCGCCCCAATCCGATCCACCGCGAACCGGTCTCAGTCGGCAGGAGGGGTGAGCGCGGGCTTACGCTCGTCGAACTGATCGTTACCGTCTTCATCCTCACCATTCTCTCTACGGCAGCGCTGCCGCTGGTCCGTTTCCAGGTCAAAAGGCAAAAGGAGCGCGAACTCCGCTTCGATCTGTGGGAGATGCGCGACGCCATCGACAAATACAAGGACGCGGCCGACAAAGGCGCCTTCCAGACCAAGGTCGAAAGCCAGAACTATCCTCCCGATCTGGATACGCTGGTCAACGGTGTCGACGTGCAGGGCAAGAAGCTCAAGTTTCTTCGCAAGATCCCGGTCGACCCAATGACGGGCAATACTGATTGGGGAATGCGCTCCATGCAGGATGACCCGGACTCCGACTCCTGGGGCGGCCAGAGCGTCTTCGACGTCTATACCAAATCCCAGGGCACCGGCCTGGATGGCACGAAATACTCAACGTGGTGAGAGGATAGGCTGAAAGCTGAGGGCAATAGCTGAAAGCTGAAGCAATGCGCAACCGACGCACACAATCCGGCTTCACGCTCATCGAGCTGATCATCGTCATGACGATCATCGCCATTCTGGCCACGCTCGCTGTCCCCTACTTCGCCGCTGCCATCAAGCACGCGCGCGAAGCGGTCCTGCGTGAGGACCTTCAAACTATGCGCATGGCTATCGATTCCTACACCATGGACAAGCAGAAAGCCCCGCAGTCGCTCGACGATCTCGTCCAGGAAGGCTACCTCAGGGCCATCCCCGAAGACCCCATGACCCACAGCAAAGATACCTGGGTCACCGATACCAGCGACGCCATGTACTCCATCGACGAGACCGAGTCTGGAATCAACGATGTCCACTCTGGTTCCGATGAGCAAGGTTCCGACGACCAACCATACTCCGCTTGGTAAATTCGGAGGTGAGGATTCGCCCCATGCCGCCGACCCGCGCCCTGGCTTTGCTCGCTTTCCTTGCCGCCTTCTCCTTCTCACTTCACGCGCAGTCCACAACGTCAATCTCCATCCGCTTGCTCGATGGCAAAACCGGCCTTTCCGTCAAGGCCTCAAACTTCCTCGTGCGCGTCGATCATAATGACACCGTGCACCCCGAATGGGTCAAGATCAACGACGACGGCTCCGTGATCGTCACCCTCCCTGCTGACGCCAAGGAAATCTCCGTCAAGGCCACCTATTCCATGGGTATGGACACCTACGTCAATTGCGATGCCGCCAAGGAGAGCGATAAGGAGCGGAATATCTGGTATTCGATCGCAACCATACTTAGCACCGGCGTCGTTGCCCCCGATGAATGCTCTAAGACCGCCTTCAAACCCAAGCCCGGCGAGTTCCTCTTCTTCGTCCGCAAGCGCAGTTGGCACGACAATCTAGAACAATAGCTTTCACAGCTTTTTCGATTGTGCCGGCTCGCCGTCGGTTCACCCCAAGGCTGGGGCAAAGAGCTGAACGCTGATAATAAAGTCTTGGCCCTCGAAACCCCATCTCCGTCGCCATTTGACTTCCTCGTGCGTGTCGCGCTGTCGTACGCGGGCCTGCTCGATACGCCCTCGGCTCATCCGGAGACCGGCCTCGGCGGCAAGCTGTTCTACACGGGCGAGTTGGATAAAGGAGGCCGCGCGATCCTCGTCGCCGCTAACATCGCCGGCGCTGCCACACTCGCCGCAACCGCCGATCGCACCGCGCAAAAGCAGGCCCTGCGCGATGGCGTCGCCGACTTCGTCGTCAACAATCTCGACGAAGCCCTGCGCATCCTGAAAAATCAACTCCGCAAGCGCGAAACCGTCGCGGTCTGCGTCGCCCTGCCGCCATCAAATGTCGAGAGTGAAATGGACGAGCGCGGCGTCCGGCCCGATCTTTCGCGCAGGGATGTCCCCGTAGCACCATTCCACGAGGCGCTCATGGTTGAGCAGGACACCCAAGCGTCAATAGTTCAGCAAAACGCTCCAGCGGAGTCCGATCCCAGCAAGACACGCGCCATCGTGACCTGGCGCGTCGACTCCGCACTCCCCAAAGAGTTGGACAACCTCGACGAAATCGCCCTCGCCTGCCTCGACCCCGAAGACTGGAAATCCCGCCGCTGGCTGCGCCTCGCGCCGCGCTATCTCGGCCGCATGGCGCATGGCCTTCGCCTTCTCAGCTCCACTCGCGAATTCGCCGCTCGCTTCATCGACCGCGTGCGCCAATCAGCAAACAGTGGTGAGATCACATCGGCTCTTGAAATCGGCTCCTACTTTCGCGGCAAGCACGACGAATTCCGCATCGCCCCCATTAAACCCTGACTAGCGTCCCTCAGTCCCTAGTCTCTACGTCCCTATGTCGCAATGTCGCCCCTACGTCCCTGGCTCGCCCGTTCCCGCCTCCCCAATCTTTCCCCACAACTCCGCAATGCCCAATCCCGTTTTGGCCGAAACCGGCAAGATTTCCTCGACGTCGAGCCCTCGCTTCAGCGCTGCAAGGTTGCGCGTACGTTCATTCCCGCTTAGCCGATCCGCTTTCGTCGCAACCACCAAAAACTCGCAACCTGCGCTGCGCAGCCATTCGAACAATTGCCGGTCATTCGGCCGCGCTGGCACATTCGCATCCACCAAACAGATGCATAGCGTCAGCGTCTCGCGCATCGCAAGGTATGGCTCGATGAACTTCGGCCATTCCGCTGAAATCGACTTCGATACTTTCGCGTAGCCGTATCCCGGCAAGTCCGCGAAGATCATCTCGCTCCCACGGCGCCCGTCCGACACGAGAAAAAAGTTGATCGCCCGCGTTCGTCCCGGTGTCGACGAGACTTTCGCCGCCCTCGCGCCCACCAGCGCGTTCAGCAGACTCGACTTGCCTACGTTCGACCGCCCCAGAAACGCGATCTCCGGCACGCTGGCTTTGGGAAACTCCGCCGCCGAAACCGCTGGGCGCAGGAACTGGGCAGTCCATCGCATCGCGCGCAACCTCTTTCATGAGTCTACGGGGCGATTCCCGCCTACGCCCTCCGCGGCCAAGTAGGGCCGTGCCGTTGACCCGCGCTACTGGCACAGCTGCGATACCTCCAGGAACGGATCGGGCTTGACCGGCGGGTAGGTCAAGCTGCGCGAATCCATGAACTGCCCCTGAAACGTGCCGCCCGCCTCGGACCCCGCATCTGGATCCTCAGCATAAGCTGTGTCGCTCTCGACCTGCGAAAGGCTCTCAAAGCTGAATCCCTGCTTGCGAAGCAGGTCAAGCAAATCCGGAAGCATCAACGCGGTGAAGGGCGTTTCATGCAGTAGCATCACATCGGGGATCTCCCGCCCGAACACCAATTGCTCTTCTTCGCGCCCCAGCGTGATGTCCTCCGCGGCCGCATCAAGGTAGCTTTGCTTCAGCTTCGCGATTGCCGCTTCGTCCTTCTTGGCCCGGCATCGGCAATACGCGTCGTTCCACTCATAATCCGCAAACTGCAGCGTCACCTGGGCGATGCGATATCCGTGCTCACTCAAATAAGCTCGCACCGCGCGGCGCTTCTCCACCGTCTCACCTTCTTCAAGATACGGATAGCGGAACCATCGCCAGTCATGCACTTCGCCATACTGCCTGAGCGTGGGCTCGTTCTGCGCAATGTCCTGCTCGAAAGCTTCGGCGGTGTTCGTGGTCAGCCTCATGTGCGACCAGCTGTGGTTGCCGATATTCATGCCCCCATCGAGCCAGATTCGCAGAGCCTCGGGCGCTCCGGGACGGCTTGCAAGCTTGTCGCCGTTCACAAACCCGTACGTCCCCTCCAGCCCGTTGGCTTTCAACTCGCTCACCAGCGCTTTCGTTACATCGACGTAGCCTTCATCAGGTGGCAGCGTGCCCACTGCCGGCAGGTCGTCAAACGTGATCGCAACGACTGGATGCGCATTGAGCGCCTGCTTCTCGGACGGCGCTTCCTTCGTGTCCAGACGCGGTTCGTGCAACGACTGTGCGTTGGCGCCCGCCGCCGTTCCCGCCACAACGAAGGCCAGCAACGCGACCGCAGCCGTCCGCTTCACCATTTCGCTACCTCGCATCCAGCGGCGAAATTGCCCGTGAGAGCGGATCGGAAGCCAGCCACTTTCCAAACTCATCCACCGGATCGCTGCCACCTAGCCCCAGCAACGTTTGCCGCAGTTGAGTGGAGTCCTTGTCTGAAGGCGTCGGCTGCAACACGCCGTGAGTATCCAGTTGCTCGCCGCCTGCGATCTCCGCCAGCTGAATCAACCATGCGGGCGCGTTGCCAGTCACGATGGGTGCTTCATCAAGGCGCACTTCCCACCCCGTCGGCGCTTCATTCTTGTCGACATTCTGCCACGCCGTCAGGACCCACTTGCCATCGCTCGTGAATGCCGCGCGAACCGGCATGTGCTGCGCGGTTGTCCCGGTTTCCCTGATCGGCCTGCCCGCCTCTACCCCGGTCATCGCGTCCCACACCTGCGCCACTCCATCTTGCGACGCGGTAAGCAACCACTCGCTATTGGGGCTGAATGTTGAAATCAGGACCGTGTCCTTCTCCTGCATCAGTTGGCTCACTCGGCTTGTGCTTTCCGCATCCCACACCTGTGCGGTGTTGCCGGAGGAGGTCGCAACCCATCGCCCGTCGGGACTGAACTCTGCGTCAGGCACCCAGTCATCCTCCTCAAGAACACCCGCTGTCGCACCCGTTTGCACTGTCCACATGTTCGACGCGTGACCGGTCGTTGAAGAGACCACCAGCAGACGGCCATCTGGGCTGAAATTCGCGCTTTTCACTTCTCCCTGGTGGATCATCTGCTTACCGATTGCAGCGCCCGTCGCGACATCCCAAACGCTCACCGCTCCGCCATGCGACCAGGTAGCAATCATGCTTCCATCGCTACTGAAGACCGTACCGGTCGCATCTCCTCCAAGCTGGATTGGGTTTCCCAGCTGCCATCCTGTGGTCGCATCCCATAGTCGCAATTGGTCCGGCGCCAACACGGCTAGCCGGCGATTGTGCGCATCGAAAACCGCGGCGTTGGGTGTCTCCGTCAGCGGAATTGCGTCTCCCACCGGTGCGCCCTTCATCGCGTTGCGCAGCTGGCCCTGGTTGCCTGAGGCCGTAAACATCAGCGTTCCATCCGCACTGCACGATGCCAGCGTTACGGGCCCCATCGCTGTCACCTGTCCTGCAGCTTGCCCTGTGCGCGCATTCCAGATTTGTGCGCCGCTCTCGGTCACGGTCACCAGTCTCTCGTCGTCTGCGCTCAGGCAAACGGTTTTCAGCGCGCCCGTGCCGCCGATTTCCGGCAACCCCGCAACGCGATTCCACTTCCAGATGCGGGCCGTGTGGTCAAACGATGCAGTCACCACCAGCGACGAATCGGTCGGGCTAAACCGCGCCATGTATACGCCTCCGCTGTGCCGCATCGGCTCGCTCAGGGGCTGCCCGGTGCGCCCGTCCCAGACTCGCGCTGTCCGATCGTATGAGGCCGTCACAACCAGTTTGCTGTCGGCGCTGAAGGTCGCCGCCTCTACCCAATCCGCGTGAGGCATCGGTTGCCCGATCGGGTTGCCCGAGGGCACCTCCCAAAGGCGCGCCGTTTTGTCGTACGACGCCGTCACAACGGTTTTACTGTCCGGACTGAAGGCGATTGTGCTGATCGGTTTGCCGCTCTCGTGCTGCAGCGGCCGGCCCACAGATTGGAACGTTCTCGCATCGAGAATGTACCCCGTGCCGTCATCGCCGGCCGTGGCCACCCATCGCCCGTCGGGGCTGATCACTGCTTCATTCACCTCGTCGTTGAGTAGCTTATGTGCCTTCTCCGTGTGCGTCGCCAAGTCCCATAACCGCGCCTCGTGATCAGCCGACGCCGTCACCACCACTTGCGGCGCGCCCTTGGAGTTCAATTCCGCTGTCCACACCGTCTCCGATTTCGCATTCGGCAGCAGATGCACCAGCGCATTTCCTAACTGCGGGTGGGCGGGATTTATCGCATCCCACACTCGCGCGGTGTGATCCCACGATGCGGTCACGATCTCCGTTCCGTCTGCGCTGAAGTGCGCGCAGTTCACTTTGCCGCCTTCAATGGAGACGTCGTGTTGCATGGCGCTGCCGATCTGCGCGCCGGTCCTGGCATCCCACACCCGCGCGGTCCCGTCCCAGGACGCGGTCACTACTTTTTTGCCGTCCGGACTGAATTCCGCTGTGTGCACCCAATTCGCGTGCCTCATAGGTTGACCGATCTTCTGCCCCGTCGCCGCGTCCCACACTTGCGCGGTTCCATCCTCTGAGGCGGTCACAACCCTCGTCCCGTCGGGACTAAAGCTTGCATCCTGGACCCCGCCTCCAGAATGCAGCGTCTCCACAGGCAGCACCGCGTTGCGCAGTTCTGATACCGCCAGCGCAATTGCCTTCTGGTTCCCGGGGTTCTTATTCAATGCATCCGCCAGATACGCCAGCGACACCGGCTCTTCGCCCCGCATCATCTCCGTAGCCGCGAACTCCGAGTCCGTTTCGCTCGCCGCCATGCGCGCGCTCGCCGCCGCAGCCTGCGCATCGTGCCTCTTGCTCACCAGGTACGCGGCCACGAAGCTGAAGATCAGGCAGAGCACAACCGCCAGCGCGCCCGCGGTACGTATCAGCTCCCGCCTTCTTAGCGCCGCAGCGTGCGCAACTGATGCGTCGATGAATCTCAGTTCCGCTTCGTTCAATTGCCGTGGCTTTGCCGTCTGCCACGCCTGCGCCCGCGCCAGTTTCAAACCCCACAGCAGCGCTTGCGTTTTCTGCTTCTCCGGCGCGGCCTCCCAGTCAGCCAGATCCTGGTCCAATTGCTCTTTGCCGGTCAAGAACTCTTTCTCTTCATCCAGCCAGTTCTTCAGCCTCGGCCACTTGCGCAGCAACGCTTCGTGCGTCACTTCCACCAGCGCTACGCCGCGCTCGTGGCGCACTGTCAACAGGTAGGCCTTGGCCAACCGCTCAATCAACGGTATGGCGCCGCTTGAGATTTTCGACATCTCCGCCGCGCGCCGCACGTACTCGCCCTCCGCGTTTACACGCACCAGGCCCGGTATGAACGCTTCCTTGAGCGCCTGCAAATCCTCCGCCGTCGGATTCGCCTGGGCCAGCACTTCATCCGCCTTGCGCCGGACCGCATTCTCGAGCGGCGAAAGCTGCGCCTGCGCATCGCCCATCGCGCGATAGGCGTCCACCGTCATATGTTTTGTGCCGCCCGTCTTGTCGAAAACCGACCGGTCGTACAATTCGCGCAACGCGAATGCCAGCAACGGCAGCGCATCGTCGGTTCGCGCATCCGCCATCATCTCCGCCACGAGCGCGTCGTCCACGATCACGCCCGCCAGCTTGGCTGGTCCCAGCATGATGTCGCGCACTCGCTCGAGCGGCATCGGTTTCAACCCGAACTGCTCGAAGGGCGCCGCCAGCCGCGTCTCCTGCTGCAAATGGCCCAGGTAGTCCGAGCGCAAAGTCATCGTTGCCAGGTACGGCAGTTGCGCGCTCAGCATCGCGTTCAGCACCGCGAAGAACCGCTCCGTCTGTCCAGTGTCCGCGCCGCTGAACAGCTCCTCGCCCTGGTCGATCGTGATCAGAATGTGCGCTTCGTTCTGCCCGTGCGCCGCGCGCAGGTCTCGCGCCAGACCCTTCAGCGCGCGCGTTTGATTCTCCCCTTCAAGCTCGGTCCGCCATTGGCGCCAGTTTTTTGCATCGCCCAGCGCCGAGGCAATCGCCAGCGCCAACTCATCCAAAGGTTCTCCCTGGGGACGAAACGGCGGCAGCACTATCCAGTTGTGCTGGTCCTGCTTCAACCGCGGCGCAACACCCGCCCTCAGCAGCGACGACTTGCCCGATCCCGACGCGCCCAGCACCACCACCAGCTTCTCGCCACCCTGCACACGCCTGGCTTCCAGCCGTTGAATGAGCGCTCGAATATCGTCGTCGCGCCCGAAGTAGATCGCGGCATCGGCCTCCTCGAAGGCCATCAATCCCGGATAAGGCAGCCGCTTGCTGTCCCAGTGCAGCCCGCCGCGCGCGTTCAATGCGACGCGCGTAAGCTCCGAGCGCAGCCGGTCCATCCCGCCTTCGCGGTCCTTCACCAGGTCCAGCAGTTGGATGTCGTCGCCGATGAACTTCTCTTTGGTCGGCGTCTCCACCAGCGGAAAAATCGCCTTGCCCAGCGCCCGCGCCTGCGCGAATTCCACAAAGCACCACTTGCTCTGGAACCAGTTCGGAGTCAGGATCAGGATCACCGCATCGCAAGCCGAGATCTCGCGATACAGCGTGCTCTCCCACTTTTCTCCCGGAGCGATGCCGCGCTCATCGTCGAAGTCCAGAAATGTCGAGGTGAACCCTTGGGCGCGCAGCCACTCCAGCAACTCTGCCGCTTCCGTTCCATCCACGCTCGAATGACTGATAAAGATCTGCGCCACGCCACTCCCCCCAAACAAATCTCGCCAACAGAGCTTCGACCGATGCTGAGAATTGCAGGTAACGCCATCATAATCGCGTTTCTTCGTCGCGCGCGTCTTTCGCTCGCCGCAGGTACCATTGCCTATAATCAGGGTCGCGCGGCACCCCCGATGGCGGCCCGCTCACTTAGGTTCGCTTGGGAACGGAGCACTTCAGTGAATCGACAAAACCTCTCGAAAGCGATCTCCTTCCTGGCCGCAGCCGCCGCGATCTCCTCTCCACCCTTCCCGCACGCTCAGCAACCTGCCGCTTCGCCCGCGGCCCCGCCAACGGCTTTGAACACTGGGTCCCATCCGGCCGCTTACTACGCTTGGAAAAAAGCGCACGACGCGCAACTGCTGGTCGACTTCGGCGGGCTCGATCGCTTCAGAGAGGCCGACGCTGCGTTGCCCGCACCCAAACCCGGCGAGCAGCGCGTTGTCTTCATGGGTGACTCGATCACCGAAGATTGGCACCTCGCAAAATCGTTTCCAGGCAAGCCCTACATTAATCGCGGCATCAGCGGCCAAACCTCGCCGCAGATGCTTGTGCGCTTCCGCCAGGACGTCATCGATTTGAAACCGAAGGTCGTGCTCATTCTCACCGGCACCAACGACATCATGGAAAATACCGGCCCGATGACGGCCGAGCAAAGCGGCGAGAATATTGCCTCCATGGCCGACTTGGCCACGGCCAACAATATTCAAGTGGTGCTGTGCTCGGTGCTGCCGTCGTCCGAATTCGCCTGGTCGCCGGATCTGAAGCCCGCGCCAAAGATCGTCGAGTTAAATGTGTGGATTAAGAAATATGCGGCCGAAAAGGGCTATATCTACGTGGACTATTACTCGGCCATGACGGATGAGCACGGCGGTCTTCCAGCCGCGCTCAGCGACGACGGCGTTCACCCGATTTCCGCCGGCTTTGCCATCATGGCCCCGCTTGCGGAGGCGGGAATCGAAGCGGCGCTGAAGCGCAGCCACGATTGAATCTTTTGCGCGCGGCCCTTAACGCGGCAGCAACGCGCACTCTTCCGCTTCTCTCGCCTCAGCATCCATCGGGGCGATCTCATAGGGCCCCGCCAATCGGCGCTTGCGCCGAGCAAACACCGCCACCGCATAAGCGGCTCGGCGTCGCGCTCGCTGCTCCCACCTTGGCAATCCCTGCATGGGTCGCGGATACGCCAGCATTGCGCTGATGAGAGACGCCTCTTCGACGCCCAGTTGATCCGCGTTCTTATTGAAGACTCTCTGCGCCGCCGCATCCGCGCCGATCAGCCCTGACCCGAAATAAGCGCAAACAAGGTAAGACCGCAGAATCTCAAGTTTCTTGTGGCGGAATTGAATAGCCAGAGCAAGGAACGCCTCATAAACTTTCCGCTTTACCGTCGGTGCCCTGAATCCCGTCACGGTGCGCACAAACTGCATGTCAATGGTGCTTGCCCCTCCATGCTTTCGGCCTGTCAGCACCCTCAGAGCCTCCCGCAAAACTGATCGCGCGTCGACGCCGGGATGATGAAAAAACCTTCTGTCCTCCAGGGCGATAGTCATCAGTTCCAGAGCCGTCAATGCGGGCTCCCGCGTCTGCGGCATCGCTCTAACATTCTGGTCGATGCGCTGCAAATCGCCTCTTAGCCTGGCGAACCACGTTGCGGGCCTGGCCCATTTTGGAAGCTCAAGCGCCCTGCGCCGATCGGGCTCGGCCCCAACCCGGCTCCTCTTTCGCGGCTCTTTCGATCCTGCGCCATCCCCAACATTCGCCGTCACCCATCCCGCAATCGCATCCGGCGTTGTATCGCCGAAAAGATGGTTCGGGCAGTCTGTCGTGCCTTCGTTACCCGGAGCAAATCTGTGTCCCACCACGTTCGCCGCGGGTATTCCATGTTCCGTTGCAAGCCAGCGAACCAGCTCTGCGCTCGCCATGCTCTGAGCGTCCGTCAGGCGGTCGGCTGCCGTGCCCACATGCTCGATCCCAATCGATCGTGAATTGGCGGTCTTCGCGTGCCATGCTGAACAGTCATCGCGAACCATTTGGTAAATATCGCCGTTTTTATCGACGACGTAATGAGCGGATACTCGCGAGTTGCGATTCAGGAACCAATGAATCGTGCCCTCGACCGTGGCCGCTGTGCTGCAGTGCAGCACTATCATGTCCACGTCCACCCCGTTGCGCGAGGAAGAATTGGGGCTTTCGATAAAGCTCTTGATCGGTGGTTTCACTTGTCGCGCACTTTTAACCTGAAAATCCTTCATGCGTTCAACCTGCGCATCGCCCAGGCAGCCCTGCACGAGCGCCTCGACGCGCAAGTCCCTTTTTGTGGCTTCCGATGCAATCAATATACACTTCATTCTCTTTTGCCAGCGGCTCGGCTACTCTCCAAATGGCTTACGCAGGTCACGCATCATTTCATCGTGATTTACTCTCATAGAATGACCGGGTGAGCGCACCTCGCCCATGCCTCGGATGTGTCATCAGCGGGTGAAAGACGTTAACCATGCCTGGCAAGTTCAATATCTTCAACTCGGTCGGACGGTCTGGCCGAAACCTTTTCGGCGACGTGACAATCATCCAGCGGCTTATTAACCTGAAGATTCCGAAGCGCCCGATCGAGGTCGACGGACTCTGCGGGTCGGCGACAATCTCCGCGATCGAAGCCGTCCAGCGCCATCATCTCCTCATGAAGCGGCCCACCGGAAAGGTGGAACCGAATGACTCCACGTTCGACTTTCTCGCGCGCGACATCGCGCCCGAAGCTCTCGGTGACGAGCAGATCGCCTGGGGAGCAAGGGTCAGCGCAGCGTTCAAGGCGAAGCTGATTCAGATTGCCCGGAACATCGGCGTCGATCCCAACTTCCTCATCTCGGCCATAGCCTTCGAGACAGGCGAATCCTTCAGCCCATCGATCAAAAACGCCAGCGGCGCCACAGGCCTCATCCAGTTCACGCCCGCCACGGCCGCTGAGCTCGGCACAACCACCGACGACTTGGCCGCAATGTCTGCCGAAAACCAGATGGACTACGTCGAAAAGTACTTCGACCCGTACAGGAACATCCTCGAGACCATCGAGGATGTCTACATGGCCATCCTTTGGCCCGCCGCGATCGGAAAAGCCAACTCATGGGTTCTCTTCAGCAGGCCGAGCCCTCAATACGATCGAAACTCCGGCCTCGACACCGATAAAGACGGCAACGTAACCAAAGAAGAGGCGGCAGCCATGGTCAGGGCGAAACTTCGGAAGGGCAGAGGTGCGGGATACTTTGGATAGTTTTTTATCGAGCCGTCGATCGCGGCGATAAACTGCATCCAACCCACAGAGGTCGTCATTCCCAGATCGCGGTGGGATCTGTGGCCAGACAACCCACATTTTGAATTGCTGTTGGTGGTTGTCTTTCAATCAGGCGGTGCAGCCATCTCGTTCAATCTTCGTGCGGGGTCACAAAGGAAAGCAGGCTTATGAAAGCAGCTACCGTTGTCGGAATTCTTCTCATTGTCCTTGGAGTGATCGGTTTTGCCTGGGGTGGAATCAGTGTTACGCACCAGAAAAAGGTTGCAAATGTCGGTCCCATCCAGCTTTCACACAAGGAAACGAATACTCTACCCATTTCGCCGATCTTGAGCGGAGTTTCGCTGGTCGCCGGAATCGGGCTGATCGTTGTTGGTGCTCGGAACAGGTGACGATTGTTTTGGTGCCGAAGAAGGGACTCGAACCCCCACACCCTTGCGAGTACGTGGACCTGAACCACGCGCGTCTGCCAATTCCGCCACTTCGGCACGGGAGAGACTGCTCAGGCGGGATCCGCCGAGCGGGCAGCAACTCTGAGTCTCGCAAATGCGCTCTGCGGTGTCAAATCTCCGCCGCCGCTCCAACGCATTTCACCCCGGCGTCTTCACGCCCTTCTTCAACATCGCCAGAGATTTTTCAACCCGCCGCTGCCGCGTCTCTTCCTTCTTCGCTTCCTCAATCCACTTCACATATTCTTTGCGGTGCGAGTAGCTCAGCTTCTCGAATCCGGCGAGGAGGCCTTCCTTCTGCAGCAGCGCCTTGAATGCAGGCGGAATCGCCACGATGCGTTCGCCCTCGTCTTTCCAGAGCACCACATCGATCGTGTCGCCCGGTCCCTTGCCGATTTGTCCACGGACGCTTTTGAGCACGCCAAGCGTGTGATGCGACATGCCGCAGTTCATGAGCGAGCCCCGATAGGCCACCTTGTCCAGGATCGCTTGAACGGGCACGCTGCCCTTTGTGCCGAATTCCTCCTCCACGTCGTAGGGAAAGAGAACGCCGGCGCCTCCGCCCATCCCCGCAATAATCTTCGCCTTGAATTTGTATTTCTTCATGGCCGCACGCGCCTCCCGAGGATTTCTACCGTGTTGACTCGCACGGTTCTCTCCGCGCATCCCGGCAAGCGAAACAAACATCCCATCCTGCGCGCCTGTTTCGTCGTGCAGCGCGAGGATGGGGCGGGGTGATCGGAGGGAGCCGGATAAATGGACTACACCAGCTTCGCGTCCAGCGTGATCTCAGTGTTGTTAGCGAAGAGCTTCGAAATCGGGCAGCCCGCCTTGGCGTCGGCCGCGGCTTTGTCGAAAACTTCCTTGGTCGCGCCCGGAACGCTTGCCGTCGTGGTCAGCGCGATCTTTGTAACCGCGAAGCCCGCGTCCACCTTGGCCAGCGTCACCGCTGCCTGAGTCTCGATCTTCGTTGGCGTCAATCCCGCGCCGCCCAGTTGCGCGCCGAGCGCCATCGAGAAACAGCTCGCGTGTGCCGCCGCAATCAGCTCCTCGGGCGTTGTCCCGGTGGCTGCTCCCTCAAATCGCGTTGCGAACGAATAGTTGGCGTCCTTCAGCACGCCCGTCGCCGTTGAAATCGTGCCCTTGCCTTCCTTCAGTGATCCAGTCCAAACCGCGCTCGCTTTGCTTGCCATAGTCCCTCCTTGGGATGCATCGTTTCTGTGTTGTCAGTGGATTTTTGGGGCGCTTTACTTCGGGGAAGACCGTTGCGCCACATTCCTGTTGATCGCTCGGGCGCCCACAGAAATCTCGAAACGCAGGCGGCCACTCCTCCATGCTAATCTGTCGGGCATGTTGCCCGAGCTTCCCTATGCCCTGAATTCCGGCCCTCGAGCCGATTCTGCCGCGGAAATCTCACAAAGTGGTGCGCTCTGCCCCGCTGAGGACGTTCTTCCCGTCGACCACCACTGTCAGGTCTGCCCCAACTGCAACCATCGCCTCACCGGCCTCCACTGCAAGCTGGTCTGTACCCACTGCGGCTACTACCTCAGCTGCGCCGACTACTACTGATGCCGCAGCAAAAATTGCGCTTTATTCCGGCAGCGCTCTCGTAGTCCCTCAGTCCCTACGTCTCTGTTCTCTGTCCTACTTCTCGCTCGCCTTCCGCGCCGCCTCAAACTCGTCGCCCGGCAGCCACTCAATCGGCTTCGCCTGGTCGCTGGCCAGCCAGCCCAGCACAAATCCGAACCGCGCCAGCTGGGCGTTGCCGCGGAAGTCCCAGTCTGCCTTGTATTCGTCGGAAGGCTGGTGATAGTGATGCGCAACGTAGTCCGCCATCTGCGCTTCACCCCATGCCAGGTCGTGTCCCGCGAATAAATCGCCCTGGTCGACGGAGAACGCCGGAATCCCCACGTGCGCCAGCGAAAAATGATCCGAACGGTAGTAGTGACCCGCCATCGGCGAGGGATCCGGCAGCAGCTCCAGATCGAACGACTTTGCCACTCGCTCCACCGTCGGCCAAAAGTCAATCCTCTCCGCCCCGGTCAGATTCACTGACTGCGGAATCCCGATCGGCAGCAGCATGTCGTAATTCAAATCCAGATCCATCTGTCCGGCAGGAACCGGCAGATGCATCCCTAGGAATTGCGAACCGAGCAGCCCCTGCTCTTCCGCGGTCACCGACGCAAAGTACACGTCGTGTGGTGGCTTCACCGGCGACTGCGCAAACGCTCGCGCCAATTCCATCACGATTCCGCATCCTGTCCCGTTGTCCGCCGCGCCGTTGAAAATGTTGTCGCCCTTCATGTTGGGATCGATGCCTAGGTGGTCATAATGCGCCGTATACAGCACCGCGTTCCCGCCGCTTTCCGCGCCCTTCACTCGCCCCACCACGTTCGCGCTCACGTAGCGGCGCACGCGGCTCTCGATGTGCGCGTGCAGCCGCACTGGCAATTCCACTGTGTGAAATGCTCCCGGCACTCCCGCGCGGTCAATCGTCCGGTCCAGATCGCCCAGCCCCGCCATGGTGAACAGCTTTTGCGCCACATCATGCTGGATCCACGCCGCCGCGCGCAGCGTCGCGCTCGAGTCGCCTTCCAGGTAGCTCTTCTCTACCGCCTGCGAGTTGCGCACAACTTCCCAGCCGTAGCTCGCGAGGTCCTTGCGATGGATGATCAGCACACCCGCTGCTCCACGCCGTGCCGCTTCCTCATACTTGTACGTCCAGCGCCCGTAGTACGTGAGCGCTTTACCCTTGAAAAACTTCTCGTCGTTCGAGGGCGGCTCGTTCACGATCACGAGCAACACTTTCCCCTTCACGTCGATGTCTTTTCCGTCCGGTCCCGCATAATCGTTCCAGTGGTACTCGGGCGCATCGATGCCGTAGCCCACAAACACAATCGGCGCGTCGATGTCGGCCGTCGTCTGCCCCGTCTGATCCTTGGCCACAATCTCGTCGCCATATGCCAGATCCAGAGCCGCTCCATCAGCCGGCACAAAGCTGAACTTCGTCTTGTCCTCCACCGTGTGGACCGCGTAAAGCGGAACGTGCTGGAAGTAGGTACCGTTATCCCCGGCCGGTTCAACACCAGCCAGCGCCAACTGCGTCGCGATGTACTCCGCCGCCAGTTCGCCGCCGCGCGTCCCTGGTCCGCGGCCTTCCAGCAGGTCGAGCGACAAAAACCGCACGTGCGCGCGAATCTTTTCGCCGTCGATCGCGGCTGCTGCGGCGCGTGCCCCAGCGGGCAAACCCGCAATCGCCGGTACGGTATTCCCTGGCGGTTGTTGCGCCGGCGCCATTGAAACAGTTGCGGCCAAAAAAGTCGCCGTCAATAAAGCCGGGATAAACCTCGTATGCATGCGATTTCCTCCGAAACCAACTCGGCGCGCGAAAACCCGCCAAAGAGTTGCGCGCAACGCGCCAACGAATCCTGGTTGAGACACTTCAGACTACGGCCTCACTGCGCCGCTGCGCAATTGCATCCGCCGCCGGCAAGGCCAACAGCCGCGCGCGCACCAGAACCTTGCGCGTAAGCCCGGTCAGCGGCATCCCCGCTGCTTCGTTCAGCGGAACCCATCGCCGCTCTCCGCCTGCCGCTGTCGCCGCCGCTACATCGTCTTCAAATACAGTGCGAATGCGCACGTAGTAATTCATTTGCATAATGGCGTGCCGCACCGTCATGCGCAGCTCGCTCTCAGGAACCTCTGGATGTCGCAGCGTTGGCAGCTCCCACATCTGCGACATCACCGTCACATGCGCGGGCCGCTGTTCCAACAGCACCTCGCGCGTGCCCGGTCCGCGCCGCTTGCCGGCCGCAGTGCTTGTCCGCACGGACAGAGCGTAAGCCACAATCCGGCTGGTCATTGCAGCGCGTTTCGGCGTCTTGTGCTCGCCGCGCGTCTTGCATTCCGTCGTCAATGGGCATGCCGCGCATTGCGGATTCCGCGGCGTACAAATAGTTGCTCCCAGCTCCATCATCGCCTGGTTTGAATCGCCCGGCCGCGCGCGGTCCAACAGCTTCCGCGCCAGGTCCTCCACTTTGCGCCGCAGCGCCGAGCCGGCGCCCTTTCGGCTGCCCGCCCCCCAGCCCGCGAAGCGGCAAAGCACCCGCTCCACGTTTCCGTCCACCACGGCTACTGGCTCTCCGTGCGCAATACTCGCTATCGCCGCGGCCGTATACACGCCAATGCCCGGCAGAACGCGCAGCTCCTCCGCTTTCACAGGCAAATTGCCGCCCAGATTCGCGCTCACAAACTCCGCCGCCTTGTGCAGCATGCGCGCCCGCCGGTAGTAGCCCAGCCCGCTCCACATCGCCAGCACATCCTGCTCCGGCGCCAGCGCCAAGGACACCAGCGTCGGAAACCGCCCCATAAACTCCCGGTAGCGCTCCACTACCACCGACACGCGTGTCTGTTGCAGCATGATCTCCGACACCCAGATCGCGTAAGGATCCGTGCTCCGCCGCCACGGCAAGTCGCGTTTGTTGCGCGCGTACCATTCCAGTAAACGCGCGCTCGCCGCTCTTAACTTCTCCCGTCCCTCGTCAGCCCTTGCCATGCGCTCAGATTACGGCATTTGCGCGGTCCAGCGTCGCAGTCTCGAGCCGCGCCGGCCGGCGCCAAATCTGCTGCCCTGACCAGAAATGTGTATTGCCCTGCCATCGGTGGATTGCTAGATTGAACCCACATTCCCATTCTGGCAAGGGTGCGCCTGCCGACTGGCAATTTTAAGAGCCAGATAACTGCGGTTCACCTACGCTGAGGGGTCGCCAATGCATTTGCACGATCCGCTGGCGAATCGATCGGAGACATTGTGAAACATTTTGCTTGCTTTTTGACGCTCACTCTTCTGGCCGCACCCGCTGGCCTGTTCGCTCAAAACTCTGACCAGCCCGCTCCGCCCCAATCCAGGGCCGAGAAAGGTGAGTCACCGGCTCCCTTTTCGCGTCTCGCACTGTCTGGCGGCGTCGGCGCCAACGGCATCAATATGCAGGTTGCGGTTGAGGCCAACCGCTACATCAATATTCGCGGCATCGGCAACTACTTTACTTACTCGCTCACCAAGACCATCAGCGGCACCAACGATACTGGCACACTCAATTTCGCCACCGGCGGCGTCTCGGTGGATTTCTATCCGTTTCCCAATCACGGCTGGAGACTCAGCCCCGGCGCGCTCTTCTATAACCAGAACGCCGTCACCGCTACCGTCAACGTGGCAGGCGGAAATTCGTTTACCATGGACAACACCAAGTTCTACTCGTCCACAGCCAGCCCCGTCACGGGCACCGGTGGCGTCCTTCTCAACAAAACCAATCCCGCCTTTACCATGACCACCGGCTGGGGAAACCTGATCTCCCGTCGCGGCGGGCACTTGTCGGTTCCCTTCGAGATCGGCGCCGCATTCGTCGGCTCACCCACCGCCAAGCTGAACTTCGTCAACGGCGTCGTGTGCACGGACCAGGCACAAACCAACTGCGCCAGCGTGAACAGTTTCCCCCAATTCACCAGCGACGTGAACGCGCAGATCGCCATCTACAACAACGACCTCAATGTCCTTACGGTCTATCCCATCCTGTCCATCGGCATTGGCTATAACTTCAAACTTCACTAAACAGGCGGAAAACTCTCACAAAAAATCCGGGCCGTCAGGCCCGGATTCTGTTTTCTAACCACTTTCCACTATCCGAGCATCTCTCCCACAATCCCCGCCGCCGCCTTCAGCGCCGCGTCAATCTGCGTTTGATCTTTTCCGCCAGCCTCTGCAATCTCCGGCTTTCCTCCGCCCGATCCGCCCACGATCTTCGCCACAGCGCCCACCAGCTTGCCCGCCTGAATGCGCTTCACGAGCCCCGGCGTCACCCCTGCAATGATTGCGACTCTTCCTTCAGGCTGCGCCGATCCCAGCACCACCACGCCCTCGCCGACCTTCTGTTTCAAGTTGTCCACCAGCGTTCGCAGCTGCCCGCGCTCCAGCTCATCCGCACGATGCGCCAGCACCTTCACGCCCTTCACCTCGACGGCCCGCGAAACCGCATCATCCAACCCGCCGGCAGCCGACTTCATCCGCATCTCTTCAATCTCGCGCCGCAGCTTCTTCAGCTCGTCATCCTGCGCCGCAAACTTCGCGCGCAGCCCCTCTGGCAAATTCTCTGTCGACGGGACATATTGGCCCGCGACCTTTGCCAGCTCAAAATCCTTCCTGAAGGTGTCAAGCGATCCCATCCCGCTGATCGCCTCAATGCGTCTCACGCCTGACGACACCGACTCCTCGCCGGTCAGCTTCATCAGCCCGATCTCGCCCGTAGCCGCCGTATGCGTTCCACCGCACAGCTCCGTCGAAAATCCATCCGACAGCTTCACCACCCGCACCTTGTCGCCGTACTTTTCGCCGAACAGCGCCATTGCGTGGTACTCATTCACCGCCACGTCGATCGGAACATCCACGAGCGTCTCCACCGTCGCGTTCGCCAGCACCTCGCGGTTCACGATGTCTTCAATCTCCTGCAACTCCTCATCGGCGACTTGAGTAAAATGCGAAAAATCGAATCGCAACCGGTCAGGATGAACCGCCGACCCCGCCTGCTTTACATGCGTGCCCAAAACCTGCCGCAGCGCCGCGTGCAGCAAATGCGTGCCCGTATGATTGCGCCGGATCGCATCGCGCCGCACTCCATCAACCACCGTATTCACGCGGTCGCCCACTGCCAGATCCTGTTTCAAAATCGCCTTGTGCGCACGCACGCCCTGCACCGGCAGCACGCAACCGACTATGTCGGCGACAACTGAATTCCCGTCCAAAGTTAGGAAAACACCAAGGTCGCCGACTTGCCCGCCCGAATCGCCATAAAAACTTGTGTGATCGAGAACGACCTCAACCTCGTCGCCGGCCTTTGCAGCCGGCACGCCCACGCCGCCCCTCACAATCGCCAGAACCTCGCAGTTCGTCGAAGTGAGCGACTGGTAGCCTTCGAACACCGTCTTCGGCAGGTCGCGGAATGCCGGGCTGGCCGACTTCTGGCTTCCGCCCTTCCACGAAGCGCGGGCGCGGGCCTGTTCAGACTCCTTGGCGCGCTCGAACCCCTCCATGTCAAACGTAATGCCCGCATCGCGCGCCGCGTCCACCATAAAGTCCAAGGGCAATCCAAAGGTTTCGTACAGGTGGAACGCCTTGTCGCCGGTGAAGCCGGCCTTCATCTCATCGTCCAGCCGCGTCAGCCCGATCTTCAGGACTCGATCGAACTGTTTCTCCTCCGCCTCCACTACTTTCGCCACGCGCGCCGCCGAATCCACCAACTCCGGATAAGCGCCCTTCATCAAATCCCGCACGGCAAAAACCATCTCAAAGAGAAACGGCTTCTCCTGCCCCAGCAGCCGCCCATGCCGAATCGCGCGCCGCAAAATCTTCCTCAGCACATACCCGCGCCCCTCATTCGACGGCACCACGCCGTCATTAATCAGGAACGTCGCCGCCCGCGCATGATCCGCAATGATCCGCAAGCTGGCCGCTGCGTCATCGGCCGTTCTGCTCTCCTGCTCAATCGCCGATTCGCTTACTCGTTTGCCCGTCAGCTCTTCCGCGCGAGCAATGAGCGGCGTAAACAAATCCGTCTCAAAGTTGCTCACCTTCTGCTGGAGCACCGCCGCCACGCGCTCCAGCCCCATCCCGGTATCAATTGAAGGTTTTGGTAGTGGCGCCAGCTTGTATCCCGTCGTCTTGCCGGCCGCATCAACAACCGCGGAGCGGTCGAATTGCATGAATACCAGGTTCCAGATCTCCACGTACCGGGCGTCGTCATGGCCAAACGGCTTGTCCACTCCCGGCGTCTCCGCGGCCTCAATGCCCATGTCGTAGAAAATCTCCGAGCAGGGCCCGCACGGCCCCGTCTCGCCCATCTGCCAGAAGTTATCCTTCACCCCGTACTCGCCGATCCGCTCCTTCGGCACGCCCACTTCCATCCAGTACTTCTCCGCTTCGTCGTCCCGTGGAACGTCCGCTGTCCCCTCGAAGATCGTCACGTACAAGCGGTCCTTGGGAATCCCGAACCACTCCTCGCTCGTCACCAGCTCCCAGGCAAACCGGATCGCGTCGCGCTTGAAATAGTCCCCGAAAGAAAAATTCCCCAGCATCTCGAAGAACGTATGATGCCGCCGCGTAAAGCCCACATTTTCGAGGTCGTTGTGCTTCCCGCCCGCACGCACGCACTTCTGGCTGGTCGTTGCCCGCGTGTAATCCCGCTTCTCCGCCCCCAGAAAAAGATCTTTGAACTGGTTCATCCCGGCGTTGGTAAACAGCAGCGTGGGATCGTTCGCCGGCACCAGCGAAGACGAATGCACCCTCCGGTGCCCCTTCGTTTCAAAGAAGCACAGAAACAGCTCGCGTATCTCATTTCCCGAGCGCATTTTCATAGCTCTCTCAGTGTAATGTCCCGCGCTCACCAAACCTCCTCGCGAAACTCCTGCCCGCTTCGCATCATCTAACCCTCCTGGAGGTCCCCAATGGACACACGCGCAATCCTGGCCCTGGTTGAGGCCAAGCCCGGCAAGGAAAAGGAACTGGAAGCATTCCTCAAGTCAGCCCAGCCACTGGCAGTCGCTGAGCCAGCAACAACCACCTGGTATGCCGTCAAGCTGGGCCCTACGAAGTTCGGCATCTTCGACACATTCCCCAATAATGCGGGTCGCGACGCGCACCTCAACGGCCCCATTGCCAAGGCGCTTATGGCAAAAGCCGACGAGCTCCTGGCCAAACCTCCGCAGATCGAAATGCTGGACATTCTCGCCTCGAAAGCCTGAATAGTCCCAGAAATAGTCGCGCTGGCGTCCGATTTTGTACCGCCGGCGTCCCCGCCGGCTGTCGTGCGGGCGTCCTCGCCCGCACTCAATTCGTCCAACAAACTGCATGGCCGCTCGCTCCCCATTCCTGCTGCTCGCACTCTCGCTCTGCGCGTGCACCGCTCTGCTTGGGCGGGGTTCGTCCCTCGACGCCCAACCCGGCTCTCACCTGCCCGTTGCTGAAACCGATTCCATCCAGGTCGGTGCCTCCACCTTGCAGGTCGACTTCGCTGAGGGCTCGTTCGATCTTCCAAAATCCGCGATCCTCGCCCGCATCGCCACGGCCGCTTCCGCCGTCGCCACCTACTACGGGCGTTTCCCACTCTCGACCGCGCGTATCCTCGTCATTCCCGTTCCTGATCGTCACGGCATCCTGCAGGGCACAACCTGGGGCGACATGCACGGCTCACCGGGCTTCACACGCCTCCGCATCGGCGAGCACACCACCGCAGCCGAACTCGCCGCCGACTGGATGATCACGCACGAGCTCACCCACATGGCCTTCCCTGACATGCCCTCCGATTCCGATCGCGACCAGTCCGCGCAGCACTGGATCGAAGAGGGCCTTGCAACCTACATCGAGCCCGTCGAGCGCGTCATGATCGGCGATCTCACTGCGCCCAAGATCTGGCACGACATGGTGCGCGACATGCCGCAGGGCGAGCCGCAGCCCGGCGACCAGGGCCTCGACCACACGCACACCTGGGGCCGCACCTATTGGGGCGGAGCCATGTTCTGCCTGGTTGCCGACGTCCAGATTCGCCAGCAGACGCACAACCGCCTCGGCCTTCAGGATGCGTTGCGCGCCATCGTCGCAGCCGGCGGCACCATCGACCATGATTGGGATCTTCCGCAGGCCCTGTCAGTCGGCGACCGGGCCACCGGCACGCACGTTCTCACCGATCTCTATGCTCAGTGGAAAGACAAACCTGTCGAGTACGATCTGCCCGCGCTCTGGACCCAGCTCGGGATTCGCACCACTCCGGACGGTGTTGAGTTTTCCGATTCGGCGCCGCTAGCTGCGGTTCGAGAGTCAATCACAAAGGCGGAGGGAAATCCGATCCACGCGATCGTCGCCCGACCTTCGCCGCCAATTTCTGCTCCCTAAGTCCGATGGTTTCCGGCCGGGGCCGATCCAGGCAGAGTTACTGAATAGGCGACAAATTGTTTATCGATCGGGAAGATTATGCACTTGACACATATACAATAGGGGATGAAAATTGACTCACCGTGACAGGGCGGCACCGCGCCGGGATCGCGCCTCTAAACTGAGGGTGACCATTCATCGCCAAACATGGGTTAAAGTCAACGCGCCGGTGGATGAGGGAATCGCACCGCTTATTGAAGCGCTGAGTGCATTCCCTGGCGTGCGAACCATCGAAAGCTGCGAGGGGAACGGTGACTCCGCTTGGGTTTGCTTCGATTGTGGAGACGAAGATTGGATGAATCTATCGAGGTTCGTTCTCAAAGTCATTGGGCCACCGCTGATGGCTCTGTATGGCGACCGAGTAAGCCTTAGCGTGGGTATCACTGAGAGCGGGATGTATCGCGCGGAGATGACAGTCAGTAAAACCATCATCTCCGCAGCAAGTAAGACAGTGAGACATTTACTGCAATCTGCTAAAGCGGCCTAGCGGGGTTGCCCAAACGTCCGAGTGTTCTTGTGACACGTTGCACAGAGCGCGAGCAGGTTTCCCGCCGTGTCCGAGCCGTTGCGATTGATGTGGTGAGCATCCCAGCCAGGTGAATAGAGGCCACGAGTGCAGCGCCTCCCGTTATGATCGCAGGACAGCATGGTGCATTCGCACCGGCCGCCTGCACGCTTGTAGATTTCTGCACGTACTTCTTGAGTGACTGCCATAGTACTTTTGTCCTTTGGGGCCTGAGGCCCTGTTGTATTACAATGGCAACGCGGAGAGGCGGGGAGTTGAACCCACGGTGCTGACACACCGTTCCCGGTTTATAAGACCGCTAGCCCACCTAGGCGTCACCTCTCCTCAATCGCCCTCCGTAGCAATCCAGAGGGCGGCCAGAGCAGCCAATGCTCACCATGGTCCGAATCGCTTATCTCTTGACGGGGAGGCGATTCGGGCCTTTCTGTTATCGCCCCTGCTTCGGCAAGCATGGAGAGCAGGGACTAAATACTCTCATTGCGAAGAATCCTCTATTGCTGGGGCTGTCTCATTTGACTCCACAGAGGCTCCCTGAGATGCCTCATCGGAGCTACTGCTACTGCCCCTCTTCTTGCCAGAATTCAGGCGTTTTTTTTGCTCGTCTGGATACCGCTCCAACAGGTCAAACGTGTTTTCGTTGAGCCGTGCGATTTCAAACGTCGAACGACCGAGGGACGTTCGCAGGTCTTCTTTATTTGGAACGGGGCAGCTTGCGATTGTCAGGTTTTCGATGATTTCGTCTAGCGTAGCGGGGCCATTTTTAGCTTTGAGAAATAGCTTTGCGGCTTCAAGTGGCTTTTTCCCGAAGAAATCTCCCACCTTGACATAGGACTGCGCCCTTTTTGGAGCAGGACTGTCAGCAGCACCAAACATCACTCCGAAGGTAGTCTTCTCAATGCCACACAGATCTTCCAGAGTGTTGAGGGCCGCTAACACTTTGATAAACTCTGCCATTTCCGGCAGCCCGTTTACGACCTGCGCTTGGTTCTGCGCCTTTGTTTTAAGGGCTTCAATTGCGCCCGAGAATTCATCCGACATAGGTGCCCCCTTCTGGCGTTTGAATCATTATCCCTCCCGTGGAGTGCTTTTGCAAGTGGTAGATATACCTTTTATCATTTCGCTTATCTCACGTCATTAGGTTTGGCGAAAATTAACTAAGTGATTGAATATAAATACTTGGTGATAAGCTAATCAACATTGCTCCGTCATTAGTCACAATAGATGGCTAGATTTCCACAGCCATTCGCTTCGGATTTTGGCGTATGATGTGTTCGTGGGCTCGTGGTGTAATGGGAGCACGTTAGCCTGTCAAGCGAAAAGGTACGGGTTCGAATCCCGTCGGGTCCACCAGTTCCCGTCTACGGGCACGGAGGACTGGGTAGCAGGAGCATGACAGGCGCTCCTGCTACCACTAAGATTGTGTTGACTTTTTTGCGTGTCAGGACATCTAATACTGGTAGCTTGACAGGCTAACGGAAGTTTCAGCAAGCAGTCCCTAGGTGCCCGTACCTAGGGATTTCTTGTATGTGAGTGAAAATGAAGGTAGACAAAGAAAAATTCGATACGCTACTCGGGAAGCTGATGCAGACCCCGCCGCAACCCGCGAAGTCGATAGAGACTCAGGGAAAGGCGGGGAAGATAGTCCCGCCTATTTCTCCGCAATCAACTCCGCGTAAGGCATAGGCTCAACACCGAGCATTGCTCGCAGGGTTGGCTTGAACCTGTCGTCTGCTTTCCGCGCGTTGAACCGCGTTTCAAACTCCGACAAATAGCGGTGCAAGTGTTTTATGGAAATCTTGTGGAAGCTCCCTATCACCCCACGCTTGAAAAGCGAGAACGCGGATTCGATGCCGTTGGTGGTTGTGTTGCCGTCCACCCAAACTTCGGCGCTGTGATTGACTGTTCTATGCTTCTCAACGTCATGGCCTGAGAGCCTGAGCGCCTTGGGATACGCTGGCAATTCATCAGTCATGATGTAATCCACATCCGCGCTGACGTGCTCTTTGAGGTACTTCGCCAGCGTCTCTATCTTGGCGTCTGGGGCGTGGAAGAAGCGGACTCGTCCACCGCGTTCCTTGATGCCAACCACTACTTGCTTCGTGTTGAACTGTGGACGCCGCCAATGCTTGTTGCGAATCCGGCCACCCAGGTACGTCTCGTCCATCTCTACGATCCCGGTCAATTCGGCGGAGCCTTCATTCACCATCGACTTGCGGATGCGGTGGGCCATGTACCACGCGGTGCGATAGGAGCCAATGCCGAGATGTTGCTGCAACTGCTTCGCTGAAATGCTTTTCTTTGCGTCCACGATGAGCGCCAGCGCCATGAACCACTTTGTCAAAGGGAGATGCGAGTCATTGAAGATCGTGCCAGCGGTAGCGGAGAATTGCTGCTTGCAGGTTTCCTCAAGGCACTGGTAAATCCGCGTGCGCCGATTCTTCCGGGGTTCGCCTGCCGACTTGCCGCGCGTCACGGTTCCCGCCTTGCGGGTGATCTTCGAGATGCGGTCGCAGCCACAAACAGGGCACCGGATGCCATCGGGCCAGCGCATCGTCTCCATGTAGGCTAGGCAATCATCGTCATTCTGGAACTGCCGTGTTACGTCTATCAGGTTCATGGTTTCTCCAGCTTAACTCGCGTCAACTCGTCTGCTGTCTCAGTGAGCCTCTGCAAAGTTGAACTGAGTTCAACCATCGTCCGCTGCCTGAGTTTAGGAGCCGTCAGAGTTGAGGAAATGATCGACCGCAACCGTCGCTCTTGCTGAAGAAGCAACGAGACCCTTACCTCTAAGTTGGCGATTTTCATATCGCGAGTCGGTTCCATGAGCCAAATATAGCGCTTTATCTATTCTGTGTCAAGTGCATAATCTTCTCGATCGGTAAATAGATAACTTATTGATTCTATTTAATGGGTGTTGAAAATGGCCCGAAATTGCACCGAAAATTGGGCAACTTTCGAAAAATTCTTCGCAGCCAAAGGTGCGTTGGTTCGCGCGAGGACGGGCGCGAAAATGGCGCGGAAATCGCAGGCTGGTTGAGCAACCATAGATCGAGTATGCGCCAAAAGGCGGGAATTACCCGCAAACTTGGCGCACAGAATTTGCGCCGTAAAATCAATGATTTGCGGCAATCCTCGGCGAACGAGCTCTTGACAACTGAAGGAGTGAAGAATCGGACAGGTGAATGAGAAGACGAGCGGGTAAAGCCGTCACTCATCGTGCGGTTCAGTTTCCAGGTTTTCCAGCGCCGCCAGTTCTTCCTCGGGAACATCCCACTTGCGCAGCACCTTGTAGATGGTGCCCGTGGAGAAGCCTGCCGCCACTAGCCGCCGCATCACGCGCGCCGTGCCCTCCGGGCTCTCAGGTTTTGGAATGCGTTTTCGGCTCAGGTACTCGCGCGCCAGCTTCTCTTCATTCGTCTCGCCGTACCGCGCATCGACTGTTTCCTTAATCAGCTCGGTGCGGATTCCCTTGCGCTGCAAGTCTTGCTGCACGCGCCGCGCGCCCAGCTTCTCGTTCTCCTGGCGCAGCCGCGCATAGGTTTCGGCAAAGGCGCGGTCGTCGAGATAGCCATGCTCCTTGAGCCGCGCAATCGCGGCACTCACTGCCGCCGCGCCGCGCTCGCCCTGCTCGGCACGCGCGCTCATCAGCCGCCGCAGCTCAACCTCAGTGCGCATCTGCCGCCCCAGCGCCTTCACGGCGTACTGATACAGTGCCGCCTCATTCAGCGGCGCCTTCTTCTTCGCGGCTCTTTGTCTCAGCGCCATCACGCGGCCTTTCTTCTGTTCCCTGTTCCCTAATCCCTGTTCCCTGTCTTTCCCGTCCACTGATCCACCCAGTCGTTCACCGTCTTCCACCAGAGCTGGGAGTTCTGCGGCTTCAGCACCCAATGTCCTTCATCGGGAAAGTAGAGCATCTTGCTCGGCACGCCCAGCAGTTGCAGCGTGTCAAACAGTTGCAGTCCCTCGCTCAAATCGAGCCGGTAGTCGAGCTGCCCGTGAACCACGAGCGTCGGCGTCTTGAAGTTCTTCGCATAGAGCGACGGCGACCACTTGCGGAACGGGTTCTCGTCGTCCGGCTTCCCGTAGTAATCCCACGGATGCCCTTTGAACTCCCAGATGTTGAACCAGTCCTCCTCAGTCGTCCCAAACGCCGACTCGGCGTTGAACATTCCGTCGTGAGTCACGATGCACTTGAAGCGGTTCGTGTGCCCCAGCACCCAGTTGGCCATGTATCCGCCGTAACTCGCGCCGAGCGCGCACTCGCGGTCCTTATCGATGAAGCTGTAGTGTTGCTCCGCGTAGTCGAGTCCGGTCATCAGATCGGTAAAAGGCTTGCCGCCCCAGTCGCCGCTCACACTTTCTACGTTGGCCTGCCCATAACCGGTCGACCCACGCGGATTGATCATGACGACGACGTAGCCGTTGGCGGCGAAGAGCTCTGCGTTCCAGCGGTAGCTCCAGTCGTCACCCCACGCGTCCTGCGGCCCACCGTGAATGAGAAACTTCAGCGGATACTTCTTCGCCGCATCGAACCCCGGCGGACGGATGAGGAAGCCTTGAAGTTTTGTGCCGTCCTCGGCTGTGAACCAGAAGTCCTCCATCTTCGGCAGATCGAGCTGCGCCAGCAGCGCATCGTTGAGGTGGGTGACGGGAGCAGGCCCATCGGCCGACAAGTGTCCAGCAATCGCGGGTGTGTCGCCAACCGACCTAGGATTTTTCGGATCGCTCGAAGTTATATCCAACTCAAGTTGGTTTAGATGGTCGATTTGAACAACTTCGCCCGGTCGGCCAACCAGTTGGTCGACAGCGAGCAGGCTCCCTCCTGAAGGCAGAATGTGAAGATCCCCGAAGCTGCCATCACGAGTCAGCTTACCTGGGTTACTCCATACTTTCAGACGCCCAAGATCTACACCCACGTCGTATATCGGAGATTCGCCTTCGGTTCCCGACGCGAAGTAAATGACTTTCGAGTCGGGCGCCCACGCAAACTCATCCAACCAGTTGTCAAACTTCGGCAGCAAATCCGTGACCGTCTTCTTCTCACGGTCATAAAGTGCCAACCGGAACTTGTCGCTCTCGTATCCATTCCGCGCCTGTGATCTCCAGGCCAGATACTTCCCATCCGGCGAGTACGCAGGATTGAAGTTGCCCCCGGCCGAGGTACTCACCTTCACCGGCTTCGCCGCGGGATCGGTCAAATCCAACGTAAAGATATCCGCATGCGTCGAGACGGCCGGCACGGGATCGAAGTTCTCCGTAAACGCCAGTTCCTTCGAGTCAGGCGAGATGTCGCATCCGCAGCCTTGTTCGATCGAGGCATAGTCGGGCGGAACGCTGCGCGGATCATTCGGCGTCAGGTCCCGCATTCCACTTCCATCAACCAAAACCTGAAAGAGATGGAGCCTCTTGTCGCCGGTGAAGTGGTCCCAGTGGCGATAGAGCAGATGCGTCCAGATCTGTGCCTTCACCTTGCTCGCCGCCAGCACCGCATCGCGGCCCGCATTGCACTTGTTCCCCGCGTCGAAGTCCGCCATTGAAATCGCAGGACAGTCTGGATACACAGCGGACGTGAACACAATTGACTTCGAGTCCGGCGCCCACTTCGCGTTGTCGGCCTCGGTCGCAATCGCCGTCAGCTTCTTCGCGTTGCTTGTCGCGCCCGTCGCAGGATCGAAGTCCGCAACCCATATTTGCTGGCCGTTGTCTCGACCAGAAAGGAAGAGAACGTGGTGCCCGTCGGGAGTGAACTGCAGTCCGCTGTCTCCCGCCTGCCCAACCGCCAGCTTAATCTGGGCAGGTTCGTCGGTGCCTGGACCCGCAATCGCCTGCAGCCACAACTCCGTTTTTTTCTGGTTTTGGACGAGATCTACAGTGGTTACTGCATAGGCCAGCCACTTGCCGTCAGGCGAAACGGCGGCATCGCCCAGCCGCTTCATCTGCATCATGTCCTCAAACGTCATGGGCCGCTTGGGCGGTGCAGATTGCGCGGGCTGCGCGCTCGAAAGTGACGGAACGACGAAGGCGATGGCGAGAGTCAGGGCGAAAGGAAATCTGCGCATGAAATTCCTCACCGCGCGGTGCGAACGACTTCCCGCGCGAAGAAAAAGTGTACACCGGAACACAGTTCGCAGTTCTTGGTTCGCAGTTCACAGCCGTTCCGGCGTGATGCCTTAGAGACTGTGAACTACGAACTGTGAACCGTGAACTGGCTTTTCTTCACTTGTTCTCGTTGCCGGTCAGGCGGAAGGTGATGGTTCCCCAGAAAAGCCGCGCGCGCATCTGCACCGGCAGATGGCGGTCGTCGTCTGTATACCAGATCCAGATGTTGCCGCGGTTCTTGACCACGCCCGCGTCGGCGGTGGGCTGCACCCGGATGGTTTTGAAGGTGCCGAGCGTGGTCTTGATTTCTTCGCGCCCCTCCACCTTCATCGTCACCAGCACCGTGCGCTGAGCGTCGGCCACGGGAATTACGAAGCTCTTCCCCACCACCAATTGTTGCGAGCCGGGGTAGAACACGCCGGTCAGCAGATCGGTGAGACAGCCATGCACGGGAGACTCCGCATGCTTGGCCTGGCCGGTGACCATATTCTTCTCGTCGAGGATCGATTTGGACGCCGCGTAGTCAATGTGGAGCGTGGAGTTGAACTGACGCCGCCCCTCGACGGTCTGTTTGTCGAAGTCGTCGGTGCAGCCCTTTGCGAGGTCAAAATCGGCTTGGAAGTTGTCTACAACGTGAAAGATCAGATTGATGGCGCCGCTAGTATACGCGGAAGCGATGATGCGCTCGCGGTCGCCGGCTGCCTCAAAGTGGACGACGGCGGTGCCGGCGGGAAAGACACGCCAATCGACCGAGTAGGTCAGGGTCTCTTTCTGCGGGAAGCTGAAGCCGGGGCGCGGCGGCACCAGGATAGCGGGATCCTGGCCGAGCGCTGTAGCCGCCAGCGTAAGCACGAACAACAGGGTGACACTAGCGCGTGTCTTCAATGGTCGGCACGTCTCCTCGTGGCCCGGTTTCTCTTGGATTGACCTAGCCGCTTCTCTTTGGACTTCACATACGCGGAAAGCGCTCACCAGGTCCGGTGCATAAGAATCTCCAGCACCGGTCGCAAGTAGAGCAGGCTCAAGTACAGCAGTGCGGCCCCTAAAGCAGAATTGTACTCGCGGTGCTTGATGTAAAGGGCGAACGAGAAGCCACCCGTAGCTGCTTTGGTAACAGGTTGGGAAACAGCGGACGAGTCCGATTCGCGCGGCGGCGAAGCCGGTGTAAGGCGCGGGATGAATCGGGGAACGCTGCGGCAATAGCTATCGAACTGGGGAAATGCAACCCGAAGAAATTGTTCCTCCGACGCGATGACCGGAATGTAGATTGCGGCGAATCCGACCGCAAGCAACAGCGCCAACGGCCAACTGAGAAGTGCCACTGCGAACCCGGCGGCGATGAGCGTGGATCCAAGATAGAGCGGATTGCGCGTGTACGCATACGGTCCGGTGACGCAGAGCTCCTGATTCTTCTTGACGGTTCCGGAAGCAAGCGCGCGCAGCGCCAAGCCGGGCAAAACCAGCAACAGGCTCCACGCGATCGCGGTTGGATGTGGCGCGCGGCGAACGACTTCGACGAGATAGACGGCGGCAGTAAGAAATCCCAAAGGAACCCGAATGCGGCGCGCAACTTTCTGCCACCGCTCCCATTGCATGGAGCGGCCTTTTGGAGGAGTGGCGTGCTGAGTTGGGTCGCTCATCGCGCACTCTCCTCCCCGGGTAAATCATCGCCGAGCAGCTCGTCGGCGGCGCGGAGGACATCGTCCGGCGCGATGGTGAGAAGGCCGGGATCGGGCGCGGAACGGCGCGAGTGGTCGAGGCGGCTGTCGGGGTTGCGGAGGACGCGGGCGCGCGTGCCGTAAGGGCCGTTGCGGCTGGGATCGGTGGGACCATAAATGCCGACAACCGGACGGCCGAGAGCGCTGGCGAGATGGAGCGGTCCTGTGTCTCCACCGATGCAGAGGGCGATACGGCGCGTGAGCGCAATCAGCTGTGGAAGACTCGCGGTGAGCGGAACTGCGCCGACGGAAGCGATCGTAGCGGCGAGCGACTCTTCGCCGGGGCCGGCGTTGACCACCACTTGTAGGCCGCGCTGCGCGAGCCCCTCGGCAACGGCAGCGTAGCGCTCGGGCGGCCAGCGCTTGGCGCCCCAACCGGCGCCTGGAGTGATGAGTGCGATGGGCCGTGCCACACCTGGGAATGTGGATGCGAGCCATGCCGCGCACCAGGCTTCGGCGTCGGGATCGATGGGCAGCAGCGCATCGACCGAGGACAGCGCATCACCGGCGACGGCGGAAGCCAGTTCCACGTCTTGCTCGATGACGTGGGCGCCATGCGTGACGACACGCTCGGTGAAAAGCCATTGAGCAGGCCACTCGCGCGGGGCAGCTTCGCCAATGCGGCGCGGGCAGCCGCTCATGCGGGAGATGACCGCCGAGCGGATTGCGCCCTGAAGGTCGAGAACAGCACTGTATTCCGCGGCGCGAAGCTCGCGGCGCAAGGCTCCGATCGCCCGGCGCGTGGCGGAACTCAGCGGATGGTGCTTCCATTCGCGACTTGGAGCGAAGTGGAGGCGGTTGACGACAGGCATCGCGGAATCGCGCGCGGACGTTGGACTGCTACTGTCCGCGCTGATCCCTGATTCCCGGTCCCCGTTTCCTGCTCTTAGCAACGGCTGCCAGCGCGGCTCGACGACCCAGCCGATTTGCCAGTTGGGATGTGCGAGACGCAGCGCCGTGACCGCAGGCAGCGCGTGAAGGATATCGCCCATTGCGCCCAAACGGACGATGAGAAGGCGGAAGTTGGACTGCGTGTGCAAAGTTTGATTTTCGCACAGTGGCCTGCCGGAAAAAGGAACGTCCAATTCCGCCTTCAGCTCTTCACTCTCAGTTTTCAGAACCGACTACTCTGCGCCTATTTCGCGGCGGGCGGTGTTGAGGGCGCGGGCAGGTAGCTGAGGTCGGACTCGTAGCGATAGATGAGGAAGTTGCTGGACACAATGAGCGAATGCGCCTGGTCAACGATGGCCTTGTATTCGTCCTTGGTGACTCCCTTTTCAGCGCCAACGCCATCGTCGAGATCGGCCCAGTTGTTGATTCCGACAACAGAAACGAATGTGGGGCCAGGATCGCCGAAATGGACGTCGGCAAAGTTGTAATCTTTGGTTCCGCTCTTCTTGATTGCCGGCAGGATCACGTTTTTCTGGAATTCAAGATAGTCGCGGTACTTTTCCGGGCGCACCTGTGTGACGAGAACGCGAATCATCTTGGGCTCACCGGGGCCGCTGTCAGGCAGGCTCAGGTCGGGATTGACGACCTGGATTTCGCGACGCCAGCTTGAAGTGCACTCGACGATGTGCGTGGCGAGACGCGCGAGGTCGACGGCCTGGTCTTTCAGCTTGGGATCTTTGTCGATGGTGTTGTCGAGGTCGGCCCACTTCGAATACATCTGGACGCGCGCAAACTCATAGGGACCAGTGAGCGCGACCCAAATGGTGCTGTAGCGGTCGGAGCCGGCTTTGGCCAGGATGGCGTTGTACGCCTTGATTTCCGCCTGAAAATCGCCGATGCGGTCGGGCTTAACGGTATAGAAGGTGACGCTGCGGATGTTGGCATCCTGCGCGGACGCGGGGGCGGCGAGCGTCGCCACAGCCAGCAGAATTGCGGCGAGGCAAGGCCAGAGAATTGCTTTCCTGAGCAAAATCATAAAAACCTCCCTGTTGCGGGCGAAGGCTCGAGCGCAACGTTTGAAGGTCCGGCATTGCAGCCGGGGGTGATTGGAAGGAAGGCCTTCGCGAGCAAGGGGAACGTGCGGGGTCTTCGAGCGTGGCAAAGCACAGAGTCCGGGGGGAAACTTCAGGACTCGGTGAGTATACGCCGGGAGGCCTAATCTTCCGATACGCGAGCCAAATCCTTGCCGGAGGTGAAGCGGCGGACCAGGAGAGGCATGACGAAGAGGACGGCGAAGACGGTGGTGATCATGCCGCCGACCACGACACGCGCCAGAGGTTGCTGCGCCTGCGCGCCGATGCCGGTGGAGACAGCGGCGGGCAGGAGGCCGATTCCCGCAGCCATACAGGTCATGAGCACGGGCCGGGTTTCTTCCATGCAGCCCTTGCGCAAGCCTTCTTCCTGGCCCACGTCGCGCTGCGCACGTCGGATTCCCGAAAGAAAGACGACCGCTCCGAGCGTGGCTACGCCGGTGAGCGAAGCGAAACCCACGGCGGCCGAGATGCTGAAATCCGTGCCGGTGAGGGAGAGCGCGGCAACGCCCCCGATAGCGGCAAACGGGAGGGTGCCGAGGACGATCAGCGCATCGCGCCAGGTGCGGAACTGGATGTAGAGCAAGAGGAAGATGGCCGCCAGGCTGACGGGGAGGATGATCTGGAAGCGATGCTGCTCTTTCTTAAGGCTGTCAAACTCGCCGGCCCAAGTGTAGTCATAGCCGCTGGGGAGTTGAACGGTTGAAGCGAGGCGGGACTGAAGGTCCTGGATGGCGCCGGCCAGATCGCGGCCGCGCACGCTGAACTTGATGGGAATGTAACGACGCCCGCCCTCGTGGTAGATCATGAACGCGCCATTTTGAATGCTTACGTCGGCGACCGCGCCGAGCTGAACCTGGTTTCCGTCGGGGGTGGGCAGCAGAATGCGGGAAATATCTTCAGGGGTGCTGCGGAACTGGGGTGAGTAGCGGACTGCGAAATCGAAGCGGCGATCCGCTTCGATGATCTGCGTGACGGGTGCGCCGCCAACGGCGGCCTGCACGACATTGTTGATGTCGAGCGGTTGCAGGCCGTATCGCGCGGCTTTGTCGCGGTCAATGGAGATCTGGAGGCTCGGCTGCCCGGTGACGTCGAAGACGCCAACGTCAGTGATGCCGGGAACGTGGTTCATGACTCCCGCGATTTGATCGGCGATCCGGGTGAGCTGGCCGAAGTCGTCGCCGAAAAGCTTGAGGGAGTTTTCGCCCTTGACTCCGGACATCGCCTCTTCCACGTTGTCCTGAATGTTTTGCGAGAAGTTGAAGTCGACGCCGGGATATTGCTGAAAACTCTGCTGAATGGCGGTGATGAGCCGATCCTTGTCGCCATAAAACCGCGGACGCCAAAATGAGCGCGGCTTGAGATCGGCGAGGAACTCGATGTTATTGAAGGTGCTGACATCGGAGCCGTCATCGGGACGGCCCATTTGCGAGACGACCTGAGTGACTTCAGGGAAAGAGCGCAAAGTGGCGCGAATGTCGTCGGCCATTTTCGCCGAAGCGTCGAAGGAGATGTCCTGCTGCATGTCGGCGCGAATCCAGAGATTGCCTTCTTCAAGCGCGGGCATGAACTCTCCGCCGAGGGATTGAAAGAGGAAGATGCCGGCGGCGAGCGCGATGAAGGCGACGATCCAGGCAACACGCGAGAAGCGCAGCGCCTGCGCGAGCCAGCGGGCATAGTGGCGGCGGAGAAATGAGCTGAGCCAGGTTTCACCGTGCTCGTTGCGCACGGCTTTTGATACCGTCAACGAGCCCAGCGCCGGCGCGAAGACCAGCGCAAAGATGAGCGCGCCAGTGAGCGCAAAGCCATAGGTGACGGACATGGGCGCGAAGATCTTTCCGGGAACGCCCTGCATGGTGAAAAGCGGAATGAGAGCGACGAGAATAATCAGCGTGGCAAAGAGGACGGGCTTGGCCGCGGCCGAAACGCCCTCAAGAATCAGCTCAGAAACGTCCTGACCCTCCACCCGCTGCGAAACGCGGCGATAGACGCTTTCGAGCACAACGATGGAGGCGTCGACGAGAATGCCGAAGTCGATGGCGCCGATGGAAATGAGGTTAGCCGACTGGTTGGTGAGCACCATGAGGCTGAATGCGAAAAGCACGGCGAAGGGAATGGTGGTGGCGGCGATGAGCGCCATGCGCCAGTCGCCCAGCATGCTGAGCAGAACCAGCGTGACCAGCGTAAGCCCGATGACGACGACGGTGCGGACTGTGGTTGTGGTGACATCAATCAGCTTGGTGCGATCGTAAATAGTGCTGATGCTCATGCCCGGCGGCAGGAGATTGCCGTGGTTGAGCGCGTCGATTTTCTGGCGCAGGGCGGCGAGAGCAGGCAGGGACTTGGAGCCTCTCTGCAGCAGGACGATGCCCTCCACAATGTCGGGGTCCTGATTGCGGCCGACCTTGCCCAGGCGCGGTTGATGGCCTTCGCTGACGTTGGCGACATCACTGAGAAGGACGGGCACGCCGCTGTGCTCGGCGATGACGATGTTGCGCATGTCGGAGAGCGAGCGGAGCAGGCCGATGCCGCGTACATTGACGCTCTGGCTGCCCATGGTCAGGTAGTTGCCGCCCGCGTTGGCGTTGCTGTTCTGAACGGCGGTGACGACCTGGGTCATGGTGACGCCGTAGGCGAGCAGCCTGGCGGGATCGACCTCAGCCTGATACTGGCGCGTAGTGCCGCCGAAAGTGGCCACGTCAATGATGCCCGGTACCTGTTTGATCTCGCGCACCACGAGCCAATCCTGCGCGGCCTTGATGTCGTTGAGCGAGTAGCCGGGGCCGGTGAGCTGATAGCGATAGATTTCTCCCACGGGAGACTCGGGGGAAAGCTGAGCCTGGAGACCGCCGGGCAATGTAACTGATTGAAGGCGGTTCAGCGCCTCCTGGCGGTCGACGAAGAAGTCACTATTGAAATCGAAGTACATTTTCACATCACTGAGCCCGAAGATGCTGATGGAGCGAATCTGGTCGAGGCGCGGCGTGCCATTCAATTCTGTTTCCAGCGGAATGGTGATCTGCTGCTCCATTTCTTCAGCGGACCAGGAGGGATTCTGGGTGATGAACTCGACCATGGGCGGCGAGGGATCGGGGTAGGCCTCAATGTCGAGCTGAAAAAAGCCATACATGCCGACCGCAAGAGCGGCAATAAACACCATGAAAACGACGTTGCGGTAACGCAGGAGCGTGCGAATAAGAGGCTGCATGGCTATTGATCCTCGGATTCGCGCAGCAGCTCGGCCCCAACGGTGACCACCTTGTCTCCGTCGTTCAGGCCCTGAGCGATTTCGTCGCTGTCATCGTGCGTCTCGCCAAGCGTAACGTCTCGGCGCGCGTATTTGCCGGGTGATGCCTCGACAAAAACAAAAGTGCTTTTGCCGTTTTGAATGACGGCCGCAGAGGGAACAACGATGGCGTCGCGCTGAGCGCCGCTGACGGTCATGTTCGCGAACATGTCGGGCTTGAGACGATCCCCGGGATTGGGAAGCACGACGCGAACCTTGAGCGTGAATGTGACAGGATCGACAGCGTCGGAGATGTTGTCGACTTTACCGTGCAGAGTGACGCCGGGATATCCGTTGACGGTGATGGCCACTGGCTGACCCACGTGGACCGCTGCCTGGTCGCGGGGATAGAGATCGCCGACGACCCAGATGGAGCTGATGTCGGCGATGGTCGCGATCGGAGTTGCGTTGTCGAGCGAGCGCTGGAGCTCGCCGGGACCGGTTCCGACGTCGAGCACGACGCCCGAGATGGGCGCGAAGATGGGAACGGTGTCAGATGTTGAGTTTTCGTTGAAGCCAAGGACATGCAGCGCCTGGCGGGCGCGGTCGAGCTCGGAGTGATCCGATTCGTCGAGGGCCACGAGATCGTCGTAATCGCGCTGCGCCATGACGTCGTGTGCCAGCAACTCCTTGGCGCGGGCCAACTGCAAGTCGGCGCGGGCAGCCTCGATCTTGGCTTTCTCAAAATCGGAGCGGGCCTGCGCGGCATCGCTGCTTTGCATGCTTCCGATGGTTTCTCCTTTGCTGACCTGCTGGCCGGGAAGAATGCGGAGCGAGAGAACGCGGCCACTGATAAGCGGGTAAACGCGAACCATTTGCGTGGGATTGGCCGCGATGCGCGCAGGCAACACGAGCTCTGTGGCTGCAGGTTGGCGATGGACGACAACGGTCTCGATGACCTGCTGCTGGGGAGTAGATGTTTGCGGCAGTGAATCGCCGCGCCTGCAGGCGACCGGCACGAGCAGCACAGGTAGTGCGAGAACGAAAAGGCGAAGCTGTTTCATGGCACGATCTCCGTAGCGGCGGCGAAGCTGAGCTGGTGAACACTGAGCCATACCTGCTGGTTGGCGGCGAGCGCATTCAGGTGAATCTGGCGGTAGTCGCGCAGCGCGTCGAGATAATCAAGCAGCGTGGTCCCGCCGTTTCGGTAGCTGAACTCGAGGTTGGAACGGACGCGGTCGGCCTCGTCGATGTAATGGCCGTTGTAACGCTTGGCCAGATCTTGAGCGGCATCATAAGCTGCCCACACCTGGTCAACGTCATTGAGAACCTGGTTGCGAGCCGCCGTCTGGGAAAGGCGCGCGGATTGCGCCTCATAGCGCGTTCGCTCCTTCTCGCCTTGATTGCGGTCGAAGATGCGCAGCGGAATGGCAACCTGAAATCCGACGCTGTTGTAAACGCCGACGCGTTCGTACTCGCCGCCGAGGGTAGGATCGGTCGTGGCATCGGCATTGGCTAACTTCACATTGGCGTCGGCCACCGTGACCGACTGGAGGGCGGCGCGGTAATCGGGACGCGAGGCGAGAGCCTGCTGTTCGACCTGGTCGAGAGTGGTAGAAATCGCAGGCGGGTCGAGTGAGCCCGCGATGTCGAAATCAGCGGAGGGCTTTTCCACGCCCATCAGAAATTGCAGAGAGTCGCCGGCTTGAATAAGGTCGAGCTTCGCGCTGTCGAAGTCGGACTCGAATTCGGCGAGCTGGAGGTCGATGCGCTCGAAGTCAGTCTTGCTGATGTCGCCGGCATCGAGCCGGGCTTTGCTGAGCTTGACGGTCTGACGGTAGCCGTCGAGGTTATCCTGCGCCACTTTTAGAGCCGCTTTGGCCGCAAGCATATTGGTGAACGCATCCTTGACTTGAAGAACAGTCTGCCGCTCCTGATCGTTGTACTGGCTCTGGGTCACGCTGGTTGTGGCTCCGGCGATGTCGAGGCGCCAGCGGCGTTTTTGTCCGAGCTCAAAGAGGCGGGACACATTGCCGATGTAGGTGTAGGGACTGCTGGGATTGTTGGCGGGTAGAGTTACATCGGCTCCGGAGAGCGTGAAGTTCGGGTTCACGCGGAGTCCCGCGGTGATTTCCGATGCGTGAGTTGCGGCAACATGCTGTTGGGCGGCAAGAAGCGAGGGGTTCTTCGCGCGCGCAATATCCAACACCTGCTGCAATGTGAGCGGAGCAGGCGTCTGGGCGCTAGCCGCGACGGACGCGACGATTAGAACCGGGATCAACCCGGACCTGGAACGGCTGAGTCTCATGATGCAAAGTCCAGTCATCGCACGAGTGCGATCGTGTGACAGAAGCGGAAAAAGGATTTGAGCGAAAGGGGGAACGCCGTTCAGGCGGCGGGAGGAGGCCTGGACCACTGAGTGGGTGCGTGCGCTGTGCCCTGGGCGGGAACGGCAAAATCGGCGGGCGGGAGAGAGAACCTGGTCAGGAGGCTTGGGCGCAGACAGGGCACCGCGAGCGCAACGATGCCGGGCGCACCATGACGGTCCTGTTGGAACGAAAAGAGATGGTCGCGCTTCCCTGCGCTCCGCTCAACTTCCGCAGGATTGTTGGACGCCTGCAGATCGTCGGTGATGGAGATGACAGGCAGGAGGATTGCGGTGAGCGCGGCGAGCGAGATGAGCTGCACTGCGATCGCGGGGAGAATTGACGCGGTTCTCGCGTGGCGCCGGCGAACGAGCCAGCTGCTCCAAAGGACGGTGGAGACAGCCACCCAGGCGAGATTGCAGAGCAATTCCATCAATCTGAGAAATTATACCGAAGCAGAGTTTTTAATGGGGTAAGTTGAACGAAGAATGGCACTTGTAGCCAATCATCGCTGGAAGATGTCAATGGGCTGGGTGAAGTCGGTGACGCGCATGTGCGCTGCGAGTGCGGGGTGTTGGCTCTGCAGCTTGAGGTACATTTCCCAGGCGACGCGGCGGTAGCTGAAGTGGCCGGCGGGGCCGGAGCGGAGCTCAGAGATGTACTGGGCCTCAGCGAAGTCCATTTTGAAGAGGGCGCGAATGCGCGTAGCGAGGGGATAAAGATAGGTGGCGGATTGCGCGGCCTCGACGAATGGGGCGGCGGCGATGACGCTGGCGGTGCGGTGGGCGGCGTCAATCGCCTTGCGGTATTCACCGAGGATGCCGGCCTCGGCGAGGATATCGGAGCCGGCGGGCAGGTCACCGCAGCCGGGGGTTTCATAGCCGTGCAGGGCGGTGAATTCCTGGATGATTTGCGTGCAGCGGCGGTGGCGGTGGAAGTCGCGAAAGCCGCCGATGTCCATGAGAATGTCAAAGCGGATGGCGGCGCCGGCGTGAAAAGCGCGGAGCGTTTCGTCGTGTCTGCCGCGGTGCTTCAGGCCCAGCTCGATAATTTCAGTGCTGCGGGCGGCGGGCAGGCCGGAGACAAAGTCGCGAATCTGGCGGTAGGGATGACGGCTGACGGAGTAGAGGAGAGTGGCCGCGAGCTCGATTTCGAGGGACTCGGTACGCTCGACAAGATCGACGAGCGGAGCTGCGGCGGGCGGCACGTCCTTGAGCAACTCCGCAGCGGCGCGAGTAAGCTCAGCGCGGGTCTGGATGAGGTAGTCGCTCGGCTGGGCATACTTGACGAGAGTGGGCGCGGTGCGGACTTCGCGCGTGAAGAGCGCGGCGGCCTGAGCGGCGAGATCCGGCGCGACTTCGTCGTCGAGGGCGGCGATCTTATCAATGAGCGTCTGGGCCGCCTTGGCGTTCAGGTTCCATGCAGGGCCGGTAGCGGCTTCGCGAAGCCTTTCGCCGAGCAGGCGGATCTCGGCGGCGGGGTGGGAGAGCAGGCGCGATACCTGGGATTCAAGCGTGCGTGCGCTGACGATTTGTCCGAGCGACGTGTTGGTGGCCAGAGGAAGCAGGTAGCGCGCGACGTCGAAAGCCCGGGCGCGGAGGGTGCGCTCGTAGGCATCGGGCTTGAGGCCGTCGGGGCGCGCAACGCGGCGGCGGAGGAGATCGACGACGGCGACGGTGGTGCGCTTGTAGGCGGTGAGCAGCGAGTCGATGGTGCGCTCGTAGAGCTCCTGAGAGTGGGTATCGCCGGCGAAATCGGGGTAATAGAAGCCGGACTCCAGGAAGTTTTGATACCGAGTGGACCGCTCCTGCCCGTCCCAGCGGGTTTCGTCGACGAGGACGATGGCGGCAAGGAGGGAGAGGCGCTCGACGGCAAAGGCAATGTGGGCGAGATCGGCGATGGAACGGTGGCCGTATTGAAAATAAAAGGTGTTAAGGAACTGCTCGGCGCGCTGGGCGCTGATTTCGGCGAGGGAATCGCGCATGGAAAGAGCCGAGCGGGAGTACTTGGCCATAGCGTAGGCGAGGATTTCGGGGTCTGCGCCATGGATGGCGATGACTTCGGTTTGATTGCGCGCCGAGGCAGGAAGCGAAGATTCACTGGACATGAGGAAGGTCTCGCGGACAGAATACGTCATAAGGGAGCATCCGCGCGCAGTGGCGGACTGGGAGCCCTGACGGGGGAGCGCAAGGAGAGAGCGCGAACCCGGAAGCACGGGAGCAGCCATGCGGGAGTTTCTGGTGCGAACGTCGCACAAACCGCGGCCCTTGCCGGCGGGGCGCTGGGCGATGACCCAGCGCTGGAACGATCTGCTGTTTGCGCACTGGCCCATCGCCACAGCAAAGATGCAGGCGCAGCTGCCGGAATGGCTGGAAGCCGATACGATCGAGGGGTCGGCGTGGCTGGGAGCAGTGCCGTTCTGGCTGGACCGCATCAAAGTCCGCGGCATGCCCGCGATTCCGGGGCTGCGGAGCTTTCCTGACTTGAATTTGAGGACGTACGTGCGGGACCGGTTCACGGGAACGCCGGGTTTCTATTGCTTCAGCGTGGACTCGAGCAACCTGCTGGCAGTGGCGGCGGCGCACCTGGTGTACCACCTGCCGTATTCCCTGGCGGAGATGTACCTGGAGCCGCGGTCGGAGCGCGAGTTTGCGTTTTATAGCCGCCGACGATTTTCGCGGCGGCAGGTGATCTTCAAAGCGCGGTACCGGGGCCTGGGGCCAACGCGGGCGACGGCGGAGATGCGACCGGGGATGCTCGAGTACTTCTTTACGGAGCGGCCGTGCGTGTTCTCAACCAACCGCGCGGGAGAGCCGATCAAGGCGAATCTGCATCATGTTTCATGGCCTCTGGAGGAAGCTGAGGCGGAGATTGAGCGCAACGATCTGGCGACGGCGGTGGGGCTAGAGCTGCCCGACCAAGAGCCTGTGCTCCACTACTCGCGGCGGCTGGCTGTCTATGTGTGGCCGGCGGAGCTGGCACGTCCGGCACTGGCAGCGCGGCCGGTAACGGTAGCGGCGACGCCGACGTGAGAAAAGCAGTTCGCGGTTCTCGACGTCGCCGCTCGGTTCGCTACTTTGTCAACAACGTTGCAGAGAGCGCGCTGCAACTTGGTGTCGTTTGCGCCTGCACGCCGTACTGAAGGTTTTGTCCGCTTATTGCGATGGCGCACTGAGCTTCCTGGGTGTTGCCGCTTCCGGGGTTGCCATTCGAACAGAGTCCGGCAGGGAAACTGGAAGTGTTCAACGTAAACGGTTTGGGGCTGATCCAATATACGGTCTGACCGCTCGATGCGGTGATCGTTGTCAAAGAGTTGCCATTCGGATCGTTCAGCGCCGTGGTTCCATTCACGCAGGAGACATACGCGGTAATAGCATTGGTGGCAGGATGAGGGACACTCGGTCGTGCCGGCGCGGGGTTGGCCTCAGATGGGTGCTCGACTCCGACAAGATGAGCGAAATCCTTCTCCACGGTTCGCCCGTAGCTGAAGTTGTTGAGAGGGCCTGTGGGTGATTGCTGGATTCCCGGATCAGAGCAGCTATACCCATGGGGAGAGGTGCAGTTGAAGAGATAGGGGCCAGGTGACGCCTGAGGGTCGATGATGCAGGTCGATGGATCCCCACCGGCCACACACGGGTCATAGCCTCCCACAAAGTCCATCGCGAGACCCGACCCGTCACCGCCCGCCGGCGGCACCAGGGTGATTTTGTCTCCGCCGTGAACGAGCAGATTGGCCAAGGGGTAGTTCTGCACTTGATAGACGAAGCTCCGTCCTCCGGCCGGCGATGCCGACCAGTCCATCCATATCCCCAAAAACACCCCGGCAACAAACACAAACAGAAGCAACAGCAAAGTTTTCATTCGAATGTCCTTTCCTTTCGCTGGATTAAGAAACACCTAGCCTGAAGATGTCTTCCCATTGCTCTTCAAACTCTGAAGCTTTGATCGATACGGCTCCATGCTGCGCAAATCTTTCAGGTCCACTGCCAGGTCGACTTCTGCCGGAGAGAGCCCCTTGTCCATGCACCACAACAACAGATCGAGTGCCTCTTTCCTCCTTCCCAGCACATCCAGCGCCTGCACGATCATGAAGCGAGACGCCACATCGTTGGCGCCGTGCGACGCGGCGTTTTCCAAGTCCATCTCGGCGTCCTTGGTGTCGCCGATTTTCGCATGGTAGAAGGCCAGGTTGGCCCATCCAAACCCATCCCGCGGGTTCGTCTCAAGCGCGGCGGACAACAGTTGCGTAGCGCGCCCGTAGCACTCTTTGGCCATCGCGGCATTGCCGAGCATGGTGTAACAATCGCCCATGTTCCGCTGAATCAGATGATTCCTGGGGTTGAGCGTGGCAGCGTGCCCATAATCGATCAGGGCGTCGTTGTACTTGCCATCCTCAAAATCCATGTCGCCAAGAGTAAGATAGGCATCCTCGCTCTGAGCGCGCGCAAGGCTCTCGTTCAATGCGGCGCGGGCATCGTCGCGCCTTCCCAGCTCAAGGTAGGTCTGTGCCAGGTTGGCCATCGGCTGAGCAACCTTCGGCGCGGCTGCACCGGCTGCCGCAAAAGCCTTGGCCGCCTCTTCGTATTTGGCCTCCCGCGTCAGAATCACTCCAAGGTTGTTATACGCCGGCCAAAAATTCGGCCTTTCGATTAAGATCTCGCGGTACGTTTGCGCCGCTTGTGGCAGCAGCCCCTGGCGTTCGAGTGCCCACGCTTTTTCATAGAGAATCTCGGGGTTTCCGGGGTCCGCCTGCTGCGCCTTTTGAAAATAAGCCTGCCCATCTTCCGCTTTGCCCTGCGAAACCAGGACCAGCGCCTGACTCAGCAGACCCATCGCGGAAAACGGGTTGTAGCGCAGAGCGTTGGCCGCATTCCTGCTCGCCAGGTCCAGGTTGGCTGGTTCCCTGGTTACGTAGAACTGGCGCAAATAGGCAATGGCCAGCTCGGCGTAACCCAAGGCAAAGTGTCCATCAAGGTCGAGAGCATGCTGGTACTTTTCAATCGCCTGTTCCAGTCCGCCATGATTCGGTTCATTCACGAGTTGTTCCGCTTCGCTGTACGCCTGATACACATCCGGAGGGACATTTTTTAGCTCTTCGGGATCGCTCAACTGGATGTCGCCGCTGGGAAGTTGCAGTAAAGAGGCGGCCAGGAGCGAGGCCTTCTCCGCAAGGCCGCCAATCGAGACCATGGCACACTCTACGGCGCCTTTGCGCAGCACACGCTCGGAGTGCGCATCCAACAAGCGCAGAAACAGCTTCGCCTGGGATGCAGTGAGCTCAAGCGACGCAGCCAGGACCAGGTTCGCGCCCAGTGCGGTTTCGGCCTTCGCCGGCGAGTCGATCGCTTCTCGTGGCCCCGGCTTGTCTCCAGGTGCGATGATCATCAGATTCTTCACAGACGCCTCTGCGCGCGCAAGCCGCTGGCCGATTGAGTCCAGGACTGTGAACAGAAGCGCCGGTGGCCGATCCACAGGCATCGGCAACAGAGCTACAAACCTCGTGGAGGGGAGCGGGTCAAGAACATTCAGGATTTGCGCCCAGTCCAGCCACACCGCAAGTGCCGCGCCTGCGCCTGCGCCCGACCCGAGCAACAACATCTTCCTGCGCGAGATGCGCTCCCTGCTTGAAGAGCGATTTTCCGAGCGCGCAGCCACTGCAGGCATTGCCAGCATCGCATCTGGGACGGTCTGGAATCGCTCCTCCACGGCGGACCTGAGGCAACCCGCTATGAAACGTCGCCATGGTTCGGGAATCTCGGCTGCGTAGAACGGCGTCTTCACGCTCTTCCCGCGCCGCATGGGAACACGCGGCGCGTGTCCCGTTAAAACCAAATGACCGACCACTCCCAGCGCATACACATCGCTGGCCTTTGTCGGCGCGCCTCCATAGAAGAGTTCCGGGGCCATGAAGCCGGGCGTCCCAGCAACTCCATCTACAGTAAGTGCCGTCTCCTCACCCAACGCCGCCCGCGCAAGGCCAAAGTCCGTGACCCAGGCAATCACGTCCGCGCCTGAACCTTGCAGAATAATGTTCGCAGTCTTGATATCTCGATGCAGGATTCCCGCCTGGTGGGCAGCGGCGATCCCCGCTCCCACCTGCCTCAAAATGGAAAGCGCTTCCTCGTCGGGCAAAGGACCCTGGCGCGAAAGCCGCGCTGCGAGACTCTCGCCCGCCAGGAGCTTCATCGTCAGGTAAGTGAGTTGCCCCTCTGGCCGCTTCCAGTGCCCAAGATCGTACATCGGACAAAGATTCGGGTGAACCACTTCACGAGCGCTCAGAACTTCCCGCTCGAATCGCTGGCGCATCGTCGGATCGGCGGCATAGTGCGAAAGAATCGTCTTAAGCGCCACATGAATGCCGCGCAGTTGCCGATCCTCCACCTCATACACCTCGCCCATCCCGCCGCGGGCGATGAATCGAACCACGGAGAAGCGGGCGTCAATCAGGTCGCCGGCCTTAAACTGCGAATCGCCCGCCGGCGCTTCCGCGTGCTCCCTGGATGAGCCACGAGCAGGCTCCGCCGCGGCGCCCTGTTGTTCGTCCAAGCCGAGTCCTGCGGCCGGCGGTGACGTGCTATCGGTATTGGTGGGAAAGTCGTCCATCTCTCACGGGCGAACCGGCCTGGCGCGCAAGTCCGGGAGGAATCGTTCAACCGGAGTCGAATTTGGACTTAGGTGAGGAAGCGAGCCGGCAACGCCGTCACGATGAGTGTACCCCGGAAGTCTTGAATTGCAAGGCCCTTTTGCCGGACACCCGCCTCGGTTCTGCGGCGGCTAGAGCTTCGGCGTGAATTCTGGAAATCCTCTAGTGACGGGCGGCGCTGGGAAACGGTTTCGATCCGTCGCCGACGATCACATCGATTGTCTCCAGCTGGCCATTGCGGATGTAGACGAGCTTGGCGTCGCTTCCCGGCTTCAATACGAAAATCGAACTGACCAAATCGGTCGTGTTCGTCATGGGAATGCCGTTCAGCGAAACAATGATGTCGCCAACCTTTAATCCAGCCGTATCGGCGGGGCCGCCTTGAACCACTGCGCCAATTTTCGATCCGGGCATGACAACGTGAGCCTGCGCCCCGGTCCCGCTCGTCACGTCCTCCAACTGAAGGCCAATCACGCCGTACGGTTTAACAACGCACACAGACATCAAGTCGACATTCGTGCCGCTTTTCTCCTGCGACCATGTGCTGCCGCCATCCTGGGTGTGCAGGATGATGCCGGCATGGCCCACGGCCCAACCTGACTGCGGACTGACAAAGTTGACCTCATCCAAATCTTCTCCGGTGCCGCTGGTCTGGAACTTCCACGTGGCGCCGCTGTCGTCGGTGTGCAGAATGACGCCGTCGCGGCCAACGACCCAGCCTGACTGCGGCGATACGAAGGCGACCGACATCATATCCACCCGGGTGCCGCTGGCCTGAGTCTTCCAGGTGCTGCCGCCGTCTTCCGTGTGCAGGATTGTGCCCTTTCTACCGACGACCCATCCCGAGGTCGCCGAGGGAAAGGACATCCCGATCAAGGATCGAACAGTGGGACTGTTCTGCTTTTTCCATGTGGCGCCGCCGTCTTCAGTGTGGACAATGGCACCGTCAGATCCCGACGCCCAGCCCGATTGCTTGTTGATGAAGGTCACGAAAGAAAGATAACTGGGAGCGCCACTCTTCTCCGGTTTCCAGGTGTTTCCAGCATCCTCAGTATGCAGAACGATGCCTTCGCCTCCGACGATCCAGCCGACATTCGGCTCGACAAAGGCGACCTCGCTGAGGTCTTCGCTGGTTACACCCTTACCCTGCTGGCCCCATGTCGCGCCACCGTCATTCGTGTGAAAGATAGCGCCGCCGCTGCCGATTACCCAGCCCGAGAGCCTGGTCGGGAAAGCCACCGAGTAAAACGCCCCCGTGCTTGTATTCTTCGTGATCCAAGTGAGGCCGCCGTCCTCGGACTCAACCATTTTCGCCTGTTCTCCAACCGCCCATATCGACCAGGGCCCACCGAGCGGCGCATTCGCGTTCATAGTGGGAACCTGATGCGTCTGATCCCTTTCCGCTTCGCCAACTGACGGTGTGCCGACGTGCGTCCAGAACAGAAGCGTTCCAATGACGACGTTCACGCATACTATAGCGGTTACCAAAACCAGCGGGAGCCTTTTTGCCGGCTGCGCGGGGCCATTTTGTCGGAGCCCAGCGCGAACCTCAAGAACCGCGCTACTGAGCCAGGCAATCGAAAGGACGAACAGGGAGATAAAGAATACGGCGAAACTAATTGCGCCCCAATCAACCTTCTGAGAAAAGGCCTGGCAGGAATCTGTGTAGCGGTAACTGATAAGGGTTCCGGTGAGCCAGGATGGGGCAATGCCGTGCCACACAGTGGCGCAGCTCCTGAGTGTGTAGAAGCCCACGGTCGCCGCAACGAGGGCAATGCAGCCGGACAAACCTTTGACAAATGCCAGTACGCCCGGAGACAGGTAGCCGAAGCCCGGCACAGCCTTGCGCTTGCCGCTGAATTTATGCGGCCACATAGCGCGCATTCCAAGCCGAAGAATCAGGTAGCCGAAGAGAATGATGACCGTGTGCTCGCCGATCCACCAAATCATTTCCAGTAGAGGATGGTCGTGCACGATCACCCACGCCGAATCAACGTCTGCCCCCATCCAGCTAAGCCACCTGGGGGTGACGCCGTTGGTGATAATCGGAGTGCAGTATTTGACCAGGCCAAACAGACCCACCAGCCCCCAGACGATCATGACCGAGGCGCCGAACCCCAGTAGAACCCACCCAAGGATTCTGAATTTGAGCGGCTGAAGCGTGGGCAGCGTTTCTGCGGCTTCGCTGGGAGTATGGCGGCGATAGCGCCTGAGCCGCCGCACGCCCGACCGGAACCACGCCAAGCCGCCCGCGCCCACAAAGAGCGATAGAAACGCAAAAAGAGAAAGGCCGAATTCGGAGCTGGTTGTATTCGACGTGCCGAAAATGACTGTGTAGAGGCAAAGCATGATGAAAGCTGCCGCCGCGATGCAAACGATGGAGCCGGCCAGAACCGCGGCCCAACTAACCACCATGGCTTGTACCCGCCGACTGGCAAGCACGGGCTGCACCAACGCGTCGTGACTCAACTCGTAGTAAGTGCTGTCCGATCTCCGGTCCGTGCGCAGCAGGCGGCGCTCGACTAACTGGCTTAGCGTCTCGCGAGGCAGTTTAAGTTGGCGAAGTAGTTCGCGCTCCTCAACGCTGAGCCTTCGACCTTCTGGGCTGATCAGATATTGCTCGCACAGAACCCGGACCGCGCCGCGCAGATACCTGGCCGGAAGCGACCGGATGGCATCGGCATAAAAATTCTCCAGCGTCTCGGCCAGACCGGCATCACCGCCCAGATCCGCGAAGTTGATGACCACTTCTCCGCTGGACTGCTTTTGTTTGAACGCGGCAATGCTCTCAATGCGCTGGCAAATCAGCTGCAGGTGGAAAGGTTCAACGTGCGGGCCGCCGGAGCTGCGGGCGCCGGCTGTCGATTTGGTCAGATAGGCAAGAATCGAGGTCACAACATCTGGTTCCAGACGGAAAGCCCGCGTGGAAGCATCTCTGGCCTCGATTGCTGCCGGCCCGGTGATCGCCTTCGACGCCATCTCATACGTCAGCGGCGCCAGGCGGTAGCGGTGATCCAGGATCTCCGGTATGTGATCCGAAGCTTCTTCAAGCAGCCCCAGGAAGTCTTCGCGCAGGGATAAAACCACACGGATCGAGGGAGGACCTTCGCTGGATGTTGACTCAATCTTCGGCTGCGACGGAGGGGCGATACCGCGAATCAGATATCCCAGCTCGGAAAGAAAACTCTCCCGCGCATCCTGCGATTGAAGCGTAAACAATTCCTCGAATTGATCGAGAACCAACACTGGCGTCAGGAGAAGATCGTTGCGCCAGAATTCAACGGTCTTGAAAAAACTCCAAAGAGAGGACGTGTCTCCCGGAACGTATTCCACCTGCTGCCGCTCGGCTTCGGCCTTCACTCCTTCGAAAACTGAAAACAGCGGACCGTTCTTAATGTCGTTGACCCGCACAAAAAGCGGCAGGCTATTTGCTTCCCGAAGGCGAGGCGCTACACCGGCGTTGAGGAGCGAAGTCTTCCCTAAGCCGGACTTGGCATAGACAATGACCAGCCGATTGGCGAGGATTTGGTCAGTCAACGCGACAGTGGCCGGTTCGCGTCCGAAAAATGTGCGGCGAGAAAACTCGTCGTCGCGAAACGGTTGAGCGCCGGGATATCGGTGGAGGGTTTCCATCAGGTCTCTCTATCGGTTACGGCGCTGATACTCGCGCTTCAGGGTTGAAATGATCTTCGAGAAGTCTTCGTCGAAAGCCGTTTCCCTTAGCTCCATTTCATCGAATTTGCGGAGTGCGTCAACCCGGTCCTCCTCAGACAGCACCTCGGTACGAACAGGAATCAGAAACGATCCTCGGACGCGGAGAGCACGCTCGCATGCCAGCGCGACCTCCTTGTTCACGTAGCTGTCGGTCTTCCGGCAAAATGCCGGTGTATAGAGCACCAGCACGAAGTCTGAGGCGTCCAGGTCATTCTCGATGCGCTTGTTCCAGTCGTCGCCGCCTTGCAGGGACTCCTGATCGAGCCAAGGCTCGAAGTATTCCTTCTGCAGCGCATCAAATACTTTAGAGGCCAGAGCCGCATCCTCTCGTGCGTAGCTAATAAACACGCGGGGGCGAGGGCCCAGCGGCATGGCTTGTCCTACAAAGCCGCCGTCGGCCGCCAGTCGATCCGAAAGCTTGGTAAGGAAATCCCCGACGTCATCGTCTTCCAGTTCGACACGAGTGCCGCGCTGATAAAAGAGGATCATCTCGTCGCGATCCGATTGGATCAGGCCATCGAGAGGCTCGGCGGCAATTGCCGGGCCGCTGCGATTGAGTTCCAGCGCGCGGAGAAGGATTTTGAGGAGAATGCGCAGATCCCAGTGCCTGATTCCGAAGCCCACAAACAGGAAGCTCTGGCCCACGCGCTTGAGCACGCGCAACAAGCTATTGGGAAGCGGCGGCCGCTCAGAGACGACCCTGATCAAAAAATCGAGAACGTCATTTTCGCTGAGCACGAGAGAGGATGGTTCCTCGGCGCTCCCAAAGAGGTGGAAGACGACGGGCGAAGCCGGAGTACCGGGCAGCACAAACTCGGGGTTTTCTCTCTTGTCGCCACGCAGATGATAGCGGTGCGTGATGGGCGATTTTCCGGCCGCTTTAAGAGCCTGCTCCAGCATGGTGTCCTGGCCAGTGGTCACAATGAGCGAAAACGGAAGCACTGCCAACTGCTCATGCACAGAGGAAGGACTATACTGGCGCGACGTCAGGACCATCTCCGCCGTGGCGCGGAGAGTGGTGGGCCCGAATCCCTCAGTGTCTTCGTATTGCTGGGCAAGGGCCGCCAGAGTGTTCCCGCTGGGTGAGCGGTCATCTTCTTCGAGCTCACGGGCGAGGCGAAGCCGGAGTTCCTCAGCCAGCGTGTTGCCGCTCTGAGATCCATTCGTCGAAGAAGTCGCTTTGACGGGAATCTCGGAGCCGAGCATGAGAACGCAGTTGCCATGCCGGAGAGAACCGACCAGATTATTCCAGTGCCGCTCTTTCACTCGTCCTCCACCGGCGACTTGGCAACTGCGATGCTGATTCCAGGGCCTCGGTCAGACGCACTTTCAAGACTCGGGCGACTGCGCTACTCATGGGACGTTCGAATGCGCTGCGGGGACGCTGGTTTCAACCGGGGATTCCATTTTACCTCGCAGGCACGGGCGAATCCACAGTCAGTTATCTCCATTGGCATTTTTTGCACGCGGGCTGGACGGCGGGGACAATAAACGAGCACCTGGAGGAGCGGGCGAGCCAGGCGAACCCGGAGGGGCGGTTGGGAGAGACGGACGAGGGGGCTCCGGCCTACAGCTCATTCGGATTGCTGTAGACCGGAAGCCTAACTTGCAGAAGAAGCGCCTTGTGCGGCACCCGCCTCAGAACGTCAGTTTGAGCGCCAGTTGAATCAGGCGCGGATTGTTCACCGTGGAGTTCACGGCGCCAAATCCAGCCGCGTTGATATCGTTCACCGGCGCGCCGAATTCGGGGTGGTTGAAGAGATTGAAAAACTCGGCGCGGAAATTCAGACCCATCCCTTCGCGAGGCAGTGCGATCTGCTTGACGAAGGAGAAATCAGTGTTGACGAAGTCGGGACCGATGACCGGCACGCGCGAGGCATCGCCCAACTTGCCGGGGACCAAGAGGTCGCCAGTGCTATCGAACTCCTGAGCTTGAGGCGCGGTGAAGCAAGCCGCGTTGATCCACTGATGCATGCCGTGATTCGCTTTGTAGGGATCGCAGCCCGCGACCTGGTCCGGCCGGTTGAAGTTATTGTCGTTGCCGCCGGCGTTGAAGGTGGTGCCCGAGTCGTTGTTGCTGTCGATTAACGGAACCGGGAATCCGGACGAGATCCGCTCGATGAGAGTGAATTGGATGCCGCCGAAAATGGCGTTGGTGGTGTCATTCCAATTGTTGCCGAATTGCTTTCCGCGGCCGAAGGGCAAATCGTAAATCACGCTGCCGGTGAAGCTGTTATCGAGATTGATCTGTGATAACGCCCAATCGAGTTTTTGCCAGTTGGGCAGCCCGAAATAAGGGGCGCTCAGCTCCGAGCCCAGGCCGTCGGAGAGGCCGTTGTCGTAGGTGCGCGAGTAGGTGTAGGCCAGCAGCGCGTAGAGACCGTTCTTTGCCGTTTTGGTCTCGGCCTTTACCTGGAACGAGTTGTAGTTCGTCTTGCCCGGGTCACCATAGAGCAAGATCGAGTTAAAGTTCGGAGGGGTGTAGGGATAGAAGAATGGCGCGCCGCCGGGCAGGCAACCAATTGTGTAGCCGGATATGGCTCCGCACGCCGACGGGCTGTTGACAGTGAGGGCATTGCCGATGACTGTCAGATGGCCGCCGGTTGAGCCGGCATAGCCCGCGGTGAGCAGGATGTTGCCGGGCAACTCGCGTTCGACGTTGGCGTTATATTGGTGTACCCTGCCCGGCTGGAAGTTGGTTGGCTGGTAGGCGTATGTGCCCACAAAGCTCGATGTGTCCTGCGGGGTGGGCAACAGGGGAAAACCGGTGGAGAGGGTGAAGTTCAGCTCCGGCGTCTTGTCGAGCACGGTGGCGCAGTATGAAGTTGCAAAGGCGCAGCCGGTTTCGAACGTAGCCGGAAGTTGATCGGATTCGCCGAGGGTGGGCGGATTTTGCCACAGGCCTTGCGCGCCCTGGTTCCACGACGAATCGTGATAGATGCCAAAGCCGACGCGAACCACGGTCTTCTCGCTGCCGAGAACTTTCCAGGTAGCGCCCACGCGCGGCTCATATGCGCCCCAAAACATTTTGATGCCGGCCGAATTACTCACGCCGTTCTTGCCGGCGATGAGCAGGTCGCCCGTTGAAGGGATGTAATCGGCCATGCGGTTATGGACCTCGGTGACGGGAGTAGTCATGTCCCATGCAAGTCCGAGATTGAGAGTGAGCGAGGGGGTGACGCGCCAATCATCTTCGACGAAGGGCCGGTAAATCTTCCAGCGGCGGCCGGTGACGGCGCCACCGTAGACCTGATCATGGACGCCCAAGCCGGTCATTCCCATCAGCAAGTCGGCTTCGGTATTTCCATCAGCACTGCCGCCGCCGGTGAAGGCTCCGAAGAGGCCGACGATCCAAAAGCCGTCCTGAAAGGCTTCGGTGCCGACGTTCATCTGATTGGCGCGAAGATCGATGCCGGTATGAATTTCATGCTTGCCGCGGATCAGATCGAGATCGTCCTTGAAGGAGTAGATGTCGGTTCCACCCTGAAACGGGGCGTAGCCGCGATCGCCGAGAGACCAGTAGCCCAAGACCTCAGTGGAGACCAGGCCTTGACTGTATGAGCCGCCAGGCAGAGGGGTGCCGCCGGATGAACAGCCAAGATTCGCGCCAGGAATCCCCAGCTTGACCGACTCGCACGTAAAGTTATCCTGCGAGGCAATGTAGTCAAAGATGCGGTCGTAACCCACGGTGGCCTGGTTGAGCGTGTTGGGCGAGAATACGTGGGTTTCGCCGAGCGCGGCATTGCGCGCGTGGTTGATGAGAGTCTCATTGCTGCCGAATGCATTGCCTTCCGCCAGGTACGGCGCGGGCGCACCGCCGGGTGCGTAGGTTCGCGCCTGATCGTAGCTGAATCGTGCGAAGGCATTGTCGCTGGCAGTAAACGCCTGATCGAGGCGAACGTCGAGCTTGGTTTCGTTCAGGGCGCGCACCGGCTCTGTGACGTAATTGTAGCTTGCGCCGGCAACGCCCGCATTGGCGTTGGGCGGAGGATAGAGATTGATCATGGACTGGCCAACATGGTCGATGAGATTGGAGGGGATCTTGTTGCAGTTGGCTCCGGGGGCCTGGCTTCCATCGGCGTTGGCAGGGATAGGGGCGCCCGTCGATGCATTGCACTGGAAGTAAGGATTCGCCGCGCCGACCATGTTCGGATTGGCAATTTCCGGGACGAAAGCGGAGCCGATTCCGGAGAGGGTGTTGCCAAAAGCATCGGCAGAAAAATCGCCGCTGCGCATGGCCATCGAGGGAACCAGGCCGGTGTAGACGATTCCCTCACGCTCATACTTCTGCTCGCCATCGACGAAGAAGAAGGTTTTGTTTTTGCGAATGGGTCCGCCCACGGAGCCGCCAAACTGGTTCAGGTTGAACTTCGCGGTTGAAGTGGCGAAATCGGCTCTGGCGTCGAGGTCGGTGTTGCGCACGAACTCGAAGAGCGACCCATGGAGGTCGTTCGATCCGGATTTTGTGGTCACCAGGACGGTGGGTCCGGCGCGCGTGCCGTATTCGGCGGAGTAGGTGTAGGTCAGGACTTTGAATTCCTGGATGTCGTCGATCGAGGAAAAGATTCCGATTCCGCCGGCAGTAAGCTCATTATTGTCGACGCCGTCAAGCAGCCAATCCGTGCTGTTGGGGCGCGAGCCGCCGACCGAGAGCGAGTACGAGCCGCGGGCCGACACTTCGCTGTCGGTGGCTCCGGTAAAAAAGCTGCCGGTACTGGTCTCCGCGGTGGCGCCGGCGGTGAGCGTTGCGAGCTGCACGAAATCACGGCCGTTCAAGGGCAGCTGCGAAACTTCCTGCGAAGTAATCACCTGGCCGAGAGACGGATTGGTGGTCTCGACGGCGATGGCCTCGCCGGAGACTGTCACTGTGGTCGTTACATTCGCTGGCACAAGCGCGAAATCAAGCTCGCGGGCCTCGTCGACCTGGAGATTCAAACCTTTCGAGACAGCGCTTTGAAAGCCGGGTGCATCCACTTTTACGTCATATGTCCCCACGGGGAGCAGCGGGACGAGATAGTGCCCGGCGCTGTCCGTCTTCGTATCTCGCTCCAGACCAGTCGCCTGAGAAGTTACGGCGACACTAGCAGAGGGAATCGCCCCTCCGGATTTGTCGTTGACATTTCCGGAGAAACTTCCCGTGGCCTGGCCACGCAGGCCCGGTGCGAACCCGAATGCGAGTACGCAGACTGCGACGGTAAGAAGCGTTGAGAGGGATTTTGTCCTGGCCGGAGAATTCACAAATCTGCAACAATTCGCGCCGATCTGAGTGCTTTTCATTGTCAAACCCCTTTCGGATGAGGTGGTTTTGTACCGATTGCGCCTAGCATACGCTGGGCCTCAAGAAAACTTACAGCATGTTTTTTGTCGCTTTGGGAAAAACGGTTTCACCAGTCCCGCTGCGGGGAACGATCAGTTGCAGGCAGTGAATGGTATGGCCCTTGCCTTCTCCCGTGAAATTGGAAGGAATTGCAATTACACTCGCAAAAACTGCAATGAGCAGCAGCGGGAGGACTTCAGGTGATTAGACTGTATGAACTTACCCTCAAAAAGTCAACGAATGTTTTGCCCCGGTGAGTGGCATTCCGTTTCATCCGGCGGCCGCGGATGGCACGGACGCGCCCATCTATAATGGGCGCTGGAAAGAATGAGTAATGGAAAGGCGCGGCTCGAGATCGAGAACGCGCAGAGGTCGGTAGAAATCATGGGAGACTTGCAGGGAAGAATTGCGTTGGTAACGGGCGGAGCGCAGGGTATCGGACGCGCGATTGCCGAGGAACTGGCCGCGGCCGGCGCGACGCTGGCGCTGGCCGATGTGAACGAGGCCAAGCTGGCCGAGACGGTGGGCGAGCTGAAGGCCCAGGGAATCGATGCAACGGCGTTCACCGTGAATGTGTCGAGCGAGGAATCAATTCAGGCCGGGGCAAAAGCGATCCTGGACAAGTTCGGCAAGGTGGAAATCCTGGTGAACAATGCCGGGATCACGCGCGATAATCTGATGCTGCGCATGAAGCGCGCGGATTGGGATTTGGTGCTGAGCATCAATTTGACGGGAGCGTTCCTGCTGACGCAGGCACTTCTGAGCCCGATGCTGAAGAACCGCTGGGGACGGATTGTTGGCATCGCCAGCGTGGTGGGCCGCGCGGGGCAAGCGGGCCAGGTGAACTACGCGGCGTCAAAGGCCGGGCTGATCGGATTGACTCGCTCCCTGGCACGCGAGGTTGCGTCGCGAGGCATTACGGTAAATGCCGTGGCGCCGGGTTTTATTGAGACACCGATGACAGCGGTGCTGAGCGAGGAACAGACCAAGGCGATGCTGGCGACGATTCCGCTGGGACGGCGGGGGACGCCAAAGGACGTGGCGCAGGCAGTGAAGTTCCTGGCCTCGGATGCTGCATCGTATATCACCGGACACGTGATCGACGTGAACGGCGGGATGTTCATGGGCGGATGACGGGGCTGACCCTGCACCCGACAGCAAGTTTCCAAGCCGGCATCAAGCTTTAAAGCCAGACCACGCGAAAGGCGCAGCGCTTTCCGGTCTGTGCTAGCATCCCTGCGAGTCTTTAACCAGACCATCGGAGGGATCCAATGAACGACTTCGGCCTTCCTACCCCTTCTCTGCCACCCGAGCCACCCGCAGGGTCCGCGCTTCGTGGACCGATGACCTTCGGACAAATTCTGGATCGCGTGCTGCAACTGATGCGGGCCAGCTGGAGGCTCTTTGTGGGCATCGCGCTGGCGCCTGCCGCGGGCCTCATTGCCTACTTTGGGATTATGTTTGCCGCCTTCTTCCCGGTACTGAAACCGGTGATCCTGCACCAGACGCCGAATTTTTCGGTGATGACGATGGCGTGGCTTGCAGGGATGTACATTCTCGGGATTGCCCTGATGGTTGTTATTTACGCGCTCTACGAGCCTGCAGGGGTCTATGCCGCGCTGGAAGCGAATAGCGGAAGGCGGGTGACGTTTCGCGCGGCCTGGGCGGTGTCGTGGAGCAAAGCCGGGCGGTACGTCTGGCTGGCGATCCTGCGCGCGGTGATCGTCATGTTGCCGATTCTCGTATTCGGGGCTTTGATTGTTGGGACGGTGGGTCTCTCGATGGCGCGTGGACGAGGCGGAATGGATCCTTCATTGATGATGGTGATCTTCCCGCTCTTCATGCTGCTCTACCTTGCATGGCTCGTCTATACCGTGCTGATCATGCTGCGGCTGGTGCTGGCAGTACCGGCAAGCGTGACGGAGGATGTGAGCGCGTGGCGGAGTTTGCGGCGAAGCAATCAACTCACCAACGGCGCCAAGGGACGCATTTTTCTGCTGGGACTATTGATCTACGCCATCGCATACGCCGTATTTCTGGTGGCGGAGGTGGTCATCTTCTTTCTGGGTGCGATGGTCGCGCTGGTGGGGATGATGCTGCACCTGGCGATGGCGCCCTGGGGGTACGTCGGGATCGGCGTTGGGGTGACTGTGTTCGCATGCGCTTACCTGGTTTGGATCGCTGCTGCCGCGTCGGCCTACTGCACTTTGTTCGCGGTGGTGTACCAAGATCAGCGGCAGCGACTGGACGGGGTCGCGGCGGCGGCGAGGCCAGTTGAGGCTGGGTAATGGAGCACTGTGGCTACCCTCGTGAATCCCCGCGTGCCTGCGGCACATCTGAGAAAATAATGGAAGTGAAACGAGAGGAACATTTTGCCTTGCGCGGGAGGCTTCTTGCCATTGTGGTTCTGGCCGGGAGCGTCACCATCGTTGCACGGGCGCAGAATCCTTCATCCGCGGAGAATCCCTTCTGGGGCAGCGTGACGGCGCAACCAGTGATGGGCGAGCCGCTGAAGCTGTCGCTGGACGACGCCATTCAGCGAGGCCTCAAGAACAACCTCGGGCTAACGGAAGTGGTGAACGAGGAAAAGGTCTATCACGCCGAGGTGAATGAGGCGATGCAACTGTTTCTGCCCACGATTACGCTGACGGGCGACACGGGCTACTACATGCACGACCTTGCGGCGTTGGGATTCGGCCCGAAGACCATTGGCAAGTTCACGTCGCTGTTTCCGGGAGGCAAGGTTCCGGCGGGACTGTCGCTGATTACGCGCGACGATCTGACCGAGGGCAAGATTCAGTACAACGAGATTCTGTTTTCAGGTCCGGTCATCGAGGGGTGGAAGGCGGCGAAGGGAGCGGAGCGCGCAGCACACTTTGCCAAAATGACGGCGCGCGGCCAAGTGGTGCAGGATGTGGCCGAGGGCTACCTGAGAGCGATCGCGGACGAGAGCGAAGTGGAGAACGCAAAAGCGCTGGTGGAGCAGGCACAGGTGTTTGAGAACCACGCGCATGCGGCGCACGAGGCAGGAACGGCGGCGAATCTGGACGAGCTGCGGGCGAAAGTGCAGTTACAAACGCAGCAACAAGCGCTAATCTCCGTTCAAAATCAGCAGGCGAAGGACTTGATTTTGCTAAAGCGGGAGATTGGCGTCGATCCGGAACAGGTGATTGAGCTGACGGACGCGGCTCCGTACAGCGATCTGGCTGAGCAAACGCCGGAAGAGGTGAGGGCGACGGCCTACCAGAACCGGCAGGATTACCAGAACCTGCAAAACCAGGTGGTCGCTTACCGGGCGCTGAACAAGGTGTACCGCAGCGAGCGGCTGCCGACTCTGAGCTTCTACGGCAATTACGGCACCAGCACGGTGAATGGCGCGGGCACCCACGGCGACTTCATCGCCATGGGTATTTTGAGTTTTCCGATTTTCCGCGAGGCGAAACTGCGCGGCGACGCAGACGCGTCAAAGGCACAGATGGAGGCCGTGAACGCTCAGCTCGACGATCTTCGCAGCCATATTGACGAGCAGGTGAGGGCGGCGCTGTTGGACGTAAGCGCGAACAAACAACTTGTGGAGGTGGCGCGGTCGGACGTGGACCTGGCCACGCGCGCGTTGAGCGACGAGATCGACCGCGTGAACGCCGGCGTGGACGACAACCTGCCGCTGGTGACGGCCCAGGCGACGCTGGCTACCTCCGAGAACAACCAGGTGGAGAGTTTGTACGCCTATAACGTTTCGAAGATCGGATTGGCGCGCGCGTCCGGCGTGCTGGAGCAGCAGTACCGGTCGTATCTGGGACAGTAGGCCCCGGCGAGTTGCACAAATCCATGCCAAATCATCGCCTCGTCCCGATGTAATGTTGAAGCGGCAGGTGCACGCAGATGCAACAGAATCTGAAGATCGTTTATTACGTCGAACCGAACACGGCCGCTCTGGCGCGGCGGACCGCGGATTTCTTTGTGGAACAGGCTGTTCAGGCGGTAGCGGCGCGCGGCGTGGCGCGCATCGCGATCAGTGGCGGGTCAACGCCCAAGGCAGCATTCGCAACTCTCGCCGAACAGGGTGAAGAGTGGCGCGTGCGAATGCCTTGGGAGAAGCTCGACCTGTGGTGGGTGGATGAGCGGTGCGTGCCGCCGGATGACGCCGAATCGAACTATCGCATGACGCGCGAGGCGCTGCTGGACCACGTGCCGCTGAAACCCGAGCAGATTCACCGAATGGAGGGAGAGCTTGAGCCCGATGACGCGGCGGCCAGGTACGAGGCGGAGATGCGGAAGATCTTCGGACTCTACGGCACGGAGAAGCCGCGATTCGACTTGGTGCAACTGGGGATTGGTCCGGATGGACACACTGCGTCTCTTTTTCCCTACACCGATGCCCTTCGCGTGACCGACCGGCTCGTAACAGCCAATTACGTTGAGAAACTGGATATGTGGCGAGTGACCCTGACCTGGCCGGTGATCAACCAGGCGAGGCAGGCGTTCTTCCTGATTGCGGGCACGGACAAGGCAATGATCCTAAACGAAGTATTGGAGGGAGAGCGCGATCCGGAGCGTCTGCCGAGCCAATTCATCGCACCTGTGAACGGTATACTGACGTTGCTTCTGGATCAGGCCGCAGCGGCTTTGCTGCCCGCGCCAGACGCGCAAGGTTACGGCGTAATCGAGAGGACTGAATGATTCTGGCAGGCGATGTAGGCGGCACCAAGGTTCACCTGGCGCTGTTCGATTTTACCGACGGCAATCTGAAGCACACCCGCGATAAGCAGTTCCCGGCCAAGGAGTATGCCGGCCTCGAAGAGATCGTGAAGGAATTCATTCTGACGGACAAAGTGACGTCAGCGTGTTTCGGCGTACCGGGCCCGGTGCGGGAGGGGCGGCTGCGGCTGACCAACCTGCCGTGGACGCTCGACAGCCGCGAGCTGGCGCGCAATCTGAAGATCGATTACGTTTTCTTGATCAACGATCTGCAGGCGAATGGGTACGGAATCGCTGAGCTGGCTGCGGATCAGATTTACACGCTGAGCGATGGCGATTCGCGGCAGGTGGGCAATCGGGCGCTGATTTCGGCGGGGACGGGGCTGGGCGAGGCTTTTCTGGTGTGGGATGGGCGCGGCTACGTTCCCTATCCATCGGAGGGCGGGCACTCGGACTATGCGCCGCGCAACGACGATGAGATCGACCTGCTGCGCTTCCTGAAACAGAAATACAACGGGCGGATCAGCTTTGAGCGCGTCGTGAGCGGACAAGGAATCACGAACTGCTACGAATTCCTCCGCGAGGTGCGCGGCATGGATGAGCCGGCGTGGCTGGCCGAGCAGATAACCCAGGAAGATCCGAACGCGGCGATCACCGAGGCGGCGCTGAAAGCGAAGGCCGCGATTTGCGAGAAGGCGCTGGACATGTTTGTCTCGGCGTACGGGGCCGAGGCGGGCAACCTGGCGCTGAAGGTTTTGTCGGTGGGCGGACTGTACGTGGGCGGAGGAATTGCACCGCGGATTCTGGAAAAGCTGAAGGATGGAACGTTCATGAAGGCCTTCACCGACAAGGGGCGGCTGAGCCAGTTGCTGGTGAACATGCCGGTGCGCGTGATCCTGGAGAGCCGCACTGCGTTGATGGGCGCGGCGGCGTACGCGGAGGCGCGGGCGGCGGAGCTGAGCGGAATTTCGCCGCGGGCTGCGAGCGTGAAGTTCTAGGAGCCAGCTTTCAACCTTGAGCTGTTAGCTAAAGACGATTAATCACGAGGGTCAGCCGAAGAGGCTGGCCCTTTTCGCTTGTTTAGAGACTCGGCGGTCCAACTTCTAGAAGAGCAATTCCGTTTTCGACCCAAGCGAAAACGTCATCGCGATAATAATGTCGACCTCGATGGGCTTTCCATCTAGCAAATATGGTTTATATTCCCAATGCGATAGTGCCTCGAGGGTTGACGTGGACAGCAATGGTGAGGGCGAATAGATTACGTGCGGGTCCTTGATCGTTCCGTCGGCGCCGACGACGACATCGACCACAACCGTGCCCTGCACTCCCTGCTCCCTAGCAAAGGCCGGGAAGTCTAACGGCTTGGTTTTCATGAGCGATCCAATATCGACACGTCCCTTCGATTGCACTGCATCGGGTTTGAAGGTTGCATCTTGGGGCGGTATCAAGGCGGGATCGGACGCGTCAAGCACGCCAACCGAGTCAACCGAGGCCGAGAATAGTTTTTGTTTTCCGACAGTGATTTGAACGCTGTGCGTTAGGAATTTGCCCTGAAAACTCACGACGTTGTCGTAAGCGGTGGCAACAACGCCTTGAGAGTCGAGGCTAAAGCGCTCGACCGGCAGCACCGCGTCGAAGCATTCGGTAGGCAGCACACGAAAGTCCGAAGGCTCTTCCCCTTTAGTCGGCTTTTCAGAAACACAGACGAGATTTTCGCCGACGAGCTTGATTTTGTTTCGGAGCAGGCGAATCTTTGTGGGATCGATTTCAGCTGCCGTCGGCAGCGGCGAAAACAGATCCGATGATAGATTTTCTTCAAAGTAGCGCAGGCGCTCGCCGGTCTCTACATAGGCCTCTGTGCCACCGGCCGTTTGCCAATGCGTGTGGGATGCACTCGGGCGCGACCAAGTGCTGCGGTAGACCTTTGGCGACACCCACCAATACTCGAAGGTCCCCTGCTCTGAGGGATTGCCCTTGTCGTCGTAGAGTTGGTAGCTGGCCTTGAGGTGCCAGGGCTTCAGTGTGGGATCAGAAAAGTCGTAGAATGGTGCGGCTGCGGCAAGGATCGCGCGAGGATCCTTTATCTGTCCCGGCTGCGGGGCAGTGGCCTCCTGTGCGAGGCCCGAAAGCGCGCCTACGAAACATATAGCAATCAAAATCTGCGCCGGCATAATGCGGAAAGGGTAGCACGACGGAGTGCGACTGGCGCCGATTGCTATTGCACTCGTCGCTCGTCGAGGGCAAGCGCAGTTATTTCACCAGTGCAATCTGAATCTTCCTGAGGATTTCGTGCGGCTGGGGTGGGTCGCACTGCGTCAAGGCTTCGTCTGTGCACATGCGCGCAATGGTCTTAACGGGGTTATCCATGCTGGCTGAAAGAATTTTTCCGTCGACGAGGCTGACGGTCAGCTCGTCGGTGAAAGTTTCCTGGCCAACCGAGGCGAAGAACTTGCCGGGGAGTTTCACGACTTGTACCCAATTGTTTGGAGTGTCGGCTACGGGTGTCTGCATCCATGCGGCGGGCAGTGTGAGCTGAGACTTATCGGGCGGAACGTGGCGCACGATGAGGACAGCGGTTTGTTCGGATGGATTGACGCTCTTCAAGGTGAGATCGAAATCGATTGAGGATTGGCCGAGGATGACCTGTGAACCGTTGGCCCAGGAGCTGGGAGTGCCAACCTTGACATAGAAATGATCTCCGGGGTGGGCCGGTTGGCCAGTTTTGTTGACCAGCCAGAGATCGGCGTAGAAGGTCATGAGGTCAAGGGCCGGTCCAACGAGCTTGGAGTCGGCCTTGCTGAGATCGGGCGGGATCATGTTTTGATCGGGATCGAGCGAAATGCGCTGGCGAAATGCATCGCTCCCTGGCGAAAGCGGGGTGGGTTGGCCATCCGAGACGAGATTTGTCCAACGATATTCCTCAAAGTAGGCGCCGCTCGCTTCTTTCTTGACGATTCCATTGGCTTGAATGGTGTAATGCCAGGACTCATTCACTCCCGTCATGTTGTAAACCAACGTTTCTCCGTCGTAGTATTGCCGGTGGAGTGGATTCTGGGCCGTCGATGGGGCCTGGGCATTGAGGAGCGCCGGAGCTGCACAGAATACGAGACCGATGATTAGGTTTTTCGACTGCATGATGGTCTTCCTTTCTTGTGAGCGGGAAACTTCCGGCGCTCATGAGTGGCAATAAGCAAGCGCCATGGCGGCGCTAATGGAGCGGCTGTGGCCGGAGAGGCGCTGATTAAATCGTGTGTATGCTCGCATTTGCCGTGACCGGCGCGGCGAAGAGCAGCACGAGCAGACCGGCATACGCGAAGGAATCGCCGGTGATTTCCACGCTGTGGGTCACACGCAGAATCGCAGGCGCAGCCGTCCACGACACCATTCCGAATAATCCCACCGCAACGGCATGCGCCAAGCCCAGCGCCAGCCACAATCCACGGCGCGAGCCCTTCCACAGTGCAATCAGCGGCAGCGACGAAGCCAGAAAGAGCAAGCTGCGCACTAGTTGCACTGCAAGTATGGTGGTCAGGGGCGGGATTTGGAGGCCAGGGAACCCGCCGTGAGCGTAGTACGGGATGACGATGGGAGCGACGCAAAAGCCGAAGGCAAAGTAGATGACCAGCCAGGCGAGCCAGGCGACGGCACCTCGACCGGTCCAGGCCAGCCAGCCGCGCGGTGGGAATCCTTCCGGCGCTCCCGCCTCGGCAAAGCAAAGGCCCAGCGCGGAAGCCACCAGCAGCACCTCAACGGCATACACAAGCGTGTATCCGGGGACGGCGCCGTTGAAGGCGTTGCTAAAGGTCACGACTTCGATGATGGTGTTGACACCAAACGTAAGAAAGAGGAAGAAGCCGAGTACGGTGACGAGCAGCGCGCGAGAAGCAGCCAGCCCGCGCGCCAGCGGATAGAGTCCCAGCACCAGCACGGCACCCGCCGCCAAGAAGGCCAGCAAGCGTGTAGTGGGAGGCGTGCTATCCACCGGCGCGTTCATGTGCAGGTGCAATGCCGAGATGAGATTCCAACTGCTGGGGAGGGAGACAGCGAATGCAGCCCAGCAGGCAACAAGTTTCAGAATGGTTTTCATTGTGAATCCTCCATGAGCCGGAGGCGCGTCTGCCGCGCCAGCGCGAGTTGGCCAAACCGGTCTGACTACGCGCACGACTTGACGTCCGTGAGCGATGTTGCGGGCGCGGGTCCGGACGCAGCCGGAGCCGTGAAGAGCAGCACGAGCAGACCGGCATAGGCGAAGGAATCGCCGGTGATTTCCACGGAGTGGGCAACGCGAAGGACCATGGGCAGGAACGTGGCACCGACAAGACCATAGAATCCGACGGTGAATGCGTGAGCCATTCCGAGTGCAAACCAGAGGCCGCGGCGCGAGCCTTTCCAAAGCGCAATGAAGGGCAGTGACGCGGCGAGGAAGATGACGCTGCGAACGAGCTGGACGGCAAGGATGGTGCTGAGCGCGGGAATGCGCAGACCGGCGATGCCGGCGTTGTAATAAGGCACAACGATGGGCGCGACGCATGATCCGAAGAAAAAGTAGATGAAGGGCCAGGCGAGCCAGATGGCGGCGACACGCGGAATCCAGGCGAGCCAACTGCGATGCGGAAGGCCGGCGGCGTGCGTCGGCGCGCCAAAGGACCAGCCAAGCGCGGCGCCGAGAAGAGCGGCGAGAATGACGTAAAAGACCGATGCGGAGGCGATGCCGTTATCAAGAAAGTGCGTAAACACTCTGGCTTCAATCATGCCGTTCACGCCGAGTGCCAGAAGGAGGAAACCGCCGAGAACGGCAGCGCGAAGCGGAGCCGAAGCGGCGAGGCCCCGGGCGATCGGAACGAGCCCGACAACCAGCACTAGACCGGCGGCTAGCTGCATGAAGAACAGCGTTTGAGCGGAGGTGTTCCCCGGCATCGTAATAGCCGGCAGATGCAGAAGCCCTCCGATGATGCCACTCACTAATAGGGCTGCCACAAAAGCAACCCAACAAACTGCAATGCGAAGAATCGTTCTCATCTTGCTTCCTCCGCGAGCCGTGCGCGAGCTTTTCGTGCCCAGCTGAGTTGAGCTTCAAACCCTTCGATCCCCGATTGAAAGGCGAGAAGGCCGGTGTTGATTGGCATCTTGGAGTTCATGCGCTCGAGATCGATGCGCAGCTCCGCGACATAGGCGCCCAGCGATTGCTCGAATTCACCGAGAAATCGGATGGCTGTGGAGCGCGGCACGTTGGTGTCCATGAAAGCGAAGCGGAGCATCACCTCCGGCATGCGCCAAATGACGTCATCACGGGTGACTGGCCGCTTGAGCCATTCGACGAGCACGGCGATTCCGGCGGAGGTCAGATGGAAGACCTGCCGCCCCCGCCGATTCTCAGGATCGTTTTCGGTTTGGGGGTCGACCGCGATCCAGCCCCGCGCCTCAAGCCGCCGCAGCGCGGGATACATCGACCCCGGACTGTCGCTGAAATGACGCATCGCCGTGGTGGCAAAGGTTTTGCGGAGATCGTAGCCCGATTGCGGTTTCTGATTGAGGAGGCCAAGAAGGGCCAATTCGAGGGTGGAGTTCGTGCTCATAGTACGATTCGTACTATAGTACGCGTCGTACTATCTGTCAAGGCCGCTAATTCACGGGTTTCATCCGCTCGGCGAGAACTGCCCGGTAGAGATCGCACTGCGGGCCGCGCAACGGTCCTGTGCTGGCGACGGCCTGGCCCTCTTCCGTGAAAATCAAATAGCGCACTGTCGCGTCTAGTTTCGGCCACATTGGCAGGCCGCTGTCGTTGGGGTCGCCTGTTTTCGCAAAATTGGTCCAGTAGCGTTCAATCAAATCGGCAAGATGTGTGTCAACGGGGCCGAAATTGCCTGCGATATTGCCGGTGGTTGGGAATTGGCCAAAAACATACGGCAGCTCGGCGGAGTGGACGGCCCCCTGCGCTTCCTGGCCGGGAATCGCGTGGTCAAACTCGTACTCATAAGTTGCGTCATGCGCAGCAAAATGCCAGAGCGCCTCGGTTGTGATGGGGCAATGGAAGATAGTGTCTGCGCCCCACTGCTGGCCGGCCGTTCCATAGAGCGGGTCCGTTGCGCCCAAGCCGCCATTGGCGAGACCGTAAAGCGCGAGCGCCTGCGGAGCCTGGTCTCCCGCATATTGTTCGATGGCGGCGCGCAGCTGATCTCCGGATCCACTATCGCCGAACTCACGTGAGTTGGTGCCAAGCAGGAGCGGGATCTGTGCCTCGTCGCCCGAATTGAAGACCTGGGCCGGCGCACGCGGCAGCACCCATCCATCGACGTCGGGACCGATGCCCGGCCACGCGAGCGCCACGGCTCCAATCTGCTTAATAAGGTCGGGCGCCGCAACTTTGCGCAGCGCGGCAATGCCTTCGGCTCCAGGCGGCACGTTGAGTTTGGCGGCGACCTGCTCGCCCTGTTTTTCCGCGTCAGCCAGTGTCGCGAGCGGCGGAGAAAAGGGCGATCCACTTTCCCCGATGGCGCGTTGAAAGAGCCCGCGCGCCAGCGGCGAGGTCATCAACATTCCCGTGTCGATCGACCCCGCGGACTGGCCGAATACCGTGATATTTCCGGGATCGCCGCCGAATCGGGCAATGTTTTCGCGCACCCATTGCAGTGCAAGAATCTGATCCATAAGCCCGTAGTCGCCTGACGCGTGGTGCGGCGATTCGCGCGTGAGTTCGGGATGAGCAAAAAAGCCGAAGATGCCCAGGCGATAGTTCATTGTGACGAGCACAACACCGTGGTAAGTCAGCGTTCCGTCGTTGTAGAGGCCGCCTGAGCCGGAACCGCCCGCGTTGGCGTCGCCGTGAATCCAGAACATGACGGGCAGAGGTTTTGCGGCAGGCCAGGTGGGCGTGTCGACGTTGAGATAGAGGCAGTCTTCGCTCGAGTGCTCGGCGTCGTAACGGTTCCATGCGCCGCCAAGGAGGGGCTGCGAACAGGCAGAACCGTAGGCGTTGGCATCGCGAACGCCGGACCATGGCTTTTTGGACATGGGCGCATGCCAGCGCAAAGAACCGACGGGCGGCTCAGCGTATGGAATGCCGCGGAATTGCGCTCCGCCGTTGGCGCGGGCGACGCCTCGAATGAGTCCAGCAGTGATTCGGACAACGAGAGGATCATTTTGCGAGGTGGCAGCGGCGCTCTGTGCGGGAGCAGGACTGTTTTGTGCGTGGGCCCGGAGGGGATGCGTTAACGGAGCGAGTGCAGCGGCGGCGAGAACGAGCTCTGCGGCGGAAATGCGATGCGAACGAAAGAAAAAAGCCGGTGGGAACACATTGCCTCCAACAGGCCGAACGGCGACAAGGAATTCTATCAAGGTTGTGAGGAGTGCTTTTGGTTACCGCTCGTATACTCTGAACGAAGCGTGACGATTGAAACTGACCGGCATGGAGCTGCAGGCGGAAGCCCAGCGGCCTGGGCATTAAAGGAAGTGGAAAGATGATGCGCTGGCTTGGACGGTGGCTTCTCCGGATTGTTGTAGCGATTGCGGCAATCTCGTTGGCGGCATTTGCGATCGACTGGACGGTCTACAAGCTGCGCGGCTCGCCTGACTCGACAGTGGCCGTCAACCAATACATGTCTGTACCGCTGAAGGGACAGGCAACAGAGTATGACTTTCTGGGGACGGTGAACGTGTCCTGCGCCGTTGCGTTGTTCCCACAGGGAGGGCAGAATCCCTGTTGGTATCTCAGGCGGCACACGGATCAGTGGGAGAAGCTTGGGACGCCGGCGTACTGATCGCAGAGGACAGCGGCCGCTGACCAGGCCACGAGTAAACATGCGTAGGTGATGCGAGTCACGACCAGAGAATGCGAATCGCGGCTAGGATCTTAGGGTGTTTCCTCAGATCGCCATGTATAGCCGCACACAAAACGAAAATGGCAGTTTCAACTCGCGCTGCCTGGATTGCTTCTTGACCATTGCCTCGTGCGTGGAAACGGAAAAAGAACTGGACGAGCGCGAGGCGCATCATTTGTGCCCGGAAAAAGTGCTGGCGCAACTGCTCACCGAGGAAAAGGCAGCAGCGGCGCACGCGGCGCGGAACTAAATCGGGCGGACCAACTTCCCTTCCCGACCCGCCGAGTGGGCGCAAACATCTGAGCGCGCGCATGTTCCCTGGCTGGACTATGCGAATCGAGAAAACGGGTGCATACTGCCTGAAGGTCGGCATTCCGTGTCTAATTGATTGAAGCGTTCCCCTTTTTCGTGCTGACCCCAGCTAGGATTCGACCATCGATTTCGTTACAGCAGGATTTCCTCACCAGAGCCGGCCCTTCGAGCGGCAAACCCTTGCTCTCAATCCCTAAACTAGCGGATGCGGCCGCGTCGTTTCCCCGCGTCGCCCGTCTTTCTTAATACAGCCGGCACTTCCCCGAAAGAACCGGACAGGAGGCTACAAATGCCTGCAACTTCTCTTCCCCAGACCTTGGGTGAACTGCGCGCCAGCAAAACCTTCTCAGAAGCGCAACTGAAGACGCGCAGCGTGAAGGACGAGATGCGCTCAAACCTGATGGCGCGACTGAAGGCGCGGGAGACGGTGTTTCCCGGCATCGTGGGCTACGAAGACACGGTGATCCCGCAGATCGTGAACGCAGTTTTGTCGAAGCAGAACTTTATTCTGCTGGGGCTGCGAGGGCAGGCGAAGAGCAGGATTCTGCGCGCGCTGACGGCGCTGCTGGATGCGCAAATGCCTTATGTGGCGGGCTGCGAGATTCGCGACAATCCATACCGGCCGTTGTGCCGGCGATGCCGCGATCTGATCGCTGAGCGCGGAGACGCAACGCCGATTGCGTGGCTGGGGCGCGAGGACCGCTACGTGGAAAAGCTGGCGACGCCGGATGTGACGGTGGCGGATTTGATCGGAGATCTCGACCCCATCAAGGCAGCGCGCGGGGGCGAGGATCTTTCAAGCGAGCTGACCATGCACTACGGCTTGTTGCCGCGCGCCAACCGCGGGCTCTTTGCAATTAACGAATTGCCCGACCTGGCGGGGAAGATTCAGGTAGCGCTGTTCAACATCATGCAGGAAGGCGACGTTCAGATTAAGGGCTATCCGGTGCGCCTGGCTCTGGATGTGGCGCTGGTGTTCAGCGCCAATCCGGAGGATTACACGGCGAGGGGCAAGATCATTACGCCGCTGAAGGATCGGATTGGGTCGGAGATTCGGACGCATTATCCGGAGACACTGGAAGAAGGTGTGGTGATTACGGCGCAGGAGTCGTGGGCGGCGCGAGGAGAAGGCGTGATTGAGATTCCGCAGTACCTGCGCGAGGTGGTGGAACAGGTGGCGTTCAGCGCGCGCGAAGACAAGAAAGTTGACAAGCGCAGCGGCGTGAGCCAGCGGCTGCCGATTTCGACGCTGGAATTGGTGGTCTCGAATGCGGAGCGAAGGGCGCTCGGGACCGGAGACGCACCGGTCCTGCCGAGGGTGAGTGACATCTACGCGGCGATGCCGGGAATCACAGGAAAACTCGAACTTGAATACGAGGGCGAGATGAAGGGGGCCGATACCGTGGTGCGCGATCTGATTCGCACAGCCGTGGGCAAAGTCTACGACCGCTACTTTGACGGTGTGGACACCGAGCAGATCGAGCAATGGTTCAATCTGGGCGGGACAGTAAAGCTGGACGAAGATCATCCGGCCGCTGCGCTGCTGAAGGAATTGAAAGGAATTCAAGGCCTCGTGGAAAAGCTGACGCCGCTCGGCGTGAAGTCCGGCGACGCCGCGCCGAAAATGGTGGCCGCAGCGGAGTTTCTGCTGGAGGGACTGGTGGCGCATCGCAAGCTAAGCCGCAATGAGCAGCATGGATTTGCCACCGAGAAGAGCGTGCGCCTGCGAGAACGCGAGGAAGCGATGCCGGAACGCAAAGAGCTGGAGATGGAATACGAAGACTGGCAACGCGCGCGGCGATCGCGAAGAGGCGGGGGACTGAACTAAAGCAGGGACTAGGGACATAGGGACTTAAGCACTAGGGAGCGGGATGAAGCGGGTTCGATATACAAAATACACGGGCGATCTGGCCTCGGAGATCGATCTTGAGAGCCTGCTGCAGGCCCTGTCGGACTATCTGCTCGATTCCGGCTACTACGATCCTCTCAATGGCTTTCAGGATCTCGACCACAACATGGACGATCTGCGTGAAGCGCTGCGGCGCGTGCTCGAATCGGGCGACTTCTTCGACGGCGAGACGCGCGAGCTGCTTGATCGGATGATGGCCGAGGGCTCGCTGGATGAGTTGATCGACAAGCTCATGGAGAGGATGGAGCGGGAGAATTACATCTCGGCGATGCGGCAGAATGGGCCGACGCGCATCGATGAAGCCAACGGGCAGGTGGGGAATGCGGGAGGCCGCGATCAGGAGAACGTGCGCTTCGAGGTGACCGACAAGAGTCTGGACTTTCTGGGATTCAAGACGCTGCGCGATCTGATGGGGTCGCTGGGTAAGTCGAGCTATGGACGCCACGACACGCGGCATTGGGCGACAGGGATTGAGACGAGCGGCGGTTCGCGGCGGTACGAGTTCGGCGACACGCTGAACCTGGACACGACGGCCACGCTGAGCTCGGCAATCGCGCGCGAGGGACTCGCGCTGCCGCTGAATCTGGAATACGACGATCTGCAGGTACATCAGTGCGACTACCAAAGCTCATGCGCGACGGTGGTCATGCTGGACTGCTCGCACTCGATGATTCTGTACGGCGAGGACCGGTTCACGCCGGCCAAGCGCGTGGCCATGGCGCTTTCGCATTTGATCCGCACGCAGTATCCGGGTGATTCGCTTTCGCTCGTGCTGTTCCACGATTCAGCCGAGGAGATGCCAGTTTCGCAGCTGGCGCGGGTGAAGGTGGGGCCGTGGCATACGAATACGCGCGAGGGACTGCGCGTGGCACAGCGCGTGCTGTCGCGGCAGCGCAAAGACATGAAGCAGATTGTGATGATCACGGATGGGAAGCCCTCGGCGCTAACCTTGCCCGACGGAAGAATTTACAAGAACGCCTACGGGCTCGATCCTCTTGTGGTGAGCGAGACGCTGGAAGAGGTTGCGCGCTGCAAGCGGTCGAACGTCATGATCAATACGTTCATGCTCGCGCAGGATTATGGGCTGGTGCAATTCGTGCACAAAGTCTCGGACATGTGCCGGGGCAAGGCATACTTCACTACGCCTGCGACGCTGGGGCAGTACGTGATGATGGATTACATGCAGCGGAAGTCGAAGACGATCCACTAGAGCCAGTGATTAGCTTTGGCGCGTGCGGCGCCAGACACAACTGCTTTTGCGCTTCAAGGACAGCAAGCTCTCCTCTTGCTCACCGCCGGGTTTCCAGGAAGACGAAGACGTTGCCGTCAGGATCCTTGGCGAAGACGAGACCGCCATCGCGCTGGGCGTTGACGCCCGCATATTCCAGCGCCTGAAAAGCATGCTTCGCGTCGGGCACGGGAAACAGGAACTCCGGCTGCGAACCAGGGGTGAGCGCGCGCAGCTCCATATGCAGACCGGGCGCGCCCGGAGTCGTAAGGCGCACGTTGCCGTTGGTATCTTCCGCTTCAAAGCCGAGGTCGGTATAGAACTCCTTCATCGCGGCGCCTTCTCTGACCGGCAAATCGATTCCCATCAACTCCGTGGAGATGCGGCCGGCGCCCAGGTGCTGGCCAACGTCCAGCGTGTGGCGCGAACCGGGCATGTACTGCGTGAATTCCGTGACGCGGTTATCCGGATCGTTGATGGAGGAGATGAGGTTTCCGGCTGCCGCCTTGCGCACGGGCGCAGGATTGAGTCCTTCAGCGGCGTAATAGTGCTGGAGGGCATTGAGGTCCCCGGCTTCGTAACAAACGTGCATCCAGCCGAGAGGCTGTGAGGGATCGGTCCGTGGGTACAGCTCGATGAACTCGTGGTCGTTGATCTTGATGAAGACCTCGGGAGTTTTGCCGTAGGTGAGGGTAAAAGCCTCTTCGTATCCCAGCTTGCCGAGGAAGGCGATTTCTCGATCGAGGTCGCTGACGCGAAAAGCGATGTGCGCGATGCCGACGATGCCCTGATTTGGCGGAGGTGGCTGCGCGATCGAAAACACCGGGCAAGCACAAACGAGGACGAGCGATAAGAACACGCAGAATCCGGACGAAATTCTCAAAAAAACCTCCAAAGCCCAGTGAGGGCGAAAGCAAGGCAAAGAAGGAAACAATGGGACAGTTGAAAGCTAAGTGTATTCCTGGCGATATGGGTTGAAGACGTCAAGAACTTCGGAAGGCTCGATCGCGGAGGCCTCATGCTCGACGCCCCCATCGACGACGATACTGTCGCCTGCGCGCATCTCCCAGCTCTTGCCCTGGGCCTGAAAGCGAATATGGCCGCGAACCACATAAACCATTTGATGATGCGGATGGCTGTGGCGCGCGCCTTTCCAGTCTCTGTCAAAGGTGTGACGCACGAGCATGAGGTGCGGGTTGTACGCAAGGACCTGGCGGACCATGCCCGCCTCGGGCGTGGTCGTTGTGGTGGCGTTCGCGGCGGTGTAGATGACTCCAGGATTGCTCATCGATTCTGTCTCATGGGCAGCCGTGGGGTGCACGGGGAGCCGTAAGGAATAGGATCACCGGTTGAGCCAGCCTCCGTCCACCACAAGAATGTGGCCGTAGACGTAGTTGCTGGCCGCGGAGGCAAGAAAGACGGCAGCCCCGGCGAGGTCTTGAGGCTTGCCCCAGCGGCCAGCAGGAATGCGCTCCAGGATCTGTCGGGCACGCTCGGGATTGTTGCGCAGCGCCTCGGTGTTGTCGGTGTCCATGTAGCCGGGAGCGATGGCGTTCACGTTGACGCCCTTCGAAGCCCACTCGTTGGCGAAGGCCTTGGTGAGCTGGCCAACGCCGCCTTTGGCCGCCGCGTAGGAGGGCACGAGGATTCCGCCCTGGAAAGTGAGCAGCGAGGCTATGTTGATGATTTTTCCTGAGCCGCGCTTGAGCATATGGCGGCCGGCGTTCTGGGTGAGGCGAAAAACACTGCTGAGATCGACATCGATAACCGCTTTCCAGTCGTCCTCTGAATGTTCGGCCGCGGGCGAGCGACGAATAATGCCGGCGTTGTTGACCAAAATGTCGATGGTTCCGAAATGCTGAACGGTTTCGTCGACAAGGCGCGTGCAGACTGCGGCATCGCCGACATCGCCAACCAGCGCGGCCGATTTGACTCCGAGAGCAAGAAGCTTTTGTTGCATCGCTGTCGGAGCAGAACTGGAGCCGTGCACGGCGACATTGGCGCCGGCCTCGGCGAGAGCGACGGCGATGGCCGCGCCCAATCCGCGGGATGAGCCTGTGACCAGGGCGGATTTTCCCTTGAGGCTGAACTGATCGAGGATCATTTCGGAATGCTTCAGGGCTAAATTCCTTTCCGGCCTGAGCCAGTCAGCAATTCTAACTGCTTTTATTATGTGCGCGCGACCCAAGGGGAGCGGAGGCGGCGGCAAGATAGCTTAGAAATGAAGATCCTTGGCGTCCTGGCGGAAAGTGCGTGCGATACTGACCGGACAAGCGACAAAAACGACGCATACGACCAGGTAACTACGGCCCTAGAGGATTCTCGTCGTGCTTGTTCGTCGAGGCAGACGGTCATAATCAATTCGCCGAGGAGGTTGCAATGGGTACTCCAGGATTTCCGGCTTCAGGGCCGGGCGCGGGCATTACTTCCCAGATCGAAATGAATCGGGCCACGCCGATGGTATTTCGCAATAGCCGGTTGGGCATTGGAATGATTTATGTCATGAGCGTCGTCATGGCTTTCCTTGCGATCTGCATGGCGATCATGGTGATGTCGGTTCTTTCTTCGGGCGGCGGTTTCACGAACGTCTTCTGGTGGGGTGTCGGCGCATTAGGGTTCGGTTATGGTTGCCCACTATGGTGGATCCGGGCCCGCGGTATGACAGGTTATAGTGTCACATTGGATGGCAGAGGAGCGAACTTCAACTTGGGCACAAAGAAGAAACCCTTGGGCGTGTTTTTTGCCTGGGAACAGATCGTCGCGATAACGCGCAAACGTGTGGGCAACTCGCAACAATACTCCGTGCAAGCCAAAGACGGCAGGGAGGCAAGATTCGGGTCATACACGTTTCTTAGCCCCGGAAAAGTTGCTAGCCTGATTGCCGAGCGAACAGGTCTTGCTATACAAAAGGCCTGATCGTCGCGCGTTTCACCACGGTACACAATGCAAATTGCTCTGCTGATTTTCTGCTTGCTCACCATGGCCGGCTCTTTCAGGGCCTGGCGGAAGAGCCCGCTCTATTCCGTTAAGTCCACGTTGAAGCTGGGGGGCGGAATTCTGCTGATCGTCGCGGTGATTGCGGGTTCAATCGTTGCGATCATGGACAGCTCGCTGAGCCGTTCGCCGGTTGCAGAGGTAATTGCCAGTCTCGTGGCCGTGATCGTGCTGGGCTTCGGAGCCAGCGTCTTTATCGTCCGTATCACAGACGCGCATGTTGCCGCGCTGCCTCCAACGGCCAGGCTGGTCAGCTTTAATCGACACAAGATCTACCGATGGATTTGGCGTCTCGTGGCCTTCCTGCTGATCAATGCAATTGCAGCCTTGGTGCTTCCAACTAGCTGGCAATGGCTGCCTGTGGGCCTGGGCGGATTTGTGCTGGTCGCTTGCGGCCCCACGCTTTCGATCGCCTATATGATGGCGAGGCGAAACGACCGCGGCATGTCGGCGGTAATCGCCAATCCCTGGGTGCACTGGCAATACACGCAGGAGAAATGGGCGCAATGGGCCGAGAATCAGCGCGAGTGGGAAATAGCCCGGGAAGGCCCGTGGAGTTGGAAGGGCGTTTCGGTCTTTGTCCTGGTGTGCGTTGGGCTTTTTGCGCTTGGCACTCTTTTTACGGGCGCAAGCCTCGAAGAAAACATGATCATCCTGGGCGCCTTGTCGGGTTCTGTCATCTTGTTCGTGCCGGTGGCGTACTGGTTCAAGCGCACCAACTTTGACCGGCGCTATCGGCGACTGCTTGCGGCAGCGCCAGAATCGTGGCTCGGTGAAGAGGGCGTGTTCTGCAACGGGACATACATGCCTTGGATTCTCTCCGGAAAGTACCTGCTGAAGGCCACTGCCGCGATGGATCAACCGGCCCGGCTGATCTTGATTTTTGAATCGTTCAACGGAAGCTCGTCAAACCAGATCACCCAGCGGATTCCGATTCCCGATGGCCATCTTACCGACCTGCCGATGCTGCAGCAAAGGCTAAGTGCTCATTGCCGCACTGCCTCGGTTCATCTAGGTTCGACCTAGGGTCTGTCCATGCTACTGAGGCAAGCCGCATTGCAGATCCGCTAGACCGCCCGCCCTGCTGCTGCGCCCGACGCCCACGCCCACTGGAAGTTGAATCCACCCAGTTGGCCCGTGACGTCTACCACTTCTCCGATGAAGTAGAGGCCGGGCAGGCTGCGGCACTCCATGGTTTGCGCAGAAAGCGCGCTCGTGCTCACCCCGCCCGCCGTCACTTCGGCTTTTTCATATCCTTCCGTTCCGCTCGGCTTCAATGCAAAGGAATGCAGGCTGCGCTCCAACTCCTCGAGCGCGTGATTCGTCCAGCTCTGCGGTGCCGCGACATCAATCAGCCGGTCTGCTAATCGCGCCGGAAGATGTGCGCGCAGCGCGGCCTTCGCCGCGACTGGATCGCGTGGCGCGTTCCTGGCTCGCAGGGGCTCGAGCAACTGCTGGCCTGGCGCCCAGTCGATGTGGATTGCCTCATGCTTTTTCCAATAGGAAGAGATTTGCAGGATGGCCGGACCGCTCAGCCCGCGATGCGTGAAGAGGATTTTTTCCGTGAAGCGGTGCCTGCCGCAGGTCACATCAACCAGTGCAGAAACGCCGGTGAGAAAAGCAAAGTGTGCCAGTTCCGCGCCGGACAGCGTGAGCGGAACCAGTGCCGCGCGGCAGGGCTCGATGGGAATCGAAAACTGGCGAGCGATATCGTAGCCGAATCCCGTCGCGCCAATCTTCGGAATCGACAGGCCGCCGGTGGCGACGATGAGCGCGGGCGCCGTGAAGACTTCCTTTCCGGCGAACATCGTAAACGCTCCGGAAGAATCATCTCGGCGCATCTCACTGACCGCGGCAGATAAGAGTACGCGTACGCCGGCATCTACACATTCGCTCATCAGTAGGTCGACAATTTGCTGCGCCGATCCGTCGCAGAAGAGCTGGCCCAGAGTCTTTTCGTGATACGCAATGCCGTGGCGCTCGACGAGGTGTATGAAATCCGCGGGTGTGTAGCGGGCCAGCGCTGATTTCGCGAAGTGGGGATTAGCCGAGAGAAAATTGTCCGGCCCGGTGTGCAGGTTAGTAAAGTTGCAGCGGCCTCCACCGGAGATGAGGATTTTCTTGCCCGGCCGCTCCGCACGCTCCAGCACCACAACGCGGCGTCCGCGACGGCCCGCTTCGATCGCGGCCAAGAGGCCCGCTGCGCCGCCACCGAGGATGACGACATCAAAACTGGATTGATTCACGATGCCATCCTCATTGATTGGTCAGCCGCAAAGTCAGGCGCGCAAATTGGCGACAGCTGATAAATTGGCGTCGCGCGGAAGCGGCTCAGGCTTGAAGCCGCGCTGGATGGCCATAAGTCCAGCACGCAGAAAGCCGAGGGTGTGCGCCATGCCCGCGTGCCAGGGCGCGGAGCAGGTCATCTGCGGGGCGTGGTCGGGTATGACAACGCCGTCGAAGCCGTTTTTGTCGAGGAGATAGAGGATGCGCAGCATGTCGACTTCGCCGTCGTCGATGAAGGTCTCGTGATAGTGCGGCGCCTTGCCGGCAATATTGCGGAAGTGCACGTAAGCAATCCGATGCTGGCTGCTGTAACGGTCGACCGTCTCATAGATATCGCCTTCCGTCATTTCGGCGAGCGTGCCGAGGCAGAACTCGAGCATGTTTGACGGACTCGGAGAAATGTCGATGAGCCGCTGATACATGGCCTGCTGATAGACGAGTCGCGGTTGGCGGCGCATGGTCGGAGTGGGCGGATCGTCTGGGTGCGCGGCGAGGCGCACACCCGCTTTTTCGGCAACGGGAAGAGCTTCCTCAAGGAACCGCTGCAGGCGGCGCCACAGCTCGTCGTGGGTGATGGTGGGCAGGGTGCCCGGGGGCGCGTTGGGGTCGACGACCATGTTCCAGACAACGCCGTTGGGGATGGGGGTGTCGACAAGGCCGTCCATGCCGACGGATTCCGCACCCCCACGCGCGAAGGGCCCGCTGGTGCGGCCGGCAACACCGGCGATGGAGAAGTTGTAGCCGAGGATTGGAATCCCGGCTTCGCCCACCGCGCGCAGAATGGCGAACACATTCTGCATATGCTGAGCGCGCTTGGGGCCGTCGAGAAGGATGTCGTACCAGTGGGCGGGGTCAAAGTTCTCGATGCCCTCAAGCTTGAGCCCGGCGGCCTCGACCTGCTTGCGAAGTTCGATCAGCTCAACGGCCGTCCATAGGCGATTGGGATCGCCGGCCACTCCCCACGGCTGGTCCTTGCCGCCGGTTGGCTGATTGTTGGTTGGATTGGCCTTTCCCTGGCGGAAGTAGTCGACGAGGTGAACGATGACGTGGGTGCATCCAGCCTGGACGGCGAATGCGTAATATTCGTCGTTCAGCATGTGCCGGTAAAGTCCGAGGCCGAGCTTCATATTCACCCTGAGCCAGTGTAGTGCAGGGCACAAAAATTCGAGGCGAAAGGCCGGCGAAATTTATGTTTCTAATACTTGTCAATTGATAAAAAGTTCGTGTATTGTCAGATACCTGCCGCCGGCCTCCCCCCGGGGCCCCCTCGGACTGTTCCTCGTCCGTGGGGTGGCTCGCCGGTGAGCCTATCCGGGAGTTCCCTGTATGCAGGCCGGATGGGCACGAAGGCCGCGCGCCAAATGCGCGTTGTGCCTGGTACTTGTTGCGGCGGCACGCACGACGAGGGTCCACCAGCAAGCCTGCTTCCCCCGTAGGCAAGAGGACCCGATCGTGGAGGAGGCTTGTGTGATCGAAGCGCAAGAACAGTTTCTGTCGCCTCAATCGGGGGTCAGGCGACCGATTCACATGGCAGGCGAGCAGCCGACGCTGCTGCGCAACAATCGCGTATTGATCCTTCTCACCTTTCTGGGCAGCGCTGCCGCACTCGGCATTTCCGTGTGCATGGCGATCGTCGCCCTGATGTACTTTTTCCCGTTCGGCGCGCTCAACCTGGACCGATTCGCCGCCGGCGCGCTGTGGGGACTGGGCGCGTGGCTGATGGCGATGTCGCTGGTGTACCTGTGGAGACAGGGCAAGCTCATGGCGAGCTGCTCGGTTCTCCTCGACCCGCGGGGAGCGTACTTCAGGATCGCCAACGCGAACAACGGCAAAGAAGTGTTTATGCCGTGGAATGGGATCGAGGCCGTGCACTACAAGCGAATCGAGAATCAGCAGAAGTTCACGATTCTCGGCACGGACACCAGCACCGTGACTTTCACGTCGTACAGCTTTTACCGCCCCAGGAGAGTCGCACGGCTGATCGCGGAACATGCGGGTCTGCCGCTGGTTAGAGGCTGAGGCCCAGGCTGCGCGCCGCATCGTCTGAACTTCATAAGAGATCGCCTGCATCCGACGCCATCGCAGAGACCGTCGTCAATGGACAGGCGGCCCAGCAAGAAGCACGTTTACCCTTTTCTCGATTACCCTCACATCCGTCTCGCCCTGGAAGCGGGCGCGCACCACGCCATTCCTGTCGATGAGGAAAGTGAGCGGCAGCCCAAGCACGCCACCGTAGTGCGCGGCGAGCCGTTCATTGCCCATGGCTGTAGGGTAGTTCAACTTGAATCCCTCAACGAGACCGCGAGCAGCAGCAGCGTCGTCATCCATGGAGATGCCGATCACCTGGAATCCCTGCTGGGCGTACTGCCGCTGCCAAGCGGCGAAGACCGGCATTTCCAACCGGCATGGTGCACACCATGTGGCCCAGAAGTTGAGCAATACAACCTTGCCGCGAAAGTCAGCGAGGCGTAGCGTATGGCCGTCAAGGCCAGTGAGCATGAAGCTGGGCGCTTTCTGGTTGAGTAGATTATCCGCCGCCGAGCCAGCAGGCGCGGCCCGGGCGACAAGAGACGCGGCGACGAAACCGGCAATCAACGTGCGGCGCAATGCGCGGCGCGCAGCACGCGGCCAGAGTCCCGAATTAATGGCCACCTTCAACGGGAAACCCTTTGCTGACCCAATCATCGCCGAAGTTCTGGGCAAGATAGAGGACCTTAACGCGGGTGAATCTCATCTCGTGAAGCAGGCTGTAAGCTGGGCCAACGTTCGGGCAGCGATTCCATGGACAGCAGCCGCAGTAAAGGATGATGAAGGTCGTGCGCGGCAGTGAGGTGACATGGCCGCGCAACTGTTCGATCCCTTCAGCTTGCGAGCCGGGCCCTGCATACTCCGCGCCGGGAATGTGGGCCTGGTCAAACATCATGCGCGAGCCCACCTGCAAAATGAGCGGCTTTTCCGCGCCGTGTGCGCGGAGCAGGCGGTTGAGTTCATCGGGCTGGATGAGCTGTGCCGTTGGTATCGTGGATGCGCTCGCAGGCTGCGGCTCTGCCCATTGGCCCGCTGGATAGGCACGCTGCTGCGCAAGACAAAACAGCGTCGCTGCGGCAAGGACCGCTGTTCTTATAAAACCTGATGACATAAAGGATTCTCTTTATCCAGTCTAACCCCGGCGCCGGCGGCAGCATTGGCCGTCGAGAGTTCGCGGGGAAAAATGCCCACAAATTGAAAACGCCAGAGACCGAAGCCTCTGGCGTTTCAATCTTGATGATCAGGTAGTACAACCGGCTGTCGCGTCCCCCGGCTACCCCAGTGGCGAACCTGCAGCTTTCGCTGCCGCTCCATCCTCTGGCTGCGCCGACGCGCTGCTTTCAGCTTGCGCCTACTCGCCCGCTCCTCGGCTCGACCGAAGGCCGACTTCCCCGGCTCGGATCGGTGTGGCTTCGCTCAGCTCGACCGGTGGCGGACCTCCGACTCGCATCGGGTGCACCGCACTTCCGATCGACCGATGGCGATCCATCCGGCTTGCACCGAACGACCCCTCCACCGGCAAGGCCGGCGATCAGCGCCGACTCACACCGGATTCTGACCCTTCAGCTCGGCTGGCTCGAACAACCTCAGGCTTTCGCCGTCGGTTGTTGCAGCTTCCGGCTTGCGCCTTCCGCTGCTGCAACTTTCCAGCTTGCGCCGGTAGTTGCCCCCTTTGCCAAACCGGCGGTGAACTTCCGACTCGCATCGGCTGTATCACCCTCCGGCTTCACCGGTTTCGATTCGCCCGGCTTGCGCCTGGCGCTTCTACCTCCGGCTGGGCCTTTGACACGCCCCTAACTTCAACCGAACCTTGCATCGCCAGCTGAGCCGTCGATGAGTATTCCGTTTCCGCCGGTTCGCGTATCTTCCGGATCTGTCAGCTCAACAACTTTCGGCTTGCGCCGACTTTTGCATCTTCTGACGCGGCCAGCGATCCCTCTTGAGCTTTCGCTCCAGGTTTCACCCTCTGGCTGGGCTGGCGGCGATTTTCCGATTCTCATCGGCTTTTCATTCCACCAACCGTTCCGGCGACCAATTCCCGATGCCCCACAAGGCTCATCAGTTGAAGTGACAGTACGTCCGCGGAATCTGTGGATGCAAGTGCAAAAGTCAAGTAAATGTGTGGATTTCACCAAGGCTGGTGCAGAATCAGGATTCTCTAAAGATCTCGGTGTGTTCCAGCCCACATTTGCACAGGACGACCAGCAAAAAGAAAGAGATACGCGGCGGTTTTTTGCAGCTTGCGGAAAGTCTCCCTCCCCACACAGAGATCGTTGCCCCATCCTTTCCGTAGTCCTATCGCGGAAAGGGTGGGAGAGCAAGAACTAACCCTCCGACGTCGACAGTCTTACTTGTTTTTCGCGCTTACGAGCCGTCCATTCCGATTCGATTTCTACTGTGCCGATGGCGCCAGTCGCGTAGTGGCGAAAGCTCGACCAACGCCACCCTGAGGGGCCTGCGGCGAGCCCACGTTTAACGGGATTGCGGTGGATATAGCGCAGCTTCTCGATGCGTTTTGCCTCGCTTGGCACAACAAAGTCGTAGTAGCGCCGCTGCCAAAATTGGGGCTCTTCGGCAGTCTTCAACTTCCTCGATGTCATCTGCTTCAACACTTGGATGGCCGTTGCCAATGTGCCAAGGCGTGGCTCGTTGACCAGCAAATGGACGTGCTCGGGCATCAGGACATAGCCGGCCACTACGAACTGATATTGAACACGCATGGCCTCAAGTTCGGTCTCGAAGACGCTATAACCTCCTGAGCGCGCCAAGAGCGGGTGACGATGGTAGCAACTGAAGGTGATGAAGTGGAAAGCGCCGGAGTGGTGGAACCGAACGAGTCCCCGTGGCATAGTGGGCCGATTCTAGCGCGGGCCTGGCGTGGAATCGTGTGACGGGCGACCGTGGAGATTTGCGCCTTCCCACCCTTCCCGCAACAAAAACTGCGGGAAGGATGGGGCAACGTCATTTCGGACACTTGTTTTCGGCGCGGACGATTTGTTTGTGGGGTTATTTACCGAAGACTTTCTTCGCGGCGGCTCCGGCTGCTGCGTCCTCAATCACCGGATAGATCTCCAGCTCCAGAACGTCGGCCCATTCGGCGGCGTGCTCGGCAAGAGCCGCTGGGTCGCTCGCTTCAATCAGGTGCCAGCCAAGAATTGATCCTGGAACGTGCCAGCGGCCCACAGTTTTGGCTCCTTTGGGCGCTGGGCCGCCCGTCTTCAGAAACTGGTCAACGGCAGTCTTGTACTTACCGGGGACAGTCTTCCATACCACCATGAATTTCATGATTCCTCCTCCTCGGGGAAAGTTGGTTTGTTGTGATTGGATTGCTTGACCCGTGAGGCTCAGCTTGGGCCAAAGAGAGCGGGCTTAAGGGTATATCGCGGGAGGTGAGAAAAGGAAAGGAATTCCGAGGGCTTCGGCTTCGTTTGCGATGAATGCAGATCGGACGTAACTGGCGCCGTAGTCGCCAAACCAAGATGGTTGCCCCATCCTTTCCGCAGTCATACCGCGGAAAGGGTGGGAGAGCAAGAACTAACGCTCCGACGTCGACAGTCTTACTTGTTGTTCGCGCTTACGAGCCGTCCATTCCGATTCGATTTCCGCGGTGGCGATCGCGCAAGTCGCTTAGTGGCGGAATCTCAACCCAATCAATAGTTTGACGCAAGGCAGAGCTGGTGAAACCATACTTCATATCGAGTCCCGCTCGGCTCAGATGCTCATTGACCGAGAAGCATTCGCTTCACGCAAGAGTGCGTGGTGTGCGGGAGGGGAGTGAAAGATGGAGAAAAAGGGGGTATTTAAGAGTTTTAGTCGGATCGCACTATCCGTTTGCAAGTTCATTTCGCATAGGACAATTCAATTCTTCCTTGATCTTTGGCATGGGAGTGTCAGGTGGGGATGGTTCGCCGTTCTTATTCTTGGTGCGTTTGCCATGATTGGAGTGGACGAATACGCAGGCGCGTACTTTGTAGCGGCTTTAGGAATAATCTCGGCCGCGTCGAATTTTTGGCACTGGGCTCAGGAGAAACAATGGCTCAGAACAATTCGTCACGGAGTGTTTTTCTTGCTTCCGGTGTCTCTTATTCTGCTGTTCTTTTGGGTGGGCGACGTCAAAGGAAGCAAACCGTGGTCACATTTCCCGAAAGCATGGGACAGAATGATGGTTGCTTCGACTATTCGATTGGAAACCATATGTACCAAACCGAGGGTGTGGCCTCCGATTGGGGTTCCCTGGCCAAGCCCGACAGGTGTAAATCCGCCGACACAGGCTCATTCTCTCGTCAAGACTGTATCGCTGAAGAACATTGCATTTTCAGGTGAATTTCGCGTCGGAGACAGGGTCACAACGACTTACACGGTGGGGACAAATTCTCCAACGGACCTCAATGTAAATGTCTATTCCTATTGCGCGATTGGCTATATTTTCCCCTACGATATGGACAAACAACGAGCAGCAGAAAACAACTTCTGGAAACAGGCAGAGGAGAGCAATGACTTCTCGCAGTCCCTTATTCATTCCTCAATAACAGTTAATGTGACCACTCCATCGTCGCCGATTCCCGCGTCTTTTATTGACGCTCTGAACAAGGGAGAAATGGCGGTTTACTACTTTCTTAAAATAAAAGATCCCAAAACGAATCGCGTATTCCTAGATATTTGCACTTTCGACAACGCCAAAACCACCGATGGGGAATGCGATGAGCTCTCTAGGCCGCACTCGCAGTGAGCTTTTTGTATTCCAGCACAGGTGCATCAATCAGTTTCATCAACGTACTGCGGAACAGGTAAGGATTCTCCCAGTTATCGGACCGGATGATCATTTCTTGTGACTTATTGTCTCTCGCAAAGGCATCGTACCCCGGGTGCTCCCGGATTCCGCCTCTGAGACCAAGGAATTCCCTGCCCGCCGACCCGTGCTTCGTCGCCCGCGAAAAGTCTTATCTGTCGCACCGCCGACGATCCAACACGAAAACGCTCGATGCTAATAGCTAAAGGCAAACACCCCAGACCGCTGTCAACCCCCTCCGCTCCAGCAAATCGCTCTAACTCCTTCACTCCATTCGCCAAAAACCTCCGCCTAAGTTTGCCGATTATTTCTGCCAAATCTCTACACTTGTCTTAGGTGAGTGCAAGCCGCAAGGTTCGTAAGACTCGACGCATCTGGGAGCGGAAAAATAATTAAATAAAAAATTTTGGGACGTTTCGCCTGATTTTCGCCAATTAACCCGTTTAGAATCAGCAAGACGATTTCGGAAACTGCGATAAATGGCGTCGAATTAAGCCGAATTAACGACGAGCAACCCCTTTAGAATGTAAGCGTCCAGTGTTCCCCAGTAGCCGAGGAGTGCGACATGCGGCGACGATAGGTTCATGGCGAACGGTGGGATACGTGTGCGACGGACGGTGGCGGAGAAGCGGCGGATCGTAGAGCTGACATTGGAGCCGGGGGCGAGCGTAGCGGCGATTGCGCGAGCCGAAGGCGTGAACGCGAACCAGGTGTTTGGTTGGCGTCGCGCATATAACGCAGGCAGACTGAGCGATGATGGCAGCGAGCAGGCTTCAGTTTTGCTGCCGGTAGTTGTGAGTCATCGGAATGAGGTGGAGAAGAGGGCGACGCAGGAAGAACGGCAAGCGTCGGCTTGTGTGGCGATTCATGTTGAGCTACCGGGCGGTGCGCTGATCAGCGTGGAAGGCAGAGCCGATGCGTCTTTATTGCGAACGATCCTGGAGAGCCTGCGCAAGTGATCGAACTTCGTGCGGGAACGAGGATCTGGATTGCCGCTGGAGTGACCGATATGCGGCGCGGCTTTCATGGTCTGAGTGCCAAGGTGCAGACGGTGCTCGAGCAGCAGCCGTATTCCGGGCACGTCTTCGTGTTTCGCGGACGGCGCGGCGATCTGATTAAAGTTCTCTGGTTCGACGGTGACGGTTTGTGCCTGTTCGCCAAGCGTCTTGAGCGAGGCCGATTCATCTGGCCGCAGGCCACCGAGGGAACCGTTGCCCTGACCCGGGCGCAGCTTTCGATGCTTCTGGAAGGGATCGACTGGCGCCGGCCGGAGAGGACCTGGACGCCTGTATTAGCAGTGTGAGTGACAAGTGTGATTCCCCTGTATTGATGCGGGTTTTTGCACTGTTTCCCACATGCCTTCATGGCATACTGCGGCCATGGATTTCACTCCTCTTGCCGATCTCGATTCACTGGATGCGGAAGCGTTGAAGGCGCTGGTGATTGCGCATCGCTCAGAGATTGCAGCCTATCGAGAGCAGAGTGCCACCAGGGCAGCGGAGAGCGAACGGCAACGTGAGGCGCTGGCTGCCGAGATTGATGAGTTGCGACGCGCGTCGAGCGCGGAGATCGAGCGGTTGAAGCTCATGATCAAGAAGCTACAGCGCCTGATGTTCGGACCTAAAAGCGAGAAGATCGTCGTCCAACTCGAACAGCTTGAGCTTCAGCTGGAGGAACTTGAGACGGCGCGGGCCGAGATGGAAACGGCTGCCGAAACGATCATGCCGGCTGAGGAACCGAAGGCCCGGCCGGCGCGTAAGCCGCTGGCTGAACATCTTCCCCGTGAAGTGGTCACGCATCTTCCCGCCGCGGCGGGCGATGTCTGTCCCGACTGCGGCGACCAGTTGCGGCAGTTCGGCGAGGACGTCAGCGAACAGCTGGAGTACATCCCGGAGAGCTTCAAGGTGATTCGTCACGTGCGGCCCAAGTTTGCCTGCAGCGGGTGCGAGCGCGTGGTTGAAGCACCCGCGCCATCCCGCCCGATTGAGCGTGGCCTTGCCGGACCAGGGCTGCTGGCCCATGTGCTGGTTTCGAAGTACTCGGATCATTTACCGCTCTATCGCCAGTCGGAGATTTATGCGCGTCAGGGCGTGGAGATCGAGCGCTCCACACTGGCCGGCTGGGTAGGCGCCGCCAGCGAGCTGCTCTCTCCGCTGGTTGATGCACTCCGCAAGCATGTGATGGGAGCAACCAAGCTGCACGCCGACGACACGCCGATTCCGGTGCTGGCGCCGGGCAGCGGCAAGACCAAAACCGGCAGGCTCTGGACTTATGTGCGCGACGATCGCCCAAGCGGAGAAGAGACAGCACCGGCAGTGTGGTTCGCTTACTCGGAAGATCGCAAGGGTGAACATCCGCGGCAGCACTTAAAGGACTTCAAGGGTGCTTTGCAGGCCGACGCTTATGCGGGGTTTCATCATCTGTATGGCGAAGGTGCGATCCACGAAGTGGCCTGCTGGGCACATGCGCGGCGCAAGTTTCACGAACTTCATGTTCTCCATGCCTCGCCCACAACCACGGAAGCGCTGGCCAGGATCGGCGCTCTCTACGCAATCGAGGGCGAGATCCGTGGTAAGCCTGCAGATCTTCGCTTGAACATCCGGCAGTCAAGAGCCCGGCCGCTACTCGACGACATGCGCAGTTGGATGGAGAAGATGTTGCGTTCTCTCTCACCGAAGAGCGAAACCGCGGGTGCAATTCGTTACGCGCTGTCACGCTGGCGGGCCTTGACGCGGTACGTCGACGACGGCCGGCTCGAGATCGACAACAGCGCGGCCGAGAGGGCGCTACGCGCCGTCGCTTTGGGACGGAAGAATTACCTTTTCGCCGGCTCCGACGCGGGTGGCGAAAGCGCCGCGGCTATCTACTCGCTGATCGGGTCGGCCAAACTCAACGGTTTCGATCCCGAGCTCTATCTGCGCACCGTCCTAGCCCAGATCGCCACCCACCCGGTCAACCGCATCGAAGAGCTTCTGCCCTGGAATCTAGAACCTGCTCTCGCAACCCACACCGCCAAAGCCGCCTGAATACGCCTCAAATAAGTGTCCACTTAAAATAAGTGGACACTTCGCAGATCCGCGCACTGCACACCTACCCATATCAACTCAAGTGGGCAACTTCGAACGCTTACTTTAGAATGAGCGTTTCCAGCGCGCAAATCGACGCGCGAAAAATCACACCGCATCCCTCTCATTCTGAATGGTTTACATCCACAATGATCCCCACGCGGCTCCGCGCAGGATGACACCTTGGAGGGGCGGTGTTGTGCGCGGCGGTTATCGCGGATGGGGCTTCTCGCTGTGCCTCCAAAGTGGGTACGGAAGCCCAGCCAGGCGATTGATGACAAGGGCCTGCGCCACCAGCAGAAAGACCGCCACTTCAATAATGACCAGCGCTCTGGGTTTGGAGATAATGCCGAGCGAGACGATAAGCGTTGTGGCGCCTGCGGGCGGATGATCGGCGCGCAACAGAACCATCAGCGCGCCTGTGGCCGAGAGCGACAGCGCCCCAGCTAGAATCCGCGGCCAGTAGACGCCGGGATGCACGCCGAAGGGCAAGTTGGCGGCGCCGGTAAGGGAGTACGCGGCATAGCCGCAGACGAGGCCGATGGCGTGGCCCAGGATGGCATTGCGCGGACTGGAGTTCTCAGCCAGCGGAGCGATGAATAGAAGGTAGGCCGTGGGGCCGAGCGACGGAAAGACGAACGGGCTGCCGGTGACGACGGCCAGCAGCGCAAGCAGGGCAATGGTGATGAAGCCGTTCACGCCGACGTAGATCGCCCAGACCAAGCGGGGCGGAAAATGGTCAAGCAGCCACGCCAGCCGTAAATGCCCGAGCAGCACTCGAACGTGCTCAGGTCCTCTATCGCTCGTGCTCACGCCGTCAACTCGCAAAGTGCGTCCTTAAAACTACTCAGATGTTGGGCAGAAGGTCGAAGTACTCATCGTCTTCGTTCTTTCCGCCTTCGCCCGCGCCGAGCTTCTTTTCCGATTCGACAAACTCGATGCGCTCGATCCACTTGACCATTTTGTAGCCGAGCTGATTTTCAACGCGCAGGCGCAAGGGGGCGCCGTAGACCTCGGGCAGCGGCTGGCCGTTCATCTCGGATGCGAGAAGGCACTGCGGCTTGAGCACGTTCTCAAGGCTCTGCGTATCGTAGTAGGGCCCTCCGTAGAGCGCTTCGCCAAAGGAGAAAAAGGCGACGGTGTGGGCTTCAGGCCTGGGACGAACGAGATCGATCAGCGTCTTCATGGTGATGCCGCCCCACTTGGCAATGCCGCTCCAGCCCTGGATGCAATGATGCATGGCGATGTGCTCCAACTCGCCCAGATTGCGCAGGTCGGCCAGCGAAAGCTCCACGGGATTCTCGACCAGGCCGCCGACTTTCAGCTTGAAATTGCGGAAGTGGTCCTCGGCGAGATGCTTCCAGTCGTCGCGCACGGGCAGCTTGCCGTTCGGCCACATGTAGGGCGAAATGTCCTTTTCCGAATACGTCTGTTGCGGCATGAGCCGGTTGAGCGTGAGCAGTTGCATAGGATAGGTGACAAATTTGAGCGCATGTTGCAGCGCGCGCGGCTGGTGCCAGGAAAGATAGTGCGCCGCGATCCAGCAAAGCACCACGACGCCGATGCCCACAAAACCCAGCCAGATGCCCAGCCGGCCCGCGTCATTGGTTCCCAGAACGATGTGGTTCATGTTGCGCGCGAATCCGGTCATGACCACGAGCGTGATGTGCACGACCAGAAACGCGAGAAAGCTGAGCATGGTGAGGAAGTGAATGGAACGCGCCGATTGCCGGCCGCCGAATAGCTTCGCGTACCAGGTGAAGTGATTCACGACTGCCGGCGACATGGCGATGCCGGTAAGAATCGCCAGGGGACCGAAGACGAAGACGACGGTGAAGTAGGCGATCTGCTGCAAGGCGTTGTAGCCGTAAAAACCGTTGGGCTCGGCGGGCAGATGAAAGGTTGCGTAGTGGACCCAGGTATTCCACGCCTGCAAGACGACCGTGGGCGATGCAGGCACGAGACGCCTCCACTGGTCGGTGGTGAAAAGCATGGTGATGAAGTACACGCCGCAGAGGATGAAGCCGTGCACGTTGATGAAGTGCCACACGCGTGCGATGCCGATGGTGTGCCGGTAGCCGGGAGTGCCGATGAGCGGAGTAAGGTAGCGGGCGTCGTCCTTTGCCGTCCACAGGCGGTCGCGCGGAACTTTCATAGGCGTGAGACGAATCCACTCGCTGTTCGGGGTGCAGTCGTCGTTGAAATAGAGCCGGGGATGATCGGCGAGGATGGAAAGGCCGCTGCGAATGAGCATGGTGACGAAGAGGAAGTTAAAGAAGTGGGAGTAGCGAACCCAGAGCGGGAAGCCGTGGGGCCCGGCGAAGTCGCTGGGATAGACGAGCGGAACGGGCGGAATATGCGGCAGGCCGGCTACGGCCAACTCAATCCAGGCCGCAGCTACAAACGCGGCAAACACCGCGCCGATTCCGATCAGAATCGAAGGACGAATCCAGAGACGGTGGCGTCGGTCCGCGGGATAATGCACCGCGCCATGCTCAACATCGAATGCAATCATGACCCCCACCCTCTCATGCGGCTGGGAAGATTCCGCACGGCGGGCTGACAGTTTCGTTATACGCCACGGTGGAGAAGTGTGTCCCAGATTTGCGTGGCGAGTGCGCGTGGCGCGGCGTACTTGGTTATTTCGCGAAAACGAGCCGGGTTCCCAGGGCTGGCGCCTGCCTATTCTCTTGCGCTCCGTAAGGGGGCTTCCCGAGCGCTACGCGGGCACGACACCCTTGGCGAGCATCGCCTTGATGCCGCGAAGCGCCTGCCTCGTCCGCTCCTCGTTCTCGATGAGGGCGAAGCGGACGTGGTTGTCGCCGTAGTCGCCGAAGCCGATGCCGGGCGAGACGGCGGTCTTGGCTTCAGTCAGCAGCAGCTTGGAGAACTCGAGCGACTTGAGGTCACGGTAGGGCTCGGGGATCTGGGCCCAGACGAACATCGTCGCTCGGGGTTTGGCGACGGACCAGCCGGCCTTGTTGAGGCCTTCGACGAGGACGTCGCGGCGGCGACGGTAGTTGTCGCAGATTTGGGCAACACATTCTTGAGGACCCTCGAGCGCGGCGATGGCGGCGACCTGGATGGGCGTGAAGGTGCCGTAATCAAAATAACTTTTGAGGCGGGCGAGGGCGCCGACCAGGCGCTGATTGCCGACCATGAAGCCGATGCGCCAGCCGGGCATGTTGTAGGACTTGGAAAGAGTGAAGAACTCGACGGCAACATCTTTGGCGCCGGGAACCTGAAGGACGCTGGGCGGCTTGTAGCCGTCGAAGGCGATGTCGGCGTAGGCGAGGTCCTGGATGAGATAGAAGCCGTACTCGCGGGCCAGCTCGACGAGGCGCGCGAGGAAGGGGAGCTCGACACACTCGGTGGTGGGGTTGGAGGGGAAGTTGACGATGAGCGCCCTGGGGCGCGGGGTCATGCGCGGGATCAGGTTCTCAAGCTGGGCGAGGAACTGTTCCTGGTCGTGGACGGGGACGCTGACGATGTGAGCGCCGGCGATAACCGGGCCGTAGATGTGAATGGGATAACTGGGATTGGGGACGAGCACGGTGTCGCGCGAGTCGAGGATGGCGAGACAGAGATGGGCGATGCCCTCCTTGGAGCCGATGGTGACGATGGCCTCGGATTCGGGGTCGAGCGCGACGCCGTAGCGCGTCTGGTACCAGTTGCAGATGGCCTTGCGCAGGCGGGGCAGGCCGCGTGAGACGGAGTAACGGTGCGTAGGCGGCTTGCGGACCGCTTCAACGAGCTTGTCGACGATGTGGGCGGGCGTGGCGCCGTCGGGGTTGCCCATGCCGAAGTCGATGATGTCTTCGCCGCGGCGGCGGGCGGCGGTCTTCATCTCGCCGGTGATGTTGAAGACGTAGGCGGGCAAGCGCTGAATGCGAGAGAACTCTTCCATGGTGACTCCAGTGTAAAGGCAGCGGTGCTAGCGGTGTTAGCGGCGTTAGCGGGGCTCGCGAACGTGAACCGTGGTTCGTGATTCGTGGCTCGTGGTTCATAGTTCGTAGTTCGTGAACAGTGGACAGACGTGAACTACCAACTGAGAACTGTGAACCACGAACTGTGAACTGAATTTTGGGATCAGGTGAGGCGGAGTCTAGGCGGCCGGAGCCGCTGCAGGCGCGGCCGCGCAGGCAATCGCGAATGCGGGATGGCGGGGGTAGTGCATGAGGTGATTATAGCGGAAAGGCGGCTCTTAGCTGTTAGCTCTTAGCTCTGGCGCACGGTAGCGGCGGACAGAGGCGTCATTGTAGCCGCTAGCTCGAAAGCAATGGAATTTATACTGGAACACAAGATGAGCACGTTCAAACCTGTTGGCGAACAAATGGATCTGCTGGAGAAGGGCGCGGCGGAGATTATCCGCGCGAGCGATTTACGCGAGCGCCTGGAAGAGA
>JBKQOX010000042.1:0-183323 GCA_052145255.1 Occallatibacter sp.
CCAGCGTGGCTTGCTGCGCCGGCTGCGTGTAGCGGATCTGCTCGAGCCACGCCAGGTAACGCTCTGTCCACGCCTTCAGTCCCAGCGGTGCACGCCGACCCGTACGGAGAAGGAACTTGGTTAACCGCGGCGATATACCGATCGATGACCATGCCTTCCCCCGGAAACGACTGGAGGAGGCCCTCCCTGAAGCGTTCGAGCCCGGCGGCAAAGTCGAATGTTCGGCCTTCGACGAGGACACGGTCGTAAACATCCGGCATAGGCTGCCATCGCACGCTTCCCGCGGTCACATGGTCGAATGCGCGCCGCACCGCGGAGCGCTCATTCTGCATCTGGCCGATGTAATGCAGCCCCACGTCCCAGTCATATCCCGGCCGATGAAACGTATGCGTGAATCCGCCAGCCTCGTAGTGCCTCTCGAAGACCAGGACACGTTTGCCGGCGTGCGCTCCCAGCAGGATCGCCGCCGTAAGCCCGCCGATGCCGGAGCCGATCACGATCGCATCCCATGTTTCTGCCAGCTTTGCTTGCTTGTAAGGAATTCCGCTCGCCAATTTTATCCTCCATGTATCGCTTGCTTGTCTTCTCGAATGTTGACAGCGACAACATAATACTAAGGCGATAAGTTGCCACTGTCAACATCTATATGTTAAAAATGGATCATGACTCGATCCGAGCCTTACCACCACGCCAATCTTCGCCAGATTCTGCTCGACGCTGCGGTGACTCTGATCGGCGAGGTTGGTCCCCGCGCATTTACTTTGCGCGAAGTGGCGCGACGTGCTGGCGTATCGCACAATGCCCCATATCGCCACTTTGCCAGCAAGGACGAACTGTTGGCAGAGGTCGCCGCAGAGGGGTTCGATCGGCTTACCGCGTCAATGCAGAAGAGCATGGCCAAGGCCACGTCGCCGCGGGAACGGCTGCAGGAGTGCGGTTGTGGTTATGTGGCGTTTGCACTGCGCTGGCCCCATCATTTTCTGGTGATGTTCGATCTGCCGCATGCTTCGAATGGACGGGAAAAGCAACGGGTCGCCGGGCAAAATGCGTTTGCCGTTCTTGAGGGCTGCATCGCTGCCGCGCAGCTGTCCGGGGACCTCTCGGCTGACGATCCGTTCCCTCTGGCATGGATTGCCTGGTCGTTTGTTCATGGCATCGCCAAGCTGGCCATCAGTGGAAATCTCCCCCTCAACGCCCGCACCACGATCGAATTTACCCGAAGCGCCTCCCGGATCATCTTCAATGGCCTTAAGGCCGGTGCCATCGCGCCTCGGGGACCGCGAATGAGAGCCCTTCGCGCATAAACGGTGATCACAGGTTGGGCGAGTCGAAAACAGGGAATGTTCTTGCGACCCTTTGCCAGCATATTGAGGACTTTGCAGCCGTGTTGAAGTGGTTCGAGAGGGCGGGAGAGGCTTGCGAGAATTTGGGGAAGTGGCTGGCTGTTGAAAGAATGGAGCACCCTGAACTGATCGTCAGCGCGTGTGAATTGCCCTTGACCACCGATAGGTGAGGGCGCATAATCAATCCTCATTTCCCGATCTGCGATGCTCCCGGCTCCATGAATTCACATGCCCTCCTCAACCGGACTTCTACGAAATCGTGCGACCGGAAAGGCGCTCCCACCCATTCACAGATTTCCGTGTGGTCGCATGGATTTTGTTGACAAAGAGTTGACCTGCATCGACTGCGGGACTGACTTTGTGTTTACGGCTGGTGAGCAGCTTTTCTTTCAGGGCAAGGGGTTCCAAAACACTCCCAAACACTGCAAGAAATGCAACGCAAGGCGCAACGGTGGTTTACGAAAGTCCGTTCGTTCTGAGACCCAGATAACGTGCGCTCAGTGCGGCTTGAAGACTACGGTCCCATTCACACCCAGCCAAGGCAGACCCGTACTTTGTCGAGCGTGCTTTCAGAAAGAGATTGCGGCAAGCTGACCCGCAGAGCTTGAACATGTGAATGCGGCATGTGACCGTCTAGCGGATGCGGTGATCCCATTCCGGGAGAAATACATTGCGATGTTGGCCGGACTTACTCATCTTGAACTGGTCTATCGGCGGGAACGGAATACGCAACAGAACCTTCCTCAGGAAGCGCAGGGAATGGAAGTTCCGGGCAAGGAAGGCAGGAACTCGTGGCACAGTATCGAGGAATCGTTAAGTGGTTTAACAACAGCAAGGGCTATGGATTCATTGGACGAGATGATGCGCCTGATATATTTGTGCATTACTCAGCGATTCAATCGGATGGGTACAAAACGCTCAAAGAAGGCGATGTGGTCGATTTTGACATCGTTGAAGGACAGAAAGGCCCACAGGCGAATGCAGTGATCCTCCTTAAGGACGCCACCCCCAAATCCAAACCGGAGTAATGCCTCTCGTCTTATTGTTACGAATGAAGGTGGGTCAGCTTGCCGCGGCCTTTCTTTGAGAAAAAGTTGCCCTTTCAATCGGTCAAAGGCTATACGCCAGCGGATGCTTGGGCTCGTAAAGCATAATGTCGTCCGCGCCGGGTACGGCCAACATCGCCACGAGTCCCCACTCGTGATCCTGAATTTCGCCGTGGAACTCCGCTCCTTTGCCCTTCAGTTCAGTGATCGTTTGTGAGATGTCGTCGCACATCAGGGAGATCAGATGGTGTCGTGGCGATTCGTACGTCTTGCCATCGTAGACGCTGTGGGTCGGGTGCACGCCCATTTCACTCCGCCCGGTCTTGAAGATCAGCCAACCCGCGCCTCCGCCCAGCGCATCCTCGACGTAGGGCCAGCCGAGGACGTCGCGAAGGAATGCGCGCGTTGCTGGGGCATCGTCGGAATAAATTAGGGTGTGGATGCTGGTGATCATCAGACTGAACTACTGAAATCATCTAAAACTCTACTCTTTCGGTCTATCTCCAATCAAGAAGCCGTTCATCGCAACAGGAGATCGAGAATAGGACACCACCCAAAATCCGGTTATGTACGGTTGGGCAGTGATCCGTTCGGAATGCGGGTGGGCGTCCGCGGGCTTGTCCTGTAACCGGTGATTCACTTTTCCCGCTTGACTCTCGAACCCATTCCAGGGTTCATACTCGACTCATGATGGACAGACCAATCCACTGAAACAGACCTAAGTTTTCAAATCAATTGAATGCTTCAGCACCACAACTATCTCCCCACGATGAACCGCGGTCCTTTCATCAGCAAAACCACCTTTCTCAGTTGGATGGGTTTCGCCCAAAACTGACATTTTCCATGGATCATAAATGTTGGGTCGATCATGGGTAATCATTGAGGTACATGCGGAACCGCTCGAATCCATTCGCTCCCATGTGACTGATTCGCTGCTACTATTTCCGCATACGGAAACTGCGAGAATTCTGTATTTTCGTGCCAAAGTGATTGGCCGAGGCAATAATATCGCTGACAGACTACGCGTCTCAGTTCTCTGGCGCCTGCTCGCGTTCCTCCAGCTCTAAGCTCCCCAGCACGAACTGTAGCGAGTGCATTTCCTTGAGCGCGAAATCCCATTGACGACTGATTAGTGACAACTGCTCCTGATTCAACGTTTCTTCGTTGAATTTCTTGGAATAGCTGTCGCAGGCGATCTTGAGCAGAGCTACTCGCCCTTTCAAAGTCTGAATCGTAAGTTTGCGGGCGGCTGGTTCCAAGTCTCAACTCCAGTAGGGCGCCGGGCTTCAACCACGGGTCGGTAGCGAAAGCCCTTTTCTTTGTCGGGGCAGTGTCAGAGGACGAACATGGGGAGAAGCATATGCCGATTAGATCTAGAGGATGTGATTCAAATCACCGCATATCATCCACCTTGATTGACTGACCGGGGAATTTTGGTATTGGGGTCTTTGCTTAGATAAGGGATCTCGCCTCGCGATTGAGGTGACTGCAAGCAATTTCCGCGGTATGAATTTCCCTGCCTGATTTCAATGCTGATTTGACATAATGAACAGTCTTTTGCCGCGGTGGAATGTGATGCCGCCGGATCGCTGCGTGTGGAAGTGCACTCGTTCGAATGCCTCACAGACGTTGGGCATTGTGATCCCCGCTCAAAGTCGCGGCAGATGCACCGGAACTGACACGGAGTGACGGAAGATTCGATTGCAGGTGGGCAAGGACGGCGCTAACATTCTGGCCACAATTCGAAGGCGAAAGTACAGGGGGTGGCAAATGAACAATTTGCTACGACTGCTGGTGATCGTGGGATTAGCCGCGGGGGCAATCGCGATCGTGGCGCTGGGTCTGGAGCGGCACAATGCCGATTTGCTGGCGCCCGTGAACCTGCTGCTGTTTGTGGCCGGAGTGCTGGTGTATATGCTGCCGGCGGGGCTGGCGATGTACCGGGACTGCAAATCGACGGCATGGATCGTGGTGGTGAATTTGCTGCTGGGATGGACGATCTTCGGTTGGTTTGTGGCGATGGGATGGGCAGCCAGCGGCAAGATCCGGGAGCCTGTTCATCCGATTAGCGCTCCGCCGGTTCAACCTTTGCCGGGGCATTGAGAGAGACGGGGAACTGAAGGACAGCTTAGAGTTTTCAGCTTTCAGCTGATCTTGTCCGCATGACCGAAGAACTCAAAAGAAACTTAAGCGTCATTCACGATCTGGAGAGGGCAATCCGCGTCTGGGAACTTGTGCGGGCTAGAACGCAGCAAGTGGTAATCGAAACTTCGGCGTACTTCGAAAAGCAGGGGGAGGCCTTTCAATCAAATCCGGCCGTTGCGAAAGCGTGCGTTGATCTCACTAAATACGATTGGATGATTCTCCGGGCCAAAGAACAAATTGACAAGTTAGAAAGTGAGAATTAGAAACAGAAGCGACCCAACTGACAATCGGGGTTCCTTGTGAAAAGAGCACTATTCCAACCGCACTTATTCTCCGAATAAATTGTTACCTTGAGGAGTAGTCCAAGGTCGGGGAATGAGTTCTGTCCGAGTTGGCGGTGACTCAACCGGAGTTGAGATTGGAACACTGTAACGACTCCGGTCTAAGGAGCTATGATGACTAGCCCTGGTCGACGCGTGCGTAAGCGGGTTTATGAACTCTCGCTGCAGGATTTTGCTGACCACCCAATTTGGGAGTTTTGTTCCGATGAGGAAGATGTGGGAGGTCAGGATGAAGCGACCGTGAGACCGGCAGAGATGGACGACCTTTCAGGACAATTGCCGGGAGCTTGTGTCGTTGCAGCCGACGTTACTTTCGCAGACGGAAGCTCCGGCGTCGGATATCTCTACAACTGTGATGAGGGCGACATCGGTTGCACTCAGCCAAACGTGTTTGCCGGAGAATCACAGATTAACTTTTGGCTGGGTTGGCTCCGCTTTGTTCCAAATGTCTCCGAACGAGTCACGGAGAATTACAGGAAGATCGGTAAGGACAGAGATGCGATCTTCCCTCTGTCATTTCGATCACGCGCAGATGTGAATGGAGGCCCATTGCAGGTAGTCCTGCAGGGCTTTATGGCAGCGGGAATGGACCTGAACCCAGTGATCTTAAGGTGATAGTCGCCTGCTCGGCAACAACGAACCAGTGACTGCAAGATAGCCAGTAGATACGCTCGGAGCAGTTCGATCACTAAAATCCGACCGAGCCGTGCCGCGATCGGGCGACCGCCATTTGAAAATGATCTCCGACTTGGCTGCGCTGGCTTGACCCCGGCCCTGAGTTCCGGGTAGTTTGGCGCCTATCCCGGACATTACCCAACCCCCGGCGGGTAACTTTCGGTTTGCAGGTAATTCGGTCGGAACTGCGCCCAGCATAGCAACTTGAGCAAGAAAACTGACCTGTCTTCGATTGCCGGGTAAAGAGGAGCCGACGGTGGATGGCGCGCCTGAGCCTACGGCAGTCGAATTCGAAGAACCTGCGATTTGAACTTGTCTTTTTACGGCCGAGCCAAACATTCTGTTGCGCTCACCTATTAGAGCCACCCTAAGCGTATCGTCGATATTGGTAAAGAAGACCTAGCAACCTGGCTCGTCCAGCCGTGACTAAACATATTCGAATATGCTAATATTCAATCATGCCAGATTCACTCCACCGCTTCAAAGCTGACATCTTCCAGGCCCTCGCTCACCCCACTCGTATCGCCATTCTCGAACTCCTTAGCGACGGCGAGCTCTCTGCCGGCGTGTTGATTGAAAAACTCGGCATGGAGCAGGCCAATGTCTCGCAGCACCTCGGCGTGCTCCGCACCCAACAGCTGGTCATCAACCGCAAAGTGGGCAATCAGGTCTTTTACTCCGTCCGCGACCGCACCATCATCGAAGTGCTGCAACTCATGCGGACCTACTTCCACACCCAGCTAAAAGAAACTTCGGGCATGTTGGACGAATTAGAGAAACCATTGGAGATTGTTCATTGAATCTAGCTGATAGGCGGCTTCCCCGCTCCCTTCAGTGTTTGCACGGCTACACAGCCAAACAGCTCACGCACGATCTCATCGCAGGGCTCACAGTGGGACTCGTTGCGCTGCCGTTAGCCATGGCCTTCGCCATCGCTTCAGGCGTTTCACCGCAGGCCGGCCTTTACACCGCAGTTGTCGCCGGGTTCCTCATCTCGGCCCTGGGCGGGTCGCGCACGCAGATCGGCGGGCCCACAGGCGCATTCGTCGTCATCGTGGCCAGCATCGTTGCCCGTTTTGGAATCGCCGGCCTGGCGTTGGTCGGCATCATGGCCGGCGTCCTTCTTCTTATGATGGGCTTCACCGGCCTCGGCGCCGCCGTCAGATATATCCCGCGCCCGGTCACCATCGGCTTCACCAACGGCATCGCCCTGCTCATCGCCTCCACGCAGATCAAAGATTTTCTTGGCCTCACGACGCCTCCGGTTCCCAGCGAATTCCTGGAGCGCATCGCTGTCCTCATCCGCTCCATCGGCACCACACATTGGCAATCGCTCGCCGTTGCTACCGCAACGCTCGCCATCATTCTTCTCTGGCCGCGCATCACCCTGCGAATTCCCGGCACCATCGTCGCGCTGCTCGTCACAACGGCCGCGGCCGCTGTCCTTCATCTTCCTATCGAAACCATCGGCACCAGGTTCGGCGGCATCCCTCAGGGTCTTCCGCACCTTTCATTCCCGACTCTCCACGCGGCCCACATTCTGCCCCTGCTTCCGTCCGCATTCACAGTGGCGCTGCTTGCCGCTGTTGAAAGCTTGCTCTCCGCCGTGGTTGCAGACGGCATGAGCGGCGATCACCACAACTCCGACATGGAGCTGGTCGCGCAGGGAGTCGCCAACATTGCCTCGCCGCTCTTCGGCGGCATTCCTGCCACGGGCGCCATCGCTCGAACTGCCACCAACATCCGCTCCGGCGCTCTCACTCCGGTCGCAGGAATGGTCCACGCCCTCACGCTGCTTACCGTTCTTCTGGTGGCCGCTCCCCTTGCCCGCTTCGTGCCCCTGGCCACTCTCGCTGCGGTTCTCTTTGTGGTGGCTTACAACATGGGCGAGTGGCGTGAAATCGGCACCATCCTGCGCTTGTCGGGAACGGATATCGCGGTTTGGCTGGCCACCTTTTCTCTCACCGTGCTCGCCGACCTCACCGTTGCCGTCGGCGTGGGCATGGCGCTGGCCGCTCTCCTCTACATCTATCGCATCGCTGAAACCACTACCGTCGCTCCCGTCACGCGCGAGTATCTCCGCGACGGCCAGGCCCATATCCTCCAGGACAAGGACATTCCATCCCATGTCACCATCCTTCGCATCCACGGCCCATTTCTCTTCGGCACCACCGAGAAACTTGCCGAGGCCACCACGCACCTCGGACAGTTTGGCGATGTCGTCATCCTGCGCCTTCGCAATATGACCGCGCTCGATGCCACGGGTATCCACGCGCTCGAGCAGTTCTCTGACCGTCTCCACAAAGCCGGCAAGGCGCTCCTGCTCTGCGGCGCGCGCGATCAACCTTCGCAGCTCCTCGCCCGATCCGACTTTCTCGAGCGCGTTGGCCCTGAAAATGTTCTGCCCAACGTGCAGGTAGCCCTCGATCGCGCCCGCGAAATCCAGCAGGACTTCTCGGGCATCGGCCACGAGCTCGCGCTCGACCTTGAGCACCACCCGCTCTAGAGTCCGATGTTTCTTGAAGAAACGATTGTTGTCCGGAACGGGTAGTTCAAATTTCGGAGATGCTTGGTTCGGCCACCAACTCTGAGTGCCTCAGGTCTGGATTCTCAAACCTGGAGGGGACAAGCGGCCCCGACTCCGCTAACCCCTTATCTGAGTTCGGGTCTGGCATCGATTGCTCAATGCGAGTCGACTTCTAAGGACCGATCCAGAGGTGATCGCTGATCTCCGCGCTTTCTCACTGCATTCTTGCCGGATCCGGAGCTGCAGCGAGCCGGCCCCGGCGGAGAGCTCTGCGCTTAATTAGAAGAAAGAACACCGGAACGAGAATCAGCACGTGAATCGTGGATGTAATCATTCCGCCGACGATGGGGGCGGCAATGGGCTTCATCACGTCTGAGCCGATGCCGGTTTCCCATAAGATCGGCGCGAGGCTCAGGATGACCGCCGTCACGGTCATCAACTTGGGCCGCAGCCGCTGGACCGCGCCATCGATGACGGCCTGCAACAGCCCAGCTTCCGTCATGGGCGCATCCTGCGAGAGTCGCTGCTTGAAAGCTTCGTCCAGGTACACCACCATGACTACACCGGTCTCCACCGCAATTCCGAAGAGAGCAATATAGCCGACCCAAACGGCAACGCTGAAGTTGTAGCCGAGCGCCCATTGCAGCAGCAGGCCTCCTGACATGGCGTAGAAAGTGGGAAAGATGAGCACGGCCGCCTCGGCGGCGGATTTGAAGACGAGGTAGAGCAGCAGGAAGATCACGAAGAAGACGATGGGCAGGATGATCTTGAGGCGCTGTTTGGCACGCATTTCGAATTCATATTCTCCTGCCCAGCGCCATGAGTATCCCGCAGGCAGTGCCAGCTTCTTATTGATCAGCTTCTCCGCGTCACTCACAAAGCCGCCGTAATTGTGCGTGTTCAGATTGAGATAGACATAGCCAGTCAGAGAGCCATCTTCGTCACGGATCATCGCTGGGCCGCGCGAGTAGTACATTCGAGCCACTTCGCTGATGGGAATCTGCTCGCCGGAAGGAGTCGCGATCAGAGCCTGCGACAAGGTTTCAGGATGGTCGCGGAAGCTGCGCTGATAGCGCACGGCGATGGGAAAGCGCTCGCGCCCTTCCACATTTTGCGCAATATCCGCACCGCCGATCTCCGATGTTATGACCTGCTGAATATCAGCCACCGTGAGGCCGTAACGTGCGGCTTCCGGCCGGTTTACTTCAACATTCAGATAGAAGCCCTGCGCAACGCGCTCCGCAAAAACCGAATTGGTCGCCGGCATGCCGGCGAGGATCTGCTGCATGCGCGCTCCAATATCTTCAATGTGCGTCAGATCGGGGCCCTGAATCTTAATCCCCACCGCGGTCTTGATCCCGGTCAACTCCATGTCCAGCCGGTTCTCGACCGGCATAGTCCATGTATTCGTAAGGCCTGGAAACTGGAGTTTCTCGTCCATGTCGTGGATCAGCTTTTCGTAGGTCATGCCGGGACGCCACTGCTCGCGCGGCTTGAGCATGATGGTGGTGTCATACATATCGAGAGGCGCATTGTCGGTGGCGCTGTCGGAGCGGCCGACGGTTCCAAACACCGTCGCGACTTCAGGAAACGAGCGGATGATACGGTCCTGCTCCTGCATGAGCGTGACTGCTTGGGTGATCGAGATGCCCGGCAGTGCGCTCGGCATGTAGAGTGCAGAGCCCTCATACAGTGCGGGCATGAATTGGCTCCCAAGCCGAAAGTAAAGAGGAATGGTCGCCCCAAGAAAGGCCAGATTCAGCGCAATGACCAGCTTCCAATGCTTCAAGCTCCATCGCAAAACGGGAAGATATATAGCCTGAGTGACGCGAGCCGCTGGATTCCTTGACTCCCTGCGCAGCTTGCCACGCAGGCAGAGGGGCATGAGTGCAGGGACGAGCGTGATGGAAAGCAGCGACGAGAAGATCAGCGACAGGGTTTTCGTCCAGGCCAACGGACGGAACATGCGGCCTTCCTGCGCTTCAAGCAGAAACACCGGCAGAAACGAAACAACGATAATGATGAGGGAATAGAAGAGCGCCGGTCCCACCTGCTGCGCCGAGCGGACGAGAATCAGTCGCCGCTCCTTTTCGTCTGGAACGTCGTCGCGCTCAGCCAGATGGCGGTAACCGTTCTCCACCATCACAATCGCCGCGTCGATCAGCACACCGACGGCTAGAGCCAGCCCGCCAAGCGACATGATGTTCGAGCTGACGTGCAGATAGTACATCGGAATGAATGCAGCCAACACGGCAATGGGGAGCGTGAGGATGGGGACAAGCGCGGAACGGAAGTGGAATAAGAAACAAATGCTGACGAAACTGACAATGATGGCTTCGGCAATAAGGTCCCGCTTGAGTGTGTGGATTGACTGATTGATTAGCCAGGAGCGATCGTATCCCGTAACGATCTCAACACCGGCTGGGAGCGAGGGTGCGATCTCCTTGAACTTCGCTTTTACGCCGTCGATTACATTCAGAGCGTTCAATCCGTAGCGCATCACGACGATGCCGCCTACAGCTTCGCCTTCTCCCTGCCAGTCGGCAGCGCCGCGCCGCTCATCGGGTCCAAATGACACCGTCCCCAGATCCCGCACCAGCACAGGTGTCCCATTCTTGGTGGCGACTGGGACGTTTTCAAGATCGGCGAGCGAGCGAATATAGCCGGCGCCGCGAATCATATATTCAGCACCGCTCATCTCCATCACGTCCCCGCCCACTTCATTCGTGCTCTGCCTCACCTTGTCGATCACCGTGACGGCGGAGATGCCGTAGGAGAAGAGCTTGTTGGGGTCGAGGTTTACCTGGTACTGGCGCACAAAACCGCCGATGCTGGCTACCTCTGCCACGCCGGGCACAGTTTCAAGTTGATAGCGCAGATACCAGTCCTGCAATGAACGCAGATCGGCTAGGCTCTTGGTGTGACTGCGATCGATGACGGCATACTCGTAAACCCAGCCTGCGCCGGTTGCATCGGGGCCGATAGCCGGATGCACATCCGGGGGCAGTCGCCCTGCGATCTGCTGCAGGTACTCTGTCACGCGCGATCGTGCCCAGTAGAGGTCGGTGTCGTCCTCAAAAACGACGAAGACATACGAGTCGCCGAACATGGTCTGGGCGCGCACGTTCTTGACACGCGGAGCAGCCAGCAGAGCCGTCACAATCGGGTAGGTCACTTGGTCTTCAATTACATTCGGAGGCTCGCCGGCCCACTGCGTGTGAATGATCACCTGCACGTCGCTGATGTCGGGCAGTGCGTCCAGTGGCGCTCGCTGCATGCACCAGTAGCCCGCAACAACCAGAAGAATGGCCCCCGTGAAGACCAGGAAGGGGTTCCGTGCGCACCACGCGATGATCCGTGAAATCATCACATGCCTCCGATGGCGCTGACGCTCAGTTGCTTTGTGCCCACTGTCTGGCCGCCGCGCTGCACAGTCACCGTCACCTGCCAGGTGCCGCCCGTCGACAACTGAATTGAGCCTTCATAAGACCCGTTGCCCTTATCGGAGAGCGTGGCTGCGTCGCGCTCTGCCGCCATTCCCATCGCAGGCATTGCCGGCATGAAAAATGATGCAGTCACCTGTGCGCCCGGTACCGGTCTTCCGTCAGGGCCAGTCAGTTTTACGCGCACCGCGTTTGCCCCTTTACGCGGCGGAGAAGGATCGGTGCTTAGGTCGACCTGTATTTGCGTTGCGGGCGCTGAACTGGCAGCCGGTTGTGGAGTTGGAGGCGCATATGCGCCCATTGCCGCCTGCAGCTGAGCTTCGGAGTCCACAAGAAAGTTGGCCGAACTAACGACTTTCTCGCCGGCCTTCAGCCCGCTTAGGACAACGACTGAATCGTCTAGTTGCGGCCCTATCTCAACCGTGCGCGGCTCCAGGCTGCCATTTCCATGATCGACAAACGCCACTGTCCGCGTGCCAGTTTGGAGAACCGCGGAGGCCGGTATCACCATCTGCCGGCCCAGCCGGACAGAGATGGCGACATTCACATACATCCCCGGCTTCAAAATCACTCCGGGATTGCTGAAGACTAAGCGCACACGCACGGTACGCGTAGTCATATCCACCTGCGGGAGAATCTGATCGATCCGCCCATTGAAGTGGCGTCCCGGATAGGCATCCACCGTCACCTGCGCCTGATCGCCCGGCCGCAGCTTGCCAACGTCATTCTGAAACACATTGGCATACACCCACACCGTGGAGAGATCGGCAATCGTGTAAAGCTCGGTGTCAGGCTGCACATACTCATTCGGTAGGGCGTCGCGCTCAATAATGTAGCCCGACGCAGGCGATTCGACGGGGATGTTGCGCTGCACCTTTCCACTCTGTTCAAGATCGACGATCGCCTGGGCCGGGACTCCGAATTGCTGCAATCGCTCTTCGGCGGCCTTCACCATCCAGCCCTCATCCTGTGCCCCCATGTTGTGCACATCCTGCGAGAACGCGGCCTTGTTCTGGCGGGCCAGCAGATACTCCTGTTCGCTGCTCACAATGTCCGGGCTGTACATGGTGAGTAGCCTCTGTCCCTTGCGCACGTACTGGTAGGTTGCCTTTGCCTGGACGTCCTGAATCCAGCCAGGAAAACGGCTCTGCACATACGACAGCCGCTCTTCATCGATGTCGACATTTCCGGGGACGTTCAGTTCGTCGCTCACGTCCTTCATCTCCGCGGTCGCCGAAGTGACGCCGATTTCCTGCATTCGTTGCGGCGACAACTGCAACGGCGCGAGGCCGGGGTTGGCATTGGGCGCAGCTCCGGCGGGAGACGTTGACTGCCCAGTCATTGCGGGTCCGCGTGCCACCACCGGATCCTGCGATGCCACCTGCGTAGCGGCGCGATACCGAGGCAGGAGTACATACACGAGAGCTGCTGCAAGCAATGCACAAGCGCCAACTGCTGCCGCCAATGCAAATTGATAACTGCGTGTCTTCATGGCTTCACCTCTGTTGCCGGCGAATCGGACGGGTTGATGGAAGTGCCTGTGGCAAGTTCGAGATCCGCCAGGCGCGCGTCAAAATCGCCAACCGCCTGAAGCCAGGCAAGGTCGATGTTGACAACCGTCATCTGGCTGTCGAGCAGATCGAGAAGGTCCGTTTTGTCGTTCTCATACGCAATCACACTCGACTGGAGCGTGGCCTCGGCCTGTGGACGGAGTTGGTCATGATACAAGTGCGCCATCTTCTGCGCAGCCTCTGCCTCCACGAGCGCTTCCTTCACTTGGCCCGACGCCGCATTGCGAAGCGCGGCCAACTCGGCGTCCTGCTCGGTCGTCTGCACCGTGGCTTCCGCAATCTCCGCGTCGTGCTTGCGGTGATTCAGCCAGGGCAGGTTCATCGAGCCTTCCAGCATGTATGCATTGCGCATGTTTTGTCCGGACGGCATGACCATGTAACCGGCTGAGACCGTGAAGTCCGGCGCGTAGGCCTTCTTTGCCAACGCCTGCTCTTTATGGCTGCGCTCGGCGGCTTGCTGGGCTGCAATCAAATCAGGCCGTGAATGCATCGCCAGATCGTCCAGACTTTCAGCCTGAGGCAGCGTGCCAAGCACGGCATGCTCACCAATCACGCGCAGTGGCGATTCGGGATTGCGGCCTAACAGCGTGTTCAGGCGGGCTCGCGCCAGTTCGGCATCATGATCGAACCGGATCATGTGCTCGGCCAACTGCGTAAGCGCGACCTGCGCCTTCAGCATGTCCTGTTGCGGCACTTTCCCGTTGGTGTACTTGATCCGCGCCTCTTCAATTGCCTGGCGCGCAATGGCTTCATGCTGATCGTGAATCTGCATCTCGTCGTTGGCCAGCAACAGATCATCGAAAGCCTTATGCACACGCACCCGAACGTCGAGGCGTACTTGCTCCAGATCTGCCTTCGCCTCATCCGCGCTCGACTCGGCGATATTCGTACGTAGCGCCAGTTTTCCCCGGCCCGGAAACGTCTGGCTAATGCTGAACATGTTTTGCGCGTCGTTATAGTTCCATGGTCGTTGCAGAGGGACTCCCCATCCGCGATACATGGCCATGGGATCGTCGAGCGTACCGACCGTGGGTACATGCGCTTGAGCAACGGCAACGCGTCTGGCTGCCACTTCAATCTCGGGATTCGCGGCAAGGGCAATCCTTTCGGCTTCGTCGAGCGTAAGGGCGGACCCGGAAGTCTCAGCCTCATGGTGTTCTCGTAGCAGGACCGCAAGATTCGCAAGGCCATCGCTCCCTGCGGGCGTTTGCGCGCAGGAGATGCCGCCGGACATACTGGCTGCCAGAACACAAAGTGCAGCAAGTAAAGATTTCATGACTCCCTCCAGAGGAGATTCGGTGCTTAAGCTTTGCTGAGCGCTTGCAACGCGCGTAGGTGCGCAAAAGCACACCAAGGCCCAGGTTCAGCCTGCGAAGGAAGGAGTTTTAGATTCTGAGTGCGAAGGCGCCGCCCGGCGGAAACTGCGGCGGCGTTTCGTGTACATTCCCGTACACGGGGATATAACCGACTGCCAGTTCCAAACCACCGTGATATGGAACCAAAAGGAGTCTCTGTGCAAGCTCAGGGGTGTATGGAGGGACCGAAGGCACAGCAGGGTTTTTTCCTTGGATCTGGCAGCATGAATTGGCTGCTCCCATCCCGGGCGAGTCACATCCCTGCCCCATCGTCCCACAGCAACTGGGCCGGCTTGAGTGGGCCCAAAGCAGGCAGGCGGATGCCGGCATCGCGGCCCAGAAGACCACAACCGACAACATCAGCAGCGCGCCTTTTCTACCCCAAGCCATGGTGTATAGGTCCCGACAATCTATTGTAAGAATCCGCTTCCCGGCCTCAGATCGCTGTGATTTAGATCACGTCCATGAAATCCGAAAAGCCTAACCGCTTGTAACAAATCTATCAGTTCCCTTGAATACTTTGGTTGACGAGAACCGGCGAGTCTAATATTCGGAACTAGAGTGCTTGCGCGGCGGCTTGGAGGCTGAAGCCAACTCAACGAGTTGGCCGAAATGAATCTTGATAAACACCCTTGGCGGAAATAATCCAGCAAAGCTGCGGTGTGGCTCAGTGTCCGCTTCGGCCTGATAGCGCCAATTGAGAAAAGCGATGCCTCGTTGGCTCAATTGGGAACCGGGACCAGGTATCCTTCTCTCCTGGGGCGAACGGGGCTGTCGCATCCTTACCTAAACAAAGGTCCTGTTGATGAAGCAGAATTTTGCCGCAATGATCCTCGGTGGTACCGGTCAAGTCGGTAGTGCGGCCGTCGCGGAACTGCTGGCAATTCCGGAATGTCTGGAAGTGGTGATGATCACCAGAAAGCGCATCGCGGCGCGATCGCGGGTGCGCAACGTCGTTCTTGATACAGGCGCTGCTGACTTTGCCGAGCGCACTGCTGCCATTGCCCGCGAAGTTTTGAGCCAAGACCCGGTCAGCGCGGTGAGCTGTGTGGGTGTCGGTTCTGGCTCGAGGCGCTGGAGAGAAGAAGAACTACAGCGACTTGAACTCGGCGTCGTCGGTGCTTTTGCACGTGGCTGCCATAACGCCGGAATCACCCAGTTTTGCCTGCTTTCTGCAGCAGGAAGCACAGCCCGCAGCCGGTTTCGCTATGCCCGCATTATGGGTATGAAGGAAGACGCCGTACGCAAAATCGGTTTTGCCCGTCTCGCCATCTTTCGTCCCGGAATCATCGTCGGGAACGCTCATACCCCGGCCTGGGTCGGTTGGCTGGGAAGACTCGTGCCTGGGCCATTTGGCAATATTGATCAGCGAATTCTCGGTCGCGCCATCGCTCGAGAGATAGCTTTGCACAGTCGAGAGTCTGGTGAAGTTACCCGAGATAACTCAGCAATGAAGAAACTCGCTGCGCAGTTCGAATAGCGTGACGTTGGAATTTTTGCATGGGGTCGCATAACCGGCAATCTGGAAATTTCAGGTCATCGCCAGATCTCGCCGATACTACTGGCGCAATTTGCCAATTGCCGGGCTATTTTCCATCTTCGCCATCCGGAGTGGATTTTTTATACAGCTGCACTTTAAGGTCCCCGCAAGCGATCGCCGCGAGCTCATCGCCGCTAAAATCATCTGCTGTCCGATACTTGAGCCGTTGCTGCTCTGCTGCCCTCTCGATTTCTTGCTGCTGCAGAGCGAGCACCATACGTGTTGACGCAAGATGTCCGGAGAGAGACTTGTTTACCAGCTGCTTCGCGACTCCCTCGCGCTTCTTGATGACTATTTCCTTCCCGTTCACGGTGATCCTCAGGGACGAGTCGAGTTCCCGCATCACCGCCGACCCGATTTCTGGCGGGGTTTTCGGCCGCCCCGAGGGATTCCCCGAAACTCCCTTTTTGAACTGACCGCTTTCCGGGGGTTTACCGTAGCCAACTTCGTAATCTTCTGTCTTTTTATCCTTGCTCATGTTTTCATTCACCTTTCGTCTCTGAATTAGATGTACCCTGACTTGCCTTGCGTGCTTCTCTGACCCCAAAGCTCTCTCCGGACTCAACGTGAAAAGCGTCGCTTTTCGTGCGGCGCTGCCAGCGGCGAATGATTGCGTCCACATAAATTGGATCGAGTTCTAGGCCGTAGCAGACTCTCCCCGTACGCTCGGCTGCGATGACCGCGGTCCCCGACCCGAGGAACCCATCGAGCACCAAAGCTCCTCGGCGCGTGGAATCCTTGATCGCATCCGCGATAAGGGCGACTGGTTTCGGCGTTGGGTGGAGCGCAAGCAGATCTCCGTCAGGGCCTGATCGAGAGAAGGTATTTGCCGATGGATAGTGCCAGACATTCGTGCGGTATCTACCATACCTACCGAGCTGGATATTGTTACGATGTGAGGCCTCTCCGTTCTTGAAGAGAAGGATCAACTCATGTGCACTGCGATAGAAGCTTCCCATTCCGGCATTGCTCTTGGCCCAGACGCAAAGGTTCATTGGTTCTCCGTATGCAACGAGGCCCGCCCCGAGGATCTCCCATAAATGTCTCCAGTCCATGAAGTAGTAGGCGAGCGAACCCGGTTGGCTGTTTAGCATCGACAGCGCCATTACTTTTCCCAGGAACGCCGAAAACTCTCCATCGGTCATCTCGCCTGAACCCATGGCAAATTCCCGGTGGCGAGTTCTCCCGAGACCGCTGGCGTGGCCGTCGATGACAACGTTATATGGGGGATCGGTAATTACAAGGTCGGCCTTTGCTCCATCCATCAGCCGGTCATAACTCTCTAAAACCAGCGAATCGCCGCAGAGTACCCGGTGCTTTCCGAGCTGCCAGAGGTCGCCCGGGGCGGATACGGTCGATGCTTCAATGGCAGGAAGACGATCGTCAGGATCAGGCTCATTGATAGTTTCAAGTCCGTCGATCAAAACATCGATCTCGGCCGTCTCGAAACCGGTGACCTCGAGATCGAAGTTTAGTTCCGATTCCGAAAGCGCCTTGAGTTGTTCTCCGAGTAGCCGGTCATCCCATGACGAATTTTGGGTGAGCCGATTGTCGGCAATAAGGAATGCTTTGTACTGCGTCTCCGAAAGGTGGGTCAACTTGATGACTGGAACTGTTTTCCATCCAAGTTCCTGCGCGGCGAGTAGCCTCCCATGCCCGGCAACGACGTGCAGCCGGTCGTCAACAAGTAAGGGCACGTTAAAACCAAACGCCCTTATGCTGTGTGCAATTTGGTGCACCTGCTTGTAGGTGTGAACCCGTGGGTTCTGCGGGTGCGGCTTGAGAGAAGTTGTGGGAAGGTAAGTCACTTCTAGAGCTGCTGTGGACGGTGCCATATTTACCTCTTTCTCTAACGAGCAGATTTATGAATACCAATAACAATTCAAGCGCGGGGGAAATATTTTGGGCGCCTTTTCTCGCGAGCATGAATGCGCAGGAATTGACATTAATGCGCAGCATTTTCCCATCGAGGCACTTCCGTCTCGTCTTTGAGATAGCACTCAATGTTTTCAAGGAAATGCGCGCGGATCGCTACGAAGTAAGCAACTAACTCTTGGACCGGTTTCGTCGCGCACGAATCATAATTACCATTTTGGTATGTTGAGTCAGCTGATATCGATAAATCATTGGAGCGGCCGCAAGGCGCCCGCTCATTTCGAGAAAACCCGCTCTTCGAATCGCGCATTCTTGGGCGCGGACCATGCCTCTGACGTCCCGTTTGCCGCGGTTTTTGATACGTCCATTATGGTGAGGTGGCCATTCATCGCAGCCTGCGTCACGCATCCTGCGCGAAGAATGTGGCCGCCGAGAGGCGCAGTCTTCATGCTGGCACGCTTTGCGGCGCGCTTCAAGATCCAACAACCGATTGAGCCCTTGTTCAGTCCGCGACGCGCGACCCGGCCGTGACCGGGCTGATACTGAAGCTCGAGGACCACCTAGATTTATGATCGTATGATCCGATGCGGAGCCTGAAGCCTAAGTGTAGTTCCAGGACATCTCGAGTTTCACGCCTCGTAGGGATGGTGGCAACGTCGTTAGCGTTGGCCCTGAGCACCAATATCATTCTCTTTACCATTTGTTCAGTCCGTCGATTTCATTCAGCCGTTCCCAGTGGCGACCTGTGGTGGTTTGTCAAGGATATTGCCGATTTCAAGAGTCATCGTATCGGGCTCAGCTTTTTGTGGGGTCAACTTAGCGAGCACCGACCCGTACTGCCCCGGCTGATTCTATGGACCGACCTGCAGTTCTTTCGCTTTCGCGGAATTTTTGCCATCTTCTGTAGCTTCGTTTTTCAAGCAAGCGAGGCGCTATTGCTCTGCTTCGCGTTCTGGCGAGCCGGGAAGAACAATCTGGCTTCCAAGCTCGCGTATGCCGCTTTGGTTTTTGGCATGATGTTCTCCTCATCACAGATCGACAATCTTGCCCTACCTCTCCAAGTCCAATTTCCCCTAGGCTTCTTTATGTCATCGGTCTCGATCTTTCTAATCCTGCGCGATTGCGAGACAATTGGAGGCAATTGGGTTGCGATGTTTCTCGCGCTTGTCGCAGCCGCCTGCGGGACGCTGTCGCTGGGTAACGGGCTGCTGGTTTGGCCTGTTCTGCTGCTTATTTGCGTCATCGAACATGCGTCGCTCAGAACAGTTTGCACGGTTACTATCGCGGGCTTTGCCATTTGGGTAATCTATTTTATTGGATACTACTCACCACCCGAGAACGCTAATCCATTGGCTTCTCTTGCGCACCCGGTAAATGTCGCGGCATTTGCCTTTACGTTTCTCGTTAGTGTGATGAGCTCGAAGCCATTTCCTTTGGCTGGCATCCTCGGACTCTGTTCGCTTTCCATTGCCGCGGTCGGCCTTGGTCTCTATATTCGCGCGCGGTCGGATTTCTGGAAGTTGCGCGCCTTCTTCGTCTATCTCGCCCTGTACGGCATCGCGACGGCATTTATTGCCGCCCTCGGGCGTCTTAATTACGGCCTCTTGGAAGCTGCGGTCCCTCGCTACCGAACACCGGCCTTGATCTTTTGGGCAGCCATCCTTGGCCTTGGTTCTTCGTGGTGGAATGGAAGAGCTGGTGAGATCGGCCGTTCTTTGGGCACGCCGATTCTTGCAGTGCTTTTCATGGTCATCTTCGTTATACCAGCCCAGCGACTGCCGGTAGAACGCTTCGCTAGGCTTAGCAATACGATCAACGACGGTGGTATTGCTCTGGCCTTCGATGCGACTGACAAGGCGTATAGTCAGTTGTTCTCCCTCAGGCCTGATTTGGTTCGCGATTACGCTCCCTTTCTTCGGGAGAATCGTCTCTCGTTGTTTGCCGACCGGCTTTTCACTGCCAGAGGTGAACCCTTGACTTCTCTTTTCCTGAAAACTTTCCCGCAAGAATGTTCTGGCTCGGTCGAGGGACTAGAGCCGCTAGAAGACACGGAGGAAGAGACAGGCAGAGTATTCGGATCGAGTTGGCTACGAAACGAGAGTCACGGGCCTGCGATTGTGGTTCTTGCTGACGATAAAGGCATCATTATTGGTTTGGCGCAGGGAGTTGAACCACAGGCCAACTTCGCGGCGTATTTCCTCAATCGAACGATGCTCACCACGAGGTGGGCAGGCTACTTCCATGCAGAACCTACTTCGAGAATCATTGCTGCCTATGCCGTTTTAGCTGACCGCGAAACTCTCTGTCCGCTTGGCCAGGTCAAGCTACATCCCTAGTCTCCTGAGTCGTTGATTTCGAGAATAAGTATTTCGGCGGTGGGCGGCGAGGCATAATTTCGGATTCTGATTCATCGTGGAGGTGAGGATGAGAACCACTCTATCGCTCCTGTTCGTGTTGCTGGCATTTGCCCTCACGCCGGCCCTAGCAGAGACGCTTTCGGCGACGGATGCCAAGAACCACATTGGCGGGAATGCCACGGTCTGCGGAAAGGTCGCGAGTGAGCGCACCGCGACAAGTAGCCGAGGAGAGCCGACGTTCATAAATCTGGATGCCGCCTATCCGAATCAGGTGTTCACCATTCTGATTTGGGGCGAGGACCGAAAGAACGTTGGGGAATTGCCGCGTCTGGGCTCAGATGCCTGTGCTTCCGGCGTGATTCAAGAGTACAGGGGCGTGCCTGAAATCGTCGTGCGCAACGGCGACCAGTTGAGCCATTGAAGCGCGTGGCCAGGCATGCGATCCAAAGCTGATGCTATATTTTTCGCCGTGCAAGCAACTTCACCGCAACCGCCCCGCGCTCGGACGGGCCAGCTGGTCGTTCTTCATAGGACGCCAAGTCGAAGGCGGGTTCGAGCACAGCCCTCAATTCGCCCTGTTGCGGCAGTTCCAAGTAGTTCGCTCCGTGCCCTGGAACGGTTTCAAGAAGAAGATAAGCCTGCGGCACCAGCGAAATCGCAAAGGCGGACAAGAGCGCCGTCAATAGGCAATGAACATTTATGATCCCTCCGACGCTGCCTGGGCCGAAGGGCCAAGGGTCTTTCAGCAAATCGATCCTCTCAGGTATCAATCGCTTTGCAGAGCCCGTCAGAACGCCCTTCCGGTGTCTTAGATTCGCATCGAGCGAGGAGAGGTCTTTGTCGATGCAGATTACCGTGCCGCCCAACCGCGCCAGAAAGATGGCATTCCGACCTGAGCCACACGCGACATCGAGAATGGGTTTTCCAGCAGCAGCCGCGACAACTTTTTCTGCACACTTCCGTACAAACGGAGAGGCGTCTCGAAAAACCTCGTCTTTGACGACTCGGATTGGCATGTTCGCAAAAAGGCTGCGCGTGTCGTTCACCCTTAGGAGCATTTCTGGGCAACTCCGGACAGGAATGCGATTGCATGGATATGATCGCTGTGCTTCTTGACCGCCCACTGGAATAACCCTCCGCAAGCGGGAAGCGCACTGCACGCCTGGCACTCCGGAAGATACAGAGTTTTCCAATCGGAGATGGACTTCCGAGCGTATTTCCACAAGGAGGGCCTGAGCACACAAAGCTGATGGTTATAGATAGAGACATTCATGGTTCTCATGGCGAGATACTCCACCGCCTCTTCAAGCTCGTTTTGATAGTCGTAAGGGTCGATCCAGAGTGCCTCGATATTGCGTGGCGTATACCCCGTGTACTCCAGCCCCATGAGCGCAATGTGCTCGGCAAAGGTTAAATTCCGATAGATGTACTCTGCGAGTTTAGTGAGGCGCGGAATCGTGAGCTTATGGAGTACGACCCTCACCTCAACACGGATGCCGTTCCGCGCCGCCTGATGCAAGCCGGCAACGGTCTGATCGAACGCGCCCTTTGCCTGCACCACGTAATCATGGGCACCTGCAAAGTCGGAATAGAGCGGTATGCCGAGACTGATCTTCGGATGCTCAAGCGTGGCAAACCGCCGCGCATAGTCCGGCCATGCGAACGTCCGGCCATTCGTGAGCACATGGAGTTCCGTATCCGGCATCGAGCGTTTCAGTTGTGCAATGAGCGCGAAAAGATGATCGCCGAGGAGCGTCGGCTCTCCGCCCGTAATCGTGATGTACGGAGGAGGGGGTGCGATCAGGCGCATGAGTTCCAGATTGCGTTCCGTGAGCACCTCGACATCATCTCTGTCTTTCGGCGGCTGTGAGCACATGAGGCAATTGCTATTGCACCGTTCGGTGACAAAAAGATGGTGATGCAACTCGTAAGGACGGTAGAGCGAACGCACAATGCCGGAGCCCTCCAGGACGACAATATCCCCGTCTTTCAGATGGTCGGATTCACGGAGGCGGTGAACGTATGGCACGCTGAGGGCATCCTGCAATTGGTCATGAGAAATGACCGCTCGATACCCCGACACGTCCGAACCGTGGAGCGTTTCGCCTGCTCGAAGAAAAAGAATTCTCTCTGTACGCTTGTTGGCCGGCGCGCATTGCGCCGCCAGGATGCCAACGACACCTTGATTGAAGTTGCATGCCGTGCCGGTTGTCGTCAGGCGCATACGCCAACCTTTTGTATCACTCGCTCTCCGTTGATCCAAGACCAGAAGATACGCATGGTTTCGCGGTCGTTCTCCTCGATGAGGGAAAACAAGTGCCTGATGACCTCCATGTTTCGGGCACAGAAACCGCTCGTGGGCCGATGCCCGTACATGTCGCCTTGGGTCGAATGATGGTAGACGGGATCGGCGGCGCAGTAGGACTGGAAGGCGCAATCGGAGCAGCCCGCGAGCGCCTGATTGCAGGATGCTTGAAACATTCGGAGCGCCGGGTCGCTGGTAAAGAGTGTCCGCCGGGTGTCTTTGTGTACGTTCCCAAGCCGGAAGGTCCAATCGTGCATCTCGGCCAGCATCCGCGATTCGTCCGATGCATACACGTCGCCGTCGTAGTTGTAGACGAGCACGTTCCACGCCTCGCCAGCCGGAGACTGCATATCGACGTAGCGCGTGCTGTGGTGCGTCAAGATTTTGGTAAGGAGAATCTGCGTGTACACCTCGGCAATGCGATAGCCGCCACGGTTGACTTTGAGGATGTGCGCAAGACCCTGCTTGTAGAACTCAAGGAATCGGCCCATCTCATAGCCGGTGCGGTGGCGGGTCTTCACTGCAAACCCATAGGGACTGATCGGGCGCAGGAAGATCGAATGAAAATGCCGGCGCACAGATTCGTCAACAATCTCGACCGCATAGTCGAGTGAGGCTGCGGTCGTCGTCATTAGAGCAGCAACGCTCTCCACGCCGAGAATTGCACGGCTCCTCTCAATTCCCTCGATGGCCTTTTCGTAGCTATTGTGGCCGGGGCGAGGTCGGTTCTTGTTATGTAGAAACGCCGGACCGTCAAGAGAGGTGGAGACCTTCACGCCTTCATCACGGAAATACAGGAGGATGTCATCCGTCACACAAGCAAGGTTGGTGCAGACGACGATATCCAGATCCTTCTCTCTTTCACGAGCCTGCGTTTTGGCTCTCGGGATTATGTATTGGATCACGTCAAAGGCCAGCAACGGCTCTCCCCCTTGAATCTCAAGCGTCACGGCGGGGGCGGGGCTGTCCATCATCATCGCGATGGCCCGATCCGCTGTGGCCCGGCTCATATCGAATTCGCCGCGTGTCGCCGTCTGCCGGGAAACCTGGCAGTATTCGCAGGAATGTTCGCAACGCAGGGTCACGACAAAAATGTGCAGCTTGGTTCCACCGCACATGTGGTCGAACTTCGTCCGCACTTTGGTCGCCAAAAGATCGAGGAGCGGTGACGACAAATCGTCATAGAGAAACTGCTTCGCCTTGAGGTCTTGGTAGAGTTCACTGTTCGTATCCAGGTGCTCGTCTACGAGGCACTGGACGGTTCCCTCCGGAACGAAGAGAAACTCTCCGGCATCGTTGACTAAGAGCTCTTTTCCGTTGAGACGGGTAAACCGGAACGGCAGCAGATGAAATGTGGTCGGTGCGGGAGCGAACCGCTCAAGCGGATAGAACGCGCGAGCCATAGGTCAACTTCCCTCAAGCCCGAGGGCCGCCGAGAATTTTGAACATACCAGCGGGCTTCGCTTCTTCGACGGCATCGCCGAAGACGCCGACTGGTTGATCCTCCAGGACACCGGATTCCGAAAAGGCTTTCGCCAAAAGAAGATCGCGAATGCCGGAGGTCTTTGCCTCAATCTTTTCACGCAGAGCAAAGTCGATTGCGCTCGTCATGAAGGCGTCCTTTGCCGATGCAAGATCGGCAGCAGACGCAGGGCCCCGAGGAGTCAGATATACGTCCGCTATCCGTTCGCTCCGATTGCGTATTTCGCAGACGAAATCGCGCTCAAACCAGTAACACGTCTTCAAGAGCGCTTCGGTGCTCACGATGGCGAGATCAATCTCAGCCACCGCCGAGGGTGTGGCAGGCGTGCCATTACTCTCGGATTGGACCATGATCAATATGCGCTCGAGGAATGGGACGAATGGGAGGAATGCGAGGAGTGGGATGAGTGCGATGAATGGGAATCGTGCTGCGCAATCATTCTAAAGCTATCACCCTGCTGCTTCAGGATGAGCTTCGGAGCCAGCGTCCCCTGGGTCACGGCACCTGGCGAAGAGACAGTATTCGACTCGGGGAGGGTCACCCCGGGCGTAAATTGAGTGGCATTTGCCCCCGTCGCGGCGATCGCGCCGCCCATGAGGATGGCCAATTTGCCCGCGATGCCATTCAAAAATTGCTTCTTGTCGTTTTCCATAGCAATCCTCTCGATTCGCAAGATCCCAATTGTCAAGGATTCTATACCGTAACGCATTTCCCATCGCGATATTATTTTTGCCTGCCAACTTTATCGAAGCCACGCCTGTAACTAGCTATTTCGCTAGCATTGATCTAAAGAGTGCTTATCCATCACGAACTGCTGCAACTTGTTGATGGTGAATGATTTGTTGCAAATTAAATAACAGGGTATAGCACAAGGACACGCAGATAAGCATGGCCATTGCGTAATTCGAGATTAAATGGGCAAAGCGTCCCCGGATGCTCGACGCGCGAGCCGTCTTGAAGTTTGTGTGTGCGTTTCGGGCATGCAGTGAGGAAGCCTTTGTGATCCACAGCCGTTTGTGTGCCACGTGGGTGAGAGCACCGGAGTCGGCCGCATTCGGAGGAGTCGTGCAGCGCCACCGCGATTACCTCGAAACAAGGAACCTGCACAAAACGGTGGTGCTGATTCTGCATTCCGACTGGCTTTTTCCAGTGTCCGTGGCTTCTCTGCATGAAAAAGTTCGCTTGACTCTTTCGGCGAGCAGAGCGTGAATGGAACTGCCCGGAGGGAGGCAGATTCTTGACCCAAATGGCGAAGGCCAAATTTACAAAAGAACAAGCAGTTACTCGGCTTTTGGCGCAATTGCCGGCAATGGATCACAAAGAACTACAGCAGCGCTGGCGGCAACTGTTTGGCCGGGAGCCGAGCCCGGGCATGCGCCGCAATCACATGATTCCAATTCTTGCCTATCGTGCCCAGGAGAAGGCCTTCGGAGGGTTGAAGGAATCGACCGTTCGAATGCTGCGGGAATTAGCTTTCGGCATTGCCAGTGAAGCTCACGCTGCGTATCGGCCGAAGACCGGCACCCGCTACGTTCGAGAGCACAACGGTAAATTGCACGAGGTGACGGTGTTGGACGACGGTTTCGAGTATGAGGGCGAAGGCTACCGCAGCCTGACTGAAATCGCCAAGGTTATGCGCGGCGACCACGCGATGGGCTTCTCACACGAAGCCACGGCGCACCATTTCACACTCTTGGCCGACGGCGGAATCATCGAGGTTGACATCAAGGCTGATCACGATGATGCCACCCTCAACCAGATCCGGACGCACCTTGCGCACATCGCCACTATGTTCAGCGCCAATGACTTCGATGTCCCGATGTTCATTCATGACACCGTGCCGCCCGGCGTGCCAACTATGAAAGAGAAACACGATGCCATCACCTACACCTTCCGGCCCACGGATCGGGGCGGACAGGTGCGGATCACCACACACGATCCCGAAGCGTTGAAGGCCGTGCATGACTTTCTGAACTTTCAGATTATTGATCACAGGACCGGCGATCCGAATGGAGTGAAGTAACACCCGAGTGGTCGCCCATCCGGAAGTTTGGCCGGTGTAGGAGGCGGTTCGATTTTGCGCGCCCCCCGACGTTCCTCCTTTCTGAAGGACACTCGGCATTTCCAATCAGAGAATGGCTCTGTTTTGGCCAGGTTTCGAAACGCGGAGAGTCCTCTCCTGTGTCCTTCATTGGCAAGAGGCGTCAATTTCGCGGGGAAATTTGGGGGGTGTTCTGTGTAAGTTGCAGATATTAAATATGTTAAGACTGCGTGGTGGACCTGGTCGGGATCGAACCGACGACCTCTTCCATGCCATGGAAGCGCGCTCCCAGCTGCGCCACAGGCCCACGATTGGCGGGCAACCCTTCTATTGTCGTAGGTGGCGGCTGGTTCGTCAAACGCGGCGCGACCTCCCGAGGCGGGGATTGGGAACGCCGTGCGCGAGCGCAAGTGGGGGCGAGTTGCGCCCGCGCGACGAGGCTTTGATCAATTACTCGATTGGCGCGGCGAGGAAGAATACGTAGATCAGGAATGCCACGCCGATGAGTCCGGGAATCATGCCGCAAAGGTAGATGCCGTTGCCGGGCATGAGCGCGTGCAGGAAGATGAGCAGACCCGCTCCGACGCCGATATTACTAAGCCCGGCGATCTTCATGCCTTCGCGTTGCTTAAGCCGCTTGATCCGGTCATCTGCGTGCATCAGTTCGATGGCAGCCTTGGCGCCTTCGCCTGAAGCCTCGGTTATGCGCCTGAGGGTCTCCGCTTTGTAATAGGCTTCGCGCTCCTTGCGCTGAGTATCTAACCAGTGAGCTACAGTCACGAAAGTTAACCCTCCCACAATAGCCACGATCGGAATCAAAAACGCGAACATCTGCGGGTTGTCCCACATCGCAAGCATCTCAGGACCATTTCCCATTTCATCCTCCTCGGCGGGCATTTGCCCCTTGCGACTGGTACGACAGGAGGGACTGGCTCCCGGTTGCAAAATCTCTCAAGAAAGAATCTTCTGGAGAAAATGCAACCGGAACCGAATGGGGCTGGTCTTACGGTTTCGAGAGGAACGCTATCAAGAGATGCATGCCGCGATCAGCGCCGAAGAAGACCTGGCCGATGTGGAACGCGTGCTGGCGGGCGAGGTGCAGGCCTTCGAGGGAATTGTTCGCCGTTGGCAGGGGCCGCTGGTGAATATGGCCTGGCGCTATTGCCGCGATCGCGGCCGCGCTGAAGAGATGGCGCAGGAAGCGTTCTTACGCGCCTGGCGTGGGCTGGCCGGATGGCGGCGCGAATCAAGCTTTTCGACGTGGCTGTTCGCGCTGGCGGCAAACGTGTTTCGCTCCGAGTTGCTGCGGTTTTCCGCGGTCAACGTACCTCTGGAAGTTGCGGCTGAGCCGACCGGCCCCGCCACGCAGCACGAAGGGCTGGCCAGGAAGCAGAGCGACGACGCAGTGAGGAGAGCCGTGCTGGCGCTGCCGCATCGCTATCGCGAGCCAGTGGTCCTTTACTACTTTCATGAGATGGATGTGGCTGCCGCGGCACGCACTATGAATTTGCCTGAGGGAACAGTCAAGGCGCGCCTGGCGCGCGGACGCGAGCTGCTGCGGAAAAGATTTCCGCACCTGAGCGAACAAAGCGCGCCGCTGCTGAGCTCGACGCTTCGGCCCGAAAAGGAGGTCCTGCAATGAAGAGCAATCTAAATCACCAGACGGATCATCGCGCGATCGACCCGATTCTCGGCAATGAAGAGGAGCTGATTCCCTCTTCCGGTTTTCTGGCGGCGACGATGGAGCGCGTGCGCGATGAGGCCGCAATACCCAAGCCGATTCCCTTCCCATGGCTGCGCGCTCTTCCTGGAATCGGGATTGCGGCCGCGGCTCTTTGCTGGTGCGGGTTTGAGCTGGCGCATTTGGGTCTGGCGAGTTCGCGAGAGGTCTCGTTTACAGATTTGCATATGGCGGCCGCAACCGGACGTGCGCTGGAGCCGGCGGGGTGGGTCGCGGTTGCGCTCGCGGTCTCACTGGTTTCATGGCTTTTTGCGCGGCGATTGGCAGGGAGGTCGGGACTGCTGTGACGAGCACCTCGAGAGGAATCTGCGGAACGTCTGTGGTGTTCGGGGTCTACTGCTTTGTCGCGTGCTTCGAGCCAAACTGCTGAAGCTTGGCGAGCGTCGCAGCAGCCTGGCCTGAGCCGATTGCTTCGGCACCCATGGCTACGCCCTCTTTGAGATCGCCGGCGAGACTGGCGGCGACCAGGACGGCCGCAGCGTTGAGCAGAACGACGTCGCGGCGTGCACCGGGAATTCCGGTGAGCACATCGTAGAGCAGCGATTTATTGGTGGCCACGTCGCCGCCGATGAATTGATCGATTGTGGCGCGGGGAAGGCCAGCCATCTCAGGCGTGACGCGCGCGGCTTTCAGCTCCGGCTTGCCTGACTCCGATTCCTCGATGTGCGCGACAACCGATTCGCCGGTCGTGGTGAGCTCGTCAATGCCGTCGGTGCCGTGAACCACGAACGCGCGCCGAGCGCCGAGCGCAGCGAGTGTGCGGCCGACCAGCAAAACGCGGCTGGGAGCGAGCACACCAATCACTTGCGTGCGCGCGTGTGCCGGGTTGGTGAGCGGACCGACGAGGTTGAAGATAGTGCGGAAGCCGAGCGCGCGGCGGAGCGGACCGAGAGCTTTCATGGCCGGGTGATACAGCGGCGCAAAGAGAAAGACGAAGCCGGTTTCGCGGAGACACTCGACGGCAAGTTCCGGCGTAAGTTCGATGGGGACGCCGAGGGCCTCAAGAACATCGGCAGCGCCGCAGCGCGAAGTGACGGCGCGGTTGCCGTGCTTGGCGACGCGGGCTCCGGCAGCTGCAGCAACGAGCGCAGCGCCGCAGGAAATGTTGAAGGTCTGCGGCCCACCGCCGCCGGTGCCGACGCAGTCGACCAGTTGGTCCCTCTCGTCGCCGGTAAACGGCAAGGGCACGGAGTGCCTGCGCATCACATCGACAAAGCCAGCCAGTTCGGGAGCCTGCTCACCGCGCGTAGCGAGAACAGTTAGGAGCGCAGCCGTCTCCACCTCCGGCACGCCGCCGGCGAGGATCTCCACGAGCACTTCGGCCGCCTGCTCGCGAGTGAGCGACGCGCCGTCCTCGGCCAGCGGGCGAAGCAGTTCCTTCACCAAAGACATGAAAGAAGTATTGCAGAGCGGAGGCTCGAGGGCGAAGAGAGCGCGCCTTCGGGTGCACTAGATGGTGAAATTCAAAGCGAAATCTGCGTGGTAATCTGGGAAATGTCTGAGGTCCAATCCATTTGAAAATCCACGAGTATCAGGCAAAAGGGATCCTGGCGAAGTATGGCGTCGCCGTGCCCAAAGGCGAAGAAGCGGCGACCTTCGAGGAGGCGGTAGCGGTAGCGCGCAAGCTGTTCGCGGAAGGCGCTCCGGGAGTGGTGGTGAAAGCGCAGATTCACGCTGGAGGCCGGGGCAAGGGAGGCGGCGTGAAGGTGGCCAGGACGCGCGAGGACGCGGAACTGCACAGCAAGAACATTCTTGGCATGACGCTGGTGACCCACCAGACCGGGCCGCAGGGACAGAAGGTACAGCGGCTGCTGATTGAAGAGACCGCGGACATCGAACGCGAGCTGTATCTCGGCATTGTGCTGGATCGCGCCACGGGCAAGCTGGTGTTCATGGCGTCGCAGGCCGGCGGCATGGAGATTGAAGAGGTAGCGGCGAAGACTCCCGAGGCTATCTTCAAGGAAACGATTGATCCCGCGGTGGGATTCGGCGCGTGGCAGGCGCGCAAGTTGGCCTTCGCGCTGGGACTGAAGCCGACGCAGATCAATCAAGCGGTCGGGTTTTTTCAGAGCCTGTACACTGCCTTCATTGAGACGGACGCGTCGCTGGTGGAGATCAATCCATTCATCACCACGAAGGATGGCAAGCTTTTTGCGCTCGACGCCAAGATCACCTTTGACGACAATGCCCTGTTTCGGCACCCCGACATCAAGGCGCTGCGCGACGTGGCTGAAGAGGATCCGCTGGAAGTGGAGGCGAGCAAGTACTCGCTGAATTACATCAAGCTCGACGGCACAATCGCCTGCATGGTGAATGGCGCGGGACTGGCGATGGCGACGATGGACATTATTCAATATGCCGGCGGCAGCCCGGCGAATTTTCTGGATGTGGGCGGAGGCGCAACGCAGGAACAGATTGAGCACGCCTTTGAAATCCTGCTTTCAGACAAAAATGTGAAGGCGATCTTCATCAATATCTTTGGCGGAATTCTGCGCGTGGACCGGCTGGCGACGGGCGTCGTTGCGGCAGCGCGGAATCTACATGTGAAGGTGCCGATTGTGCTGCGGCTCGAAGGGACAAACGTGGAAGAGGGACGCAAGATTCTGAAGGAGTCTGGATTGAACTTTCAAGTAGGGGCAACGATGAAGGAAGCAGCGGAAATGGTCGTGGCTGCGGCGGCGGGAGCATAGAGATGTCGGTTTTGGTCGATAACAATACGCGGCTGATTGTGCAGGGAATCACGGGCAAGGAAGGCACGTTCCACGCCAAGGGCTGCGCGGAGTATGGAACAAAGGTGGTCGGCGGGGTGACGCCGGGCAAAGGTGGAACCACGCACGAGGGCTGGCCGGTGTTCAATACCGTGACGGATGCCGTGGCCAAGACGGGCGCGAACGCGACGATGATCTTTGTGCCGCCGCCGTTTGCCGCCGACGCGATTCTTGAGGCCGAAGACGCGGGGATTCCGCTAATCGTCTGCATCACCGAGGGGATTCCGACGCTCGACATGGTGAAGGTCTGGGCCAAGCTGAAGACGTCGAAGTCGCGGCTCATTGGGCCAAATTGCCCGGGCGTAATCTCGCCGGGAAAGGCCAAAATTGGAATCATGCCGGGGCGGATTCACAAGGAAGGTTCGATCGGGATTGTTTCGCGCTCGGGCACGCTGACCTATGAGGCTGTGCATCAGTTGACGCAGAGAGGGATCGGGCAGTCGACTGCAATCGGTATCGGCGGCGATCCGATCATCGGCACGACGCACATCGACGCGCTGCGGCTGCTGAACGACGATCCGGGGACGGAAGCTATCATCATGATCGGCGAAATTGGCGGATCGGCAGAAGAAGCAGCGGCCGAGTTCGTGAAACAGAATGTGAAGAAGCCGGTGGTAGGGTTCATCGCCGGGCAGACCGCTCCCCCTGGGCGGCGGATGGGCCATGCAGGCGCGATCATCAGCGGCGGCCAGGGAACGGCGGCCGACAAGATGAAGGCCATGAGCGCAGCCGGAATTCACGTAGTTGTGTCGCCGGCCGAGATTGGCGCCACGCTGGCGAAGGTGATCGGCAAGGCGTAGAAGCAGCGAATAGCTATTAGCCTTTAGCCCTTAGCTATTCGCTCATCGTGAGAGAACCGAAGCCGCTGCATGCGCGGTAACCTGCCGCGGATTACTTCCAGACTCAAAGACACGGCGAAGATTTGCTCTTACTGTCCAGCTGGGGAGCATAATCGGTTTATCGACATGCTCACGAGGCATTTTGGCCGCTGCCGCGGTCGCGACCTAGTTGCGCGTGCCGAGTAGAAGTTCAACCTTGTTGCACTTATGGATTACCTTCCCCGGATGATTACGGTGTGAATCCTCGCTGCTGAAGCCGGCGATGGATCGAGAAGATCGATCTCGATTCCGACTGGCGTATTGAGAGGGTTCCACGGAACTGCGTTGGTTTCTATGAACGATTCGTTGCCGGCGCCTGCGGAGACGCAACCTCTTCGGTATTGGTTTGCGGACTTGAGGCTCGAGGCCGATGGGACGCTGCTGCGCGGGGATACGGCGCTTGAACTGGCCGCTGAGGAATTGGCGGTTCTGCGATTGCTGCTGAGGCGGGCGGGCGAGATTGTAAGTCCGCTGGAGCTGAAGCGCGCGGTCTGGCGCGATGAGCATGCTTCGAGCGATGTCGCGGCAAAGTGCATTGCCTCGCTGCGCGAGCGGCTGCAACCCGCGGATTGCATTGAGAGCGTCTATAAGCGCGGATACCGAATCGCCGCTGCTGTGCGCACGAGCGATACGCCGCCGTCCGGCGCGCATGCGCGACTTGCCATTCTGCCCTTCGCGATGGGGTATGGCGTTCCCGAATACCTTGGTTCGGCGATAGCCGAGGAGACGGCGGCGCAGTTGTGCGGCGGCGAGTCCGCAGTCGCTTCGGTGGTGGCGCGAGATTCGGTGTTGACGCTGGCTCGGAGAGGATTCGCGGCGCACGAGATCGGCAAGGTACTGGAGGCGGATCTGGTTCTAAGTGGCGAGCTTCATGCGACACCTGAGATGTTCAGGCTGCGGGCCGAGATGATCCGGGTAGAGGATGGCGCGCAGCTCTGGATCGAAGATTTGGTGGCGGGGCGCGAACGGATTACGGAGCTTGAGCGGGAGCTGGTGAAGCGCGTAAGCAGCCGGATTGGCGCCGGCAGGTATTCGATTGCGGCTGCGGCAGGCGGAGCCCCGCACGAAGCGTCGCCGCAGCAGAACGAGGCGCATGAGCTCTATCTGCGCGCGCATCACGAATGGCAGACGCTGGAGCGGCATCCCATGCAGGATGCGATGGGCCGGCTGCAACGGGCCATCGAACTGGATCCATCGTTGATAGCCGCGCGCACTGACCTGGCGCATCTTTGCGTGACGCAGGCGCTGTACGGGTTTATGCCGGCGTCGGCCGCGGCGAGTGCGATTCGGAAAGTGGCAGCGCAAATTCCCGAGCCGGCGGGAAACGAAGAGGCGTTGCTTCCGGCGATGGGATGGCTCCGGTTCCATGTGGACCGGAACCTGCGTGCAGCGCTGGACGCATTCGCGCACTCGGCGCACCGGCCGTACGATCCACAAGTGACGCGAGTGCGCACGATGTTCCTGCTGAGCAGACACCGGTTCGACGAAGCTCTGGATGGGCTGCGCGCGGCGATCCAAGTTGATCCGTATTCGCCGTGGCTTCAGGCGGAGTTGGCTTGGGCCCTGCACCTGGCCGGAGAGGCCGAGGCGAGTGTGGACCAGATTTGCAAAGCGATTTCGCAGTTTACCGAATACGACGGCGCGCACTTGTATGGGGCGATGATTCTGGCGCATAACGGCGAAGCTGCGCGAGCCGTGGAGCTGGCGCGTGCGCTGGCCGCGCGATCGGCGCACTTCGACCTGGCGACGTCGGCGCATGCGTACGCGGTGGCGTGCGCGGGACGCAAGGAGGAAGCTCGAACGCTGCTGGAGCGGCTGCAGTGGTTGAGCCGGGAGCGCTTTGTGATGAACACATTCGATGCGGCAACGTATGTGGCGATGGACGAGGACGATGCTGCGCTCGAAGAGCTGCGCATTGCCAATGAGAACCGCTGCCCGTGGTACTTTCAAATGCTGGCCGATCCGCGGCTGCTGCCGCTGAGGGGGCGGCCGGAGTTTGAGCGAATGCGGAGTTCGCTGCGGGCGATGGAGGCCGAGGCGAAGGCCGACTCGGAGAACGGCGACGAGCCGGGGTGGATTGCTGCGCAGGCGGGTTAGTGGTGCACGGCGGACAGTGGACAGTGGACGGTGGAAAGCGAGTAAAGGACTGATAATGGTAACAGAATGAATAAGTTAAAGAGTTGAAATGCGCAGGCTGCATTTGAGCTAGTCGTGTGTTGATTCCAAGGGAGTTACGGGGCATAAATTCGACGTTACTCGACGCATTTTCAGCCCATGTCCGGGGTGCCATTGCTGATTCTAAACGGGTTAATCAGCGAAAAATAGGCGAAACATCCCAAAATTTTTATTTAATTATTTTCCCGCCCAGACGGCAGTCAGCCCAAGAGCGCGAGAATCCGCGCTAAAGGCCGCCTGCAGAAGCGGAGTTTTTGCGCCTCGGACGGAGATCCTGGTTGATCGCATATGGAACAAGTATGCGCCGGAGGGCAGAAATGATCGGCAAACTTGGAGAGGCAGGGACACAGGGACGTAGGGACCAGGGAAATAAGGAGTTATCGGAGAGAAGGCGGATTTATTTTGGCGGTCGGGGCTTGACAGACTTTTTCCACTTGCAATAGGTGTACTATCTGTTATAGTACACGCGTGATTCCATTCAGCGTTCAATTTCGCGCTGGCGTTTCGCTCTTCGAGCAGATTGTCTATGCCTCGAAAAAGGCGATGATTGCCGGACAATTGCGTCCCGGCGATCCGTATCCTTCCGTTCGCACACTCAGCAAAGAACTCAAGATCAATCCAAACACTGCGCACAAAGTGGTCGCCTACCTGGTCAACGAGGGGCTACTCGAGACGCGTCCAGGGATCGGCACAGTGGTTGCCGCGTTGCCCGACTCCAGCCGGAAAGAGCGCACTGAACTCCTGGGGCACGAAGTGGAAGAGCTGGTTGTGAACGCCAGGCGAATGGGCATCGAGCTGGACGACGTGCTGTCGTCCGTCACCGCTCATTGGGAACTCCTCGGCGGCGGCTCAACCGGTTCCGGCGCTGCAACTCGAAAACCTAAAGATGGAGGTCGCAAGGACCGATGAATCCAGCCATTCTGACCTCAGGCCTCTCGCGTAGATTTGGCCGCACCCTTGCACTCGACGGCGTGGATCTTTCTGTTTCGGAGGGCGCGATCTATGCGCTGGTTGGCGCGAATGGCGCCGGCAAGACCACGTTGATCAAGGTGCTGATGAACATTTTTCGCCCGACTTCGGGACGCGCCGATGTTCTGGGCGCCGACTCAACCACGCTGAGCGGGAAAGCATTCATTCGGATTGGATACGTTTCGGAAAACCAGGAGATGCCCGACTGGATGACGGTCGCGGACCTGCTGGATTACTGCCGCGCTTTCTACCCGAAGTGGGACCGGAGCCTGGAACAACAGCTGGTGCGCCAGTTCGATCTGCCGCTCAAGCGCAAACTCAAGCATCTTTCCCGGGGCATGCGCATGAAGGCGGCCTTCGCCAGTTCGCTTAGCTACCATCCGTCTCTGATCGTCCTCGACGAGCCGTTCTCCGGGCTTGATCCACTGGTGCGCGACGAACTTATCGAAGGGCTGATTGAGCGAGCGACGGAGGCGACCATCTTTCTTTCGTCGCACGACCTAGCCGAGATCGAGAGCTTTTCAAGCCACGTCGGATTCCTAGAGCAAGGCCACCTGCTCTTCTCGGAAGAAATGTCGAGGCTTACTGAGCGCTTCCGCGCCGTCACCGTAACTCTCGAGCGAACCTCGCCGCTGCCCGCGAACCTTCCATCTGCGTGGCTGCAACCGGAGGCTGCGGACCACGTGGTTCGATTCGTGCACAGCAATTACAGCGGACAGGCTTCCGCCGCAGAAATCGGAACTGTCTTCCCGTCGGCGCGGGACGTGACGATGGACCCCATGACGCTTCGCTCGATCTTTCTTGCCGTCGCCAAATCGAGCCGCATCAACGTCTCCTCTGCTGCCGCAAAGACCAATGCCAAGGGGATCGAAGCATGAAGCAGATTCTGCATATCCTCGCCAAAGACGCACGCCATTTGCGAATCGAAATACTGCTTTCGGTTGCCGTGACTGTGGCTTTCGCTCTAGCCTGCCCCGCAAGTTGGCGAGCGACCATCGAAATGCGTGCTTTCACTTCGGGGGGCGCATATTCAGCATTCGAGGCGCAGATTCTGGCTCGTATCCTCGAGCTGCTTGTTCCAGCAAGTTGGTGGTTGCTGATTTCGAACCTGATCCACGACGAGAGGCTCGTGGGCAACCGGCAGTTTTGGCTTACGCGCCCCTATGAGTGGAGGAAACTGCTCGCCGCCAAGCTGCTTTTTCTGCTCGTCTTTCTTTATCTTCCGCTGCTCATCGCGCAGTGCTGGCTGCTGAGTTTGGCAGGCTTTTCGCCGCTGTCCTATGTGCCCGAACTGCTCTTCAATCTTTGCCTGATCTCGGGCTTTCTTGTTTTGCCGCTGGTCGCAATTGCCGCAGTCACCTCAAACTTTGCGCGCATGACGCTCGTGATTCTGGGCGTGTTGCTTTCAATTGTCGCGCTCCTTGCCATGACTTACCGCATCAACCTGTCATCGATGACGCTGCCCTGGGAAGCGGGTGTGGACGTAGCGCTTCTCGTTGGCCTTTGCGGTGCGGCCATCGCGTGGCAGTACGGCACGCGCAAGACCCGGACATCGATCCTGCTGCTTGTCGCAATTCCCGTTCTGTGTTTCGGCCTCGGGGAGTTCATTGTTCCGTCGCAAGTATTTGTCGAGAGCTCCTACCCGTTTTCTGACTCAGCGGCCGGCGCGCCCGTTCAGTTTTCCTACTCTCAGACGGAGATTAACAATTCAACTACCTCTGCGGCGCGAATGGAGCGCGAAGTGTCAATCCAAATCCCGCTGGATGTATCAGGCGTGGCTAATGGTTCGGTCGTGATCCCGGATGCCATTAAGGCGACGATCGAGAGCGCCGGCGGATTTCGCTGGAATTCGGCCTGGCAACTGCTCTTTGGGAGGAAGATATCTCCGGATGAAAAAACCGAGCGCGTCAGCTTTGACATGCCTCTTGCAGTCTACGATCAGCTGAAATCGACGCCGCTCACTGTGCACCTTACCCTGGCGCTCACACAGGCACAGGCTGGGAGGGTCACGAGCGTTTCTCTTCCCGCAGGCAGCTTCTCCGTTCCTGATTTCGGAGTCTGTTCGCCGCAGGCAGGATTCAACGATCCGGGCGAGGTTGGTGGAATCTCCTGTTTGTCTGCCCTGCGCGAGCCGCATCTGACGCGGATTGAAGTTGTCGCGCACAACAAGAATTCGGGCTGCGATCCTGCTGAGACGAACTCCGGCGTGAGAAACGCAACGTGGCAGGGATCGCTCGATTCCTGGCCGGCACAGTTCGGCCTGTCATCCGTGAAGTTTCCGTATGGCATCGGGCCAATGTCAGGGGATTACGCGGGGGAGGTGGGTACCTATCTGCACCTGTGCCGAGGAGCGCCGATCATCTTTACTCGCTACGACGTTGCCCGCCGCGCTCAACTCACGGTGACAATCGAAGGATTTCAGCTTCCCGGTTTGACCAGCGGGCAGCGGAGCGTTGTTACAAACCCGTAATTGCGCGGAGTTGGGCGAATTGGCTGGAGGGTCGATCGGCGTTTATAGCGCGGATTTGAACGCGGCTTCGCCGCGTGCTCTTCTCTCTCGAAAACGGGTGGGTGGGGTTTCGTGGGGGTAAAGCCTCACGCTCCCCCCGTTTGTTTCCGCCCCGGGGGCTGAAGCCCGTTCAATTTATGGGAGCGGTTAGCGGCATGAGTAAACTCATGCCCTGATACAAAGCAAAGGCAGAAGCAGGTCCTTTAACTTCGGTCGCGGGGCGACCTCCGCTCAGGATCACATCGCGAAAATGGAGTTCGTGCTATCCCAGGTCCCCAAATGCGAGGGATCTCCACCCCACGGACGAAGACCTGTCCGCGGGGACCCCGCACCTGGGGCGCCCACAATTGTGGTGAGTTGAGAGTGCGAGAGGCTATTCCGCGTGGAAGACGACGTCAAAGAGCAACAGGCTGGCGGTGGTGAAGATGATGTCGTAGCCGAGGAGCATCTTGATCCAGAGAGTGGGGTCGCCGTCGCCGGTGAGGATGTAGGTGACCGCCTGGACCATGGCGAGAAGAGCGGGAATGAAGATGGGGAAAAGGATGAGCGAGAGAAGAAACTCGCGGTTGCGGCTGCCGATGGAGAGCGCGGCGAAGAAGACTCCGTTGACGACAAGAGCCCAGGTGCCGAGAGGAAGAACGAGGGCCAACTGCCGCGCGTTGCCGGCGATGTGCAGGTTATAGAAGACGAAGAAGAAAGGCGCGAGGACGATTTGGACGATGGAGACGAAGAGAAAGTTGGCGATGGTCTTGGCGAGGTAAAGCTCTGCGCCAGGCGAAGGGACCATGCGCTGCGCGTCCATGACCTGATGGCGGATTTCGCGGGCCCAGGCCTGATTGAGGGCGCTGACGGAAGCGAACATGGTGGCCACGCAGAGGACGCCGCCGGCGATTTGCTGCGAAAATGCGCCGCGGGGATCGAAGGCGATGGAGAAGAGCACGACGACGAGTCCGGAAAAAAAGATCATGGAGATCATGGCGTCGAGGGTGCGCCACTCGATGCGGAGATCTTTGGCGAGATGAGTGAAGAGGGCGCGGGTCAAGATTGGGCCTCCGGGCGGGGGTGGCCCTCGGGTGCGCTGGGTTGCGCGGCTTTGGTGAGATCGGCGGTTTGGACGGGCTGGCCAATTGCGGCGGCGGCGCGGAGATAGTCGTCGGGCGTGAGGATCAGTTGCGTGCCGCGGGTTCCGGCGGAGACGCTGATGCGATCGAAGAGGATGGCGGTTTCGTCGACGAAGACGGGGTAGGGCTTTTTGGCGCCGAAGATGGTGACGCCGCCACGGATGTAGCCGGTGAGCGGCTGCACGTCTTTGAGCGGAGCCATTTCAGCTTTGCGCCAACCGGCTAAGCGCGAGAGCTTCTTGAAGTCGAGTGCGGCGTCGCCGGGGACGACGGCGAAAACGTAGTCGTGCGCAGAGTCGGTCGTCAAAAGCGTTTTGAAGACTTGCTCGGCGGGCATGCCGATTTTCTTTGCGACTAAGATTGCGGACAGGTCTTCGGGATCGACTTCGTACTCGCAAAGCTCGAAGGGGATGTTGAGGAATTCAAGGAAGCGCGCGCCGTTGGTCTTCATGCCGATGCCCCCTTCGCGCAGGTTCCGCAGGGGCTAAAGCCCATTACTTTCCTGAATGCTTTCGGCACGACTAAAGTCGTGCCCTGATACAAAGCTCGCTCCCGACACGAGCTTGGCCGCCTGCATGAATCTCGTCTAGGACTCATGTGGGGTCGCTCCTGGATCGACGGATGCGACGCGGCCGGCGTGGAGGGTGATGACGAAGTCGGCGATGGGAGCGGCGAGCTCGCGCTGGTGCGTAGTGAGGACGATGGTGCGATCGGATTGGCGGAAGCCGGCGAGGAGGGCGACCATCTGGCGCGCGCTTTCAACATCCATGTTGGAAAAAGGCTCGTCAAGAAGAAGCAATTCGGGAACGGAGAGGAGCACGCGGGCGAGCGAGGTGCGCTGGCGCATTCCCTGGGAGTACTGGCCGAAGAGGCGATTGAGATCGGGATCGAGGCCGACCTGGCGAAGAGCCTCCGCGGGCGTGAGGCAGGGACGGCCCGGATAAAGACTGCTGAAGTAGCGGAGATTCTCCTGGGCGGTGAGCTCGTCGTAAAGCATGGGCGCGTGGCTCATGTAGCCGATGCGGGCGCGCGCCTCGTGGGGCTGGGATTCACCGAAGACGTTGACCGTGCCGTGCGTTGGACGGAGCAGGCCGGCGAGAACGCGGAGGAGCGTGGATTTGCCGGCGCCGTTTTCACCGAGGAGAACATAGCAGCGGCCGGGCTCCAGCGAAAGCGAAACCTGGCGGAGGGCAGCAAAACTGCCGAAGAGCTTGGACACCTGATCGAGTCGGGCGCAGAGAGTTGAGCGGCCGGCTTCGGAGGCGTTCGTTGTCATTCGATCAGTTTGCGGCAGTCTGGGCGGAGGAGGGAGGCGTGGGAGCCGGAGCCGATGCGGTGTTCGGTTTAGTCGTGGGTGCGGCAGATGGAGCTGCGCCTGGCTGCTGCGGAGCGTATTTGCTGGCGCATTTGGCCGACAGTGCGGTGGCATGGAAGACGCCGTCACGGCTGTAGGTACCAGTCGCCACGGCCATAGCATCGTCCTTGAAGGTGTCTGGTGGCGGCTCAGTTCCCTTGTAAGTGACCTTAAGGAGTTGGCCGGTTGGGGCTTTTGCCGAGTGGCTTTCGTACTCGTTGAGAACGAAGTCGACGTGGGTTCCGACCTGCTCGATGGAGCCGGGCTGAACGAAGCCTTCGACGCGGAGATTGCTGTGATAAGCCTTATCGCCCATACCGCCGAGCTCGGCGATGGTGACGTAGTAGCTCTTATTGGATTTGTAGCCGGTAAAGGCGAGCCAGGCTACCGTGCCGAGGATGACGACGACAGCGATGCCAATGCGGAGACTTTGGTAGTGGGGCTTCATGGGTGATCCAACCTTAACGATACGAGTGTGAGGGGGAGGGGGTCAAATTCGAAGTGATTTAGATCACACAGCAGCTTCCGGCTGTTAGCTTCTAGCTGCTAGTTTTGGCTCGCTGAGGAAGGGCAGGGCGAGGGAGCAAGGGCAAGGGTATGACGGAGTTGGCACTGAAGGCCCCATGGGTGGCGGATCAGTGGCTGCGGCGGGCGTTTCCGAGGCGGCCACAGTAGCCGCGATTGACGGCGCGGACAGGCTGCAGGGCGGTGGCAACAAGCGGCAGAATTCCGGCCGCAACTAGAGTGATTTCTATAAATAAAGCAACCATTGGGACCCCCAGCGGAAGCTTTCCCTGCTAGTTGTTGCGCCTGCGGTTCCGGCCGCGATGGCGGGTCGCCAGAATTGGCGGCGAGAGAATCATCGCAACGAAGGCCAAGGCAAGAAGCAAGTCAACCATAAAGGGAAATCTCCTCGCATGCTGTTGTACCGTCGATGGGCACAATCAGCTTGCGAATGGACAATAGCCCCGCACATTGACGATGGGGAATGGCTCGTGGGTGGGAGGGCATGGCCTGTTGGGGGCAGGGGCGGCGGCGGCTGGTGTGCACTTAGGTAAGGCTGGCGAATGATGGGAACCCTATTGACCGAGAAAGACCATGAGATAACCCGCGCCGAATAGCGACAAGACTGCAACGACGAGCGCGCAAATCATCAGGACGCGCCGGCCATCGCTTTTGGATTGAAGTGCCTGGAAGGAAGAAAAAAACGAAAATCCAGAGGAAACGATCATCGCTGCGGGCAAGCTAAGCCGATGCGCATCGCACCATCGGAAGAACGCCGACGTGTCCGACTCCATGAACGAGCCGGTGGCGACCAGGCAAGCGAAAATGATTCCGCATGCGACGGCAAATAGGTTTCTTGCGCGAAGAAGGATTTTTCCCGCAGGGGTGATCTCCCAATCCGAGGTTTCGGGCTGAAAAGATGACCAGGATGCGACCAATAAGCCGACGCTCAGGATGGACAAGATCAGGATGAGCACGAAGGCAACGAACCAATAGCTTACGAATGATCCCACATCGACTCCTTCGGTCAGGGCGCGGCAGACAGCACGGCTGCGGCGCGGTCGATGGCCTGGGTCAGGACTGTCAATTGCTGCGCGGCGAGATTGGGATCGCGGGCATCGATGGCCTCGTTGACGCCGGGGATGACGACAGCGGCGTAGCCAGTGAGCACGCCGGGAGCGTAGATGGTGTGGCGATACCAGGGGCGGCCGGGAAGGCCGGAATCGGAGAGAAGAGCTGTTTCGGTTTGACGCAGGGCGAGATTCAACGCGGCGAGATCGCCGGATGGGGCGGACTGTAGGGCATGTACGCGTTGGGCGGCGGCGGTGAAACGCGATGCGGCTGCTTGAGCCGGGGCGAAGTCGAGAGAGCCGAGGCCATTGTCGGACGCTTTGTGCTTTGCCGCCTCAATGTAGGCGGAGATTTCGCGCGCGTAGGCAACATAGTCCAAAGGCAGCACGTCGGCGTCGGCCATGCGCATGGCTTCAAGGCCGAAGACGCGCGCCATCTCCTGCAGATAGACGAAATCAGGATCGGCGTTCTTCGTGTACCAGGCGAAGTCATCGAATGCGGAGTGGTAAACGCCGTACGGGCCACCGGACTCGATGTCAGTTGATGGCACACCAGCATGTTGCAGAAAGGGCGTGAAGTCCGATCCCGAGCCGAGGTCGCCGACGTGTACCTGTTCGCCCTCGATGGGCGGCGCGTTGGAGCCGCGATGCTCATTGCCGCTGAGAGACTTGATGTGCCACTGGAGGAAAACGGAGCCGGCCACGGGACTGGGAACTGAGCGGGCAATGTCGCGGATGAAATCCTTCAGCGAAGGCACGGCCGACGCGGAGAAATCCGGACCGGAGACGGCCACATCAACATTGAAGTAGGCGACGGCGTGGTCGAGCGCGCTGCCCTGCTGCTCGACCCACTCCGTGGAACCGACGAGCCCCTCCTCTTCCGCGTCCCAACTGCAGAAGATGATGGTGCGGCGAGGCCGCCAGCCCTGGTGAATGAGAACGCTGAGACCGCGAACGGATTCAAGCATCGCGGCGGTGCCGCTGGAGGGATCGACCGTGCCATAGACCCAGGCGTCGCGGTGATTGCCAAGGATGACCAATGCGCCCGGATCCTGAGAGCCCGAGATTTTTCCGATCACATCCCAGATGATGCGCCGCTGGTAGTCCTGCTGGGAGACGAGGTGGACTTTTACGCCGCTGGGGCCGAGGTGATAGCGGAACGGGAGCGCGCCTTGCCAGGGTTGCGGAACGCCCGGCCCTGTGAGCGCCTGGAGAATGGGCGCGGCATCGTGAAAGCTGAGAGGAATGGAGATGATGCGCGGCTGGTCGCCATCGGGCCCGGCGATATTGGTGGCGCGGGCCGAGTCAGGCAGGTCGAGCGTGGACGCGACGCCAGGAGTCTCGGGATCGCCGGGATAGTGGAAAAGATAATCGACTGAGCCGCGCTGGACGCCGGTATCTGGACGCCAGGGGCCGATGGGATACGGGTCGCCTTTGTAGTAGCCGTCGTCCTGAGGATCGGAGTAAATAAGAACGCCGGCGGCGCCGTGCAGCTCGGCGAGATAAACTTTGACGCCGCGAAAGTTGGAGCCGTAGCGGCAGAGGACGATCTTGCCGTGAACATCAATGTGCTGCGCGGCAAGCTCGTCGAAATCTTCTTTGCGGCAGAAGTTCGCGTAGACGGCCTGGGCGGTTACGTCGCCGGAGCCCGAAGAACTGTTGTAGGGCATGACGATGCGCGGGTTGTCCTGATCGGGATCGCTGTTGACATGTTCGCGCGTCGGCCCGGTCATGAGCTGATGGCCGGCTTCGTCCCATGCCTCAACGCGGACGACTTTCGGATAGTCGAGAAGCACGCGATAAGGAACGATTTGCGTGTCGAGACCGGCGGCGCGGAACTTGCGCGCGACGAACTCCGCGGTTTTGTAATCCTCGGGCGTTGCGGCGAGATGCGGCTCGGCGGTGAGAGTTTTCAGGTCCTCACCGGCCAATTTTGGATCGGGCACAGCGAGGAACTTTTCTTCCAGCTTTGCTTCCGCGTCAAAGTTGGAATAGCCAAAACTGCCCTGCGGGACGACTTGCGCGAAGGATAGAAGCGAAGACGTCCCCAGAACTCCGACAAGGAGAACGAACGACGATACACAACGAAAGCACATTGAAGGGCCTCTGGAGCGAAGCGCGCCCGCGGGCAACACTCGATCAAGTCGCGAACAGGCTGCGGCCGGGTTGCGATCAGGCGACGGGCTAAGCACAGTGCGAGCAACGGCGCGCCGCCAATGGAATCTCGATCAGACATTCAGGACAGTTTTTGGTGGTCGGAGCGGCGGGCTTCTTCATTCGTGCCTGCACGGCGTTCATGGGCAGAATGATGAAGAGATACACGACCAAGGCCACGATCAGGAAGGACACTGCCGAATTGAGAAAGTCGCCAACCTTGATTTGACCGTTGCCCACATACAGAATCACTTTGCTGAAATCGGGCTTGCTGACGGTGGCGGCAATCAAAGGGTTAAAAACGTCGGCCACCAGCGAGCTAATGATGGCATTGAACGCCGCACCGATAATTACGGCTACTGCGAGGTCGACTACGTTGCCGCGGAAGATGAAATCGCGAAATCCTTTGAACATGGATTCCTCCGGTAAAGTTCAGCTTCAACCGGTGCGCGAGGCAGCACCAGAAAACTAGCCGCGGCGAGGGCAGCCGATTGAGCACTCTGCCATGCTACACGGCGAAGCGGCTGCAATGCAGCAAGTCTCATTCGCGTGCGGTTGGTCATGAGATGGCGAGCATGACCACGATGGTGGCAATGATCATCAGGTCGGCGTAGAGGAGGAGGAGCACGCCCGCGTGGTAAAAACTCCATTTTCGTTGGAGGCAGCGGGCGGTCTCGGCCATTCCCCACGCTGCAACCAGCAAAGTGAGAATCTGCCACCAGGAGCCGTGAAGATTTTCAATATGCGGAAAGCCGGCAAGGCGGAGGCTTGCGGCGAATGCGCTCAGCGAGAGGAAAATGGCGCGCGGAAGCGATCTCTGGCGCAAACGGAAGAAGGAGAGGAGCAGATGCACAACCCTTCAATGTACCTTGCCAGCGCGAGAGAGGGTAGTGTCCTAATTTCATTGTTGCCCCTTTGGACGCTTGAATATGGCGTGATACATCCAAGGATTAGGAGCGGAAATGTCTTGGCAGTCAGAGGGAGATGTGGATAGATGCGCGGGCATTAGAGTTACAAGCTCCCACCCTTTTCTCCCCTCCATCTCTAGCCGGAATTGGATGATTTCACAACTCTTGGCTCCCATAGAAAGAGCAGTTCCTGTGACGGTCTCGCGGATGAGTGCATCCGGCATGGTTTCATATTCCGTGTTGAACGTGATGACGCGATATTCCCAAACCATTCCAAAATCCTCACTTTTCCACTGCGGCGGCTAGAGTGCTACGAATCCACTCCGAGATGGTATTTTTGCTGGCTCGCGCTGCGGCTTCTACGCTTTTAAGTTCATCTGCGTTAAGGCGGACCTGAACCTTGCCAGACCGTGCGTGATTCTTGGGGAGTACGGGGCGTCCGGGTTTCTTAGGCTTCGGCTGCTTCGGCATTGGTTCTTGCCTCCTTCAACTCCTGCATGATGGCTACCCGAACAGCGGTTATTGGCGATACAGCCGGGGGAACGTGTAAGACGGTAACGCTCCTTTTCGGGGTGTCTGGATCGTCTGTCGCGTGGGTCCAGGCATAGGCTGTATTAGCTTTTGGATGCCCGTGCAGGGTGAATACTTCCACGATCCCCTCCCACACCGGCTCGCCGTTGAAAACCTCTTTGACGGGCACGCTTTCGCGGTGCGTGGATTCGACGCCGTGCAGCTTGCGGATTACGTCTTTCAATTCCTCGATGTAAGTCACGGCTGCTCCTTTCGTGCAGGTTGAGCGATTTCAATCCGCGCAACAAAAGGGGCCTGATTTTCGGGGTTGTCGATTGAGGATATTTTGGCGATTTGAGATGCCATATTTGCGAAGAAATCCATCGTCCCTCGGTAATGAATCCACGAGACTCCGCAATCAGGGCAACAGTCTAATCGAGTCTGCCATGTGGCGATAGGGCGAATGATGCGAGAGTGACACTGAATGCACTCAAACTCTATGGCTTTGAAATCGCTCAGTTGAATTGTGGTGCGTATCTCGCTTGTCATGCTGCTGCCTCCAATAGCTCCCCCACAGTCCAGAATGACCCTGTGACGCCAGCGGCCATTGCCGGGGTGCAACGCAAAGTATTGTGCCGTTTGACGAAGTTGTAATAGGCAAAGTGAAGGCCAACCGCCGCCTCGAAGTTCTCACGCTTCTTGCTGAAAGCCAACGTCAACCGCGTAAGTCTACGCATATGAAGGCGCGTTGTGGCATTGAGCCGCTCGATGTAGCTGGTAGAGATCAGGTCAAAATCTGGACGACCGTAAACCACCTTCTTTTCGGCGGAAACGAATTCTGGCTGACTGTACCGGCGATGGTCCCCCGCCGTGGTGGGGCCATAGGTCTTGATGATTTGGCCGTAATCGGCATCTCCGCCAAATGACTTCTCAATCGCCTGCTCATAGGCCGCAAGGCCGTCAGTCGAGATTTGAACCCTATTCTGCATCCGTGCCGCTACGTCTTGCAGGAAGGCGTTCGCTGTGGCCGCATCGCGGTCTCCCACGCGGAAGGCTGGAACCAACTTCGTATCGGCGTCGATAGCGCAGAATGTCCACACGCTGCCCACTTCGGGCGGATCGTCCACCTTGACGTGCCGCTCTTTCTTGCCGACGAATCCCCAAATTTCGTCCATCTCCAGACGTGTGCAGGAAAGGCCGCGCATCCTCTCATCCATTAAAGCGGTGCATCCTTGGCCGACCTTCACGCCAAGCCGCATGATCGTATCGCGGTGAACGCCCGTTATGCGCTCAATGGCGCGGATGCTGGAACCTTCAGCCAAAGCAGCGATTACAGCGATTTGCTTATCGGTGTTGAGGACGTTTGCCATGTTCTCTCCTGATGTATTTAATGTACTCCAATAATTAGATTATGTCAATGGGTTTTTGGCGTACAATTACGGTGTTATGCGTAAACGTCTGGCGATGCTTGGTATCCTGCTGGCCGGAATCTTGGCTTGCGCACAGAAACCACTCCCAATGGAGGGGAGCCAGCAACAGAAGCAGTCCCAGTCCCATGCCGATGAGGCCCAGCCAAACACACCACCGCCTTGCGTATCCGAAGTATGCAAGGAAAATGCTGAAAATGCAGAGAGATACGCTTATTACAAGACGCATCCCGAAGAGTATTTGAAAGCTGCTATCGCTCCGGCAAACCTCTCCAATTGGATTCTGGCTAGTTTGGGTGTCATAGGCGGTATTCTGGCGCTGTTTACAATCCTCACGATGCGGTGGAGTGCGGAACGTCAGTTGAGGGCTTATGTGACCGTTGAGCGAGGAATTATTGCCAATGTTGCGAATCCAGTCCACAATCGCAAAGACAATCCCGAGACGGTTGCGCGGATCATTGATCCGCAAGCTGGTCCGACGGCGCAAATCACCATCAAGAACACGGGGCAGACTCCGGCCTATAACCTCATTCACTGGGGTTCTATAGACATACGCGAGTATCCGCTTACAACGAAGTTGCCGACGATGCCCAAGCCCGATCATTCTTACTGGAATGTTCTGGGTCCGACCGTTCCAGAAGTGAAGACATTGCGGATGCCGCGCCCATTGACGGCGGAAGAAATCGAAGGTCTGCGCAATGGTTTCAGGGCGATCTACTGCAACGGCGAGATTAGGTACAAAGACGCCTTTAAGAAGAAGCGATGGACTCGCTATCGCTGCATGTACGTTGCTCCCGCGTGCGGAATTATAGGAATTGGCACTGACCTCGTTTACTGCGAAGAGGGCAACGAAGCAAACTAGCGCCTCAAACCAAATTAGGACACTACCCGAGAGAGGGAGATGCTTCAAGCCGGGATAGCAGGTGATAGACTTGCAGAGCCCAGTTCCGGGTTCCCCAAAATTCAATTTCCGCGCTGGGCAAAAGAGGAGGTTGTTCCATGTCTGCTGGTTCTCAAGCGGCACCGCTCAATCCAGGCATCGTTTTCGAAATGGTGCAGGCGCACCAACGGACCGCAGCACTGAAGGCGGCCATCGAGCTGGACATCTTCAGAGCAGTAGGCAAGGGCCAAGGCGACGTAGCGTCGATCGCTCGCCATGCAAAGGCATCGGAGCGCGGCATCCGGATCCTGTGCGATTTTCTGGTGATCAACGGAGTGCTGACCAAGGAGAGCGGCCACTACAAGCACACGCCGTCAAGCGCGGCTTTTCTCGATCCGGCTTCGCCAGCCTGCATGGCGTCGGTGGCGCAATTCCTGAGCGAGGAAGCGCTGATGCAAGCGGATTTGCAACTGGTTGAAATTGTTCGGAACGGCCGGACGTATCTTCCCGGCCAGGGCACAGTTGAGCCGGAGAATCCCCTTTGGGTTGAGTTCGCAGAGAAGATGGCGCCGATGATGGGACCGATGGCGGGACCGCTGGGCAAGGTCGTTCTGAACGGCCACGAGGGGCCAGTGCGCGTGCTGGATATTGCGGCGGGACACGGGCTGTTCGGCATTGAGATCGCGAAGCAGAATCCAAATGCAAAGGTGACGGGGCTGGATTGGGTGCCGGTGCTGCGCGTGGCGCTGAAGAATGCGGAGAAGGCCGGAGTGAAGGATCGCTACGACATGCTGCCGGGCAGCGCGTTCGATGTGGAGTTTGGCGGGCCATACGACGTGGTGCTGCTGACGAATTTCCTGCATCACTTTGACAAGGCGACGAACGTTGGACTGCTGAAGAAGGTTCGCGCGGCGCTGAAGCCTGGCGGCCGCGCGGCGACGCTGGAGTTTGTGCCCAATCCGGATCGCGTGTCTCCGCCAATGCCCGCGGCCTTCGCCATGACCATGCTGACTACGACCGCGGATGGGGACGCGTATACATTCGCGGAACTCGAGGCGATGTACAGTGAGGCCGGGTTCAAGGGAATCACGGCGCATCCGATTCCGATGAGCCCGCATACGGTGGTGATGGGCGGAGCGTGAGCAGAACAGTGAATGAGTGAACAAGTGAAAGAGTGAAGGGCCGGTGCGGAGGATCGCGCCGGCCGTTTTTGCGTCAGCCTAATTTGTGCTGCGGCGGGAGCGGACGGCGGCGGCGAGTTCGGCCAAGAGCGTGCGGGTTTCGTTCCAGTCGATGCATCCGTCGGTAACGCTCTGGCCGTAGACGAGCGGCTGGCCGGGAACGAGCTTCTGCGCGCCTGCGACGAGATTGCTCTCGATCATGACGCCGATGATGTTGCGATTCCCGGATGCGACTTGCGCGGAGACGTCGTGGCATACGGCGGCCTGGCGCCGATAATCCTTCTGGCTGTTGGCGTGGCTGAAGTCGATCATGATGCGGGGCGCGATGCCGGCTTGCTCCATGAGGGCGGTGGTTTCGGCCACGCACTGTGCGGTGTAGTTGACGGTTTTGCGGCCGCCGCGCAGGATGATGTGGCAATCGGGGTTGCCGGCGGTGACAAAGATGGCCGACTGGCCGTGATGCGTGTGGCCGAGAAAAGTGTGCGAGCAGGCGGCGGAGAGCACGGCGTCAACGGCCACCTGAACGTCGCCTGAAGTGGCGTTCTTGAATCCAACGGGACACGATACGCCCGAGACCAGTTGGCGATGGACCTGACTTTCGGAAGTGCGCGCGCCGATGGCTCCCCAGCAGACCAGGCCGGCGATGTACTGCGGCGAGATCATGTCCAGAAACTCGGTCCCCGTGGGCACACCCATTTCCGCAAGGTCAATGAGAAGATGGCGCGCGAGGCGCAGGCCGTCGTTGATCTTGTAGGTGCCGTCGAGATGCGGATCGTTGATGAGGCCTTTCCATCCGATGGTGGTGCGGGGCTTTTCAAAGTAGACACGCATGACGATGCGCAGGTCGGCTGCGAATTCGGCGATCGCGCTTTTGAGAAGGCGGGCGTATTCACGGGCAGCCTGTGGATCGTGAATGGAGCAGGGACCGGCGAGGACGAGGAGGCGGTCGTCTTCCTTCTTGAGAATCGAAATGATCTCGTTGCGGGCGTCGTAGATGGTGGACGACGCAGCTTCAGTGACAGGAAGCTCTTCCTCAAGAAAGACAGGCGGGAGAACGACCTTGGTCCATTGAATGCGGAGATCTTCAGTGGGATGGAACATGGGCTCTTTCGGGGCACGACCTTGCACGGCCCTCTAAAGAATCTATCAGCCGGAGACTGGGAAAGCGGAGAAGGGAGGGGGAACAAAGCTAGCACGGGACACGCGTATGCTCGCGCGCATCACGCTGTGCCGTTCAGCACGGAGGCTCAGTGCAGGACTTCGTAGGCAGCGATGCCGGCGGCCGCGGCTCCAGCCCCGATGATCACGGGCATAAGCAGGCGCACGTGATGCCGCGGCTCCGAGCCTTCGCCAATGTACTCCCTGGCAGGTTTCACATGCACTAATTCCGAATAAGAGTGCGTCTGGGTCCTATTGCTATCGGAATCAGTGAACTGGAACGACGCGGGAGACAATGGGCCGAGAGAACCAAAGGTCTGCGAGCTGTCGCGAAATTCAAAATCGAGAAATGTTCCCTCGCGATATTTGGCGAGTCGCTTCTCGATTCTTCGGGAGTGCTTGTCGAGCGTCGCGGAGGACTGCGCCTGGGCGGGCGCGACTGCGGCGAGCAAGGCGACCGACGCCAAAGCGATGGCAAGAAAGAAGTGGGCGGCGGGCTTGGGGTGAACAAGCGAGAGAAAGCGTAGCAGGATTCGATTCATGGGGGGCCCCCTCCAGAAAAGACAACACGCGTGACAGCCGGACGTTCTGCTGCGCAGCGTACACAGCATGCGCCGGTGCGTAACAACTTACCATCAAATTGGGTTCATGAGTTACCATCTGCAGTGCCTTTGGTAATGGGCCACGCCAGAAAGCCACGGAGAATCACAGACTTGAGAGCAGCCGGAGGATTCACATTTTTCGGTGGAGGGCCTGTTTTCGGCGCGGATTTAGCGGAAGGCCAGTCCGGAGGGAACGAAGCGACGGACCCTCTCGGGTAACCTTCCGTGCCTTGACAGTGACAGCTTGCGCTCCGTAAGATCAAGGTGGGGATGTGTGGAAAATTCTCTTCTTAAGTGCTGGAAATATAAGCACTTAAAGGTGGGACAAGGTTCGGCGGCAGGCTGCTCATTGGCCGACCCAAGCTGCGTGCCGACGAGGACGGAGAACAGCAAAGATGCCCGAAACGCGCCTGAGCCCACGTGAGCGGCTGGTGTTGACGGCCATTATCGAGCTGTACATCGCGACTGGCGAGCCGGTGGCATCGCAGGCGGTTGCGCACTTCTTCGCCGACCGGGACGGGCTGAGCTCGGCGACTTTGCGCAATGTGATGGCGGCGCTAGGCGAGGCAGACCTGCTGGAGCAACCACATACGTCGGCCGGACGCGTTCCCACGGCGGTCGCATTCCGCTACTACGTAGAACAGATCACGCACCCGGGGCGAACGGCCACGGGCCTTGGCGCGAACGTGCCGGGACGCGCAGAAACGCCGATGAGCGAAGCTCGCCGTGGGCAGATTGAGGAAAGCTTTGCTGGCGTGTCCAGTTCGAATGATTATCTGGAGCGCACCTCGCACGTGCTGGCGCTGATTTCGAGCGGGCTGGGAGTGGCGCTGGCGAGCTCGACCACGGGACAGGTGCTGGAGCACATTCATTTTTCGCGGTTGTCGACAGGGCGCGTGCTGGCCGTGCTGGTGACGCAGGCGGGCGCGGTTCAGGATCGCGTGCTGGCAGTGGATCACCAGATGACGGCGGTGGAGTTGGAGACGGCGGGCACGTATTTGAACGAAAGTTTCCGCGGCTGGCCGATCGAGCGGATCCGGGCCGAAGTGGCGCGGCGCGTGGAGATGGAGCGCGAAGCGTATCGGGAACTGCTGACGTCGGTTGAAGAACTTTGCCGCAAGGGCGCGCTGGCCGGCGGCGAAAGCAGCGTGACGATTTTTGTGGACGGGATCGCGAACCTGATCACGGCCGAACAGGACCGCGAGCGGCTGCGTCAGATGCTGCTGGCTGTGGAGGCCAAGCAGCGGCTGGTGGAACTGCTGAATGCGTATGTGGATGGCCGCGAACAGGAAGTGCGCGTGGTGGTGGGCCTGGATGAGGCTTCTCCGGCCATGCAGGACCTGGTGCTGATTGGCGCGCCGGCGCGGCTGGGCGGCGGGAACCTGGGAACCGTGGCGGTGATCGCGCCCACGCGGATTCAATATCAGGAGATGATCCAAGGCGGTGAGCTACATCGCGCGGCTCTCCGAGCGGATTCTGGACGTTCCAACTGCGTAGGTACGGGCAGCGTAGGCGGGGCGTTTCCGGGGGCTGGACGAGCGGCTCCGGATGCGCCGAATCTCAAGACAGGCGCAGAAGGCTTGCAGCCGGACGCGAAAAGAATCATCCAATAAGAAGACGCGCAAGAGGATTTTGGGAGAATGTGCTGAACCATGTGGAAGCAGAAGACACAATTGACTGAAGTGGATGCCCCGGTGCTTGAAGAGCGAGAGGTACGGCTCGATCCATCGACGGAGCTGCCTGCACCGACGGCTGAGGAAGAACTCGCCGCCGAGACGGCAGAGCAGGCGGAGGCGGGAGTCGCAGAAGAGGCGACTGGACAGACCGAGTTCGACCAATTGAAGGCAGAGCGCGACCGGCTGCTGGATCGGCTGGCAAGGCTGCAGGCGGAGTTTGAAAATGCACGCAAACGCGCGGAGCGGGAGCGGTCCGAGTATCGCGAGTATGCGACTGGCAGCGCGGCGGAACAGTTTCTGCCGGTGCTGGATAGTCTGGAGCTGGCGCTGAAAGCGAAAGGATCGGCGGAGCAGTTGCGGTCAGGCGTGAGCCTGATTGTGAAGCAGATGGAAGAGATTCTGGAGAAGATGCAGGTGAAGGTGGTGCCCACGGTGGGCGAGGCATTCGATCCACGCTTCCACGAAGCTCTGGGAACGGTGGAGCGCGACGACGTGCCGGATCAGCATGTGGCCGAAGAAGTTCGCCGAGGATATAAGATTCGCGAGCGGCTGCTGCGACCGGCGCTGGTCCGCGTGGCGCACAACTCGAAGCAGGTGGATGAGTAAACCAGCCGTTAGCCATTAGCTGTTAGCTCGATTGAGTGAGAGCGAGCGGTTGAGGCAAAGCGAGAAATGAAGACCGGAGGCTCAAAGCTGAAGGCTGAGAGCTGAAAACGACTGAAGGGAACAATGGGTTCTAATACAAGAGTGAGTAAAGCGGATTATTACGAGGTTCTGGGTGTTTCGCGCGACTGCTCGGATCAGGAACTGAAGAGCGCATACCGGAAACAGGCGCTGAAGTATCATCCTGACCGCAATCCCGGCGACCGCGTATCCGAAGAAAAGTTCAAAGAGGCCAGCGAGGCCTACCAGGTGCTGTGCGACCCGGACAAGCGCGCGGCTTACGACCGCTTTGGTCATGCCGGGCTGGGCGCGCAAGGGTTCGGCGGCAGCCCGTTTGCGGGCGGCGTGGACCTGGGCGACATCTTCGGCGATTTATTTGGCGAGATGTTCTCGATGGGCGGCGCGCAAGGCGGGGCGGCGCGGGGCTCGCGCACGCAGCGCGGAGACGATCTGCGCTTCGATATGACGATCGATTTTGAGGCTGCGTTCTTTGGCACCGAGAAAGAAGTGAAGATCCGGCGGCTGGAGACATGCACGGTGTGCAGCGGCAAAGGGAGCGCGTCGGGACGCGGTCCGAGCGTGTGTAGCCACTGCCAGGGGCGCGGACAGCTCCGCTATCAGCAGGGATTTTTCTCCGTGGCGCGGACGTGCGTGGCTTGCAGCGGGACCGGTTCGGTGATCAGCGATCCTTGCACAGCGTGCCGCGGCGAAGGCCGCAAGACCGTGGAGGTCAAGCTGAACGTGAAGGTGCCACCGGGCGTGGAAGAAGGAACGCGCATACGGTACGGCGGCGAAGGCGACGTGGGCCGCGTAGGTGGACCGAAGGGCGACCTGTATGTGATTCTTTCCATCCGGCCGCACGATTATTTTGAGCGCCACGGAGCGGATCTGCATTGCGTGCTGCCCATCAGCTTTCCGCAGGCGGCCATGGGCGCGGAGTTCGAGATTCCTGGAATCGATGGGCCGGTGAGCATCAAGATTCCCGAAGGCACGCAGAGCGGCAAAGAGCTGCATGTGCGCGGGCGCGGATTTCCCTACCTGAATGAGCGAGGCAAGGGCGACCTGATTGTGAAGGTCGTGGTGCAGATTCCGCGCAAATTGAATCGAGCGCAGCGCGAGCTGGTTTCGAAGCTCGCGGAGACGATGGCAGTGGACAACAAGCCGGCGTCGCCGGGGCTGATGGAGAAGATGAAGGATTTGTTCAGCTAGAGACCTGCCTTCAGGCGCCTGGTCGCCTGAGCTTCATGTCCAGACACTTGCTTCCATTTCCTACGACTCTTCAATCGACAGGAGATGGGCAAACCACTGCTCAGATTATCTATTTGCGCGCTTTTCAACGCGCCGTTATGGATTGTTAATCCTCATGGGAGCTAATCGAATCGCTGTCTATCTCCCGTGAGGTCCAATCCATGAAGCTATTTGCGCGCTACCTTTCTCTATTTCTGGTTCTTATTCCCATCACTCGAATTCTGCACGCACAAGATTTCGATGGCAAGCATAAGGTCAAACATGTTTTGCTCATCAGCGTCGACGGTTTGCACGCTCTCGACCTGACAAACTATGTGAGCAGCCATCCTCAATCGACTCTTGCGCAGCTCAGTTCTCACGGCGTCACCTTCGACAACGCCTCCACTTCGCAGCCATCCGACTCCTTTCCGGGACTGTCTGCTTTGGTCACCGGAGGATCGCCCACGACTGCCGGTTTCTGGTACGACGTGACTTATAACCGCAAGCTCTCGCCGCCGGCCGTGACTACGCCGTATATATCCTATGTCGGCGCTCCCGGCGGTCCGTGCCCTGGGCAGATTGGTACGATCACCGAGTTCGACGAATCGATTGACAAGGACCTGACGAAGCTCTATGGCTCCATCGATCCCAGCTTTCTGCCGCGCGACCCCAATCGGGGCTGTGCTCCCGTCTACCCGCACGAATATCTTCGCGTGAATACCATTTTTGAGGTTGTGAAGGCCCATGGTGGCTATACCGCCTGGACCGACAAGCACCCTGCATATGAATGGACGAACGGCCCGAGCGGCGCAGGCGTCGATGATTTCTTTGGTCCAGAGATCAACTCTGTCCCAGTTGCGTTGCCTTATCCCGGCTGCAACCCGGTAAATGCGGCTGATACCACTCCCGACGATGGCTGGACTACCGACCTTAAAAACATTCAGTGCTACGACGAAACCCATGTTCAGGCGGTTCTGAATCAAATCAACGGCTATACGCACGATGGCAGGCGGCGCGCGCCGATCCCAACTTTATTCGGCACGAATTTTCAGTCCGTGAGCGTGGGAGAAAAACTGGCTGGCAATGGTTATGTCGACGTCCTTGGAACCCCTTCAACGGGACTTCTCAGTGAATTGGATTATGTGGACAGCTCTCTCGGCAAGATGGTGGGCGCGCTGAAAAACGCCGGCATTTATGACGACACTCTCATCATCATCTCCGCAAAGCACGGGCAATCGCCGATCGATCAAACTAAGCGCGTGGGAATCAGCGGCGGCCAGCCCGCGACCTTGATCAACACGCTCGGTTCGGGAGAAGCCTTTGACATCTCGGATGACGGCTCACTGATCTGGCTTAACGATTCTTCGCAGGCCGGCGAAATCGCCAAGGAACTCAGCACACAGGCGAACCAGGAAACCCTCGGCATCCAGGAGATCTTCGCTGGACCGGCACTGAGAGAGAAATTCAATAGCCCGTTGAATGATCCGCGTACGCCGGACATCATCCTGAAGGTGAACACTGGCGTCATCTTTACCGGTGGCTCCAAAATTGCTGAGCATGGCGGCCTGAACGAGGACGATACGCATGTGGCGTTGCTTTTCTCCATGCCTGACTTCGCGGCCAAGCATGTAAAGACCTACGTTCTGAACCAGCAGGTTGCACCCACCATCCTTCAGGCTCTCGGCCTCGACCCCGACGAACTGAAGGCGGTTCAGATTGAAGGCGTTCAACCCCTTCCATTCCTTTTCTAAGCGCAACTGTGCCGAAGATTCGAAGGCGGCTCCCGGCAACGGGGGCCGCTTTTTTGTGCGATAGAAAGAGGTTCTGTTCCGCGCCAAGTTTCAACGCGCAGAGAATGCGCTCCTGTGTCATTCAGGAGCAAGGGGCGCTAGTTTTACGCGGGGAATGAGGGAATTTCTTTTCTTAAGATGCGGACTCTAACCTACCTAAGGGGGATTGGTGGAGCTGAGCGGGATCGAACCGCTGGCCTCCTCGTTGCGAATTCAAGGTGCGACCTTAGACAGAGAGACACCAGACGAAACGAAGTGACATAGAGAGGCAGTGTTCATGCGGGTTTCAGGCATGTTCACTGCCTTTTGTGTGTAACCGAGCGACACTGAGGGAGACAGTCCGACTTCTGTAGGGACGACACAGTTACGACACAAAGAACGACACAACCCGTCAGGAAAATGGATACTCCACCCACTTGTATAGCGAAGCGAACATAACGCAGGATGGGGCGCAAACGCGCAGAAAGTGCCCTTGGAGCGTTCGCAAGCCCTCGGCCCTGCCGTGGGAGGCATAGCGGGCGCTGTGAAGGCTCTGGCGTGAAGTGCAGGAAGTGCAAATGTTGCACTGCGGCCCGCGTGGGTTCTGGCGAGCCGTCCGGCCCGAATGCCCAAAGTTGTCCTGACCCACGGGGTGTGATGGCTTGGGAGCTTCAGAGGTGCTCACACGGCTTCCAAAATTTTAGGGGAAATTGGAAGTGTAATATTACACAAAATGTGCAACGCAGTGAGGGTTACTGTTTGGCGGCTTCCAGCATTTTTTCGATAGAGGCGGCGCTGATGCGCAGGGTGCGATAGCCGAGTTTCGATGAGACGAGGCGTCCTCCCTTGCACCAGGCGCGGACGGTCTGTTTGGAGATGCCGAGATAATCTGCTGCCTCTTGAGGGGTGACCCAATCGGCGGTGAGCTGCTGACTACGATTCACAAGGCTCCTTCCAAGGGCGTATCTTTGCTGGCGTGGCGCAACGGGAGACAATCGAATCCGCAATTGTGCGGAACCTCAAAAGGGTTCCCGGCTACAAAGAACAAAGCTGGCCGCTCACTCTGCGGAAATAAGTTTCAATGTTTGGCAAGTTTCTCTTACTTCATCGAATGTATCGCAATCGGTCGTAATGGAAGGTCGCTTTTGTGGCTCTCGCGTGCCAACGTGATTCTGTTTTGCCCGTCATTTCACCGGCCTTAAGTTGCTAAGTTTCAGGACGCAATGCGGTTATCTCGGGTGTTCCGCTCCTGAAAAGCAGACGCCAAAAAATCACGATAGCTGTATTCTGGTGCAAGTGGCGAACGCGATGGCTACGAATTCCGTCAAACCGGCGCGTGGTGCGCTTCTCAGATTTCCCAAGCGCAAACTATCCCCCTTGCGCCGTGCCTGCCTCTCGCTTGGTCTGCCGGTCGATGCCCGTCCCCGTACCAATCTGGCGCGGGTGTTGCGCAAGGCGGGCATGAGAACGGCGGCGATCATCGAGTACCTGAAATTCTCCGAGGGCGAAGTGGCGCAACAGATCATTGCCCTGTACCACTCACTGAACCCAACCGAACGGAAGGCTGTAACGATTGACTATCTCGTCATGGCGGCGGGTGCGAATGTTCACCACGTCTCAGGTCTGATTCAGGAGGGAATGAGCAGGGCTACAGAGTCCGAGGCGTCGCTGCTGGCATACATGAATGCGCCCGCCGTAGTGGGCAAGGCCATTGAGCAAGCTCTGACGCCCGAAGGCCATGGGGACCGCGAGATGCTTTTGCGGATGATGGACTTTTTTCGCCCCCGCAGCGGCGCTCTTTCCGATAGGCCGCGCAGCGTTACAATCCCTTCAGCAGTTCCGAGAGCGTAGTTCCCAATGCCTTGGCGATTCTGCTGAGAGTCCGCAACCCGTTCCCGCGTTCCGCTGGTCCTGCTTCACACCGAACGTCCCCTATTACCTTTCTATCGTCTGCACGCCTTGGAGGGATTGACGCTTTGATGGGCTGGCGTTTCACTGAAAGTGAATCATCCCACAAGTGCGGAAGGGGTTTGGAAACATGAAAGCGCGATTTTTCCGTTTCCCGATGGTGCTGGCGTTGTGCGTCTCCGCCGTTTGGGTGCCTGCTGTGGCAGCAGATAAGGGGATTGACTCCTCCTTATTCGCCAAAGCGAATGCAGGAAATGCAGAGGCGCAATACCAACTTGGCAACGCATATAACTATGGCGACGGGGTGCGGCGGGACTATGCCCAAGCACTCGTCTGGTATCGCAAAGGTGCGGAACAGGGCGACGCCAAGTCTGAATTCCAGCTTGGGGGACTGTATCACTTCGGTCACGGTGTCCCACCGGACGATGCTCAGGGCTTTGCTTGGATTATGAAAGCCGCGGAACAAGGTCACGGCGATGCCGAGTTCTTCATTGCCACGTCTTACGGCGAAGGCTGGGGCGTTGCAAAGGACGACGCGCAGAAAGTGGCCTGGCTTCGCAAGGGAGCAGAGCAGGGACACTTGAGTTCGCAGTTCTTTCTTGGGCGGGATTATGCGGGCGGTATCGATGGTGTCCCTGTGGACCACGCGGAGGCCTATTTCTGGCTGGACCTTGCTGCATCGGGAGAGGTCACACGTAAAAGGCGGAAAGAGGCACTCAAGAAGCGCGACGAAGCTGCGTCTGACCTGACTCCAGCAGACCTATCCCGCGTACAGGAACGGGTGCAACAGTGGGTTAAGGATCATCCCGCTCAATCGCAATGAAGATGCTGGACCAAAGCTACGCTTCAGAGTCCCTTCAGCAAGTCCGAGAGCGTTGTTCCGAGAGCCGTTGCGATCTTACTGAGTGTTCGCAATCCCGGCTCGCGTGTACCGCGCTCCAAATCGGAAATGTGGACTTCGTGGACGCCGGACTGCTCGGCAAGGTCGATCTGCCGCCAGTTCCGGGCGCGGCGCAGTTTCCTGATCCGTTCACCCGTCGCCGCACAGATGTCCTTTGCCATGCGTCCATGATCGGGTTAGTCCTTGCGCTATATTTAGCGCATACACTCTCTGGCATCGGAAAGGCGGGAATCATGCGCACAGGCTTTCTTCTCGGATCACTCGCTGTTACGGTCCTGCTCGTCTCTTCCAACGCAGCATTCGCCAAGGACAAGCAGAGAATCACCATCGAAGTGGTCAATTCAGAGGCCAGCCAAAGGCAGTACACTTACACAACGCCTGGCAGGAAAGGCACCTCAGAAACAAACTGCAACACCAACGGAACTACAAACGGAACGATAAGCGATTACGGCGTTGGACCGATCCAGACCCACTCAACTGACAACGCCAGTACAAATTGCACCACCTCGACAACCCCAGCAACACCGCCGCAGACATACGTTAGGTCGATCACACAGGAGCACGTTTCCGCCATCTTGCCTGATGGCCGTCAGGTGACGCTTTGGTGCCAAGAGGGGTTCCGCCACTGTGACTACCTGCTGCCCGGACGGTACGAGGCCGAAATCGACGGCAACGCACTCTTTGTTCTCGTTCGCGATCTTTCGGGGAAAGAGCGCAGGGTGAAGTATCGGGCCATCAGTGTCCAAGAGACTGCTTCCGCACAGCAGGCAGAGCCGGAGACGAATCTGGCGGCCACAGTCCCCCCGCCATCTCTCATGCAGCCTTCGGCGAATATCGAGTCCGCGCCATCTGTTGAGAGCATTGCCACACTCAAGGAACAAGCCATCGAAGGCGATACATTAGCTCAGTGGAATCTATACATGGTGTACGAGACTGGCGACGGCGCGCCACAGGACGATGCACAAGCGATGGTGTGGCTTCGCAAGGCGGCGGAACACGGCAACTCGTCTGCCCAATGCGAACTGGGTGCAGCGTACCAGCTCGGGCAAGGAGTACCGCAGGATTACGTCCAAGCCGCTTCTTGGTTCCGCAAAGCCGCAGAACAGGGCAACGTAGACGCACAATCCTTTTTGGGCGATTTGTATGAGAATGGCAACGGTGTGCCCCAGGACCATGTACAGGCTGCTGCTTGGTATCGAAAGGCAGCTGAGCAAGGTGATGCAGATGCACAGTCCTCTCTAGCCTCAATGTACGAAAAAGGCCAGGGTGTGCAACGGGACGATGTGCAAGCTGCAACCTGGTTCCGCAAGGCCGCTGAACAAGGAAACGCAGACGGAGAGTTTGGACTTGGCACCCTATACCTTCGTGGGCTAGGCCTGCCGCAGGATTACGCAGAAGCATATTTTTGGTTCGATCTTGCCGCCAGTTCGTCGGGCAAAGTTGCTGGGAGAGCGCCCGAGGACATTGCCAAGACCCGAAACGAAACGGCATCTCATCTCACGCAAGCCGTCCTGCTGGAAACTCAGCAACGGGCGCGGAGATGGTTTGAGGATCACTCGGCTGACACGCAGAGAACTCTTGCTGCGGCTGCGCCGATTTCTGCACCTGCTGCGGTATCTACCCCGTTATTTCCCGCTCCGGCTTCGGCCAATGTCGCAACTCTCCCATCGGCTCAGAGTATCGAGACTCTCAAAGAGCAAAGTGGGACGGAAGACGCGGAGACCCAGTTTCATCGTGGCACCCTCTTCGAGACTGCCAACGGCGTGCAGCAGGACTATGCACAGGCCGTTCTCTGGTATCGCAAGGCCGCAGAGCAGAACTTCGCCAAAGCGCAGTACAGGCTTGGTGTGCTGTATGCCAACGGAGTCGGCGTGCCGCTAGATAAGACGCAATCAGCGGCATGGTTTCAAAAGGCAGCCGAACAAGGATATGTCTATGCCCAAGAAATGCTCGGCTCAGACTACCTTACAGGCGAAGGTGTACAGCGGGATTACGCGGAAGCCTATTTCTGGTTTGACATTGCTTGCGCCAGCAAGGCCCGTGAGGTTGTGGCCGGCATAAGAGCTACACAACGGGACGCAGCAGCCATTTACTTGACGCCAGCCGAACTATCCCGCGAACAGGAACGAGTGCGGAAGTGGTTTGAGGATCACCCCGCGAAGCCGCAATGACGCAACGCTCTGAATATCCCGCCTATCGCGTTTCCTGCCCGCGCGCGTGAGGTTCCGGCGCAATCGAAAGGAAAAGACAGAGATGAAGAAGGCGCTACTCTACGCAGCCGGGTTTATTGAAGTGGTCTTCTGCGCTGGCGGCATAATGAATTTGCTCGACCTGCCCTCTACCCTGTATCGAATGGGGATAAGGCGGCTCTCTCAAGACCCAGATTACGTTGCTGGCATGGTCCTAGCTGACGTGCTAATCATTGCTCTATTCGTTTGGCTTATTGTCCTCACAAGACGCAAGTTAAATAGCATGAGATGAAATTGGCGAACATCAAACAACTTCAAAATGGAGGGAGCACATGGAAAATGAGCGCATCGTCCCCGCTGTAACGCATCTCTGCGAAGTGGCATTGAAGCTACTTGAAATGACTCAAAACCAAGCGCTGATGGCAAGCTCTATTCTGAAAGCCTTGGAGGCTCGAAATGAGCTTCCTGATTTTCACGTCTCGTATGCAGTAGGCTTTCGGGAAGTGTCATCTGGCGATGTAGCTCGGCGAATCGTTCGAGAGCAAGAGACGATTGCCGCAGGACTTCAGAGAGTGATAAGGGAGTTGAAGTCTGTGTAGGTTCCGATACGCTCGCTTGCATTTCGACACACTCCATGCGATGATTTCGCTGGATTCACCACACCGAAGGCCCGCCCCGCGAAGGCGGGTTTTCTTTTTCACTTGAATCCTAGCACGGGCTTTGCTGAATCGCAGTACGCTATCATTTTCCTGAATCGGCTAGGGTAGCTCCCGAATGGGCGGGCTGCTGCAACAGTTCCGGTCAGTTGGGACTATACGAAGTGTCGCCGTTCATTGCAGTGCCTTCCGTGGATCATCAAGGGCCACAACGCAGCCGCAAGCCTCCAGACGGGCGAGCAGGCCGGACAACCCCCAGCCCCCAGCAAGCCAGTCTTTCCCGCTCAAGCGGGCTTCCAACTGGCGCAATGTCGAGCGGATGAAAAGTTCAACGTCCGTGACGGTTGAGCATTCCGACAACTGGACCGGCGCGGCCTTTGGGGACCACGAGACAAGCCGGACACCGGCAGGCATGGCCGGACGACGGGCAAGTTCGGCAAGCAGTTCCGACTTATGCTGGCGTAGCTCTTCCATCACCGGCGCAGCGGCTTCCCCCGGCGCGATCACCAGGTACTCACCATCGACTCGGAAGTGTCCGCCGTTCGCTTCCACTGTACGAATCAATTCCAAGGCTGCACTCATATCCTCACCTCAGCGTTTTGAGTTCCGGGAGTTGCCTGAATATCGTCGATTGCAGTTGTCTCACCAGTTGTAGGGCCCCCCAAACCATGAGATAACTGAGACAACTGAGACAACTGTGCTAAGTCCTTACAGTTGTTGTTGTTGTCTCTAACACACTCTCCAGTAGTCTCAGTCTCAGGGGGTACGTGAGGCTCTGAGACAACTGGAAAACTCCACGTCGCCTTTGCCGGAAAACCGGAACGTGAGCTAAGAACACCCATCTGCTTTTTCGTCCGGTAAAGAGTCGGGCGACTTATGCGCAGGCTGTCGGCCAGCGTTTCCAAGTCTGCAACTGCTTTCGGCCCGTCCTTGAGTTGAAGGCGCAGGAAAACTTCGGCAGGGTTCCTTGTCGTTTCACTCGGCGGTAGAAGCAAATCGGTAGCGGTTTGAGAGACGGCACCTTCCCAGGCGAAGGGGTCCAGCCGGAATTTGTAGGCCGGTGCTCCATACCGGACAAGATTCGTTTTCGCAATTGCAACGATCCGGCGGGCTGCATCTTCGGGGTGGACAGCACACAAAAGTACGTGCCGTGCAGTTGCGCTGATTCCGACAGTGCCGGATATTTTCGCTATCGGGTCGCCCGTTTGCAATTTGTTAGTGTGGTGGACGACACAAATCGCACAATTGCATCGTGCGGCCATTTTCCTCAGCCGAACCAATAACGGCGCGAGTTCGCCATGACTGTTCATGTCGGTTTTGAGGGGAACGTGGGTTGTTAAGCTGTCGATGATAACGAGGGCTGGCTTCAACTCTTCAAGGCGAGCTTCGAGGGCCAGCGGATCGCCAAGGTTCCAAGGCAGGTCGGAGTCTTCATCTTCAACGTACAGCCGCGATAAGTTGCCGCCCAGCCTGATAAAGGTGCGTTGTATTTGCGCTTCGGAGTCTTCATTCGAGATCATCAGCACATTCGCGGGTTCGCGCTTGCCGCCGATAACAGGGATTCTCCCGTTTGTAATGTCTGCCGCCCATGATAGAGTCGCGGTCGTCTTCCCCAGCCCGACAGCTCCAGCCAGAACGATTAAGGTGTCATCTGGGATAAATTCGGGAACTAAAAAGCCCTGTACCTTTGCCTCAATATCCGCCCCGTTTTTCAGTTTCAAGCCGACGGCAGCATCAGGAGTTGCCCCCTTCGCTTCTGGCATGGGCATTGGTGCGCGTGCCTCTTCCGGGAGTGTGCTTTTCGCCTGAGACATGAGTCACTTCGCCCCCGCAAGAAAGCGTGTGACCTCGTCCGGGGTGAACAACAGGCGTCTACAAATTCTGATCGGCCTGAGCTTGCCCTTTCTGACCCACATTCTGACGGTGTGCTTCGACACGGACAGCGTCGCAGCGACCGTAATAAGGGGGAGCAGTTTTGGAACCATGTCGGCCATTATTCGCCCCTCACTTTCAACCGAGCCTCGACTGCATCGGCGGAGATTCGCCATTGCCTGTTGACTTTGCGCGCTTTGAGCTTTCCAGCCCAAAGCAGTGAGTACACGTAGGTGAGAGCCACGCCCAGCCTGCGAGCGGCTTCGGATACGGAAATTTCTCGTTCTGCCATGAAAATCCTCCTTGCTAGTAGTAGTTGTATCTGTTACAGTATTTGTATGGAACGTGTCCGTTACGAAACCGTTACTCGAAAAGAGAGCTTCGCCATTCTGATTCCGGCTTCGCCAGAAGAAGCAAGCGGTGAGGCCACATTTCAGATGGAATTCGGCGGACCCCAGTCTGTAAGGGCCATCAGGCTCCAAGAGTTGAAAAAAACAGCGAGGGAGTTGAAAGGGGCGGCAGCGGCTCATTTCGATGCTTTACTGGCCCTGAGAGGGGCACTGGAGACGGGCGACACACTGGCGCTGGCTAAAGCGAAAGAGCGTTTAGAGCGAGCGTATCGACTGAGAGAAGCCGAGAATCCACCGACAGACCCGGAATCGGACCGGCAGCTTGGGGAAGTGTTCGCTCCGTTCGTAGGGTTATCCGCGAAGGAATCGCTTCGATACTTAGGCGGTCTGCGCTCCGGCCCAAAGGCCGGGGAAAATCCCTCAAGATTGTTTTCCTACGAAGTCTCTCAAGCTGTGGGCGCGCTCCTGCAAAATGCACAGATCGTCCTCTGGTGGATGGACGGAGCTTTCAGACCCGCAATTTATTGCCCCGACCCGAGGACGGCTCTTTACATTCATACCTTCTTCATTGCGCCGGTTAGCGGGCTAGGCTTTCGCATCTGCCCCTACGACGGCGAGCAATTCTTTCAAGATCGACCGAATCAGGAATACTGCTGCCCCGCTCACCGGGAAGCTCATCGCGTGGCGCGGTTCCGTAATGAGAAGAAACTCCGAGCAACAAACACAGAAACCAACAGGAGGAAATCCAATGGCACTCAAAAAGCGCGGTAGCACTTGGCATACGCATTTCTTCGTAGACGGAGAACGGTTCCGATTCTCTCTCGACACTAGCGACTGGCGCGAAGCGCAGCGCAAGGAACGGGTGCTGATTGGAGAGGCCAAGGCGGGCAAGCTCGCGGCCAGCAAAGATGACTTTTCCCGCCTTCCCTTCTCCGATGCGGCGGAGCGTTTCCTTGCGGATCGAATCCCACACCTTGCGCCTCGCAGTATTCAGACAGAGCGGGAGCGTGTGAAACCAATCAACAAGACTCTCGGAGAGGTCGCGGTGTGGCGCATGACTGCCGCGCAGGTTTCCGGCTACATCCGCGAACGCAAGACAGCGGGGAGGTCGAATGCGACGATCAATCGGGAGTTAGACATCATCCGGGGAGTGCTCAAGCGGGCGAAGCGTTAGCATCACTTCTCAGAGGACATTCACCCGCTGCCCGTTCGCCAGAACATCGGGCGGGCGCTCTCCCATGAAGAGAAGGTCAAGCTCTTGCACAGGGCCGGGACTCGCCCGGAGTGGCAGACTGTCGCCTGTGCCGCACGGCTCGCCCTGAACACGACAATGCGCGGGTGCGAGATTAAAGAGATGCGCTGGCGCGACGTGGACATGATTGGGCGGTCGCTCACGGTTCGGAAGAGCAAGACGGAGGCTGGGGAGCGTGTGATCCCCCTGAACGCGGACGCCTGGGCTGTGATTCTTGAGCTTTACAGGCGCTCACAGGCTCTCGGAGCGACGGAGCCGAGCCATTTCCTCTTCCCTGCCTGCGAGACGGCGCATTTCGACCCTACGCGCGGCATCAAGAGTTGGCGGACAGCATGGCGACGGCTGACGCGGGCCGTACAGTGCGCCGGGTGCGGGCAACTCCAGAATCCCGGCGAGACGTGCGCGGGCTGCAAGGCGAGCATTACGAAGCTCAAGAGTCCGTTTGAGGGCTTCCGGTTCCATGACCTCCGCCATCAGGCCATCACCGAGCTTGCCGAGTCCAAGGCGAGCGACAGCACCATCATGTCGATTGCGGGTCACGTCTCGCGCAAGATGCTTGCGCACTACTCCCACATCCGGCTGGACGCCAAGAGAACCGCACTGGACGCGTTGACGATGGGAAGGGGAAAACAGGGCTATTCGGAGCGCACATCGAAGGGTTACGACACAAACTACGACACAAATGTGCCGTTGCGCTCCCTGCCCATGCCGCATGTGATTGATTCTTTGGTGGAGCTGAGCGGGATCGAACCGCTGGCCTCCTCGTTGCGAACGAGGCGCTCTCCCAGCTGAGCTACAGCCCCACAACTTATCTAGTTTACCAGCGTTGCCATTTTCAGAGAAGGCCGGGGACGAGCCCCGGCCTTTTCAATTGCTCTGGTAAATCCAGCCACCTAGACCCCAGAGCGGAAACCTAACTAAAGCTGATTCATGTTGGCGAGGAACTCGGCGTTGTTGCGCACCTTCTCCAAGCGGCTGATCAGTAGTTCCATGGCCTCGACGGGCGAGAGCGGATTGAGCACGCGGCGCAGGATGAAAACGCGCTGCAGGTCTTCCTTGGGAATGAGCAGCTCTTCCTTACGCGTGCCGGAGCGCTGAATGTCGATGGCCGGGAAGACGCGCTTGTCGACCAGCTTGCGGTCGAGAATGATTTCCATGTTGCCGGTGCCCTTGAACTCTTCGAAGATGACTTCGTCCATGCGTGAGCCGGTATCGACGAGGGCGGTGGCGATGATGGTGAGCGAGCCGCCTTCCTCAATGTTGCGGGCCGCGCCGAAGAAGCGCTTGGGGCGCTGAAGGGCGTTGGAGTCGACGCCGCCGGAGAGGACTTTGCCCGAGGGCGGAACGATGGTGTTGTAGGCGCGGGCGAGACGGGTGATGGAGTCGAGGAGAATGACGACGTCGCGCTTGTGCTCGACGAGGCGCTTGGCCTTCTCGATGACCATTTCGGCCACCTGCACGTGGCGGGCGGCGGGCTCGTCGAACGTGGAGCTGATGACTTCGCCCTTGACCGAGCGCTGCATGTCGGTGACTTCCTCGGGGCGCTCGTCGATGAGCAGGACGATCAGCACGACTTCGGGGTGGTTGGTGGTGACGGAGTTGGCGATGGATTGCAGCAGCATGGTTTTGCCGGTGCGGGGCGGGGCGACGATGAGACCGCGCTGGCCCTTGCCAACGGGCGTCAGGAGATCCATGACGCGGCCGCTAACGCCCTCGCGCGTGGTCTCCATCTTGATGCGCTCCTGCGGATAGAGCGGCGTGAGGTTGTCAAAGAGGATTTTGTTGCGCGTCTCTTCAGGCGACTCGAAGTTGATGGCCTCGATCTTGACGAGGGCGAAATATTTCTCGCCTTCGTGGGGCGGGCGGACGTTGCCGCTGATGGAGTCGCCGGTTTTGAGATCGAACTTGCGAATTTGGGAGGGAGACACGTAAATGTCGTCCGGTCCGGGCAAGTAGTTGTAGTCGGGCGAGCGGAGAAAGCCGTAGCCGTCGGGGAGAATCTCAAGGACTCCCTCGGCGAAGATGTGGCCTTCTTTTTCGCTCTGCGCCTGGAGGATCTTGAAGATAAGATCCTGCTTGCGAAGGCCGCTGGTCCCAGGAATTTCAAGGGTACGCGCGATGCGGCTCAATTCAGTGATGTTCTTTTCTTTCAGTTCTGCGATGGTCATGTTTACCTGCGAAGGGACGGGATGTGTGGGAGGGAATGCGGAGCGGGAAGTGCTCCTGAGGATACAACCTTGCGGGTTACGACAAATTCAGCCGGCGCAAACCAGCCTTGAATCGTCCTCCAAACTCATTTGGAGTTGCGGAGCGCCGGGAAAGAGATGGCCTCGTCTCGAATGGCAATTGTTATGAAACTCTTGATTGACTCAATGCGCAATGCGGCGATAGACGCCGTCAGGCCGCACGGCGCCTTTCAACCAGATGAACCGCGGGCGCCTCTTCGGGCGTTTCCGCTTCAGGACTTGCTACTTCAAAACGGCACAAAACTTCGTTTGTGGTGTCTTGCAGCCTTGTGTTCGGCTTGTGGAGCTTACGGGTAGCCTTGCTTGCCAGAGTGCAGAGCTGGTAGCGATTGGACACATGAGAAAGTGCCTTAAAAACGAGATCGGAACGCATTGTTTATCTCCTTCTTTTCAAATAGCTGCACTGGAATGAGCCACTGACCCGCCGGCACAGCACAGGGGAAGCCAATACAAGCCAAACCAGCCAAGGGCTACCCCAAATTGAAACTTCCACATCTTAGACGCGCTTCGCCTGCCCACAGTTCAAAAACATTTGGGCCATTGCACGCTGTGAAATGGATGCCATACCGTATCGGATCCGCAGTTTGCGCGCCGGATACCCGGGCGCCTGTTGGCCCTTCCCAACGCTGCTCAAGAACGCAGCTCAAGGCATCAAGCGAGCCTTCTCTCAAAGGTTTGATGCTGGAAGTAGCTGATGGGCACACCCGGCCGCAATGCGCAACCTGCCCTCTATGGATGGCTACGATGAGAGTATAACGAAGACCCGGCCCGGTCAATAGTTATTTCGGGTCAAATGACGCGAATTGTCGAACGTTTACCGAGGGGACCGAGGGCCAGGCGGACGCGCGATTGGTCGTCATCTAAAGTGTCTATTATCAATGGATTGGCGGATGCAACGAACCCGCGGCAAAGGGGAGAAACGGCGGGGCTGAATTGCCCGCAGATCCAGATGGCAGAGGGGTGAACCTTCTCAGTCAATCAGGCGCTGTTGCGGGGTGCTATGCGCTGGTATGTGGCTCGCCGGGCGAGTCGTTCCAGGGCTTTCCGTCGGGGTCCCTGAGGAGCACCCGGCCGTTTTCGTCGTTGCCTGGAAGCCTGGGACGCCGGCTGCGACCCTGGTTGGTGGCAATTTCATCGAGGCGGAAGACACCGACGAGAACCATGCCCACAATAGGAGCCGCGAGAAGAAAAGTCTCCCAACCGGATTGAAGGGCAATACCCTGCACGCGCTCCTCCCCGCTCTCAAGACCGCGGATGTGAGATGTATGTTAGCCGGGATATCGGCGCAGAGATTGGGATGCAGTGCCGATTTTGATTCAAAGGTAATGCCACGGAATGGTGAGGGGGAGAAGGGGCTGCTGGGACTTTGCGGCTCTCAAATCCTGGAGATTCGTGCGGTTGCGGCGGGCGGGCGAGAATCAGGCCCAATAGGTGCGATCGAGCGTCCTGTATTGGATGGCTTCAGCGAGGTGGGCGACGGAGAGGGACGCCGCGCCTTCCAAGTCGGCAATGGTGCGGGCGACTTTGAGGATGCGATCGTGGGCGCGGGCGGTGAGGCCCTGCTGTTGCATGGCGCGCTCGAGGAGACGCTCCGCGTCGGGGCTTAGCTCGCAGTAGGCGCGAATCTGGCGCGTGGTCATTTGCGCGTTGGCGTAGATTTTTTCTTTGGCTTTGGAGAAGCGCTGGCGTTGATGCGCTCTCGCGGCCATGACGCGGGTGCGAATCTGGGCCGAACCTTCGGCTGCCACGCCGCCACGCAGCTCCTTATATTGAACAGCAGGAACTTCAATGTGGATGTCAATACGGTCGAGCAAGGGACCGGAGATTTTGGCCACGTAACGCTGGATCATCGGCAAAGTACATGTGCACTCGCGCGACTTGTCATTGAAGTAGCCGCAGGGACAGGGATTCATGGCGGCGGCGAGCATGAAGCGCGCGGGAAAACTGAGCGTCATGGAGGCGCGCGCAATGGTGACGGTGTGATCCTCAAGCGGCTGGCGCATGACTTCGAGAACGTTGCGGGGAAACTCGGGCAGCTCGTCGAGGAAGAGGAGTCCATTGTGCGCGAGCGAGACCTCGCCCGGGCGAGGCACCATGCCGCCGCCAATGAGGCCGGCGTCGGAGATGGTGTGGTGAGGCGAACGGAAGGGCCGCTGCGTGACGAGGCCCGCGCCAGCTTCGAGGACGCCAGCGACGGAGTGAATCTTGGTGGTCTCGAGCGCTTCCTCGAAGGTGAGCGGGGCGAGGATCGACGGCAGACGCTTGGCAAGCATGGTTTTGCCGGAGCCGGGAGGGCCGATCATCAGAATGTTGTGGCTGCCGGCGGCGGCCACTTCAAGAGCACGCTTGGCGGTTTGCTGGCCGCGAACATCCTGAAAGTCAACGGTGAACTGCTCAAGCTTTCCAAGGAGTTCCTGCGTGACGACGCGGTAAGGCTCGCGCTGGATGACGCCGACGACTGAAGTGTTGAGCAGATCGAGCACATCGAGGAGCGACGAGACGGGATAGACGTTGACGCCCTCGACGACTGCGGCTTCAGCGGCGTTGGCGGCGGGCAGAATCAGGTTGGCGATTCCCTTCTCGCGGGCCAGGATAGCGACGGGCAACATGCCGGGGATGGGACGCACGCCGCCGTCGAGGCCGAGTTCGCCGACCATGAGAAAGCGGCTGAGGTCATTGGAATGCAGAGCGCCGTAGGCTCCAAGAATGCTGACGGCGATGGGCAGATCGAAGCCGGAGCCTTCCTTTTTGAGATCGGCCGGGGCGAGGTTGATGGTGATGAATGTGGGAGGGATGGTGTAACCGGAGTTCTTGATGGCGGCGCGGACGCGATCGCGGCTTTCACGGACGGCAGCGTCGGGCAGGCCGACGGTGTGAAAGTGGTCTTCATTCATGACCACGCCGCTATAGTCGACCTCAACCTCGATGAGGTTGGCGTCGATTCCGTACACGGCCGCACTAAGAGCCTTGAAGAGCATTGAGGAGGGCTGCGGAGGGAATGCTACAGAAGACAGCAAACAGCGGTCTGTGATGGATGAACAGGCGTTGGCAGGGACCGAGGGACCAGGAAGGCAGGGGTCCGGGGCCGGGAATAAAGAGCTTCGAGCGCCTCAGGCTGGGTCGGCAGGGAAGGATCCGACGGATGATCCAGGCGCGACGTTCTGGCCGGCGAGCACTATGGCGTGGCTGGCGATGTGGGCGCCGTCTCCGATGACCGTGGGCTGAAGGCGGATTTTTTCATAATCCGCGGCATCGTGCCAGAAAGAATAGATGCGCGTGTAAGAGCCGATGATGGCGTTCTTGCCGATCTTGATGCCGCCGCGATCGTTGATGAGGGCGCGCTGGCGGATGACGGCACCGTCGCCGATGGATAGGTTGTAGCCGTAGGTAAGGTCGACGCCGTGGTAAATCTTGACGCCCGAGCCGAGATGCTCAAAGATGTGGCGGCCGAGCATGCAGCGAAAACGCAGGCCGAGCCAGTGGTTGAGGCCGAGCGGCGAGCGGTCGAACATCTGCCAGAACCACAGCAATGGTTTGCGCCGCGCGAATCGCTCGCGATCGACCTCAGGGAAGTGCTCGGCTTCCAACGTGACGTTCATTGGATCGAGAGAAAGATTGACGACGTTGCCGGGCAGCTCAGAAGTGAGCGTGAGATTGAGTTTGCCGCCGTGGGGCCGGCCGAGATAGATCTGGGTCAACTGGTCGCGCACGATTTCGCTGCGGCGCTCCATCGAGTTATGGCGCAGGAATTCCTCATCAAGAAAGCGAATCCAGCGGCGATAGATTTCTTCGGCTTCTGCGGCGGGATGGGGAACGACAATCTCGGTGGCGGCCATATGCCATTGACGATAAATGAGGGAGCAGGTAGTGGGGAATAGGGAGGATCGTGAGTCGTGAGTCGTAGACAGTGAACGAGTAAATCAGTGAACAGAGATCGTTAGACTCGCCGCTGATCGCTGAATGCAGCGAACTGTGAACTAAGAACTTTCCTTACCGTTTGCCTTGGACGGTTTTGGGATTGGCACCGAGTTTTTTGGCGGCGCGGCGATCGGCTATGGCGTGCATCTCCTTGCCCCAATGGGAGCGGTTGATGCCGATCTGCATGGCCAGCATCATGATGTTGCCGGTGCCCCAATAGAGCGCGAGTCCCGAAGCGTAATGCCAGAGCATGAAGCCGAACATGACGGGCATCATAAAGGCCATCATGCGGCGCTGGCCGGGATCCATGCCTGGGGAAGGAGTAATGTACTGCGTGAAGAACATGCTGATGATGATGAAAATGGGCAGAATGTGCGTTGGGTCTGGCTGCGAGAGGTCCGGCAGCCAGAGCCAGTGTGCCTGGCGCAGCTCCACCGTGTACTCCAACACGCGGAAGTAGGGCCACAAAAGGAGCATGGGCACGAGCATAGGCAGGCAGTTGCCGTACATGTTCACGCCCTCGGTTTTGTAGAGGGCCATCATTTCGGCGTTCATGTCGGCGCGCTTGGGGTCTGTCGCCTTGAGATTCGCGTAACGCTTCTTGATGGCGTCAACCTTGGGCTGGATGCGCATCATCTTCAGCGACGACTTGGTCATCATCAGTCGTGTGGGCAGGAGCGTGAGGTTGAAGATGACTGTGGAGAGAATGATGGACCAGCCCCAGTTTCCGATGCCATGTTCGACCAGGAAGCGAAGCAGGAGGTAGAGCGGCTTGGCGACGACGGTCATCCAGCCATACTGAATGAGCGGTTCGAGATTGGGCCCGTCAGCTTTGCCGTCCGCGCCGGTGGCGTGGATGGATTTGAGCACGTCGGTGGCCTTGGGTCCAGCAAACAGACGCAGGCGCGTGGCGCCGCTGGTGTCACCTACGGCCACGCCAAGCACGTCTATGTGAATCTTTTTGCTGTTCGGGTCGGTCGCATCGCCTGGCAACTCGATGGCATTGTGCAGAGTGACGACCGTAGCGCGATCAGGCGCGTCGGGCAGAAAGACCGAGGCGAAGTAAAGATCCATGTCAGCGGCGTACTGATAGGGCCCGTCGAGCGTGTTGTTGCCGCTGACCTTGGCGGCGGCCTGCGAGTCCTGCTTGCCGTCAATCGACCAGGCGAAGAAGGAAGGCGTCCGCGACTGCGATGGCAACATTCCCGTCTGCTGCAAGTCTTCCATGTCGCCCAGACCGGCAGGCCAGGCGACCAGGGCGCGGACCGGGACGCCGTTCTGCTTGACCTCTGAATCGACGCCGATGACGTAGGTCGAGTTGAAGCTGAAGGTCTTTAAGACATCAAGGCCGTTCGACGCGTAGTGAAAGGTGATCGAGGCGGGCGCGAGGACGCTGCCGGTGGCCGTGGGTTGCGCTCCCGAGACCGAAACCTGGTAGAGGGCCTGATTGAGCTGTGCGGTGAGCGCCGGGTCGTAGGTAAACAGCGAGAGTGGCAGTCCGAAGCGGGCGGCAGCCTGAGGCTGGACAAGGTCAAGGGGCTTGCCTGCCGAGTCAAAGTATTTTTTCAGGATCCAATGCTCGACCTGCGCGCCGTGATTGGTGAACTGGATTTTGAAGAGTTCGTTCTCGACCGTGGTGGTGGTGATGATGGAGGCGGAGATTTGCGGCGCGGCGCTGGAAGGCTTGGCTGTTGCCGCGGCCGCGGCCGGCGGACCTTGCGGGGCTTGGGAGGCCGGCGCGGCGGGCTGCGTTTGAGTGACAGCGGGCGGCTGATCTTGCGGCTTGGGCTTGGCGAAGAAGTACTGGTAGCCAAGGAAAGCGGCGAGGACAATAAACATCATTGCCATGGTGGAGCGCATATCGCCCCCACCACCACCGCCTCCGGGGCCCTGCGATTGCAGATTGGGATTGTGAACTTCGGGCAAAGGAAACTTCCTATCGTGTTGAGAGGGCAGCCCGCAGGGCAGCCGCTCTACCTATGGTAACGGTTCGTGGGGGTAAACGGTTCCGGCGCGATGGTTTGAGGGCTGATTCAGGACGGGCGAAGCCGGCTTTTGCGCTGCGGGCGGGACGGGGTCGAATCCTCCTGGCGTGAAAGGATGGCAGCGAAGCAGTCTCCAGGCGGCGAGTGCGGAACCGCGCAGCGGACCATGCGTGGCGATGGCGACTGCGGCGTACTCAGAGCATGTGGGCAGGAATTTGCAGCCGCCCGGATGGAGCGAATGGAGCGCCGGAGAAAGCCAGCGTTTGTAAAAGGCGAGCAGTGCGAGCAAGATGCGCGTCATCATGCCGATGGTCCCGGAGGATTCGGCGCGGCTGCGGAGTGTTTCGCGGAGCGTGCCGCCTCGGACTGGGCCTGTTCAAGGATACGCAAAACCTCGCGCTCAAGTTGCGCGAAGTCCATGGTGAGCACGATGCGGCGCGGGTGCAGGATGAGATCGAAGCCCGCGGGCAAGAGATCGACATGGCGGCGCAGCGCCTCGCGCATACGGCGCTTGATGCGGTTGCGTTCGTGGGCCTTGCCGATGACTTTGCCCACCGTGAGGCCGACGCGCGCAGCATCCGGAGCTGCCGCGCCTTCAATCGTCTGTGGCGCGAGGAACCAGCTCATGGCAGAGGACTGGCGCTTTCGGCCGGCAGCGTAGGCGCGCAGGTAGTCAGCGTGCTTACGCAGGCGCGAGTTCGCCAGAGTTTGGCGCTGGGCAGGCTTGGAAGCTGAATTCATCAGGAAGGCTCGAGCCAAAAGCAGGCGCTGCGCGGCGGTTTCTGCTTCAGGCGGCGCAGCTCTCAAATCAAGAACCAGCCGGGGAATCAATCGCGATGCGCGGGGCTGACGGAGACACGCTTGCGGCCGGCGGCGCGGCGGCGGCTGAGCACGGCGGCGCCGGCATTGGTCTTCATGCGCGACCTGAAGCCGTGAGTTTTGGCACGGTGGCGGCGGTTGGGTTGAAAGGTACGTTTGGGCATGGTAACCCGCTCCTGTTTTCAATAGAAAATCTGCTAGTTAGCAACTCTTTAAGTATATCTCAGGCGAAATTTGGATGCCACCTGACGGCGCTTTCACGATGTGGCAAGGGGTGGAGAGATTTGTCGTATGCTCAGAGAAGCGCGAGAAGAGTGCGGCACTTCAGTAACGCGGGTAACCAAGACGCGAACTTTCACCATCCTTGGTGCAACTCAAAGAGATCGCAGAAAACTTGTGTGAATAGGGGATTGCAACAGTCTCGGTTTGTGCTACTATCGGGACCGTTCCTGAAATTTCATTTGTAATTTCATGTGAAATTTCGATCATTCTGCGTATCGGATTTTAGTCAAGAGCCTCGGTGTTGAATCCTTCGGGGCGGACCAGAAGTAATCAGGTAGTGGGCCAATTGGAATAGAGCGCGAAGTGCGTTGCTTTGCGCCTTAAAGGGACCGTTGCCTGCAAGATAACAAACGAACCGCGCGGCGCAATGCCGGCGGAATCAGCAAGGATTGTACGATGGCATTTGCGACTACGCCGACCTCGGCACTCAATCCCTGGCTCCAGATTCTCGCAGCACTCGAGAAGAAGGTCATTCGGCAATCATTCGAGACCTGGCTTAAGCCGACTCGATTCAGCCATGCTTCGGGGCGCAAGCTTTATGTGCGCGTGCCGTCGCCGGAGTTCCAGCACATCGGCGACAAATACGGCGACCTGATTCAGGAAGCGATCGATCTGCAATCGCTCGAGTTCGACGACGTATGTTTTGTGACCGCAGAAGAGGACCCGTCGATTCCGCCGCAGCGGAGGGATGGCGGATTCGGCCCCGTACCTTCGCATGCGCCCACGGCGCCTCCCTCGAACGCAGCGCGCTCACCAGAGCAGGGCCGCTTCGATTGGTCGACCGCGGCGCAGCTCAACCAGCGCTACACGTTCGACAACTTCGTGATCGGCAACGGAAACCAATTTGCGCGCGCCGCGGCCCTGGCCGTGGCGGAACGCCCCTCGCGCGCCTACAATCCGCTCTTTCTGTATGGCGGCGTGGGCATGGGCAAAACACACCTGATGCACGCGATCGGGCACGAAGTGAAGCGCAGGCAGCCGGCCGCGAGCATCTGCTACGTGTCGGCGGAGAAGTTTACCAACGAGATGATCAACTCCATCCGCAACGATCGCATGACCAGCTTCCGCGACCGTTTCCGCACGGTGGAAGTGCTGCTGATCGACGATATTCAGTTCATCTCGCAGAAGGAGCGCACGCAGGAGGAGTTCTTTCACACCTTCAACGCGCTGCACGAAAACATGAAGCAGGTGGTGATTGCTTCTGACCGGCCTCCCAAAGAACTCACGGAGATCGAGGAACGGCTGCGCTCTCGCTTTGAGTGGGGATTGATCGCTGACATTCAACCGCCCGATCTTGAAACCAAGGTAGCCATTCTGCTGAAGAAGGCGGAAAGCGAACAAGCGCAACTGCCGACCGATGTGGCGCTGTTTGTGGCGTCGAATGTGCGGACGAACGTGCGCGAGCTGGAAGGCGCGCTGGTGCGGCTGATTGCATGGTGCCAGCTGAACCGCATGGAGATTTCGCTGGCTGCTGCGCAGCAGTGCCTGAAGCAGTTCATCGACATGCAGGTGCGCAAGATCACCATTGAGGCGATCCAGCGCGCTGTCGCGGAGCAGTTTGGCATGCGCGTCGCGGACCTGAAGCAGAAAAACAACTCGCGCAATGTGGTGGTGCCGCGGCAGATCGCGATGTACCTGGCCAAGCAGATGACGGAAGCGAGCCTGCCGGAGATCGGCCGCCAGTTCGGCAACAAGCATCACACCACGGTGATGCACTCCATCGGCAAGATCGACGAACAACGCCGGACGGACAAGGACCTGCACCGCACGCTGACCAAGCTGCAGGATGTGCTGAGCTGCTAAAGACAGTGGTTAGGGGTTAGGAATCAGAGAAGAGCCGCCCGGAGCGATGGGCGGCTCTTCTAGTTTGCGATAAGCTTTCCACGATATGGGTCGTTCAAATCTTCAGCGGTTTTCCGGAATGAGGGTTTCCTTGCGATGGCTCGCGATGGCCGCGATCGCCGCATTGAGCGTGAGCGCGGCGGCGCAGACCCCGATCGACGTGCAGCCGGTAAAGAAATTGAAGCCCTCCGACACGCTGGCAACCTGCCAGTACAGGCCGATCGCTAATGAAGCGCCTTTCTTTGCGCGCCTGACCGACACTGAGAAGACCAACGATACGGCATTCGGCGGCAACTACACGATGCACGGAAAGACAGGCGCATTCGTGGCGTGGTTCGGAATCGTGCGCGGAATCACTCCACCGGTCGAAAAAGGCGGAGACGTGAAGCTCGTGGTGCAGCACCATTTCTTCGACGGCATGACAGACTGCCACATTATGCTGGTGGCAAAAAGCGGCGACGGAGACTTTGTGGCGAAGCTGCAAGTGGATCCGTCGCAGATTCCTGCTCTGGCGTTGGTGCGGATTTATGGCCGGGTGACAAGCGAAAAAGCTCGCGTGCCGGAGGTTGCGGTCGATTACATCCGCGTGTGGCCATGGATGACGTTCACATTCACCGACCTGGCAGGCGAAGACCACAGTAATCCACGCTGGCAGAAGTACTCCAAGGTGAGGCCTGGCGACCAGATTTACGTTCCCTATCCCAGTGAGAACTACTATCTGAATGTGCTCGGCGATCCAGCCGACTTCGGACTGAATTTGCTGCCGGAATGAAGGCGGAGCATTGGCGCACTCTTGCGCAAGGTGAGACATCGAAAACGCCATGGAATATCGATTGCTGGGAGGCTCTGGCCTCAAAGTTTCCGCATTGAGTCTTGGGACCGCGACTTTTGGCGGGTCCAACGAGTTTTTCAAAGGCTTCGGGTCGACTGAAGTTGAAGAGGCGCGGCGGATGATCGACATCTGCTTCGAGGCCGGCGTCAACCTTTTCGACACGGCCGATGGATACTCGGAAGGCCGGTCTGAAGAGATCTTAGGCAAGGCTCTCGCAGGCAAGCGGGATCAGGCGCTCATTTCGACCAAGGTAGGGTTTGGGACGGGGCCGGGACCGAACGACGAGGGCTCGTCGCGCTACCATTTGCGGCGCGCGCTGGAGGCCAGCCTGCAGCGGCTGGGCACGGACTATATCGACATCTACCATTTGCACTGCTTCGACGCGTTGACGCCGATTGAAGAAACGCAGGACACGCTGAACAAGTTTGTCCGCGAAGGCAAAGTGCGGTATATCGCTTGCTCGAATTTCTCGGGATGGCACCTGATGAAGTCGCTGGCGGTAGCCGATCGATATGGGTGGACGCGGTTTGTTGCGCACCAGGTGTACTACTCGCTGATCGGGCGCGAATACGAGTGGGAGTTGATGCCGCTTGCACTCGATCAGAAGGTGGGCGCGCTGGTGTGGAGTCCACTGGGCTGGGGACGACTGACGGGCAAGATTCGCCGCGGGAAACCGCTGCCGGAGGTGAGCCGGTTGCACACGATCGCCGATGAGGGACCGCAGATGCCGGATGAGTACCTCTACGGCGTGGTGGATGCGCTGGACAAGATTGCCGCAGAAACCGGTAAAACGGTTCCGCAGGTGGCGCTGAACTGGCTGTTGCAGAGGCCGACCATTTCGTCAGTCATTGTGGGCGCGCGGAATGAGGATCAGTTGCGGCAGAACCTGGGCGCTGCGGGATGGAAGCTGAGCGCCGAACAAGTGGCTGCGCTGGACAAGGCAAGCGATCGTGAGCCGGTTTACCCCTACTGGCACCAAAGGAAGTTTTTCGCAGGGCGGAATCCGCTGCCGGTGTGAGAAAAGCAGGGACGTAGGGACTGAGGGACTAAGGGGCATCAGCGTTGATGGTGCGGCAGGAGTTCCCGGGTGGAGTGACGGTGGCGCTTGACGACGTTGTGGCCGATGAGCCATCCGAGGGCGCCTCCGACCAGGACATCGGCGGGAAAGTGGTCCTGGCCAAGGACGCGAGTGAGACCGACGCCAGTGGCCCCGGTGTAGAGAAGGACTTGAGCCCAGCGGGACGGATATTCTTCGGCGAGGGCCGACGCGGCTGAGAAGGCAATGAGCGTGTGGGACGAGGGGAATGCGGAGTCGACGCCCGCGATTGCCTGAAAGAAGCCGCCCCTTGCTTTGTCCTGGTAGGGGCGCTCTTGCCAGAAGATCAACTTCAGGCCCTGCTCCACAACCACGCCGTCGACCATTGCCTCGCCGGTGAGGATGCCAGCTTCGCGCGCGTGATCGTCCTGCTGAAAATGGCCGAATCCATACAACACAACCGGGGTTGCAACCAGGCTGTAAACCATCGCGTTGGAAGCGTTGATGCTGGCCTGGTTGAAGCTGGGATTCTGTGACACCACCTGCGTCATGACGTAGTGATCGGTGCCGAGAGCGACTCCGGTAGCAGCGGCAAGCGGGACGATCCACTTGAGGTCGTGCGTGCGCAGACGCACGGGGCTGGTCCAGATGGCGCCTTGATCTTCAAGGAAATTACGCGGCACCCTGCGGATCGTCACTTCGTCGTGCGAAGACAGATGCGGTGATGGCGCGTCAGGAAGAGAAGCGCTCTCTGCGGCGTTTGGCGCAGGCGTGGTTTGCGCCTGAACGCCAGACCCGAAGCAGAAAGCCAGCGCGGCGAGGAGCGGCGAGAGAGAGCAGAGCCGGCAGGGGCGTTTTGGGTGGGGAACGATTGTGTAATCTTGCATGAACTCTCAGGTGTGGACGGCTGAGCTGGGTTGTTTACTATCCGACTATTTCAAGCCGGTAAATGTCAACGAAATTGGGCAGATTCCCTCGATGAGGTGCGCGAAGAGGCCGATGCGTTCATTTTCGCTGCGGTCATTCGCTCGTTGAACCGGATGACAGCCGTCAGAGCGTTTGCGGAGGATTGTTGAGGTAGATTTCGACGTAGTCGAGGTAGTTTTGCGCGTATTCGCGGATCAGGTCGCGATCCTTGTCGGTGATCTCGCGGCGCAGCTTGGCAGGAACGCCGGCCCAGAGGGTGCGGGGCGGAACGACGGTGTGCTCGGGAACCACGGAGCCGGCGGCGATGATGCAGCCCTCCCCGATGCGGGAGTTGTTCAAGACGCGGGATCCCATGCCGATGACGCACATATCCTCGACTACGCAACCGTGGACCGTGGCGTTGTGGCCGATGGTGACCCAGTCGCCCACGATGACGGGATAGAGGTTGCGCTGGCCGTGGAGAACGGAACAGTCCTGGACGTTGGAGTTAGAGCCGACGCGGATGAAGTTGACATCGCCGCGCAGGACGGCGTTCATCCATACCGAAGAGCGCTCGCCGAGCACGACGTCGCCGAGGATTTGGGCGGAGGCGTCGATGTAGCAACTGGCTGGGATGACGGGCGAATGGCCCTGGTAGCTTCGGAGCATGAAAACCTCTGGGATGGCCGTTATCTAAAAGTTTAACCGGCGGTTCGACTGGCGGGTTCCAGGCCTTTGGCGGTATCGGAGTTCGGCGTCAAGGTTCGATGCCGAGCGGAGGCAGGCGACAAGTTATAGAGAAATATGAGACTGGCCGCGGACCCAAACCTCGCGTATGATTATAGGAGCCTTACAGGCAGGTTTGGAGGTGTTACTCTTTGGCGGAGGTTCGCGTACAGGAAGGCGAACCGCTGGAAAATGCTTTGCGCCGATTTAAGCGGAAGGTGCAGCAGGAGGACATCATCAAGGAAGTGAAGCGTCACTCCTACTACCTGAAGCCCGGCGAAAAGAAACGTGTCAAGGCAGCCTTGGCACGCAAGCGGAACCGCAAGAAGGCTCGTAAAGAGCAGGATTGAATTCATCACCCGCCGCGGGAGGCACAGTTCCGACAGCTTTCAATAAACGAAGCTGCTAGAAAGACCAGCAAGAATCGGGACGGCGACCGCGGCGTTGTAATTGGCTTTAGCGTTTCTCCAGCTTCTGTCGGCTGATTGATTTGGGAACCCTTTGGCACTTGCCCTGTGTACGAGTTCTGGGACAGCTTGCCGCAACCCCTTCAGAAACTGAGAAGCGCGAAAGATCACTGACCACGCGTCTGGCGTGCGAAGTGTAGAGTTGCCCGCTTGTGCGGGCTAAAGTTCGAATACCGCCCTGTTTTAGGTGCGGTCCGGGCCCCTTGTAGTGCACGACGAACGATATCAGGGAACCGCGACCGGCAAAATCCTGTTGAGCCATGGCCGATTTCGGTGGAAGTCCCTGTGAGGGAAGCCGGCCATGGAATTCACCGATCGAGTGCTGAAATGCGTTGACTGCGGCGCCGAGTTTGTTTTTACCGCAGGCGAGCAGCTCTTCTTCCACGATAAGCAATTCAAGAACGACCCCAAGCATTGCAAGCAGTGCAAGGCGAAGCGTGCTCGGGGAAGCCAGCGCGTGCGGCCGGAGACGCGGACCACGTGCTCAGAGTGCGGCACAGAGACGACTGTTCCGTTCAAGCCGACGCAAGGCAGGCCGGTGCTGTGCAGGTCATGCTTCCAGAAGCAACCGGCAGCGCCAGTGGCCTCGCCGGCGCCTACGCCAGTGCAGGACTAAAGAGCAGGTCGCCCCGGAAGTCCGAGGGGAAGCCGGCGTTGCGGACCAGTGTAGCGAGCTGCGCCCAGTGGCGCTGGCTATGAAAGAGCGCGTGCGCCGCAATCTTTCTGCGCGAGACGGAGCGCTGTTCCGGAGGGATCCAGTCAAATTTAAGAACATACGGATCGCTCCAGGTTTGCTCTGGCGCGGCGAGAAGCTGTTGATAGATTGCGATCGCCTGGGAATGCAGATCGAATAGCGCGGCTAGCGGGCCGGCGGGGATTTTCTCCCGCGGCGTTTCTTCGACCCCGGCCAGGCGCTGGGCCCAGCGCAGTTCCGCGCCCCAGATGTGGCGCACAAACTCCTGCACGGTGGCCGCGCCGCCGATGCCACAGGGAAGATCGAGAAGATCAGGGTTGGCGTCGAAGTGAGCTTTCCAGTAGGCGGAAGCCTGGTCGTTCCAGGCAAGCATTTCGTCGAATGTGATGCCTACACTCATGATTTCTCCTTCAAGGCTCGATGCCCGATGTCGCGGCGGTAATACATTCCTTCAAAAGAAATCTCGGACAGGGCTTGATAGGCCCGGGCGAGTGCCTCTTCGAGAGAGTCGGCGCCGGCGGTAACGCCGAGAACGCGGCCGCCGGCGGTGACAATTTGGCCGCCCACCGGCGCTGTGCCTGCATGAAAGACCTGAACACCCGGAACCTCCGCTGCCGCCGCGAGGCCAGAGATGGTGAAACCGTTTTTGTAGCTGCCGGGATAGCCGCCAGAACTGGCGACAACGCAGGCAGAGGCGCCAGCCGCCCAGCGCAGAGGCGTGTCGGCGAGGTTTCCATCGATGCAGGCTTCGAGGGCTTCGACGAGATCGCTTTCGAGGCGGACGAGGATGGCCTGGGTTTCCGGATCGCCGAAGCGGGCATTGAATTCCAGCACCTGCGGTCCGCGCGCGGTCATCATGAGACCGCAATAAAGGACGCCGGCGAAAGGAGTGTCCTCCGCCGCCATGCCTTCAATGGTGGGGACGGCGATGTGGTGCAGAATCCATTCGGACATGGCAGGATCGACGAGCGAATCGGTGGAGTAGACGCCCATGCCGCCGGTGTTGGGGCCGGTGTCGCCTTCGCCGATGCGCTTATGGTCCTGGGCGGGAACGAGCGGCGCCACATGTTTGCCGTCGCAGAGACAAAGGAAGCTGACTTCGTCTCCCTCGATGAATTCCTCGATGACGACCTGCCGTTCGGACGAACCGAGAAGCGCGCCGGTGAAGAGACCCTGCGCTGCCTCAGCTGCCGTGGCGCGCGAATCGCAGATGATGACGCCCTTGCCCGCCGCCAAGCCGTCGGCTTTGACCACAATGGGCGGATGAAAAATCTCGATTGCCTTTTCGACTTCGACGGGCGAGGAACATACGGCGTAATTCGGCGCGGGAATGTTGTGGCGCTGAAGGAAACGCTTGGCGAATCCCTTGCTGGATTCGAGCATGGCGGCGGCGCGGGTTGGACCGAAGACGCGCAGGCCGCGCTGCTGAAGCTCGTCCACGATGCCAAGCGAGAGCGGCAGCTCGGGGCCGACGATGGTGAGGTCGGGCTTTTCAGCTTCGGCGAGGCGGACCATTGCGGCAACGTTCTTGAGGTCGACCGGAACGCAGCGTGCGATTTGGGCCATGCCGCCGTTGCCGGGCGCGCAGACGACCTCAGTGACGCGCGGGCTGCGTTTGACCGCCCAGGCCAGAGCATGTTCGCGGCCGCCGGAACCAAGGATCAGGACTTTCATTTTTTCCTTCCAACAAAATTCAACCAAGACCAGAAAGATCATCGGCAATGGAGGCGGGGGAAGTCAAACGGGGCAGCCGAATTTGATGAGCTCGCACTCGCCTATACTGAGGCGGGATGCGCCAACGATGCGGCGCACGAGTCGGTTGCGAGAGCCAATGTGGTTGACACGCGCATTAAACCGTACAAACAGCAGCAGGCCGAGAAGGCCACGCGAGAGGAGCAGACGCGCGTTTTCCGGCGCAACCAGGTGTTCGGCTTGCTGATTGTGGCGGCGGCGATTTGCCTTTGGTGGCTCTGGCATACGAATCCGAAGTGGATTTTTCCGACGGGGTGGTGGAGGTGGTAAGTCCTGCGCGGACGGGTCCTACGAGGACGGCGAACTCTTTGGAGGAGAATATCGCAAGCACAAGCGACCCAGATCGCGAGGTGTTGCCGCTCGTTTTGATTTTGCTCGGGCCAACGGGGAGCGGGAAGACGGTGCTCTCGCTCGAGCTGGCAGATCGATTTGGCGGCGAGATTGTGAGCTGCGACTCGGTCGCCGTGTATCGCGGCATGGAGCTGGGCACGGCCAAACCAACCAAAGAAGAGCGTGCGCGCGTGCCGCATCATTTGATCGATGTGGCCGAACCCGATGAGCCGTTTACAGCGGGCGAGTACAGCAGACTGGCCCGGAAGGCCCTCCAAGAGATCAGGGCGCGTGAGCGCTTACCGATTGTGACTGGTGGAACAGGGTTGTATCTGCGCGCGCTGACCGAGGGGTTGTTTGCGGGGCCGGAACGGCGCGAAGATTTGCGGGCGCGGTTGCGGCGGAGCGCGGGTCGGCACGGGAGCGAATGGTTGCATCGCGTGCTGCGGAGGCTGGATGCGGCGACGGCGGAGCGCATTCATGCGAACGATACGGCGAAGCTGATTCGCGCGATTGAAGTGTGCGTGGCGGCGCGGAAGTCAATGTCCGAAGTGATGGGGCGCGATCCGCTGACGGGGTTTCGGTTGTTGCGGATCGGGTTGAATCCGCCGAGGGATGCGCTATATCGAAAGTTGAACGAAAGATGCGCAGCGATGTTTGCAGAGGGGCTTGTGGAGGAGACGCGCGGGTTGCTCGCGCGCTACGGGCCGGTGAAGGCGTTGGATTCGCTGGGATACAGACAGGCGCGGGGCGTGCTGGACGGAACGATGAGCGAGCTGGAAGGAATCAACGCGGCGCAGCAGGGACATCGCAATTACGCGAAGCGGCAGATGACGTGGTTCCGGCGGGAACCGGATGTGCGTTGGTTGGAAGGGTTCGGCGATGAGGCGGAGACAGTGCGGGCGGTAGCGGAGTCGGTTCAAAGCGCGCTCGCGTGATCGCGCAGCAATTTAAACTAAGTGTGTTGAGAAAGCGCTCGCAGTTAAGAGCGCGCGGAACGGAGTTTCCCCTTGGCAGAGACAAATCCAGAGACGATTTATGACGTGGCAGTGATCGGCGGCGGGCCGGCAGGTTATACGGCGGCGATTCGCGGGGCAGAGTACGGGCTAAAAGTCGCGCTGATCGACGCAAGCCCGAAGCTGGGCGGAACGTGCCTGCACGTGGGCTGCATTCCGACGAAGGCGCTGCTCTTCAACGCCGAACTCTGGGACTATCTCAAGGAAGCCGACGAGTTTGGGATCAAAGGCGTCGAGGCGCGGTCGCTCGACTGGACAGCGGTGCTGGCGCGCAAGAACGCGATCATTACGAAGCACGTGAAGGGCCTCGAATTCCTGATGAAGAAACATAAGATCGCCGTGATCTCTGGTTTTGGAAGACTGACTGGGCCGGCGCAAGGCGGTGTGCACACGGTGGAGGTCGATTCAAACGGGGTGAAGAGTCAAACCAAGGCCAGAAAAATAATGTTAGCGACGGGGTCTGAGGCAAAGCTGCTGCCGGGGCTGAAGGCGGACGGGACCATCCTGACGAATATCGAAATTTTGAGCCTGAGCGCGCCGCCCAAGTCGCTGATCGTGATTGGAGCGGGCGCGGTGGGTGTGGAGTTTGCGTCGATTTTTCGGAGCTTCGGGACCGAGGTCACGATTCTGGAGTTTTTGCCGCGCATGGTTCCAGTGGAGGACGAGGAGATTTCAAAAGAGCTGGTGCGGGTGTTCCGCAAGCGCGGCATTGAGACAAGCACCGGCGCAAAAGTGGAGAAAGTGGAGAAGACGGCAGACGGCGTTCGCGTGAGCTACACGGATGCGAATGGCAACGCGCAGGTGAAAGAGGCCGAGAAAGTGCTGGTGGCCGTGGGGCGCGGGCCGCTGACGAGCGGGATTGGCCTGGAGAAGACGAAGGTCGAGCTGGAGCGCGGGTTTGTGAAAGTGAATGATGCGCAGGAGACGGCTGAGCCAGGCGTGTTTGCGATTGGCGACATTGTGGCTGGGCTGCCACAACTGGCGCACGTGGGCGCGATGAGCGGCATGGTGGCGATGGCGAAGATTGCGGGGACGTATTACAAACCAGTTCGGCGAGACCGGATTCCGAGCTGCACCTACACCGAGCCGCAGATTGGAAGCGCGGGGTTGACCGAAGCGCAGGCGAAGGAAAAGGGCCACGAGGTCAAGGTGGGCAAGTTCCCGTTCGCGGGGAATTCAAAGGCCACGATTGTCGACAGCCACGATGGGTTTGTGAAGGTGGTAGCTGACGCGAAGTACGGCGAGATTTTGGGCGTGCACATCATCGGGCCGCAGGCGACGGAGCTGATTGCCGAAGCCGTTGCGGTGATGGAGCTGGAAGGAACGGTTGAGCACTTGATGTTCACGATCCACGCGCACCCCACGCTGAGCGAAGCGATGCTCGACGGGTACGGCGCGGTGGAGGGGATGGCGATCAACGCCTGACCGCTTGCGGTTGGCAGACGCGCTTCGCGCAGGATGGCAGGTTAGCCAGATTTGCTCGTTACAGCAGCAGTTGCCAGTAGCCGACGTCGATCCATCGATCGAATTTGTAGCCGACCTCTTTGAAGTGGGCTACCTGGCGCAATCCGAACTTTTGCAACAGCGCGACGCTCGCATCGTTGGGCAGGGAGACGCCGCCCATGACGCAATGAAAACCTCGGCGGCGCAGCTCGACGAGGATCGCATCGAGCAGCGCTGAGCCTCTTCCCTTCCCGACCGCAGCCGGATCGAGATACGTCGATACTTCGACGGAATGGCGATAGGCCGCGCGCTCTCGCCATTTGCGGCCATAGCAGTAGCCCAGAAGCTTTCCGTCTTCTTCGCACACGAGCCAGGGATAAGCCCGGATGGTGTCGAGGATTCGCTGCCGCATCTCGTCTTGGCTCACCGGAACTTCCTCAAAGGTGGCCGAGGAGTTGAGGATGTAGTAGTTGTAGATGTCCGCAATCGCAGGTGCGTCATCGGGTCTTACGTTCCGAAGCATGGCGCCTCCGGCAATCGTTTTTTGCAAGTGGACCGGTCGTGCACTGATACGAGCCTTACAACTCCGTTGACTGGTTGGCGACCAGATTCTTAGCTTTGGCAATGAAATCGGCGAGGGGCATGGAGGATTGCTCCTGCTTGCCGCGGGTGCGCACGTTGACTGCGCCGGCCGACTCTTCCTTGTCGCCGAAGACGAGGATGTACGGCGTCTTCTGCAAAGCGAAGTCGCGGATTTTGGCGTTCATCTTTTCGTTGCGGGCGTCCACTTCTACACGGAAGCCAGCGGCCTTAAGCTCGGCTTCGAGCTTCGCCGCGTAGGCCGTGTGCTTCTCGCTGATGGGGACGAGGCCGATTTGCACGGGCGCGAGCCATAGCGGAAAGGCTCCAGCGTAGTGCTCGATGAGCACGCCAAAAAAGCGCTCAACAGACCCGAACAACGCGCGGTGGACCATGACCGGCTGGTGGCGCTCGCCATCCTCGCCGACATATTCAAGCTCAAAGCGTGCGGGCAAATTGAAATCGAATTGAACCGTCGATAGCTGCCACAGGCGGCCGAGAACATCGACGAGCTTGATGTCGATTTTGGGGCCATAGAAGGCGGCTTCGCCGGGGATGGTCTTGTAGGGGATGCCTTTCGCCTTGAGCACGTTGTCGAGCGAGCGGCTGGCGAGGTCCCAGTTCTCGTCGGAGCCGGCATAGTGCGCGCGGTCGTTTGGATCCCATGTCGAAAGCTCGACCTTGAACTCGGAGAAGCCGAAGGTCTTCAAGACGGCCTCGGCGAAATCAATGCAGGCGGCGACTTCGCTTTCGATCTGCGATGGCATGCAGAAGATGTGGGCGTCGTCCTGCGTGAAGCCGCGCACGCGCAGGAGGCCGTGCATGGTTCCGGAGCGCTCGTAGCGATAGACATTGCCGAGCTCGGCGTAGCGCGCGGGCAGATCGCGATAACTCTTGGGCGAGTTTTTGTAGATGAGGATGTGGAACGGGCAGTTCATGGGCTTGAGGCGATAGAGCGCGTCGTCAAGCTCCATGGGCGTGAACATGTTGGCAGCGTAGAAGCCCTCGTGGCCGGAGGTCTGCCAAAGATTGATGCGGGCGACGTGGGGCGTGTAGACGAGCTGATAGCCACGGCGGAGACACTCGTCGCGCATCCAGTCTTCCATCACCTTGCGAATGATGGCGCCTTTGGGATGCCAGAAGATGAGGCCGGGGCCGGCGAGGTCCTGAATGCTGAAAAGGTCTAATTGTTTTCCCAAGACGCGATGGTCGCGGCGCGCGGCTTCTTCGAGGCGGGCGAAGTGGTCGTCGAGATCTTTTTTCGAGAAGAAGGCGGTGCCGTAGACGCGCTGGAGCTGCGGATTCTTCTCGTCGCCGAGCCAGTAAGCGCCGGCAAGGCTGGTGACCTTGAAGGCTTTTACGCGGCCGGTGGAGGGGACGTGCGGACCGCGACAGAAATCGACAAAGTTGCCGTTGCGATAGAAGCTGACCTGGTCACCGGGCTGCGTGAACTTGGTGACGAAGTGGGTCTTCATGAAGTCGCCATCTTTTTCAAATTCGGCGAGGGCCTGCTCACGCGGCTCGTATTCGCGGACGAAGGGCTCGTTGCGAGCGACGACCTCGGCCATTTTGGCTTCGATGGCAGCGAGGTCTTCAGGCGTAAAGGGTTTTTCGCGGTAGAAGTCGTAGAAGAAACCAGAATCAGTTGCGGGGCCGTGGCCGAGCTTAGTTTCGGGAAAGAGCTCGAGAACCGCGGTGGCCATGACGTGCGCGGATGAGTGACGCAGGACCTTGAGGGCGTCAGGATCATTTTCCTTGACGAGCTCGAAATCGACGTCTCCGGTCAGAGGCGCGGATAGATCCACAAGTCGAGGTGCCGCGGAATCCTCAGCGGCGTACATCGCTGCCTCCCCCGACTCGCTCTCTGGCTTATTGGTCGACAGTTGACTGTCGGATTCGAGCTTCCTAACCATAGCTGGACCGCGAAAAGTCACCCGTGCGACCACGGAGGCTGCGGCGAGGCGCGGCGAAATGGAGTTGGCGATTTCAAGAGGCGTTGTGCCGGAGGGCACTTCGCGAATGGCCCCGTCGGGCAGGTGTACGGCGATCATGTTCGTGCTCATATGTCTGGTGGATTCCGGTGCGGCCGTGGAATGAAGAATGATGCGGCCAACTCTTGAGGATAGAGGGTTGAAGGCGCGAAGTCGAGAGCGGGGATGGATCTATACGTGCCCGATACGGGCCTTCCGCGGAGCATTTATGAGGATTAACATCGACCAAGCCGGGATGAAAAGGAAAGGAAAGCAACTTTGCATTGGCTCGCGTTGGTCTTCTGGTGCGCGCTCTGTTTTGCAGTGGCAGGCGTTGGCGGACGATGGACAGCCGGCGAAATTACCGGCTGGTACCGTACGCTCGCGCGCCCCGCGATCGCGCCTCCGAACTGGGTCTTTGGGCCGGTATGGACGCTGCTCTATGGGTTGATGGCCTTCGCGGCCTGGCGCATTTGGCTGACGCCGCATTCGACAGTACGCAGTTGGGCTCTGGGACTGTTCTTGGCGCAACTGGCGCTGAATCTGGCATGGACGTGGATTTTTTTTCGCAAGCATGCCGTCGGAGTGGCGCTGATTGTGGTTGCAGTTCTATGGGCGACAATTGGCGCAACCACGTTGGCGTTCGGACGGGTTGAGCTCGGTGCCGGATGGTTGATGGCGCCATACCTGGCCTGGGTGAGCTTTGCCACCCTGCTCAACGCGGCATTCTGGCGGCTGAATTAAAGCGAGCCGAGCAGCGCTCAAGAGGTCCGTAGCAGCGGCACGGCTGGCGGATTAGTCGGTGCGCCAGGAGGGCTGAAAAAACGCAAAAGGACCGGGTTCACTCCAGATGTTGCTCAGGAGCGTTCCCAGCCCTGTTGCTGTTTCGAGCTAGATTCTGCCGGAATCCGGCTAATTCTGTTTAGAGCGGCTGTACGTCAGCAGCCTGCCATCCCTTGGGGCCCTTGACAACGTTAAACTGCACCGCCTGGCCTTCCTGCAAGCTCTTGAAACCGCTTGAGTTGATGGCCGAGTAGTGCACGAAAACATCTTCGCCGTTCTGGCGCGAGATGAAGCCAAAGCCCTTCGCGTCATTGAACCACTTCACAGTACCTTGTTCCATTTTGTTCGTATTTCCTGTATTGAATTGCGCTGGATGAATCGGAGCGAACACTGGCAGAATCTTGCTTTTGGGCGAGTACTGCTCACGCCCGAATCGGTTCTAACGCTGACTCTATTCTATCATTTTCGTCAAAATAATCAGCAGGAATTGTGTGTTTCATCTCACCAGTTGGTGTTAGGTGTCGGAAGCTATTGAACCGCTAGGGTTTAACGGCGCATCGCCGCCTATGATATGGTGGGGGCGCCATGGCGAAGGATCCCGTTCCCGAATTGTTGGCTCGCGCCACCGAGGCGCTTGAGGCAGAGTTTGCGGCGTTGCCGGGATTTGAGGCCGGGCCGGGGCCAGGCACCGGTGAGCTGGCAGCGGTTCTTGAAGAGACAGCGCGACGCTTGGGCGAAAACTATCCCTACTTCCATCCTCTCTATGCCGGGCAGATGCTGAAGCCGCCTCATCCGGTGGCACGAGCGGCGTATGCGCTGGCGATGAAGATCAATCCTAACAACCATGCGCTCGATGGCGGGCGAGGGAGCTCGGCGATGGAAGTGGAGGCGGTGAAGGAGATCCCCGCGATGTTCGGGTGGAAGGAGTTTCTGGGGCACCTGACGTCGAGCGGGACCTTTGCCAATCTCGAGGCGCTCTGGATGGCGGGCCAACTGACCGAGGGACAAGGGACTAAGGGACTAGGGACTAGGGGCCAGAAAAGGATCGTGGGCTCGGAGCAGGCACACTACACGCACCGGCGGATCAGCAGCGTGTTGAAGCTGGAGTACTCGAGCGTTGCGACGGATGAGCGCGGGCGGATGAGCCTGGATGCGCTGGAAGACGAGCTGCGCGCGGGCGATGTGAGCACTGTGGTGGCGACGCTGGGCACGACGGCGATGGGAGCGGTGGATCCGCTCGACGAGATTCTGTCGCTGAAGGAGCGGTACGGATTCAGGGTTCATGTGGACGCGGCGTATGGCGGGTACTTCGGGCTAATTGCCGAGGCGCTGGAGGAGCCAGCGCGCAGAGCGTACGCGGCGATCGGGCAGGCGGATTCGATCGTGATCGATCCGCACAAACACGGGCTGCAGCCTTACGGATGCGGCTGCGTGCTGTTTCGTGATCCGGCCGTCGGGCGGTTTTATAAGCATGACTCTCCCTACACATACTTCACGTCGAAGGAGCTTCATTTAGGGGAGATCAGCCTGGAGTGCTCGCGGGCGGGAGCGGCGGCAGTAGCCCTTTGGGCGACGCAAAGGCTGCTGCCGCTTGTGCCGGGAGGGGCTTTTGCACAGGGATTGGCGAAGGGGCGGCGCGCGGCGGTGGAACTCGACCGGAGGCTGCGTGGCGATGCACGGTTTGATGCGCTGGCCGGCGGCGGCCCGGAACTGGACATTGTGGTGTGGGCACTACATGCAGCGGACCTTCGGAAGGCTTCGGAGCAATCGCGAAGTGTGTTCGACGCATGCGCGCAGCGGGGACTGCATCTGGCGCTCGTGCAACTGCCACGGTCGTGGTTTGGGCCGCGCGACGGCGCGAAGAATGAAATGGGCACGGTGACGTGCCTGCGCTCAGTCCTGATGAAGCCAGAGCACGAAGCATGGACGGGCGAGATCTGGGAGCGGCTGAGCTCGGCGACCGGGGAAGTTATGGGAAGGTGAACATACCTTTTCGCGGAGATAGACAGACATTGGGAAGAAAACGTTATCATGGGCAGGGCCTGGCTTGCTGTTTTCGGCGGCCTGAAAGTCTAAGGGTCTGAACGCGAGAGGGAGTTGAGAAAGATGCACGATCCAGCGGTATTTCGTTCCATGCACCGGACGCGCTTTGGCGCCGAGCCGGCGATTTTTGTTGCGCCGGGGCGCGTGAACCTGATCGGCGAGCACACCGATTATGCCGAGGGCTTCGTGATGCCGGCAGCGATCAACTTTGCCACGCTGGCGGGGATTTCGCCACGAACCGATGGCAAGATCGTGGTCTACTCCGAAAACCTTGGTGAGGAAAAGACATTTGACGCGGCGGCGCTGCCCGCGAAGGGAAGCGGGCACTGGACTGACTATCCGATGGGCGTGGTGTCGATCCTGGCGGGTGAAGGCCAGAAGATTCCGGCATTCAGCCTGAGCATCTGGAGCGATGTGCCACTGTCGTCGGGTCTTTCAAGCTCGGCTGCGCTGGAGGTGGCGACGGCGCTGGCTGTGCTGTCGCTGGTGGGAGCGAGCTACCCAGGGCCGGTGCTGGCGCGGCTGTGCCAACGAGCGGAAAACGAGTATGTGGGATCGAACTGCGGCATCATGGACCAATTCATCAGCGTGAACGGGAAGGAGAATAACGCGCTGCTGCTCGATTGCCGCGATCTGAGCTTCAAGCTGGCGCCGATTCCGGACCATGTGGCGCTGGTGATCGCCAATACGATGGTGAAGCACTCCGTGGCTGGAGGAGACTATCCAACGCGGAGGCGGGAATCGGAGGCGGCGTGTGCGGTGATCGCGAGCCACCGGCCAGGAGTGCCGTTTCTGCGCGACGCGACACTGGCGGACCTGGACAAGTGGGGCCACGAGATGGAGCCGAAGAGCTATCTGCGCGCCAAACACGTGATCAGCGAGGACCTGCGCACCGTGGCGGCGAGCGAAGCGCTGGCGAAGGGCAACATGAAGGAGCTGGGACGGCTGATGGCCGAGGCGCATCGTAGTTATAGTCAGGACTTTGAAGGCAGCTGCGTGGAGGCCGATGCGATGGTGGCGCTGGCGCAGGATCTTTCGGGGCTGATTGGAGCGCGGCTGACGGGCGGCGGGTTCGGCGGCTGCACGATCAACTTGGTCGAACAGAGCGAGGCTGAAAAATTCGCCGAGTCGCTTGGCGCGCGTTACAAGGCGAAGACGGGAATCGAGCCACAGATTCATATTTGCCACGCATCAGGAGGGGCACATAGGCTGGACTAAAGCAGCAGAGCTAGCGGAGTCCGAGAACAAGCGACCGGGTGGCCCAGGGCATAGAAGTCGGGCGCGAATCGGAATAGATTTGAAAAGATTTATCTGGCACGGCAGAAGCCCGCAAGTAACTGCCACAAAAGAACCATGTTCGCAACCGGGCCGGGACATTTTCCGGCGCGGATTCCTTGCTAAACTTGTGAGGTATTTGCCCCGATGAAATAGGCAACTGATCCGACCCTAACGGGTTCGAATTAATCTGGGGCGGGCAAGTTGGACGACTGGTTGGCTGAAACAAAAATATATGGAACTCACTCCCTCGAAATCATCCTTGCACGAGACCATTCCTCAATCGGGCCAGGTGGCCTACTTCAGCATGGAGATCGCGATCCGTCCGGAGATGCCCACGTACTCCGGCGGACTGGGTGTGCTGGCAGGGGACACGCTGCGATCGGCGGCGGACCTGGGCATTCCGCTGGCGGCCTTTTCGCTTATCCACCGCAAGGGGTACTTCCAGCAGCATCTCGATTCAAACGGCGCGCAGACCGAAGAAGTGCAGCCGTGGAACCCGGCGGACTATTGCACGGAAGAGCCAGCGCGGGTGACGGTTGCGGTGGAAGGGCGCACGGTCACGTTGCGCGCATGGCGGTATGACCTGCGGGGGCAGTTCGGGCACGTGGTGCCGATTTATCTGCTGGACACCGACCTGGACGAGAATTCCGGATGGGATCGCGGGCTGACGGACCACCTTTATGGCGGAGATACGAACTACCGCCTGCAGCAGGAGATTGTGCTGGGGATGGGTGGCGTGCGCATGGCGCACGCGCTGGGTTTGCGCATCAACGTCTACCACTTGAACGAGGGGCACGCGGCGCTACTGACACTGGCGCTGCTGGAGAGCCAACTCGGCGGCGGGCCGGAAGGCGTGGCCACGGATTCAGACATCGAGATCGTGCGGCGGAAGTGCGTGTTTACGACGCATACGCCGGTTCCGGCGGGGCACGACAGGTTTTCGACCGAGCAGGCGATTCGGATCCTGGGCGGAGAACGAACTGCGCGCCTGGAAAAGCTGGGATGCTTCCGCGACGGCTTGCTCAACATGACTTTGCTGGCGCTACGCTTTTCGCGCTATGCCAACGGCGTGGCGATGAAGCACGGCAAGGTTTCGCAGGCGATGTTCCCGGAATTCTCGATCAGCTCGATCACCAACGGCGTGCACGCGCCGACATGGATCAGCGAGCCAGTGGAGCAGATGCTGGACGAGGATATTCCGGCGTGGCGTCGGGACAATTTGTATTTGCGCAACGCCATCGACCTGCCGAAAGCGAAGATGCTTGCGGCACACGCGCTGGCGAAAGAGAATCTTCTGGCCGAGGTGGGTTCTCGGACGGGGCTGGTGCTGAACCCCAAAGTACTGACGCTGGGATTTGCGCGGCGTGCGGCGACCTACAAACGTGCCACGCTGCTGTTCACCGATCCGGAAAGGCTGAAGGAGATTGCAGCGAAGGCCGGCGGCTTGCAGATTCTGTACGCGGGCAAAGCACATCCGCAGGACGAGCCGGGGAAGGCGCTGATCCAGCAGGTTGTGGACGAAGCGGCGAAACTCTCGAACAGCGACTTACGGATTGTGTATCTCGAAAACTACGCGTGGGACCTGGGCGCGCAGCTGACGGCGGGCGTGGATGTGTGGGTGAATACGCCGAAGCGGCCGTATGAGGCGTCGGGCACAAGCGGAATGAAGGCGGCGATGAACGGCGTGCCTAGCCTCTCGATTCTGGACGGATGGTGGATTGAGGGGTGCATCGAAGGCGTAACCGGATGGGCAATCGAAGATGGAGCCAACGACGCCGAAGAAGCAAATTCGCTCTACACCAAGCTGGAGACGGCTGTGGTTCCGCTGTACCGCGATACGCCGGAGAAGTGGGCGCGGCTGATGCGCACGACGCTGGCGTTTAACGGGTCGTACTTCAATACCAACCGCATGGTGAAGCAATACGCGCGCAATGCGTACTATCCGGAGATGCCGCTCACGGCAGCAAGGGTTGAAGAGCCGGCGTTCGCAGACTAGTGGTTAGTGATTCGTGATTAGAGCCTGTGATGACTTTCGCGCCGAGCGGAGCCGTTGCCGGCTCTATAGTTTTTTGCGCAGAAACTCGAAGATCACATAGCCGATAAAGGCGCTGACGATGGCGATCGCGAAATTGGCGAGCGTTATGATGTCGCCGAGCGCAAAAGCGAGTGTCTTGTTCTGGCCATTGGCGCGTGTGAACTCTCCCATAAGCAGGTTCGAGTAGAAGAGGAAGACGATAAACGCGACCTCGACCAGCGCTCGCCAGAGCGGCTTGACCCGTGGTGGCGGAGTGAGCGGCGTCATGGAGCGATGATAGCGGCGAAGATGCATACGGCAAAGCGAAATCGGATGGGCGGCGCGGCACTGGGCCTTCGCACGACGCGTAGTTAAAAGCCACAACGCCTATAATCTCCATGACGTGCTTCGACGTGAATCAATGCGGCCGCGGTGGGCGCGGAGGATTTCTTCCGGCGCGGCGGCCATCGTTTTTTGCGCATTGTCTGTCGCGATCTGCGCGCGCGGGCAGGCGAGCGGAGACGCTTCAGAGGCTGGCGGCTCGCAGGTGCTGCTGGTGCTGCCTTTCGACAACCGTACGGGACAGCCGAACCTGGAGTGGTTGCGCGAAGCGGCGGCTCAGATTTTGAGCACGCGCTTTGCTTCGGCGGGGTTCCAGCCCACGAGCCGTGCCGACCGGATGTACGCGCTGGACCACCTGGGGCTGCCGCAGGGGTTTCAGCCTTCGCGGGCAAGTGCGCTCAAGCTGGCGCAGACCTTGGACGCGGATTCGATTGTCGTGGGCAGCTATACGACGGATGGAAGCGGGATTGTGGCCGAAGCGACACTCGTGGACGTGCCCAACCTTCGGATGCTGCCGGAGGTGAGTGCGCGCGGCGAGATGAAGGACATGATCGCCGTTTTCGGCGAGCTGGCGTGGAAGCTGACGAAACAGCTCGACCCCCGGTTCAACGTGGCCGAAGAGACCTTTGCCGCGGCGGGAAAGAGCATCCGGCTGGACGCGTTCGAGCAGTATATCCGCGGAATCACTGAACCGGACCATGCCGAACGGCTGACGCACCTCGAAAATGCAGTGAAACTGAGCCCGGACTTCGGACCGGCATGGATGGCGCTTGGCCGCGAAGACTACAACGGGCAACAGTACCAGGAGGCGGCCGATGCCTTCGCCAAGGTCGATCACAACGGGCCCGACGGCCTCGAGGCAGATTTTTACCGCGGTCTGTCGCTGATGTTTCTGGGCGACTACGCACACGCGGAGCAGGCGTTTGCCGAGGTTGCACGCGTATTGCCGCTGGCCGAGGTGATCAATAACGAAGGAGTGGCCGAGAGCCGTCAGGGCAAGGATGGGATATCGCTCTTCATTCAGGCGGCGGCAACCGATCCCAACTCTGCGGACTACCACTTCAATCTGGCGGTTAGCCTGAAGCGCGAGGGAAATGTCGCAGGAGCGCTGAATGAGCTGGCGCAATGCCTGAAGCTGCGTCCAAACGACAACGAGGCGCAGGCGCTGAGTGATGCATGGCAGGGAAAGCCCGGAGCCGACGGAACCAACGGAGCGAACTCAAGCGCGGAGCCGCTGGAGAGAATTGTTCGCACATTCGACGAGACGGCCTTCCGGCAGGCGGCGGCCATGCTGGATGAGGTGAACGCCGGACGTCTGGCGGCGCTGACTCCGCGCGATCGCGCACAAAGGTTGTGTACACAGGCGAAAGGCTTTTTAGACCGTGGGCTGCTGCTGGAAGCAGAGAGGCTTTATCGGGATGCCGCAGCTGCCGATGGCACGAGCCCGCTTGCGCATGCGGGCCTGGCTGAGGTGCGCCAACGGAGTGGCGATGCCGACGGGGCACGCAGGGAGGCTCAAGAAGCGCTGGCACTGGGACCTTCAGCGGATGCGTATCTTGTGCTGGCCCAGTTGGACTTTACGGCAGGGTCATTGGATACGGCGAATACGGAAGCCGACGACGCGCTAAAGCTGGAGCCGGCCAATCGGGCGGCGCAGGATCTGAAACGCAAAATCGAGGCGAAAACGGGAAGGTAGTCGACGCTGCGTGCCAGGGAACAGGATTCAGCCACCCCAACGAGCAAGAATCACTCGTCGGGGATCCCGGCAGGAATCACTTTTTCTGTGCGGGATTCGAGGACACCGCGTCCAAACCCTTAGAAGCGAGAACGGCGACGCACCGAGCGCGGAAAACCGAGTTCGCGTTCCAGTTGGAAAGAGGCGAGCCATGGAAGACTTCGTTACGAAGAGCCGAATTGCCGCCTGGGCGATGTCGGCGATCCTATTCATCGTTGCAGGTTTTGGATTGAGTGTTTGGGCTTTCGCGCAGCAGCCAGCGCCCGCGCAGCCGATTGTTGACAAGCTGGTTCTGGATGACACCGTTCAACCGGTGAGCGCGGATGAGGTGGCGCGGGCTCTCGATCGAGCCAACAGCGATGGCGCCAGCGCGCTGCTGATCGATATGAACACTCCGGGCGGGCTGCTGGATTCAATGCGCGACATGGTGGGCGCAATTCTGCGCTCGCGCGTTCCGGTGATTGTGTATGTGGCGCCTTCAGGAGCGCGCGCGGGTTCGGCGGGGTTCTTCATTCTGGAATCGGCGGACGTGGCCGCGATGGCGCCTGGTACCGAGGCCGGCGCAGCTCACCCGGTGTTTGAGTTCGGAGGGCAACCGGACAACACCGAAATGCAAAAGGTGGAAAACGACGCCGAGGCGTTCCTGCGCTCCTATACCGCCAAGCGGAATCGAAACACGGATGCAGCCGTGGCGGCCGTCGAATCATCGCACTCCTACACCGCGGATGAATCGCAGAGCCAGCACCTGATCGATGTGATCGCCAATAGTGATTCGGAGCTACTGAATGCGCTCAACGGGCGCGAGATCACGCGCATGGACGGATCGAAGTTGACACTGCACCTGGCCGGTGCGCGCATCAACCTGATCAAGCCCACGCTGCGCGACCAGTTGCTGGGGTGGCTGGTGGACCCGAATATCGCGCTGCTGTTTCTGGTGGGCGGGGCGCTGCTGATCTATCTCGAATTCAATGCCCCCGGCACCATTGTTCCCGGCGCGCTGGGAACGCTGATGGTGCTTTTGGGCGTCTTTGGCTTGAATCTGCTGCCGATCCGCTACACCGCGGTGCTGCTGCTGGTGGCGGCGATGGTTCTGCTGCTGCTCGAGGCGAAGTTCGGCGGGCACGGAGCGTTGGCCATCGCGGGAATCCTTTGTCTGACGTTCGGAATGCTGACGCTCGTGGCGGCGCCGGTGCCGGAGATGGGGATCAGCCCGATTGTGGCGATCAGCGTGAGCGCGGCGTTTGGCGCGATCACCGTGTTTCTGGTGCGGCTGGCCGTGCGCGCGCGAAGAAGGAAGGCGCGCATCGGCGCCGATGCGATGGTGGGCTATCCGGCAACCGCGATGGAAGCCCTCGATCCGCAGGGCCATGTGCTGGTGGAGGGCGAGATCTGGCAGGCCGTTGCGAGTGCTCCTGTGGCGAAAGGATCGAAACTGCGCGTGACAGGGCACGACCACTTGATGTTGCAGGTGGAGCCGACGGCGCCCACAAGTGAACATCCGCAATCACAGCAGAGGAGTACAATCCCTGCTGAGTAGTGAAAGGAAGTTCCCATGTCCATTGGCGATATGTCGATTCCGACCCTGGTGATCATCGCCATCGTCGTGCTGTACCTGCTGAACTCGATCAAGATTCTGCGCGAATACGAGCGGGGCGTCATCTTCCGCCTGGGTCGGGTGCTGGGAGCGCCCAAGGGACCCGGAATCATCCTGGTCTTTCGGCCGATCGACCAGATCGTGCGCATTTCTCTGCGGCAGGAGGTGCTGGAAGTTCCGCCGCAAGACGTGATCACACGCGACAACGTGACCATCAAAGTGAATGCCGTGGTGACGCTCTACGTCGTCGATCCCAATTCCGCGGCCATCAAGGTGGTGAACTACATCTACCAGACCTCGCAGTTCGCCCAGACCACGCTGCGCTCGGTGCTGGGCGAGGTGGAGCTGGACACGCTGCTCAGCCATCGCGATCAGCTCAACCTGCGGATTCAATCGATCATCGACCAGCGCACGGAGCCGTTTGGCGTGAAGGTCATCAGCGTGGAAGTGAAGCAGGTGGATCTGCCCGAGACCATGACACGCGCCATGGCAAAACAAGCCGAGGCGGAACGCGAACGCCGTTCGAAGATCATCCATGCCGAGGGCGAGTTCAATGCCGCGCAAAAGCTGGTGGATGCGGCCGCGCTGCTGGCCACGCAACCCATGACGTTGCAGTTGCGCTACCTGCAAACGCTGACCGAGATCGGCGTGGAGAAAAACACGACGATCGTCTTCCCGCTGCCGATGGAGCTGATGTCGATCCTGAACAAGTTTTCGGCGCAGATGAGGCCGGCTGAGAAGCCGTAAACATGCATCTATTGGTTATTGGCCGTCTGCCAGTGGCCCTTTTGCGGTCAGTTTGACGACCGGCAAAAGCGGGCGGCGTAAGGCCTGGAATTCTGAAGTCAATGGCGGTTGATGCGAGGATATGCGCGGATATTTTGACAACGAAGAACCCGAAGTTGAGGAACTCGAGGAGCGCAGGCACGACACCGAGGTAACGCTGAGCACGGCTGCGCAGTTGGGGATTGTCTTCTGCCTTCTGCTCTTGTGCGGGCTGTGCTTCGGGCTGGGATACTGGGTGGGGCACAAGCCTTCGGCTGCCACCCCGGCAACGGCCGCGACGCAACCCGCCGCTCCGACTGCCGCTCCGGACCAGGAGCCTTTACAGGGAAACGGGACGCTGCCCAAGCCTTCGGCGGACGCACAGGTACCGCCAACGCAGCCGCCGGACGAAAGCAGCGGCACACCGCCGGCTCCTGCGAGCGAGACGAGCCCCGCGCCTACGCCGGCCCAGCCGAAACCAGCGGCGACTCCTCCGACTCATGCACCGACGAGTTCGCCTGCGTCCAAGCCTGCGGCTCCTGCTTCGCCGACTCCCGCATCTGCGCCTCGATCAACGCCGGTTCAGCCGCCAGTCCCAACACGAACAAATGAGCCGCCAAGTGAACAGACGGCACCGGCGATGCGACCGGCGTATCCCAGCGCCGCATCAGGGTACATGGTTCAAATTGCGGCAGTGTCGCACCTTGAGGATGCCAACGTGCTGGTGAACGCGCTGCGCAATCGTGGGTTCGCGGCGACCGCGCAGCGCTCGCCGTCGGATGGCCTGATTCATGTGCGCATTGGACCGTTCGCGACGCACGGAGAAGCAAGCCGGATGTCCATGAGGCTGCTGGGCGATGGGTATAACGCGATGGTGCAGCCGTAGCACGCGGCGTTCAGCCCCGCATCCACTCCGGCAACCCGGAAGCGATGGCGGCACGGACCGCTTCTGACAGCTCATCGCGCGTCGCATAGTCCGCGGGGTCGATAGGCGGATGAAAGACAATGTGCGCCACGCCGGGATGGATGCGCTTGCTGTCCACGGGAAGAATCTTCTCACTGCCAAAGATTGAAATGGGAACGCAGAGCGCGCCGGAGTCTTTGGCGAGATAGAACGGGCCTTTCTTAAAGGGCAGCATGCGGCCGTCGGGCGAGCGCATGCCTTCAACAAATGTCGTGATGTGCAGGCCAGAGGCGAGGACGCGTCGCGCCTCGCCGACGGCGAGTTGCGCTTCCGCTACATCGCCGGTGCGGTCAACCGGAATGAAGTGGGCCAGCTTAAATGCGTAGCCGAGGATGGGGATCTTCATGAGCGAGCTCTTGAGGAAGACCACAGTGCGGCCGGGAAGATTGGACATCAATGCGGGCGCATCGAGATAGGAGATGTGGTTGGCCATGAAAATGCAGGCGCGGCCAGCGGGAATGTTTTCCCGGCCTTGGATTTGAATTCGAATGCCTGCAACTCGGATGGCGACGCGGGCGATCCAGGAGCCGACTGCGTAGAGCGGGCCGACGTTGCCGGTGAGCAGCGTAAATGGGAAGAAGATGATCGCTGCGGGAACAGCCAGGACGACGATAGTGACGAGGACGAAGAGCGAAACGAGCATAAGCGGTAAGGACAGGCGGTCAGGATGAGTGTGTAAGACGAGTATCGCATTAGCAGCGGGCAGTGGACAGTGAGCAGTGGACTGAGAGGCAGCTTCTAGCTTTTCGCGAGGAGGGGGCGATGTCCGCTTGCGAAATTACGTCCGCATCCACTCGGGTAGACCGGAAGCGACGGCGGTGCGGACGGCGCGCATGACGTCACCGCGCGAGGCGAATTTGGCCGGGTCGATAGGCTCGTGAAAGATGACGTGGGCGATGCCGGGGTGGATTCGATTGCTGCCCTTGGGCAGGAGCGACTCAGTTCCGTAAATTGAGACGGGAACGCACGGCGCGCCTGCGGCCATGGCAAGAAAGAACGGGCCCTTCTTGAACGGCAGCATACGGCCGTCGGGCGAGCGGGTGCCCTCAACAAACGTAGTGATGTGGACGCCCTTGGCAAGCACGCGCTGGGCCTCGGCCACGCTGCGCTGCGCGTCTGCGGCATTGCCCGTACGGTCGACGGCGATGAATTCGCCCTGGCGGAAGCCGGTGCCGAGGATGGGGAGGTTCATGAGAGACCGCTTCATGAAGGCGGAGGTGCGGCCGGGAATGATGGAGATGAGCGCGGGCGGATCGAGATTCGAGACATGGTTCGACATGAAAATGCACGCGCGGTCGCGAGGGATGCGGTCGCGGCCCGCGACCTGAAAGCGCACGCCGGCAAGGCGGCAGCTTGAGGAGAGCATGAAGCGCGTGGCCTTGTAGAGCGGCATCACATTGCCGGTGATCCAGCACCAGGGAATGAAGAGGATGGCCGAGGGGATTCCAAGGACGACCATGTTGGCGATGAAGATGAGCGACCAGATCATGCGTGAACCTTGATGCTACTTTGCAGCGGCGAAGCACTCGCGGAGATGTGCTGGGAGCTTTTCGTAGATGCCGTCGAAGCCGCCGTTGGAGAGGAGGGCGACGACATCGCCGGGCGCAAGCTGCGGAGTGAGGTTGGTGACGATAGCGTCAGCGTCGGCGAGAAGCTCCGAGGGCGTGCCCGCGTCGTTCAGAGCGCGCACAACTTCCTCGGGGTGAAGGCGCTCGGCCTCGGGAATGCGCTCCTGCTGAAAAACCGCGGCAAGAATCACTCGATCGGCGAGCGAGAGGCTTTCAATGAGATCGGTTGCGAGAACCTTGCGGCGCAGCGTGTTGGAGCGCGGCTCGAGTACGGCCCAAAGGCGTCGCGAAGGATAGATGGCGCGGAGTGCCCGGAGGGTTTCGCGGATGGCAGTGGGGTGATGGGCGAAGTCTTCAATGAGAGTGATGCCGTTGATCTCTGCGCGGACCTCGAGGCGGCGCTTGACGCTTTTGAATGTGGCGAGGGCTTCGGTGATTGCAGCAGTGGGAATCCCGGCGGCGGCAGCGAGGGCTGCCGCGGCAGTCGCATTGAGGGCGTTGTGCTCGCCGGCGAGGTGCATGCTGAAATCGGCCCAGGCGACGCCGGCACGGAAAACCTCCCAGCGCATACGGCCGGATTCGTATCGGAGATTGTGGATGCGCCAATTGGCGGCGTCGGTGAATCCGTAGCGTTCGACGGGACAGAAGGCGTGACTCACACATTCGGTTACGTTGGGGCTGCCATCGTAAGCGACGATGAGGCCGCGACGCGGGACAAGATTAACGAGCCGCTTGAACGCGGTTTTGACGGCTTCGAGGTCGGCGTAGATGTCGGTGTGGTCGAACTCGACGTGCGTGAGGATGAGCGCGGCGGGAAAGTAATGGAGGAACTTGGGGCCCTTATCGAAGAAAGCCGTGTCGTACTCGTCGCCCTCGAGGATGAAGTTGTGCGTGGGGCGTAACTGGAAGCTCGTGCCGAAATTTTCCGCGACGCCGCCGATGAGGAACGAAGGCTCGAGCAAGGGATTTGTGCGCGCGGCGACTTGGTAGATCCACGCGAGCATGCTCGTGGTCGTGGTTTTGCCGTGGGTCCCGGCAACGACGAGCGATTCGCGGCTTTTGAGGAACTCTTCGCGCAGCAGCGCGGCCATGGAGGTGAAGGGAATGCATTCATCGAGGACGCGCTCGATTTCCGGATTGCCGCGGGAGAGCGCATTGCCGATGACGACGAGATCGGGTATGGGATCGAGATTCGATTCGGCGTAAGGCTCGAGGATTGGGATGCCAAGCGAGCGAAGCAGGTCGCTCATGGGAGGATAGGCAGCCTTGTCAGAGCCGGTAATGCTGTGACCCTCGAGTTGGAGCAGGCCGGCGAGCGAAGCCATGGCTGTGCCGCAGATGCCAATGAGATGAATGTGGCGCGGCGATGCGGTCACTTCTGCACCGCCGGTTCCAGGATGCGAAGGCCCGCCGTCTCGCCGACGGTGAGCTCGGCTTCGACGCCGAAGGTGAGCGTGACATTTTCGCGCGAAACGTGACCGCTGCGGAGGCCGATGGCCATGGGCACGTCGACGCCAACGAGTGCGCTGAGAATGGATTCGTCAAGGAGCGACGGCGACGCGCCCGGCGATGCGCAATCGAGCATTTCGCCAAAGACAATGCCACGAATGCCGTCGAACTTTCCGGCATGACGCAGTTGCCAGAGCATGCGATCGATCTGGTAGGGCTTGACGCCGGTGTCCTCAAGAAAAAGAAGCTTGCCTTCGGTGCTTGGCTCCCATGGCGTGCCGACAAGCGATGCGAGAATGCTGAGACAGCCGCCATACAGGGTGCCGCGCACTGCGGTTGAAGATGCGGCGGGCTTGAGCGTGCGCATGCCTTCCGCGGCGCCGACGCTAAAGAGTTCACCGGCAAGAGCGGCACGAAAACTCTCAAGATGCACGCCGTTGGGGAGATAAAAATCCGCCGCGAGCATGGGACCGTGAAAGGCGGGAAGGCCAATTTCGTCGAGCAGGTGAAGCTGAATGCCGGTGAGGTCGCTGTAAGCAAAGAACGGCTTGGGATGTGCGGCAATGGTCTCGAGATCGAGGCCCTCGAGCAGGTAGTTCGACCCGTAGCCGCCGCGAATCGACATGATGGCGGCTGTGTCAGCGTCGGCGAAGGCAGCGTGGAGATCGGCCAGACGCTCGAGCGGAGTTCCGGCGAAGTAGAGTGGCTCGCGCAGAAGAGCGTTCAAAGCGATTTTCGGCGAATACCTCAACGAGCGGAGCTCTGCCAGTCCGCGTTCGACGCGCTCGGGTTTTGCTGGAGATGCCGGGGCGATGATGCTGATGGCTGCATCCGGCGCGACGGACTGCGGTTTGAGGAGGGCTCTCATTTCACCAAGCCTCCTGACCAGGCCTCCCCGCGGGCGATGAGCGCGGCTGGGCCAGTGAGATGCAGCTCCGTATCGGGACCGTCCCAGGCAACGGTCTGCGCGCCGCCAGGTGCAACGACTTTAAGCGGCGAGATGCAGCGGCGCAACGCGAGCGCCGCAGTAGCCGCGGCCGAACTACCCGTTCCGGATGAACTCGTGGGACCCACTCCGCGTTCGAAGATGCGAATCTCGATCTCGTGCTCGCTCACGACACGCACAAACTCGACGTTGGTCTGGTGGGGAAAATCGCGATGCGTGCAAATCTCCGCGCCGATCCCGCCCCAGGCGCGGTGACCGATGGCGAAGTCCGGCTTTTCGACGAGGATGACGAAGTGAGGATTTCCCGTGGAGACTTCGACGCCGATGACCTCAACACCGTCAATCAGCTTGAGCGTGTGCGGCACGAACCGCGGCACTCCCATCGCCGTGGTGACTTCAACCGCAAATTCATCTTCATTGCGCACGCTGACGATGCGGCACGTGCGGAGGCCGGCGTCAGTGGTGATTTCGAGCGTGTCGCCGGGCTTGGAACCAAGCGACTCGGCCATCCAGGCAGCGACGCAACGCGTGCCGTTGCCACTGATTTCGGCGATGGAGCCATCGGCGTTGTAGAGGCGGACGCGGCCAGCTTTGGGTCCCGTCCAGGCGAAGAACTCAATGCCGTCGGCGCCAATGCCGGTATTGCGCTGGCAGAGTCGGCGCGCGAGAGCGGCAAGATCGTGGCCTGCGGCGGCTTCTTCGGGGACGATGAGGAAATCGTTTCCGCACGCATGGGCTTTGGTGAAGGGAATCAATCTTCCTCCGGAATGCGGACGTGGAGCGGTGCGGCGAATGGTTGAGCGAGTTGTGCGGCGGCGAAAATCATGTTGTTTCCCAGCCCGATGCTAACACCGATGAGAGTGGGCGGTTGAGCCAGAATCGGGAAACGTGCCGAGTGATGCAAGAGCGCGCGCTCAAAAGAAATCGGGGGCGCGATGGAGCCATTTAGTGGAGGCATAAATGGCGGCCGATGGCTGATTCCTGGCGGTAAAGCTGCCGATTAAGGTGAAGTCGGCGCGATGCGCTTTGACGGCTGCGTCGATCTCGTCGCCATCGAATGTGACGATGATAGCGGCATGGGCGGCGGGATCGTCGAGTGCGGAACGATAGATGCCGAGATCGCTCTCGTTAATGGTCTGGCGAAGAGGAATTCCGGTGAAGGCGACAATCTCAGGGTAGATGGATGTGTTCATGAGCACGGTCGCGTGCGGATCGAGAGTGAGCAATGACTGCAGTGCCGGAGGAATGGAATCGTCGTAGGGCTGGCGCGCATTGGCGTTCTTTGTGCTTTCCACGTAAACAATGGGGCCAGCGCGCAGGAGAGCGAAGACGTTGAGGGCGGCGAGAGCAAAGAGGAACGCGAAGGCGAGTTTGGGTAGAAGGGGCGCGATGGCCGGGAGCTTGAATCGGCTGACTGCGTCGGCAAGGAGCTGAGCCGCAAATCCAAGACCGAGGGCGAGAGCGGGCAAAAGCTCAAGGCCGTAGCGTGTGTTGTACCAGGTGTAGGGCCACCATGCTGGGAAAAAGATGGGAACCGATCCGTAGGCGACGGACCATGCGTAGAAGGGGACGGGCAACCAGAGGAGAAGCGTCCAGGCGAGTGCGCGACGGCCGGTTTTTTCGACGAGCCAAGCGCGGGCGGTGCCGAGCACGGCGAGACCCAGAACCAGATTGCCCCATGCGTTGCCCCATCCGGGTGCGGCGACGGAGTCGAGCTCAGAGACTTTGAGATCGAAGAGGAGCGCGACCCACGGGTCGTGCCAGCCGGGATGCGGCGGCCAGCCGGGCGCATTGGCTGCGGTGCGAAGTTCGATGGCTCTTGCCGAAAAGGGGCCGCGCGCGAAGTAGAGCCAGTCGCCGAAGCAGACAGAGTTGTAAGCGAACCAGAGGATTGGCGCGGCAGCGATGACGATAGTGGCAAGCCAAAAGGCCAGCGCAGCGAGGCGCCCGCGATCCCCGGCAGCGGCGCAGCGAAACAGCGCGAATGCGACGCCGGACCATGCGATGAAGGCGATGATCCAACCGTCGTAGCGGGTAAAGATGGCAGCGACAAGGGCGAGGGCGATGCAGATCTGGAGGCGCGTAGTTCGCGCAATGCTTGAGCTCGTTGTTGACGGAGCCGAATGCTGGTTGGAGCCGGCGGCTGCCGTCCCCTCATCGAGAGCGGCACGCCACTCGACAAGCCAGACCACGATCCAGATGAATTCGCAGAGAAACAACGGCTCGGTCATGGCCGTTGTCTGCAAGTAAAGGAGATTCGGATTGAGGGCAAAGAAGACGAGCGCGAGCGCGGCGGGCGCGCGGTCGAGCCAGTTTCGAGCCAGGCGGTAGATGCCGGCGCAGGAGGCAAGGTATGCGAGGGCCGATGGAACAACTCCAGCAATGCCCGTGGCCCACCAGGAGTAATTCTGCACAAAAGGAAGAAGAAGAATGTGCGGGAGCGGCAACCACACCGAGCCAAGTTGCGAGAAGCGTGGCGTGCGGGAATCGAAGACGCGGCGCGCGATATGCAAATGGGCGATGGCGTCGCCGTAGTTGATCATGGCTCCGTGACGCCAGCTCCAGACGATGGCGACCGCTGAGGCGGCCATGCAGAAGGCCAGGACCACCCAACCTTCCGCATCGGAGATTCTCTTCTCAGTCAAGGTGCGTGATCTCGCGAAAGACATTGAAGCGCGCGTCGATCTCGCTACGCGAGAGCTGCTGCAGACGCTCAGTGCCGAAGCGCTCGCAGGCGTAGGAGCCCATGACGCTGCCGTAAAACATGGCGTGACGCCAGGCAGCGGGCGTGAGCTCCGGCTGCGAGGCCAGATAGCCGAAGAAGCCTCCGGCAAAGCTGTCACCCGCGCCGGTTGGATCGATGACTTCTTTGAGCGGAAGAGCCGGCGCCTTGAAAGTGCGGAGCTCTTCTCCCCTTTTCTTGGCCGGTGAGCTGTAGAACAACGTCGCGCCGTACTCGCCGTGCTTGACGACCAACGCATGAGGTCCGAGAGCGATGACGGCGCGCGCGGCCTGCACGAGGTTGTTGTTGCCGGCGAGCATGCGGGCCTCGGTGTCGTTGATGAGCAGAATGTCGAGGCCCTTGAGAACATCAAGCAGAGCGGAACGATGGTCCTTGATCCAGTAATTCATGGTGTCGCCGGCAACGAGCTTGACGTTGGGCATGGCCTCGCGCACGCGGCGCTGGAGGACAGGATCGATGTTGGCGAGGAAGAGGAATTCGGAGTCTGCGTAGGCGCCGGGGATTTTCGGCTCGAAGGAAGCGAAGACGTTGAGCTCGGTGTTATGCGTTTTGGCTTCGTTCAGGTTTTCAAGATAGGAGCCTTCCCAGAAGAAGCTTTTTCCGGCAGTGTGCTCAATGCCGAGGGTATCGATGTTGCGGGCGGCAAAGACAGCTTCCTGCTTGCGGCCGAAGTCCTCGCCGACGACGGCGATGACGCGCACGTTTGTGAAGAAGCTGGCGGCGAGCGAGAAATAAGTGGCCGCGCCGCCGAGGCAGCGCTCGCGGCGTCCGGCGGGGGTTTCGATGGAATCGTAGGCTACGCTTCCGACTACGGTAATGGACATTGGTCTCCTAAATGATTGAAGCCTCTGCTTTGCGGTTCAGGGCGCGCAGATGTGGCCATCGATCTTCACGACCGAACACCAGAAACAAAGACGCACACGTTTTCGAGGCGCGATCTCGCTTGTGTAGAGCGAGCGCCATCGATGCAGACCCAGCCTGCAAAGGAATCCGCCGAGCGAGGGCGCCTCATGCTCCCGATGCGGCCAAAGCTTTGCCAGATTGGAAGCAAGCTGCTGATCGGTCGATGGTAAAGATTTTGGTATCGCCGTCATCGTTTCGTCCGAGTCAGCTTTCTGGTCTACCAGCCATTGTATTTGCCGAAGAGCAGCTTGAGGCGCTCTTTGGCGGCGGCGGGAACGGCGTCGGGCTGGGTGAGCACTGCGTACTTGGCTGCTGAGACGCAGGGACAGGTGCGTTCGCGAGGCATGGCGGCGACGGCAGCTTTGACGACTTTGGCGGCGTTGTCGGCGTTTTTGTGCAGGACGGCAACGATCTCCTCGATCGTGACAGCGTCGTGGCCCTCGCGCCAGCAATCGTAGTCGGTGACCATGGCGATGGTGGCGTAGCAGATTTCGGCCTCGCGGGCGAGCTTGGCCTCCTGAAGGTTCGTCATCCCGATCACGTCTGCGCCCCAACTGCGATAGAGGTTCGACTCGGCGCGGGTCGAGAACTGAGGGCCCTCCATGCAAACATAGGTGCCGCCAAGCTTACCGACGACTCCGACTTTCGCGCAGGCATCGGCTGCGGCCGTGGCCACGGTGGCGCAGACCGGATCGCCGAATGAGATATGGCCCACGATGCCGTCGCCGAAGAAGGTGGCAACACGATTAAAGGTGCGATCAATGAACTGATCGGGCATGACGAAATCAGTGGGCTTGTGCTCTTCCTTGAGCGATCCGACGGCGGAGACGGAGACGATGCGCTCGACGCCGAGCTGCTTGAACGCGTAAATGTTGGCGCGGAAGTTGAGCTCGGAGGGAAGGATGCGATGGCCGCGGCCGTGGCGCGCCAAGAAAGCGACCTTGCGGCCCTCGAGTTCGCCGAGGACAACGGCTTCAGACGGGGAGCCGAAGGGCGTTTCGATGCGCTCCTCGCGAATGTTGGTGAAGCCGGGCATGGAATAGAGCCCGCTGCCGCCGATGATGCCGATTTCTGCTTGAGACACTTTCAACTCCTCGTTGAGCATTCATCTCTGATCGACGAGGCGGATGGTTTCCAGAAACACGTCGCCGTCGATCATCAAACTGTGCGCGCTGATCTTGTCCATCGTGTCCTGCGCCGTGTGGTGGTAGCTGTTGTTGGGACCGTAGTCGAGATCGATGATGTCGATCGACGGTACGCCGCGCTGGACAAAGGGCAAATGATCGTCCTCGACCTCCATCTGCTGCTGGAAGAAATAACGCTGGTAGCCGAACTTCTTTGCGGCTTCGGCAACGTCTGAGACCAGCCAGGGAGCAGAACGCGTCTCCTGCTGAATGTCGAGATCCTTGTCGCCAATCATGTCGGCAAGGATGAAAGCTTTGATTTGATTGAGTGTGCCATCGCGGCCCCATTTGGCGGCGAGATGACGGCTGCCGTAAGTGGAGTCGGAGGCCGACCACTGCCGGATGGCCTCTTCGCCATCGAAGAAGACGAGCCATACAGAGTAGCCGTCGAGCTTTTTCGCGGGAGAGTGCGCGGCCTGTTCGCGGAGACGGTCGGCTATGGCCATCAGCAAGCCCGTCGTGGATGCGCCGTCGTTGGCACCGACGAAGTTGATGGTACGCAGCGGGTAATTGGTCTCGTAGTGCGAGGCGAGCACGATGATGCCGGGCTTGGTGCCGGGAAAACGCACGATGAAGTTGCACATGGGCACCGGCCCGATGGGAGTATCGGCGGTGAACGTGTCCTGCTCCAACTGATCGTGGTCGCGAAGGAAGTGGCTGCGAAGAAAGTCCTCAGCTTTCACATGGCCGGGGCCGGTGGGCCAGCGCGGGCCGATGGCCGCGAACTCACGCGCGTATTCGTAGGCGGCGTTGCCATCGAAGTGCTGAGCTGGTGCGGCAAGCGGAGTTAGAGCGAGCAGCACACCAGCGACTCTCGTCCAAGTCCGGAAAAGAATCATCCCGCAGCCTCCTTTTTCTTTCTGCGGGCGGGGTGGACCCACCAGGCAACGCCAATGCCGATGAGGTAGAGAGCCAGCATGGGAACAGCGTAGATGCACATGGTGCCGGGATCGGGGCTGGGGCAAATGATGGCGGCAACCAAAAAAACGGCGAGGATGGCGTAGCGAATATTTTTCCAGAGGAACTTCGGGCTCACGATGCCGAACAATGCGAGGAAGAAGATAAGAATAGGCAGCTCAAAGCTGATGCCTAAACCAAGAATGATGGAAAGGAAGAAGCCGGTGTACTCCTCGATGGTGACGATGGGATTGAATTTGCTGCCAAAGCCGATGATGAGGATCTTGAGCGCACCGGGAAGGACGAAGAAGTAACCGAAGCTTGCGCCGGCAAGGAAGAGACCGACGGTAGCCGTCATGAAGGGAATGACAAAGCGCTTTTCTTTTTGGTAGAGGCCGGGCGCGATGAACAGCCACACCTGGTAGAGGATGAAGGGCGAAGCGATGATGGCTCCGCCGATGAGCGAGACCTGGAGATAAAGGTTCAGCGGATCCATGGGGTGGGTGTAATTGAGCTTGATGCCGAGCTTGGTAAGCGGGGCCTGCACGAAGCCGTAGAGGCGCTCATGGAAGGCGTAAGCGACGATGAATCCGATGCCTAGGTAAATAGCGGAGTGGACGAGACGCTTGCGGAGTTCCTCAAGGTGCTCCATCAGGCTCATGCCGGGGAGCTCTGCGCGCTCTGTAATGGCGTTGCGCGCTTTATCGATGGCTTCCAGCGGGTCAACCATGATGAGCAGCCGGCTCCGATCTTTCGGCTTCAGGAAACAGGTCTCCCTGGGTTTTAGCAGGCGGCTCGGCGGCAACGGTCTCGCCAGTGGATGGAGGCTGAATGTGCGGGAAAGCCGCGGATGCAACTTCGGTTGGTTGGGTACCGGGCATCGCTGGCTCCGCTACAACCTGTGCTTTCGCTTCGATATTGGGGTCGTTCCCTTCAGAGAAAGGACTTTCCGCTAAAACCGGAGCGGCGGCTTGCTCGGTTCCGGGGGCGGGTAGCGGAGTTTGTGAGGCTGTTGCTTCGAGCTGTGCCGGCGGCGGGGCGGCGGCGAGCACGCGCTGCCGCTCTTCTTCTTCCTTCTTGCGGCGATCAGCTTCTTCGGAGGCGCGCAACTCCTCTTCCAACTGGAATTTGAAGTCGTTGGATGCCTTGCGGAATTCATACATCAGCTTGCCAAGCTGACGGCCGATCTTGGGGAGACGACGGGGCCCAAAAACCACCAACGCGAGGGCCATGAGGATGAGCGTGTCCCACATGCTCAACGTGGCGAGCTGAATTGGCGGCAGAGATCCCATGAAGGATCATGATACCCGCGATTACGTGGCGCCCACAAACGCCTGTGATCTGGCTCATCTATCTGGAAACGGGATGAGTGGTAGGATGCCGATATATTTCAAACTTATTGAGACTCAGATGGAAAGCCCGAACGGGTGCCAATCTGACACAGTTTTGGTTTTGAATTCCCGCCATGGTCTGCCGTCGGGTGCGATTTTGTTCGGTCGCGCCAAGAAGAGTCGATTCCAGTGCAAGGATCGACAGTGGATGAAGTGTGCCAGTAGAAGATTTGGCCCTTCCTCCCCTCAAGGGAGACGACGTGGGGAGTTTATCGAGAGTTCTCTTTGTTGGCGGATGTCACATGAATGGTTTTCCGGTGGGGGTACAATTTTCGTTCCCGCATGTGGCCCTGGGATGCCTTTCGAACCCGGACAATACGTCTCTTGACGTTCTACCTCTTTCAAACCTTCGCTCAGGCCCTCAGATTCTGGCCGCGTGCCGGGAATTGAAGCCGGACGTGATCGTCCTGCAGCTTGGCCACTATGAGGCGCCAAGGCCTTTGAAGAAGACTTTGGGGCGGGGTGGCAAGAAAAAAGGCAGAGTCAAGGGAGCGACTGAGGTCTGGCAGCCTGAGCCGGAGATGCAGTACCGGCCCGCCCTCTTCATTACGCCGATTGAAGTGCGAAGAATCGTGGCGGCTGGCATGATCGTTGTTCTCGGGAAAAAAAGGAGGATGTTCGATCCCGTGGCCATTGCCGATTCTCTCGATTCGATCCTCTTGAGTTTGAAGGACCTGCCCTTGCAAGGGATCGTTTTGGTTGGACCGTTTTCGACGCCGGACCCCCTCACGCGCTTCTGCCGGCGAAAGGCGGTACCGATCTTCGAGGCAGCAGCAGAAAAATACGGCTGCACTTTCGTCGACATCTTCTCATTTCTCGAATCCTTTCCAAAAGGAAGAGCATTCCGTGCAAATTTCGCCGACTACGAACATTTGAGCGTTTTGGGGCACCAGAGGGTGGGCTGTTTAGTGGGAGCAGCTCTCACGCGGGTGGTGGAACAGTCGACGGCGCCCGAAACCGAGCCATTGAAGGCCAAGCCAGTCAAGGAAGCCAGGCCGGAAGGACGGCTTGGTTGGGCAGGTCAGCCCGCGGTAGCGCGGCGCTCCCAATCGGTTGGCGCTGCCTGACTGTGGCGAGCGGCAACGCAATAAGGCGGCTGGGGTCCCGATGGTTTCAGACCGTGTGGACGAATCTTCGAGTCTTGACACAGAATGTTGCAGGACGAGGGCAATCAGAAAATCTGATTCGCAAAAGCCGCTCCATTTCATCAAATCTCAATCTTCCCAGCCCGCATTTTGCCGGGACGCGGTTCCCATACAATGAATGTGGGCTCCAGGCTTCCAGCCACGAAACTCTCCCCACGCCGCCCGCGCGACCAGATGAAGATGCGTTGCCACCGACTGCGAACCGTCGCGCTGATCCTTTTGCTGCTGCCAATAGGCGCTTCACGGCACGCGGCTGCGTATTCCCTGCTCACGCACGAGCAACTCATCGACCTCACGTGGAACGACTCGATTGTTCCCTTGCTGAAAAGCCACTATCCGAATCTGACGCCGGCCGAGCTGGACCGCGCGCGCTCCTTCGCTTATGGCGGGTGCGTGGTTCAGGACATGGGGTACTACCCATTCGGCGACGGGTTTTTCTCGGACCTGACGCACTACGTGCGCACCGGCGACTTTGTGCTGGCGCTCTTCCGCAACGCGCACAATGCCAATGAGCTGGCCTTTGCTGTGGGTGCCCTTTCGCACTATGTTGGTGATTCGATTGGGCATTCCGAAGCGACCAACCGAGCCGTTGCGCTCCAGTTTCCCAAGCTGAAGGCGCGCTACGGGGCGAGTGTGAACTATGCCGAAGGCCGGCACCAACACGTGCAGGTGGAATTCGCTTTCGACATCGATCAGATTGCGAAGCATCGCGTGGCGCCGTTGGAATATTTGCGTCACATCGGGTTCAGGGTTCCGACGCACCAGCTTGCGCTGGCCTTCTATGAGACCTATGGAGTAACCGACGATTTCGCCGTCGGCACTCGGCATAAGTTCGACCTGGGCGAGTATCAGTTTGCGACGCGGAAGTTCATTCCGCGCTTGGCCTACGCTATAACGCTCATGAATCGCAACCATGAAGTGGCAGAGCCGAATACGGCCGACGCAAAAGAGATTGAGAAGGAATCGGCAGACGCGGCCACGCAATACGATTGGGCCGCTTATCGAAAGAAAGCGGGTTTCGAGACGCATTTCATTGCGTGCGTGCTCCGCATTCTTCCCAAGGTGGGTCCGCTGTCGATGGTCGCGATCAAGGGGCCCAGCCCTGCCGCGGAAGCCGACTACATGCACAGCATGGTCTCAACCCTCAGGGTGCTTCGCGATCGGCTAACCCTTCTTACGCCCATTGAATATCGGCTGGCACAGCCCGCGAGCGTAGCGGCTCCAACAGACCCTTTTGGACCGCCCGATCCCAAAGAACCGCTGCCCAATCGCGACCTGGACACGGGTCTAGTGGTCATTCCCGGCGGTTATCGCCTCACCGACGAGACCTACGCCGCGCTTCTGCATTGCCTGACGCTCGACCCAAATCAGCCGATTCCTCCGGGGATCAAGAGCGATGTTCAGGCGTACTACTCCGACCCCAACGCGCCGATCTCAACCAAGCGGCATCACCACGCGTGGGCGAAGGTGCAGGCGGAGCTGGAGACGCTCGCCACAATGCCAACGAGCGCCGCGGCCAAGCCTTACCCCACCTACGGCGAGACCAATCTGCCGCCTGCAAAAACGAACTAGGCGACCGCTATTTGACGTCAGCCATGTTGGTTTTCGGTAACAAAACAGGTTGGGCGGGACACGCCGACGCGGCGACGGCTGGAGCGCGCATCGACTGCGGATGATCCGCCGGCGCCTGATGCATGGTCACGATGACCGCTTCGGCGGACTTAGCTCCCGCGCAACGGTAGGAGTGCGGCGTTCCGGCGTCGAAATAGACGGCATCGCCGGGTCCGAGCTTAGCCTCCTGTTCCCCGTGGCGCAGCGCCAGTTCACCCGCAACAACGTAGAGGAACTCGAATCCCGTGTGCATGTGCGACCTGGGCTCAACAAGGTCAGGCAGGGGAATAAACTCGGCAAAGTAAGGATCCATGTGCCGGTCGGCCACCATATAGCCGAGGCTCTCAAAGGTGTAGGTAGGCGGCTCCACGCCTGTTTGCGGAATGCGCACGCGATCTTTCTTGCGGTGCACGCGAAAAATCGGCGACGGCTCGGTCTCAAAGAAATACGCGAGATCTTTCGAGAAGACCATCGCGATGCGCGCCAGGTTGCGGAGCGTGGGCACCACGCGGCCCGTCTCCAACTGCGAAAGGAAGCTGGCTGAAAGGCCGGTGTGCTTGCCGAGGTCGACAAGTCCCATCGACTTCTTCAGGCGCAAGCGCCGGATACGCTCGCCCAGATGCTTCTCGGTAATGAAGCGCTCGGCGGTGTCGGCATCCGCCATGGTCTTGTGCATTTCCTCGTCACCGTTTGTCTCGACCTGATCGGTCATAGCCGCTCCTTACGAAGCTAGGATGCATGTCAGCGGCATTTGTTGTCCAATCAAAACAATTTCTGGTAGCACGAAATTGCCGAGCTAAGGGGCGAGCGCAGTGCCGCTCTTCGGGAACCGCGCTATTCTGGAGAGTCAGGCCGCCCCAGCCGCTAAAGGAAGCAAGATGCCCGAAGAAACCGCTCCCGTTGCCCCCGAGACTCCAAAAACCGACCCTCCTGTTGCGACCATTGCCGAGATTGGCCGGCACGAGGGGCAATCTGTGACCTTGCAGGGGTGGCTTTACAACTCGCGCGAGAGCGGGAAGCTGCTGTTTCCGATTTTTCGCGACGGGACGGGGTCGATCCAGGGAGTGGCGCACGTGAAGAGCGTGACGCCGGAAGTATTTGAAAAGCTGAAGGGGCTGACGCAGGAATCGAGCGTCATCGTTACGGGGAAAGTGCGTGCGGATAAGCGTGCGCCGGGCGGATATGAACTGGACGTGGAAGACGTGCAGGTGGTGCAGCGCGTGCCCGAATCGGACCCGTACCCGATCACGTTGAAGGAGCACGGGGTCGACTTTCTGCAGGAGCGACGGCACTTGTGGGTGCGCTCGCCGCGGCAGTCGGCAATCTTGCGCATTCGCGCGGAGATCATGCGGGCAGCGGCAGAATACTTTGATTCGAATGGGTTTATCCGGACCGATCCGCCGATTTTGACCCCGGCAGCGTGCGAGGGAACGTCCACTTTGTTCCCCGTGGATTACTTCGGCGATCCCGCGTACCTAACGCAGAGCGGCCAGCTCTACATTGAGTCAACAGCGCTCGCGCTGGGCAAGGTCTACAGCTTCGGGCCGACCTTCCGGGCGGAGAAGTCGAAGACGCGGCGGCACTTGACGGAGTTCTGGATGATCGAGCCCGAGGTGGCCTACATGGACCTGGACGGGCTGATGGTGCTCGCGGAAAACTTTATCTCGCACATCGTGCAGAGCGTCGTGAAGAATCGCGCGCCGGAGCTGCACGTGATCGGGCGCGACGCGGCGAAACTGGAGGCGATCAAAGCGCCGTTTCCACGTTTGAGATACGACGAAGCGGCGGAGATGCTGAACCAGGCATACAGGGACGGAAAGCTGGAAGCGCCCTTCGAGTACGGAAACGACTTTGGCTCGCCCGACGAAACATGGCTGAGCTCGCAGTACGACCGGCCGGTGATGGTGCACCGCTACCCGGCGAATGTGAAGGCCTTTTACATGGAGCCCGACGCGAAGGATCCGCGATACGCATTATGCGTGGATGTGCTGGCGCCGGAGGGATATGGCGAGATCATCGGCGGGTCGCAGCGCGTGTCGAGTTACGAACTGCTGAGCGCGCGAATCGACCAACACAAGCTGCCGCGCGCGGCGTTCGAGTGGTACCTCGATTTGCGGCGGTACGGCAGCGTTCCGCACTCCGGGTTCGGCATGGGCATTGAGCGGCTGGTAGCGTGGGTGTGCGCGCTGGACCACGTGCGCGAGACGATTCCGTTTCCGAGAATGCTGAACCGGATGTATCCGTAAGACAGTTCGTAGTTCACAGTTCGTAGTTCGCAGTTCACAGACGGTGGCTTGAGAGCCCCATTCCGTGCCGCTGTAGAGGCGAGTTCATAGCGAATCCAAATCAGTGAAGTCGTTGCGGGAGCGAATGGAGTGACGCTCAGGCCCTCCGTGGTCTGCTCAGGGGAATACTTGTTACAACAACTATTTAGGCGAGGGACGCATCTTTGCGCCCGGTGGGGAATCAAACACTGTGTAGTGGATCGATTCAGGGTTTGATTTCAGATTGATCCGTGAGGAGATGAGCGAAGTGTCAACGGCTACGATTTTGACGGCAACAGAAGCGGATGCGGTGAAGAAAGCGCCGGCAGTCGAAGGGGTTCTGCCTGCAATTCATGAGCGGTGGAGCGCGCGGTCTTTCGACGGGCGCGAGGTGAGCCCGGCGGTGCTGAGGAAGGTGTTTGAGGCGGCGCGGTGGGCGGCCTCGTCGAACAACGAGCAGCCGCGGCGATTCGTTGTGGGGCCGCGGGGATCAGAGACTTTCAGGAAGCTCCATGAGTCGCTCGGCGGGTTTAACCGGGATTGGGCAGGACATGCTGCGGCGCTGATTCTGGGAACGACGGCGACGCGGTTCAGCAAGAATGGGGCGGAAAACCGGTTCGCGCTCTACGACCTGGGCGCGGCGAGCTCGTACCTTACTCTCGAGGCTGCTGCGCTGGGGCTGACGACGCACCAGATGGGCGGCTTCGACCAGGAAGCTGCGCGGAAGGCGCTGGGGATTCCGGCGGAGTACGCGCTGGGCGCGGTGATTGCGCTGGGGTACCGAGGCGAACCGGCCGAGCTCGGCGACGACACGCTGATCGAGCGGGAGACGACGGCGCGGACACGGAAGCCTCTGGACAAGATCGTGTTCGGCGAATGGGGAGAACCCGCGGAGCTGTAAAAGCAGTTCTTAGTTCGTAGTTCGCAGTCAACTCATGATCGCTACGATCTCTTGCGCGGGACCTTCGCACCTTTCTTACGAGCCTCTGAAAGGCCGATGGCGATTGCCTGCTTGCGGCTTGTCACCGTTTTGCCGCTACGGCCGCTTTTCAGCTTGCCATGTTTGAATTCGCGCATTTCGGTTTCTACCTGCTTGCCGGCCGCAGGACCGTATTTTCTCGCTGAGGGTTTTTTCTTCGTCGTCATCACTGAATCTCCTTGTCGAGGCTGGATCTCGCGCTGATCTGGTCGCTCGTCGCGAGGCGAAGCGACGCAGCTCGAAGTCTCCAGCATGCGTTCAACATGGTCTGATGCATTTTTCTTCCGTTGTGGCAGCGGCGATGGGTTCGTGCGATCGACGCTTCGCGCGGTAGATTGAAGCTTGGGGGCGATTATTCCTTGAGCGAGACTCGTACACGGAAGCAAAGTGGACCAAGGCGGATGAGGCCTGCCGCCCCGGCGTCGAAAACTCGCCGCGGCGGACCGCGAAAATTGCGCATCCGGCGGCAGCGGCTGGGATGGATGGGACACGGAATCCTCGTGTGCGCGGCGGTGGTGGCGGTGCTCATTGCATGGGCGGCCATCGCGCGGGCGTTCGCGCCCAAAGAGAATACGGCGCAGGAACGATTTGACGTGCTGATGGTGCTCGGAAGCCCCGCGGATGCGGACGGGAACCCGACACCGATCGAACTTGCTCGAGTGACCGAGGCGGTGAACGAATACGAGCGGGGCGTGGCGCCGAGGATGATTATCACGGGCGGTCCGGCGCACAACCGGTTTGTAGAGGCCGACGTGATGGCGCGCGTAGCCGAGGCGCAGGGGATTCCGGCGGGTGCGATTGTGGAAGAGCGAACGGCGTTGAGCACCTTGGAAAACACGTGTGATTCGCTCAGGATCATGCGCAGCCACGGATGGGATTCGGCGGAGGTGATTTCAAGCTCGAGCCATTTGCCGCGGACGGGGCTGATCCTGAGCCGGCTGCCTCTGGAGTGGCGGACACATGCCGCACCGGCGCTCGAGCCGGAGGGGCCATGGGAACAAGGGGCGATGACGGCGATGGAGATTCTAAAGACGGTGCGCTACCTGGTGTGGGCGAGGCAGGTGGACAAGTGCTCACTTCAAGGTGGGTAGCACACGACTCAAGGGAATTTGAGTCTAAGAAGGAATGCTTGTTCGCCGCGTTGTCCGCCCTCGGGGGGCTCCTGTAAGCTTGTTTATGATGCATCTCCCAGTCAAGTTATCTGCAACGATTGCCGTTGTTTTCACGATGTGTGTGTGCGCGGGAACGTGCGTGCAGGCGCAAGATTCGGGCGCGCAGCAGCCGAGCTCCCAGCCGCAGCAGGGCTCGTCCTCTTCATCGCAACAAGCGCCGCCACAGGGCCAGCCAGCACAGACCCCCGAGTACGGGGTTTACACGGCCATCGATCCGCTGGCCAGGGTTCGCTACGACAACCGCTACGACATGTCATTGGGTTTCGCGTACGACCACATGAAGGCAGGGCCGACTCTGCTGCAAGGATCGAACCTGGGCGGGCTGGACATGGAAGGCTCGTACTGGCTGACGAGGAACTGGGGAATCGAAGCAACGGGTCGGGGATACATCGGGACTAGCGGCGCGGCTCCCAATTCCGAACTTGCGCCTGACGGCAGCCAGATCGTGATCCGGGGCCCTGTGGTGAAGCAGTACTTTTTTGTGGGCGGAGCGGAGTGGCTGGGCCCGCATAACAAGCACGGTGCGCTGATTGCGCACGCCATGTTCGGCGGTGTGTACGGGGACTTCCAGAAGGACCTACGGGGAGAGCCGCCCGAGGTAGTGGGCTTTTACTACAACCAGCTTGCTCCGGCGGGGATCATCGGCGGGCATATGGACCTGAACCGGAACGAACATTGGGCGTTTCGCATTACGCCCGATGCGGTGATGACCCACTATACGTTCAGCGACGCGCCACATTCCTCTCTGACGTACGGGCAGTACGACGTGAACTTTGCCATCTCAGTAGGACTGGAATACAAGTTCACTTCGATCAAGCGCTCGACCAACAAGAAGACCAACTGGAAATCGGGCTGGTAGGCAGAGGCAGCGGGGCTAGCGGAGTTCGCGGAGTTCGTTCCCACCCTTCGCTTCGCGAAGGATGGGGCACCCAACGCAAAGAGGGCCAACCGTTCGGCTCACGGCATCATCAAGAAGATTGCGGGGCTGCAAGGTGCATTGGTATATGTGGTATTCTCCTGCGTTCAGCGGCGGGGACGGGAAAGTGCTGCCTGAAAGGATGCCGTTTCAGATAGCGGCGCTTCCCAGCCGCGCCGGGATATCCGGGCCAGAGGTCAATTCAGGATGGGTGCCTGATGGATATGAAAGACACATTGGCCGTATTGCTTGCGGGCGGAGCGGGAGAAAGGCTTTTTCCGCTTACGCGTGACCGTGCCAAGCCTGCAGTGCCGTTTGGCGGGCACTATCGCATCATCGACATCACGCTCTCGAACTGCATCAATTCCGGGCTGCGGCGGGTGTACATCCTGACGCAGTACAAGGCGCTGAGCCTGAACCGGCATATCCGCGAGGGCTGGACGGGCATTGTGGCGCAGGAACTGGGCGAGTTTTATGAGCTGATGCCGCCGATGCAGCGCACGGGCGCGAACTGGTACATGGGCACGGCTGACGCGGTGTACCAGAACCTCTACTCAATCGGCAGCGAGCAGCCGGCCCATGTGATCATCCTGTCGGGAGACACCATCTACAAGATGGACTACAGCCGGATGCTGGCGTACCACAGGGATTCGGGCGCGGACGTAACGTTGGCGACGCTGCCCGTTTCACCCGACGAGGTTTCACGATTTGGAGTGGTGGAGGTGGGCCGGACGGGAGAGGTGCTGGGGTTCCAGGAGAAGCCGGCGTCAACCAGCATCCGGTCGCCGTTCAATCCCGATGCCGTCGATGCGTCAATGGGGATATATATCTTCAACACTGAGACGCTTCTGAAGGCCCTGATCGCGGATGCGGACGACACGGAATCGAAGCACGACTTCGGCCACAACATTCTGCCCAAGCTGCTGGGCAAGAAAAAGATGATGGCCTACAGCTTTGTGGATGAGAACAAGAAAGAGGCGCTCTACTGGCGGGACGTAGGGACACTGGACGCGTATTACGAAGCCAATATGGATTTGTGCTCGGTGTCGCCGGTGTTCAACCTGTACGACAAGAGCTGGCCGATCCGCACACGCACGAGGCAGTATCCGCCGGCGAAGTTTGTGTTCGGTGAGCCGGGGCGGTCGGGCATGGCCGTGAACTCGATCATCACCGCGGGCGTGATCATTTCGGGCGCGTCGGTGTACAACTCGGTGCTGTCACAGGACGTGCGCGTGAATTCGTACTCGGATGTGGACCAGAGCATCATCTTTTCGCACGTGAATATCGGGCGGCACTGCAGAATCCGGAGAGCGATCATCGACCGCGACGTGCACATCCCGGAGGGAACGGTGATTGGGTACGACCCGGTCGAGGACAAGCGCCGGTACTTCGTGACGCCGTCGGGGCTGACGATCGTGACGAGGGATGCGTCGATGTTCGAAAATCCGGTCGACCCGGCGTTTGGGCAGGGCTATTCAGTCGAGTAGACGGCGCTTTCGGGCTCAGCTGGACTGCGGCGGATCGCAAGTTGGGGAAGCTGCTGCGGGCAATTCGGGGCCCTCATACTCGAACTTGCGCAGATTCCTGAGGCACTCGGTGAGCGCACCCATCAGGGTCTCGGCCCAGCCACAGGGCTGGAATTTCGCGGTCTTCTGATTCAACTCAAGATCGGCCACCGCAAAGAATTTCATGTCGGTAGTTTTTGCCGTGGCAAATTCCTTCACCGTGATCCGCGCCTCAACCTCGCCTGAGGCATGCTTTTTCTTGATGGAGAAGAAGTGCAATCTGGCCAGGGCTTCCGAGGGATCCTTCTCAACGAACTTCCAATCTTCCACGTTTTGACCTCCGTTTCTGCACAGTTTACGGTGCGAGCCGGAAGATGGGGCGGTTTTCTTGCGAGGCCGGGGGAATTCTTCCCCAGGCGGAGCAGCACGCGTCCAGGGCTGGAATTGCAATGGAGTCGGCGGAGGAGATTTCCGGAAAGGAACCAAAGGACTGTGAATTCCGTATGAACAATCCATGGAGTGCGTGGGTGCATTAAGCTGGAGCGGGGCGGGTTGGGGTGCCGCAATGGCACGCTCAGACTCCCGAGAGGCGGCCCGGAAACGGCCGCAGGTTCAGGAACATTCCGCCCGTGCCGTGACTGTGACGCCGGCAGCACCTGCAGTGCGACGGGCCTCCGGAGTAGATAATTGGGGACGCACACAGCCGGCAGCGCGCACGGAGGTGAGACCGCTGGAGCAAGACTGGTCCCAAATCGTGCACCGCTGCATGGATGGTGACTCCGGCGCATGGGCCGAGATGGTCCGCACGCACCAGAAGCGTGTGTACGGGCTGTGCTACCGGTTTACGGGGAATGCGGCCGACGCCGAGGACCTGACCCAGGACGTTTTCCTCAAGATCTATTCGAATCTGGGCAGCTTTGACGCCACCCGCGGCAGCCTGCCGGTGTGGATAACCACCATGACGCGGAACCTGCTGGTGGACAACTTCAGGCGCACGCGCAACCAGAGGGCGACTGGCTCACTGGATGATGGATGGGACCAGACGGAAGAGCTGAAGCCGGCCGACCGGCTGGTAGCGGCGGGGCCTTCTCCGCACGAGTTTGCGGCGCGCAAGGAACTGGCCAACATGGTTCAGGGAGCGCTGGCGAAGGTGAGCGTGGAGCTGCGCGAAGCGGTGATCCTGAGAGATCTTCAAGACCTTGATTATAAAGAGATTGCACAAGTATTGGCGATTCCCGAGGGAACGGTGAAGTCGCGCATCAGCCGGGGCCGCGCGGAACTTGCAAGGCTCCTGGAACGTAACAAGCTGGAGGTGATGTAGCGATGACAGAGCGCACACAATTTCCGAATTCTCCGGCCTGCGGCGCGTGGGAGACGCTGCTGGCGGATGCTCTGGACGGGCTGTTGAAGCCCGAGGACGAAGCGCAGTTCGCGGCGCACAAGGCTACCTGCGCGGCGTGCGCGGCTCTTTATGAGGAGGCGCGGAAGGGACGCGAGTGGCTGGAATTTCTCTCTCCTGAGCCGGAGGCGCCGGAAGGGCTGCTAGAAAAGATTCTGGCGCATACGGGTCCGGGACACTCAGCGAGCATGCCAGTGCCTGCATTGGCCGGATCGAGAACCGTTCCTGCATTTGTACCGCCAGTGTGGCAACAGCAGGGATTTTTTGCCCGGACGCGGCAAGCGATGCAACCCGGTCTTTTGATGACGGCGGCGATGGCGTTCTTCTCGATCGCGCTCACGTTGAACCTGACTGGTGTGCGGCTGTCGACCCTGCGGTTGGCCGATCTGCGGCCGGTTGCGGTGCGTTCGTATATGGAGCGGCAGTTGAACATGGCCTCCGTGCCCATCGTTCGGTATTACGACCATTTGCGATTTGTGTACGAAGTGGAATCGCGGGTGCGGCAACTGCGCAGCCAGGGCCAAGGCAACGGCGATGAGAACGCGACGCCGAGCGGCAACCAGGATCAGAAACAGGGGCAGCCGGTGACACCCGGAGAGACGAAACAGAATCCCGGGAAGAACGACGGTGGGGGTCGCCTGGACCCTCAGCAGCCGCCGGACAATTCAGTGGCACAGCCGGCATCCGGCGTAATGAGTGACTTTGTGGAAACTTCGTTTCACTTGCACGGTAACAGAGGGCGATCCGACAGCTCCGCAAGGAGAGCACGGGAAGGGAGCAAGGTATGGATTGCGTAAATCATAGCGGTGTAAATGCGACGGCTTTTTGCCAGAATTGCGGAAAGCCACTGTGCCAGGCATGCGTGAAGACGGGGGCAGGAGGACAGATCTTCTGCGAGCCGTGCTGGATGGCGTGGAACGGTGGGCAGCAGCCATTTGTGCCACCGCCCGCGGGAGCGCCGAACCCGGTGCTGGCGGCCATTCTGGGGCTGATTCCCGGCGTTGGCGCCATGTATAACGGCCAGTTGATCAAGGGACTCGTTCATGTGCTGATCTTCGCGGTGCTGGTTTCGATGACCAGTGCAGTGCATGGTGATCTGGACATCTTCTTCGGTCTCATGATTCCCGCGTGGATCTTCTATCAATCTTTCGAGGCCTATCACACGGCCAAGGCGCGGCGCGACGGCGAACCGTTGCCTGATCCACTGGGGCTGAGCGAGCTGACCAACCTATTCGGTACAGGCGGACGAATGAACCCGGGAATGCCGTCCGCGGCGCAACCGGGAAGCGCGCGAGGTCCCGTTGGAGCGGGGCCAACGAGCCCGTATCAGGCGCCCGGCCAACCACCGAATCTGGCGCAGTATGAGCCGCCGTACCAGACGCCATACCAAACGACCTATCAGGGCCCGACTGTGCCGCCGGGTTATCCGCTGCCGGATCTTCCGCCGGTTCCCTCTGTGTACTGGCGGCGGAAGGAGCCGATTGGAGCGATCATTCTCATCGCCCTGGGAGTGCTCTTCCTGCTGGGACGCTTCGACTGGTTCTCAGGGCGCGTGCTTGAATTCACCTGGCCCATTCTGCTGATTGGGCTGGGAGTGTGGTTGATCGTGAGGCGCCTGAGCGAGAACAAGGCGAGTTCGCAAGGGAACTCCCAGACCGGCTCGCAGGGGAGCTCGCAGGGAGGGCAACTATGAATCGCTACATCATGATTCGCAGATTGCGTGGGCCAGCAGTTTTGTTGCTGATTGGTGTGATGGCGCTGTTGGCGCAGGCAGACATTCTTAGCTGGGGCCAAAGCTGGCCGCTGATCCTGATCCTGATTGGGTTGTTGATGCTGGCCGAGCGTGCGGCGCTTGCGGCGGGAGGATATCCACCGCCTCCGGGCACGCCGTGGCCAAACGCTGCGCAGGGAACGGTCCAAGGCACACAGCCAACGACGGGCACGGCGAACGTGCCGACTGAATCGCATGACTATGGCGACGAGATTCATGGAGGGCAGTCATGAGCAGCGCACCTCCGAATATGCCTCCGGGAGGCGGAGCGCCTCCGCCCTACGATCCGAAGATGCAGTGGCGCATGTATCGCGAGCAGCAACGCGCCGCGTGGCGGGCGCAACGCGATGCATGGCGGGCACAGCGCTACGCTTGGAAGGCGAACTACGTCGGCGCATATGGACCTCGCGTACCTTCCGTGGTGGGTCCGGTGATTCTGATTTGCGTGGGCGTGATCGCCCTGCTGCTGGTAACCGGGCACATCGATGCCAGTTCCTTCTCCTCGTGGTACGGGCGCTGGTGGCCGCTGCTGCTGATCGTGGCAGGGCTTGCGCTGCTGGGAGAGTGGGCGCTGGACATGCGGCGGCCGACACCCATACACCGCAGCGGCAGCTTTGTGGGGATCCTCTTTCTGGTTGCGCTGCTGGGGCTTTGTGCGGCGGGATGGAACCATATGCGGCCGTTCGTGGGCGGGTGGAACGGGGACAACGACTTCTTTAACTTCTGGGGCCAGCCGGAGCACGACCTGGATCAGCAGGCCTACACGAGCCCGGTTCCTGCGAATGCGACGATTCAGATTCTGAATCCACGCGGGGACGTGAGCATTACGTCGGGCGACCAGCCGAGCATTCAGGTGCAGGCGCACGAGATGGCGTATGCCGACTCCGATTCCGAAGCGAAGAAGATCTTCGACAGTGAAGCCTCGCATGTGACAGTGAGCGGAACCGCAGTGCTGGTGCAGTCGAATGCCAACGACCACGGCCGCGTGAACCTGACGGTGACGGTTCCAAAAACGGCAAAGGTAACGGTGAACGCGGGAAAAGGGGACGTGTCCGCTTCAGGGCTGGGCGCGGGAATCGATGTGACCGCCGGCCACGGAGATACGCACCTTGACGCGATTACGGGCACCGTGACCGCGCGCTTTTCCAACGACAAACACGACTTCTCGGCACACCAGATCGACGGCGACATCGATGCCAGCGGCAATTGCAACGACGTGACGCTTTCAGAAATTCAAGGGAAGATCACCCTGAACGGTGAGCTTTTCGGGGAGACGCACATCGAAAACGCCGGAGCGCAGATCAATCTGCATACGCCGTATACCGACCTGCAGATTGCGAGCCTTCCCGGCGACATGACATTGGACTCCGACAACCTGCACGTGAGCGACGCCAAGGGCCTCGTGCACGTGGCGACGCGCTCAAAAGACATCGACCTGAGCGAGATTTACGGCGACACATCCGTTCAAAGCAGCAACGGAACCATCAGCATTGCGCCGGCCGGAGCTTACAACGTGGACGCCAAGAACGACAAAGGCGACATCGAGCTGACACTGCCGCCGGATGCCTCCGCCACAGTGAATGGACAAACTCACAATGGAGACATTGTGACCGACTACGGGCTGACGATCAGCGGCGAGGAAAACAAGACCGTGAGCGGGAAGATCGGATCGGGCGCTGCGCATATCCAAATCAGCACGAGCAATGGCGACCTGCACATCAAGAAGGGATCGGCATTCCCGGCCACGCCGCCCGTCGCGGGGAAGGCGCCTGCCGCGCCCGGCGCGCCGGCTGCGCCCAACGCCCCCCACCTGAAGAGCAACAAGACACTGCCCCAGCAACCGGTTACGCAGTAGGGGCGAAAAAACACAGACAGCAAGCAGGCGCGGGAGGGCAAAGCCTTTCGCGCCCGTTTTGTTTTTTGCGACCAGTGGAGTTATGCTCCTCGGCAGGGGTTCTTTCCCCGGGGGTCAATCGGGCCATGACACATGCGCCGGTGAAGGTGATCACCGTTGAGCGCGAATACGGTTCGCGCGGCGGAGAGTTTGCGCGCCACCTGGCCAAGCACCTCGGCTGGCGGCTGATGGATTCGGAGCTGGTGGCGGGCGCGGCACGCATGGCGGGAGTGGATCCGAAGCTGGCAGCCAAGCTCGACGAGCGGCTGGACCCCTGGTACTACCGCTACGGCAAGATGTTCTGGAAGGATCCCGTGTACGCGCCCGCGACCACCGAGGATGAAAAGATCTTCGACTCCGAACACATGCTGGAGCTGATCCGGAAAGAGATTCTGGGGGCGGCCCATGAAGGCAATTGCGTGCTGGTGGGCCGCGGCGCAGCGTGTGTGCTCGCCGGGAAGCCAGGCTGCTTTCATATTTTTGTGTATGCCACGGCCAGCGCCAAGAAGGATTGGTTCGCGCACGCGTTTCCGGAACAGGCACAAGACGCGGAGCAAAAACTGGCGGCGTTCGACCGGAGGCGCGCGGCGGTCATCCGCAAGTTCTACCAGCAGGAGTGGTGCTCCCGCGGGCTCTATCACATGCTGCTGAATTCCTGCATCGGCACTCAGGCAATGATCGACGCGGTGCAGTGCGCGGCAGGATTGTGCGCGGCTGCGCCGGAATCGGTCGCGAGCTAACTTTCAATGTCGGCCGCAGATCAGACGCAGAAATCATGCGTTCCTCGTCGATTCACCACCTTCTCAGCATCTCGAATAAGGGGGAGTTCACCATGACTACTTCAGCGGGCCAAGGTCCAGCGTGGGCCACCGCTATCGGCGCGATTCTAGCCCGCATTTCTCACAGTCACTGTTTTTTAGTTCGTCGGGAGTTGGCGGCGTCGGAGTCGTTGTGTTTTCTGGTGCTGGCATTGGCTTTGGGGAGTTTTTGAGCACGTGCGTTAGCCTGTTTTGCCCGGCGGGATGGCTTTTAGGGATGGCTCCGCCCTGTTGATAGGTTCAGCCGCCTCGGGTGGGAGTTGTTGTCAGAGCGATATGCTCTGGTCAGCAGCGCAGAGCGTGGAAGACATCCGCGAAGATATCTTTCCACGGATAGGCCGAACTCATCTGGAGCACGATGCGGCGGGCGCTGATACGCACGATGGCTCCGATCTTGAACAGTTTGCGGCGGATCGTGTCCACCTGAGCCTGAGCCCACTCGGTGCCTTTCAGAGCCAGCCGCCTGAGCGCCTCAACCAGCGTGTAGGCCAGGGCGGAGAAGTAAAGCCTGAGCTGATTGCCCTTCATCTCGTCCGTCGACAGCCGGTCGGCGAACAGGCACATCTGTTCCTTGATGCGGTTCTCCATTTCGCCACGGGCGCAGTAGAACTTCTCGTATAAATCCTGCGCGGCCCACTTATCCGGAGTGAGCGAAGTTACCACGAAGCGTGGGTTCTCGCCCTTGTCGAGGTGCTCGGCCTTGGCCACCACGCGGCGCGCTCGCGACCGGCTCTTGTGTGTCCGGTAGTCGAACTCGGCGAACAACCGCGCGGCCTTGCCCGTGGTCTGATGCAGCATGTGCGCCTGATGCATCTGGGCGCCGATGATCCTGCGCAGCCGCTGGTTGCGCTGCAGGCCGAAGACATAATCGACGTGATTCTGTTCGCACCAGGCCATCAATACTTCGCGGCAGAACCCGGAGTCGGCCCGCAAGACCATCTTTACTTCAGGCCAACGCTCGCGCAGTTGCCGAACGATGCGGCTTGCTTCAACAACCGAGCCCGCTGCCGCATCCTGGTCGGCCGGACGGAGTCGTGCGCAGAGCAACTGGTCGCCGGCGAAGATGTACAGCGGCAGATAGCAGTAGCTGTCGTAGTAGCCGTGGAAGAAGCGCTCCGGCTGATGACCGTACAGCGGGATGTCGGTCGCATCCAGATCGAGTACCACCTCGCTGGGCATAACGGCATGCGACTCGATGTAGAGCTCTACCAGCAGCCGGTCAATGGCCTCAGTCGAGTAACCGATCTTGTGATAACGCTTGCTGCGCCCAGTCAGTTCCAGCCGGTTCAGCGTACTCTTGCCCGCCAGCGGCTCTTCCAACTTCCGCTTGCCGCTCAGCACTCCGAGCAGCGGATCGGAGCGCAGCTGTTCGTGATCGTTCAGATCCTCATAGCCAAGCGCCAGCCCGTAAATCCGCTGCGAGAGCATCTCCGACAGCTTGTGCTCAACCTGGTTCTGATCGCGGCCATCGCGAAAGCAGCCCGCCAGACGCCCCAGCAGGTTGATTTTCCGGTCCGTCTCGCGCAGCAGCAGCGCCCCGCCGTCGCTCGACACCTGGCCAGCTGTAAACCCGGCTTCAACCCGGCGCGAAAAATGGGCTGTAAATGCGAACGTTTCTTGGTTACACTCTGTCATCAGAAAGGCCGCCTCCGCACGGCAAAAACCACGTCTCGACAACGCAGTTATGCCATGAAAAGACGGCCTTTCCAAGCCTTTTCCTATCTATTGTTACCGCTATCACAAATGCCAATGTGAGAAATGCGGGCTAGCGCTTCTCGCGACGGTTTACTTTCAGTGGTCAACACGTCAGAACCAAATCAAGGATCAACTGCTAGAACATCGAAGAGAGGCTCTTTTCGCGGCCCTTCAGGTGATCGACCACGTCTACAGCAATGAGCCATTGGCAGGGGGCGCGCCGTCGAATCCGCACAAATGGGACATTCAGCTCGCCCGTGATGCGGACAACGAAATGAGGGTCTATTGCAAATTCCCAGAGACATTGAACCTATTCCGGAAAGCCGTTGGCTTATATAATCCTGCGGTGTCAAAGGCCGCCGGAGTCGACCTCGAGGCGCTGGACGAGTTTCGTCGGCAGGTCGCACGCGAACTGGAGCTGCCGACTCCCGTACCGTCGGACAAGAACTTAGTGTGGATTTCCAGCCTCGCAGGCGCGGCTCCCTCTGATTCCGTCAATGGCATGGGAGGTAAGTGACGCTTAGACTGCGATCCGCGGGACGCGCGGCGCGATGCGCGTAAAGACTTCCCATGGAATGGTGCCCGCAGCATCGGCGTGGTCGAAGGCTGAGATTGATTCGCTGCCTTGCGAACCGAGAAGAACGACCTCGTTGCCGTGCTCGACGCCGGCGATCTCCGTCACATCGAGAACAATCTGATCCATGCTCGCGCGGCCCACAACGGGCGCGCGCTGGCCGCGAACCAAAAAACTGAACTGATTGCCCAAAGAACGCGTGAGGCCGTCGCCGTATCCGGCAGAGACCAGCGCGACACGCATGGGCTCGGTGGCGACGAAGGTTGCGTTGTAGCCGACGGTTGCTCCGGCAGCAATCGATCGCACGCCAGCGACTGACGCCTTCCAGGTGAGGACGGGCTGGAGCGCGGTGCGAGCGGCGGTGAGCGAAGGCGGCTCGGCTGGAGTGGTCGCCGCGTTGGGCGAAAACGCTGGATCGAAGCGGGGGACGAGTCCGTAGAGCGCGAGGCCGGGACGCAGCATGGCTTTCATGCCGTGTCGCGCGGCTAAATCGGCGATGGTGCGCGCCTGGCCGGCGAGCAGCGTGGCGGATGCGCCGACGTTGAGCCACTCGGCGAAAAGGCCCGCGGCGGAGATGCGGCTCATGGCTTCATCGAGGCGTGTAAGCTGCTCCTGCGTTGCTACGCCGTCAGCTTCGTCGGCGGCGAAGAAATGCGTCATGACGCCCTCAAGCCGGAGCGGCGAGCCAGGACCGAAGCGCGCGAGGATTGCTGCGAGGTCGCTGGAACCGGCGCCCTGGCGGCTCATGCCCGTGTCGATTTCGAGATGGATGGGCACGGAGCCCTGCTGCGCTCCTGTGGCGCGGGCGGCGGCGAGTAGCTCGTCGAGTTGCCAGGTCTCCCATGCGACAGGAGTGAGTTGAAACTGAATGGCGGCCGCGGCCTGGCCGGGAAAGACGCCGCCGATGATGAGCACGCGAGCCTCGGGACACAAGGCGCGGGCGACAATACCTTCTTCAACGCTGGTGACGCCGAGCCACTTTGCGCCGGCGCGAACAACCGCAGGAGCGCAGAGAGCGAGCGAGTGGCCGTAGGCGTTGGCTTTGACGATGGCAAGCAGATCGGCGTGAGGCGCGGCAAGGCCCGAGAGAAAGCGGAAGTTTTCCTCGAGAGCGCGGGTGCGAATCTCAACCCAGCAGGGGCGTGTTGTCATGGAGGGCGGCAAAGATCAGTTTACGGCAAGGGGTGGAACGTGGATGCGGGAGCGCAGTTTGCCGGCGGAGCGCCGGTTGCGCGTTTGCCATTGATTCCGAATGAAGGCTCATTGCATACTGTCGCCATGAATAACCGTTCCGTGCCGGTCTCGACCGTGCTTCCCCACCTGGTTTACCGCGACATTGACGAGGCGTGCGATTGGCTCTGCCGTGCCTTCGGCTTTAAAGAGTATTTCCGCTATGGCCAGCCGGTAGCCGGGATTCAGATGTTTCTCGGAGGCGCGGTCATCATGCTGACCGGGCCACGCCGGGGAACGCAAAGCCCCGCGTTGCTCGGATCCGGGACTCAAGCGCTCACCGTCATGATTGCGGACGTGGACGCTCACTACGCCAGAACCAAGGAGCGAGGAGTGGTCATCTGGGAAGAATTGCATGAAACGGAATATGGAGAACGGCAGTACGGCGTGAACGACATCGACGGCCATCGATGGATTTTTGCGACGCACGCCCGGGACGTGAGCCCCGAGGAGTGGGGAGCGACGATCGTCAATCCGCTGCCTTGATGGGTCCAGACTCCCCGAAGTCGTCGACGCCACGTGTCCCAGCGCGGATTGTGAAATGGGAGAGGCCGCCGCGACATTGGGCAGCCTCTCTGTGGCTACAGACGTTCAATTCCCGGGAAGACCGCAGCTACTTGCTCACTTTGATGAAGTAAGTGATGTTGAACCCCCAGGTTCCAAAGCTCGCCCCAAACTGGATCGTGTGATTGCCGGGCGGCAATGGCGCCAGCATCAGATACTCTCCATCGTCGACCGCGGCGCAAGATCGTTCCTTTGTGCGGGTAGTCGTCGTGCCATCGGAATGACACCGACTCTTGAGCCGACGAGGTGATTTGCGTCCCCCGGATTCAGGATTTCTTCCGAAACTCGGGTATTAGAAAATCTCCTGTGATCCAACCCACCGGTTCCGCCTTATTTCGTTACTTTCAGGAAGTAAGTGATGTCCAATGCCCACCCGGAGCTCCACTTAGCGCCAAAGTGAACGACGTGATGGCCAGGAGGCAACGGAGCAATCATCAAATACTGTCCTTGATCCACGGCTGGGTAGTACGTCCCGGCAGGGAACCCGTTGGGCATGCCGTAAATCACATTCAGATAGTTGTCCGCCGGAATTGTGAAGCCGAAGACCGTTGATTGAACCGAGTAGCTCATCAGGTTGGGAACTGCAACCCCATCAATGGATGCATATTCGATGGGCGGCGCGACAAGCCAGGGATCCTCGAATTGGCGCATGAAGCCAATCTGCTGGTCGTCCATGTTACCGGGATTCTCGGCCAGGTTCTCCTCAAGGGCGGAGTCTTCGCCATTCGCTATCGGAAAGTACAGGTATTTCCCCGATGACACGGTGCAATTTCGCTGGACATTGGTCGTGCTGCAACTCTGATTGTTGTTACAGAACTTGCCGCCCAGGAACCAAACCTTGCCCGATTGCCCCTGCGAACAATCTGCATTGTCGAAGAGCGGATGATTGGCCACGGGAATCGAGTAAGCCCACTGCTGCCACTCCGCGTCCCATTCGCTGAAGGTTTTTGCGAACACGACGGAGTTGGGGTCGACGACGTAATCGAGCACGTTGGGCCCTTTGAGAGTGAGCGGGTTGACGCCTGATGCGGACTGCGCTGCCAGCGTAACGGCGCCGGCAAACAGGACTGCAAGAATCAACCAGGTTCTTTTCATGAGTCTCTCCTTTTCTCGGGTGAGGAGCCGCACACGAGAGAGCCAGAGGTGGGCGCGGACTGCGGCGGAAAGGTATGATTGCGCAATTCCCTGATGTGCTGGCTGGTTACGGCGATATAGTGCCCTGCCGAGGGCGGCGTTTCAATACACGGTATGTCATTTCTAAGTCAGAGATAAGTCACAGGAAAACTCGAAACAGATTAGTAACTTAGCTTATTTTTGGGCGTGCGCGCGGCGGATATCGTGCTAAACTTCCGCCATCCAAACGAGTGCGCGCCAAGGCGCTGCCAATCGTGTCCAGCCCGCCGCCTTTCCGCGCTGAAAGCGTCTCGGTATGGATATCGATCGTCGATCGGATCATCACATCCTGTTCAAGGGATTCGAGCTGAATCTCCTTACCCGGGAACTGTACAGGCACGGCCTGAAGGTGAGGCTTCACGGCCAACCAGTCGAAGTGCTGTCGATTCTGGTTGCGTGTCCTGGCGAGTTGGTCACACGCGAGACGCTCAGGAAAGCTCTCTGGCCGAAAGACACTTTCGTCGACTTCGAGCACAGCCTCAACAGCACCATCAACAGGTTGCGCGATGCGTTGGGCGACGATGCCGATAGGCCGCGGTTCATCGAGACGATTCCACGGCTGGGATACCGGTTTATCGCTCCGATTTCGACAGCGACATCTTTCGGGAGTAGCACGAGTAGCAAGCCGCAGGAGACAGTCACGGCGCTCGTCGAGGAAACGGCCGTTCCGCGGCAGTTGGTCGACCGATCTGGAATCCAGGTCGAAACCAGAATCAGGCTCGCCGTGCTTCCATTCACGAATCTGGGTGATGAACCGCAAGACCACCTCAGCGACGGCCTATCCACGCAGATGATCGTGGAATTGGGTCGCGTCTACAAAAAGCTCAATGTGATCGGTCCGGTCTCGTCCCTCTACTTTATCGGAACGATCCCGTCCTTTCCGCGTATCGCGCGCGAGCTTGGGGCTAACTATTTGCTGATCGGGACAGTGTGGCGAGTCCCTCCGCGGCTGCGCGTCTTTGCTCAATTGATTCGCGCGGAAGACCAGTGCTCTGTTTGGAGCGAAAGCTATACCCGTCAAGACACCGATATCCTGGCAATTCTGGATTTGATTACGCGGGACATTTCACGCGGGCTAGCACAGGCGTTGCCGAAACCTGGCGTCACCGGGGCTTACTTAGAGACGACGTCGGGTACATACGAGAAATACCTGAGGGCGCGCTTCTACTCATTCAAATTCGACCGAAGCAGCTTCGAAAAGGCCGTCAGCCTATTCGAGCAGGTAATCTGTGAGAATCCAAATTTTGCGCCCGCACATGCAACCTTGGCCCTGATGCTTACGGCGGCAATGACTTTCGGAGGACTACCGCCGCAGTTGTTTTACAAGCGCGTTGAACAACATCTATCTAAAGCTCTGGATCTAGAAGAAGAAAATGCAGAGGCCCAAGCAGCCCTGGGCTATTTACGAACGGCACAGGCCGACTGGCCTTCAGCTGAGAGCGGGTTTCTCCGCGCACTTGATATTAATCCCAGCCTTTCTGGCGCGCACATCGGTTGTTCGCAATTGTTTTCTGCACTGGGCAGGGATGAAGAAGCAATTCGGACGGGAAGACGGGCATGCGAACTGGAGCCGCTGTCACCGATCATGCATACCGTGCTCGGTTTTTCCCAATACCGGGCGGGGCAGTTGCCGGAAGCAGTCGAGAGCATAGAGAGAGCTATCGAGATCGAACCAGGCTTTGGTCCGGCGAATGTGACGCTCGGATTCGTTTATGAAACGATGGGTGAAGAGGACAAGGCGCTGCGTGTAACGCGCAATGCGGTCGAGCACGCTCAGGACACCCCCTTGATGCAGTGTGCTCTCGCTCGGTCTTTGGCCATCGCGGGACGAACTGATGAGGCTGTTCATCTGTTGGGCGAAATCCTGCAGGTCAGAAGAACGAATTGCTTGCCAGCCACTTGGATTGCACTGATCTACGCGGCTCTCTGGGACCAGGAGCAGGCTTGGGCGTGGTTGAAAACGGCGATGCATGAGCAAGATCCCTGGCGTGTCTTCCTTCGAGCAGATCCACGATTCAAGTTCTTCGCGGGCGATGCGCGATTCCCAGAGCTGTTGAAGCAAATTGGCCTGACGCCTCGGCAATAATGATCGTTTTGTTCCGCAACTCGGGGCAATGAACGCTGGAAGCCTGCTTGTGGCCTCGCGCGCTGACGGGAATGACCGGTTGCGGAGCCTTACCACAGCAATACGAACGCGACGACGGTTTCTGTTTCTGATCCGATTTCATCAAGCAGTTCGGCTTCGAGCGCGTGCGGAACGGGCATTTCGCAGGCAGCGACCTGCTCGGGAGTCGCGCCGATAAAGCAGAGCTCGCAGTGGCCGAGGCCTTCCGCGCCGCTTTCATCTGTTGCCCGAACGGGCGGGCCGAAGACGCGGCAGGTCATGGGGCGCCACTGGTAGACGTCGCAGCGGCCGGTCGCAGGGTCGAGCGCGGGACAGGCGGCATCATTGGCGAAGTCTTCAAAGCGAGCCTGATCGGATTCTGACGTGCCCAGTACGCCCGTCTCGGGATCGCCGGGAAAGGCTGGGCCGTGCTCGGCGAGCCAGGCGTGGGCGCGCAACTCAATCTCGGCAGCGAGCGCGGGATTTGTCGATCGCAGCGACGACATTCCTTCGCGGAGGCGGGCGGCGTCGAGCGCGTTGATCGCGAAGGCTCCGTAGCAGCACTGCGTGCAGTCGATGCGGCAGACGAGGAAGTCTCCGGCGCGACGGGCGGCATCGGCAAGGGACGCGTCAATACTCTGGAGGAGCTTCGCTTCGCGGATCTGCACGAGCTCGGCATCGCGCGCAGGAAGAGGCATGGATGAAGAATAATTCGCCGGGGTAGAGACACATCATTGCCAGGAGCTAAAATCTAGCAATTATGCTGATCGTGCCCGAAGCTCACTCTGCGATTGTGCGGGCTTCTGTGTTCGCCACAGTGGCTCTCATAGCTATCGTCGGCGCAAGCCGAGCTCATCGACGCTGGACGCGAATTCTCTTCGTTGTCATCGCAATCCCGGCAACGTTCGAGGCCGTCTTCGGAATCTGGGTCGTCTGGCTGGTCATGCACTACGGGGCTCGTTAGTATGTCTTTGTCGTGCGCTTCAAATTGAATCTGCGGCACTACCAAACAATTCGGCGCGATTGCGTGTTGGCCCGGATAAGAGCTAACCTTGGCGCGGAGGCTTCCCCATGGCTGATTCCCCCAGTTCCGTTATCCCGGCGTTTCGCTATCGCGACGCTCCCGCCGCTATTGAATGGCTCTGCAACGTGCTTGGATTTACGCGCCATTCCGTGTATGAAGGCGCGGGCGGAGTGATCAACCACGCTGAGCTCGCGCTGGGCGGAGGAATGATCATGCTCGGCTCAATGAAGGATGATGAGCACGGCCGCAGATTCAAGGCGCCCAGTGAGCTGGGCGGCGCGGAGACGAGCAGCGCGTATCTCGTGGTTCCCGATGCGGATGCCGTTTTCGCGAGGGCGCAGGCGGCAGGCGCGACCATCGTGCGGCCGTTGCAGGATATGAGCTACGGCGGCCGCGAGTTTGCCGTGATGGACCCTGAGGGGCACACGTGGAGCGTGGGGACGTATGATCCGTGGGCGCAGCCCAGCTGAGTTGCACAGATTGAGATTCGAGTGAATCATCATTGCATTGTTGAGGGAGGTCCTCGTTGAAGCAGTTTTCTTGGTTTGGATTAGCGGCCGCGTCGTTGCTGGCTGTGGGCGCCGCGCAAGCGCAGACGGGCCGGTTGCTGGTGGCGCAGAAGGGCGACCGCAGTTTGGCGATCGTGGATCCCGTCGCTGGAACCGTGATTGCCAACGTGGCGGAGAACGGCATAACCGGGCATGAGGTTGCGGGATCGGCGGACGGGCGGCTGGCGTTTGTGCCCATCTACGGCAACTCCGGCGTGGGCAAGCCGGGAACCGACGGGAAGAACATCGTCGTGATCGATGTGGCTGCGAGCAAGGTCGTCGGCAACATCCAGTTCGATCACGGCGTGCGGCCTCACTGCGCGGTGATCGGGCCGAAGGACGGAATGCTCTATGTGACCACGGAGCTGGACCGCGCGGTGACGATCATCGATCCGAAGACGTTGAAGATTGTGGGCGCGATACCGACGGGGCAGCCGGAGAGCCACATGCTCGCGCTCTCGCACGACGGGCTACGCGGGTACACGGCGAACGTGGGGCCGGGAACGGTAAGCGTGCTCGATGTGAAGGCGCGCAAGACACTCACCATCATTCCCGTCTCAGGCAACGTCCAGCGGATTGCGATTTCAAATGACGACCACTGGGTGTTTACTGCCGACCAGACCGCGCCGCGCATGGCGGCGATCGACACAGCCACGAATAAAGTAACGAATTGGGTAAAGATCGACGGGCTCGGATACGGTGCCGCACCCACAGTGGATGGGCGCTGGCTGCTGGCGGCGTTGCCCGGCGAGAACAAGGTAGACGTGATCGACCTGAAGACGATGACGCTGGCGCGTGCCGTGGACGTGGGCAAAGGCCCGCAGGAGGTGCTGGTGCGGCCCGATGGAAAGGCAGCATATGTTTCCTGCGACGGAAGCAATGAAGTGGCAGAGATCGATCTGGCCACGTGGACGGTGAAGCGAACCATCCAGACGGGCAACGTGACGGACGGGCTGGGCTGGGCGAAATAAAACAGGGACCGAGGGACCAGGGACTAAGGGACTTTGGAACTTAGGAACCAGGGGCAGAAGAATTCAGGGTTTCCCTGGACGGAGGTCGCAAATGGCAACGCAATGCACGCACATGGGAACGATCAAGAAGGGCGTGAAGCCGAAGACGAAGGGCTGCGAGGAGTGCCTGAAGATGGGCGACACGTGGATGCATCTGCGCATGTGCCTGGAGTGCGGGCATGTGGGCTGCTGCGACTCGTCGAAGAACCGGCACACGCGCGCGCACTTCCATGAGACAAAGCATCCTTTGATCCAGAGTGCCGAGCGAGGCGAGGATTGGCGCTGGTGCTATGTGGATGAGGTGTATCTCTAACCGGCGGCTAGCTCCACTTCGATCTTCTTTGAGTCAGCGGCAAGCTTTGTGATTTTGAAGGTGCGGATCTGGCTTTCGGCGAGCGGCTCGGGAGCGGCCGACGGCGAGGGCGCATTGCCTTTCCAGCGAGCTTTCAACATGGAGGAGAGCTGCGAGAGATCGGGGGCCGAAGATTGCGTCCCGTCCGCCAAAGGCTTTTGAGGCGAAGCCGAGGCTGCCGCGCTGCAACTGGCCCTTATGCCTTCGCCAAGTTCGACAATCGCGCCAGAAGAGGTAAGCTCGACGACTCGACCCGAAACCTGGTCGCCCACTTTGTGCTCCGCGATGTATTCGTCAATGCTGGTGGGGATGAGCTGCTTCATCGAGAGCTTGATCTGGCGCTTCTCAGAGTCGATTGCGAGAACGACGGCTTTGACGCGCTGGCCTTCGCGCAGGACGTCGCGCGGATGGTTGATTCGGCGGTCGGCGACGATCTCGCTGACGTGAACCAGGCCTTCGACACCCTCGGCGATTTGAACGAAAGCGCCAAAGTTCATGATTTTGGTGACGGGACCTTCAACCTGAGAGCCGGCGGGGAATTTGCGCTCAACCTCGAGCCAGGGATCGGCGAGAGTCTGCTTCAGGCCGAGAGAGATGCGGCCCTGCTCAGTGCCTGCGGGGGGCTTGACGGAAAGAATAACGGCGTCGACACGGTCGCCCTCGCGGAGCAAGTCGGAGGGATGGCGAACTTTTTTGGCCCACGACATCTCCGAGATGTGAATGAGGCCTTCGAGGCCAGGCTCGAGCTCAACGAATGCGCCGAAATCGGTGAGGCGGGTAACGTCGCCCGCGATGCGCTGGCCGGCCACGTAGCGTTCCGCAGCGGTTTCCCAAGGCTCGGGCTGGAGCTGCTTGAGGCCCAGTGAAATCTTGTTGGTTTCGGGATCGATTTTGAGGATGCGCAGCGTCAGTTGCTCGCCAACCGAGAGAACATCTTCGGGTTTGGCGACGCGGGCGCGTGAGATGTCGCTGATGTGCAGGAGGCCGTCGAGACCGGGCTCAATTTCAACAAACGCGCCGTAGGGCATGAGCGTGCGGACGGTGCCGTTGACAGTGTCGCCGGGCTTGAGTGCGGCGCGGCGGCCGGCCACTTCTCCGCGGGCCTGCTCCTCGAGAACGACGCGGCGATCGACGACGACGTCTTCATCGGCAACGTCGAGCTTGGTGATGCGGCAGGTGATCTCAGTCCCGACGAGAGCTTCGAGTTCGGCAGCGTCCCGCGTGCCGCTGCGGCTGGCGGGCATGAAGGCGCGAACACCGACGTCGACGCTGAGGCCACCCTTGATGACGGCCGTGACAGTACCTGCAACGGCGATCTTTTCGGCGAAGGCGCGCTCCAGGGCAGACCAGTCGCGGGGTTGCGCGACGCGATGGCGCGAAAGGTCGTAGTAGCCTTCTTCGTTGCGGCCTGTAATCGAGACTGGAAAGCTGTCGCCGGCCTTGACGTCTTCGGCATTGTCGGGGAAGGCTGAACGCGGCAGAACGCCTTCCATTTTGTAGCCGACGTCGAGGACGACCTGATCGGCAGTGAGCGAGACGACCGTACCCTGAAGCTGCCTGGCTTCGGCGCGATGGGTGTGCGAGCGCTCAAATGCTTGGAGCGCGTCAGCGAAAGATTCGGCGGGCTCGGCGAGCTCGGGCTCACTATTCGCTGCGATTTCGGCGCTTGGGTCTTGTTCGGCGACTGCCTGCTGAATTTCGATGAGCTCCACGGACTCTTTCGCCTCGGCGGGAGCAGATTCCGGAACGGCTTCAGGCGTGACGGGAGTGGATTCGGCTGGCAAGAGAGTTTCGTCGGTCATGGCGTCTACGGATTCATTGTTTCACGGCGCGGTGGACCGAGGCCCGCATGATTACGAGGCCTCGCTCGGCGCGCAGCGTTATACCCTGAGAGCAGACGATGGAGCCTGTTTCCCCACTGCCACGACGCGGCCTTGAGGCCTTTGCCTCCCAAGATTTCAGGCGGTACCAACTGGCGCGCGTGGCCGTGATTCTGGGCGCCGAAGCGCAGTCGGTTGCGGTTGCGTGGCAGGTGTACTCCATTACGCACCGCGCCATCGACCTCGGCTACACGGGACTTGCGCTGTTTTTGCCGGGTTTGATTTTTCTTTTGCCGGCAGGCCACGTGGCCGACCGCTTCGACCGCAGGCGCGTGATCCTGACCTGCTACGCGCTCCAAGTGTTCTGCACGGGCGCGCTGGTCGAGCTGGCGCGCAACAACACACAGAACATTCTGGCCATCTACACAGTGCTGTTCTTCGTCGGCACGGGTCGCGCGTTTTCGTCACCGGCGAGTTCGGCGCTGATTCCGCACCTCGTGCCGGAAAGTCATTTTGTGAACGCAGTGACTTGGGGCGGAGCGATTTTTCAGTTGGCGAACATTACGGGGCCTGCCCTGGGCGGATTGCTGTTTACGTTGCCGCTGGCAGGCTTTCTGGCTCGCTCGCGGCTGGAAGGCGCGGGGATTGTGTATGTGTTCACGCTGGGGACGGTAGTGTGGTTCCTCGCGCTTGTGGTTTCGCTGCGCGTGCGCCCCGGGCGGATGGAGCACCGCGATTTTTCGATGAACGTGTTACTGGCCGGGTTCCAGTATGTGCGGCGGGCACGGATTCTGCTGGGATCGTTTTCGCTCGATCTGTTTGTAGTGCTGCTAGGGGGCGCAGTGGCGCTGATGCCCATTTTTGCGCACGAAATTCTGCACCAAGGGCCGCGCGGACTGGGCATGCTGCGCGCAGCGCCGGCGGTCGGCGCGGTGACGATGTCGCTGATCATGGCGCGGTTTCCGCTGCACCGGCGCGCGGGGAAATGGCTGTTTATCTGCGTGGCAATCTTCGGCGCGGCCACGGTAGTGTTCGGGCTGTCGCACACGCTGTGGCTTTCGCTCGGTTCGCTGGCCATCGCTGGCGCGGCAGACACGATCAGCGTGATTATTCGCGGGTCGCTGCTGCAACTGGCCACGCCGCCGGCGATGCGCGGGCGAGTGAGCGCGGTTAACTCGCTATTTATCGGCGCATCAAATGAGCTGGGCGAGTTTGAGAGCGGGCTGACTGCGCAATGGTGGGGTGCGGTGCGGGCGACGGTGATCGGCGGAATCGGCGCCCTCGCTGTGGCGGGCTTGTGGGCGGTGATGTTCCCCAGCCTGCGCAAAGCTGATGAGCTGACGGCGGAAAGCCTGCGCGAGCATATCCCCGCGGCGCAGGAGATTTTGTCGGGGTTGTGAGGTGTCGATCAGCGCGCGCGGCCGCGTGGACGTGTGGCGCGATTGCGCTCAAAGAGGATGCGCAAGCCATCGAGAGTGAGCAAGTCATCGATCTCCTGGATGTAACGCGAGTCCGGAGCGATCAAGCGTGCGAGGCCTCCGCTGGCGACGATGCGCGGCGGCTTGGCGGGGTCAGCACCAAGCTCGGCGAGAATGCGCTCGATGATGCCGTCGACCAGCCCAATGTAGCCGAAGTAGAGCCCACTCTGCAGGTGGCCCACGGTGTTGGTGCCGATGACTTTGGCGGGGCGCTTGATATCGACGCGGCTTAGGCGCGCGGCGCGGTTAAAGAGCGCATCGGCACTGAGTCCGAGTCCAGGCGCGATGGCACCGCCTAGGTACTCGCCGCGGGCGGAGATGACTTCAAACTTGGTAGCGGTGCCGAAGTCGACGACGATGCACGGGCCGCCGTAGCGCTCAAACGCGGCGATGCAGTCGGCGATGCGATCGGCGCCAAGCTCGGTGGGTTGGTCGATGAGCAGCGTCATGCCGGTCTTGATGCCGGGCTCGACGAAGAGCGGTTCGACATGGAAGTAGGTTTCGCAGACCTGGCGGAGCGTGGAGTCGACCGGCGGGACAACGGAGGCGATGATGATGTCCGTGACCTGGCTGGGCGCCATGCCATGCATCTCGAATAGGTTGACGAAGAAGACGCCGTACTCGTCGACGGTTTGTGCGCGATGCGTGGTCACGCGCCAGTTCGCGGCAAGCTCCGGCTTTGTGCCATCGAGCTTGTAAAGGCCTAGCGTCGTATTCGTGTTGCCGACATCGAGAGCGAGCAGCATTTCTTCTTCCAGCCATTAGCTGTTAGCTATTGGCTCCTTTCGTGCAGATCCAAGAGTCGTTGTCACACTCCGCAAAAGCCAGTTACGGAAGGCTGCAGCCGAAAGCTAACGGCTAAGAGCTAATGGCTAGTCTCTAGCGCGCAGTCCGCCGGTTTGCACCGTAACAAGCCCGTCCGCAGTTGCGACGCGCAGAAAACCGTGTTCGTCGAGGCCGGCCGTGACGCCCGTGCAGGACTGTGGGCCGTGCACTTCGACGCTGCGACCGCGAATCCACGTGGAAGCCCGCTCCACGCGAGCGGGAATCTCCTTGGCCGCCGCCTCATCAGCAAGCGCGGATGCCTCACACTCCAAAGATTTTAGCAGGGCGACGAGGAGGGATCGTCGCGAGAGGATGTTGCCTGCTTCCAGGTCGAGCGAGGTTGCCGGTGTGGCAAGTCCGGACGGGAAGTCGCGCTGGTGAACATTAATGCCAATTCCCACTACCGCGTGGGGCAGATTTTTCGATTCTAGATTTGCTTCGACGAGAATGCCGCCGGTTTTTCGCGGGCCGATGAGAAGATCGTTGGGCCAGCGCAGATCGACACTCAATCCGGAGACGGCCCGAATGGCATCGGCGGCGGCAAGGCCCGCGGCCAGCGGCAAGAGCGGCAGGCGCGCGGCGGCAATATGTGGTCGAAGAAGCACGCTGACGTAGAGGCCTTTGCCGGCATCCGAGATCCAACCATGATTGCCGCGTCCCCGCCCGGCCGTCTGCTCATCGGCGAGGAAGACGGAGCAGTGCGGCGCGCCATCGCGGGCGGAAGCGATGGCGTCGGCGTTGGTGGATCCGGTGACGCGGGTAAAATGCAGCTTGCCGGCGAAGACAGTGCCGGCGAGTTCGGAGTCGAGGGCGGCGAGATCGTACATCAGTTTTGCCGCCGCGTGAAGTTGGGCGTTGGGATCATTGTTGCTACTAAAGCCCGTGCCCCTCAAACACTCGGCCCATTCGAGGGCTCCCCTGGCCGGGCTCCGCAGCGATGGTCATGGAGATGTTGGCAGCGCGGGCGGAGTTGGTGAGCGCGCCAACACTGATAAAGTCGACGCCGGTTTCGGCGTAGGCGCGAACAGTATCGAGCACGATGCCGCCGGAAGCTTCGGTCGGAATCCAGCGGCCGGGTTCCCCGGCGGTTACAGTCTTAATGCGTTCGACGGAGCGGCGGACTTCGGCGGGCGTCATATGGTCGAGGAGGATGGCCTCGGCGCCGTGAGCAAGGGCTTCGTCAAGCTCCTGCGCGGTTCGGACTTCGACCTGCACGCGCTGAGGAGGCCTGCGCCGAGCAAGCGCGCGGGATAGGACGGCCTCCATGCCGCCGCCGAGCGTAATGTGATTGTTCTTGACAAGAATTCCCGAGGCAAGATCGATACGGTGATTGGTGCCGCCGCCGCAGAGCACGGCGTATTTCTCAAGAGCGCGCAGCCCGGGGACGGTCTTGCGCGTGTCGAGGATGCGGGCGTGCGTGCCCTGAATGACGTCGGCAAATTGGCGCGTGAGCGTGGCGATACCGCTCATGTGCTGCAGTAGGTTGAGAATGACGCGCTCGCAACTGAGTAGGACGCGCGCGTTGTGGCGAATGACGGCCAGCACCTGGCCAGCATGGACGCGCACGCCGTCGAAAATTTCGGGATGACTGACAACTTCAAAGCGGGTTTGCGCCTCAGGGCTTTGATCGAGGCGGGCGTAGATCTCAAAGAAGCGCGGGATAGCGCCGAGACCGGCGACAACCATCTCTTCGCGGGCGATGATGGAGCGCGCGGCGAGGAGATTGGCATCGATGGTGATATGGGTGGTGGCGTCGCGTGGAGCCTGGTCCTCAAGCAGGGCCTGCTCCAGTAACGCGTCGATGCGGTGGCTCTTCCAATCCATGGTTTTCCTGCGGAAAACAGTTCGCAGTTCTTAGTTCGCAGTTCTCCGGGGTCAGCTCTTCGGCAGTGCGTTGAGCGCGGCCTGAGCCTTTTCGAGCAGGAGGCGGGTTTCGGCTTCCTGCTTTTTGAGCCCTTCGACCACGTGCGCCGGGGCCTTGGCCAAAAAGCCTTCATTGCCCAATTGACGCTCTGCTGCTGCCAAGCCTTTTTCATACCTGGCGATATCCTTTGTCAAGCGCTCGCGTTCGGCGGGGACGTCGACGGTCTTTTCGTAGATGATGGCGATGTCTCCGGCGTATGCGTGACGCTTCAGGAGGCCGGCAGAAATCTGCTGAACGAAGCGCACTTCGCTAACGCGTGCCAAGCGCTCGACAATGGCCAGGTTTCCCCGAAGGAAGGACTCGTACCCGCCGCCGATACTAGCATTTATGCCGGGACCTGCGCATACTTCAATGGGCACAACAGCATTCTCTTCCACACCAATATCTTTACGCTGTGCGCGCGTCTCAGAGATCAGGTTTTCAAGAATGATCATTGCGCCCAGCGCACCATGATCAACCTGGCCATCATCGCTTTGCGGGTACCGGGACAGCGCAATCGACTTTGCCGGTGGGTTGCCGTCGTAGACGGTGTACCAGATTTCTTCGGTGAGGAACGGCATGAAGGGCGAGAGCAAGCGTAAAGCGACCTCGAACACTTGAACGAGCATGGTGAGAGCAGCCTTTGTCTGCGCCTTATCGGAGGTTTCGGAGAAATTGAGGCGCAGCTTGACGATTTCGAGATACCAATCGCAGAAGCTGCCCCAGAAGAATTGATAAATGATGCTTGCCGCTACATCGAAGCGGTAGTTTTCGAGCGATTCATTGACCTTGGCCGCGGTTGCATGAAGCTCGGCCACGATCCAACGCGCTTCGAGCGGAGCGTCGGCGGCAGCGGCCGGCATGGAGCCCAAAACAGCGGGATCAACCTTGATTCCGATCTCCGCGGAGCGGTCCACGTTCATGAAGATGAAGCGGGCGGCGTTCCAGATTTTGTTGGCGAAGGCGCGGTAGCCTTCGGTGCGAGCCACGTTAAAAGCGATGTCGGCGCCGGGCGATGCCATGGACGCGAGCGTGAATCGGACGGCGTCGGTTCCGTACTGTTTCACGATCTTGATGGGGTCGACGACGTTGCCCTTGGTCTTGGACATCTTTTCGCGGTTGGCGTCGCGAATGAGGCCGTGGATATACACCTCGCGATACGGAACAGATTCGGCGAGTGGGCGCGGGCTGCCGTCGGGCAAAGCTACATCGCGCGAGAACCAGCAGCCGAACATGATCATGCGCGCGACCCAGAAGAAAAGAATGTCGAAGCCGGTGACGAGAAGGCTGGTCGGATAGAAGGCAGCAAATTCGGCCAGCGTTTCGGGCGTGATGTTGGGCCAGCCGAAGACGGAGACGGGCAGAAGGCCCGAGGAGAACCAGGTGTCGAGAACGTCGGTTTCCTGCGTGAGTGTTGCAGACCCGCAGTGCGCGCAGGCCGTGGGGTCTTTTTGGCCGGGCTCGGGCACCGTGATTTTATGGCATTCAGAACAGTGCCATGCGGGAACCCTATGGCCCCACCAGAGCTGGCGCGAGATACACCAGTCGTGGAGGTTGGTCATCCACTCGAGGTAAATCTTTTCGTAATTCTCCGGCGTGATGCGGATGGCCTTGTTCCCACTTGAATCGGGCTTGACGGCGGCGATGGCCAGCTCGGCAATGGATGCGCCGCCTGCGTTCGGCTGCTTCTTGACTGCGATGAACCACTGCGTGGAGAGGCGCGGCTCAACGACCGTTTTGCAGCGGTCGCAATGGCCAACATTGTTGGTGCAATCCTTTACTCCGGCTAGAAGCCCCTGCTCTTCGAGGTCGTGGACAATGTGTTTGCGCGCGACGTAGCGGTCGAGGCCGGCGTACGGCCCTCCTTCAGAGTTGATGTGCGCGCGGTCGTCCATCACGTTGATCGAAGGAAGATGATGGCGCTCGCCGAGCGCGAAGTCATTGGGATCGTGCGCGGGTGTGACTTTGACTGCGCCGGTGCCGAACTCGCGGCTGACCCACTCATCGAGCACGATGGGAATTTCGCGATTCAGGAGCGGCAGGCGCAGCTTTTTTCCGTGGAGATGGAGGTAGCGCTCGTCTTCCGGGTGAATGGCGACGGCCGTATCGCCGAGCATCGTTTCAGGCCTCGTCGTGGCAACAGTCAAAAACTCGCCGGAATCCTTACCATCGGCGCTAAGGACGGGATAGCGAATCTCCCACAAGTGGCCTTTGTGCTCGGAGTGGACGACTTCAAGATCGCTGACGGCCGTTTGGCAGCCGGGGCACCAGTTGACGATGTACGCGCCGCGGTAGATGAGGCCCTGATGGTAAAGGCGGACGAAGGCTTCGCGCACGGCAATCGAAAGCCGCTCGTCCATGGTGAAGTATTCGCGGTGCCAGTCGACGGAAACGCCGAGGCGCTTCATCTGCTCAAGGATCGCGCCGCCGTAGTGCCGCTTCCACTCCCACACGCGCTCAACGAAAACTTCGCGGCCGAGATTCTGACGCGAAGTGCCTTCAGACGTCAGTTGGCGCTCGACCAGCATTTGCGTGGCAATGCCGGCGTGGTCGGTTCCGGGGACCCACAAAACCCTTCGCCCAAGCATGCGCCGCCAGCGGACGAGAATATCGATCTCGGTGTGCTCCAGCATGTGGCCCATGTGGAGGTAGCCGGTAACGTTAGGCGGGGGCAGCAGGACGACAAAGGACTGGCCGTCGAGGCCTTGGTTTTGGACGGGAGTTGTTGGAGTCGGTTGTTCGAACAGCTTCTCGCGGACCCAGTAGGCGGCCCAGTGATCTTCAATGGCGGTGGGGTCGTAAGCTTTGGGCAGGTCGTGGGGCATTTTCTTCGATCGGTGGCCCCTCAGGAATGCGCGCCAAATCCCATGGTGAAAGGGCTTTGCGCGAGGGGACCACACCTCAGGTTAGCAGACGGAGAGGCGCATCCGGCGACGTGGCTCCGGCGATGATTTCGCCGGTGAGCATGAATCCACAAACCTTCAGGCCGGCCTTGATAAGACATGCTTGTGACGCCAGATTGTGGATGCTTGTACGTGCGGCAGGGACGCGGCCAGCGAGACGGCACTCCCGCTTTACTTCCTGAAGAAGAAAACTACCGATCCCGCGGCGCCGGCAATCTTCGCGAACTTCCATGAAAAGATCGGCGAACGGAGGATTGTAGTGAAGCATGAAGCCGCCGGATGCGACGATCTTACCCTTTAGCTCTGCAACATAGTCTCCGACTGGTTCGACACGATGAGGAAAAGTATGATCGCCTTCTTGCCGGGGACGAACGAGAACACCGGGTACAAAAAGATCGGTGACCGAATGTTCCTCAAAAAGAACGACGTCGGAAGAAATATTGCGCGCGAATTCATAGAGCATCTCCGAGAGAATCGGGTCATTGCTTTGGCATTCGATGAACGCTGGCCGCGCGATGGCGAGCATTTGCCGGAACAGGTTGCTTGCGTGATTACGAAATGGCGGAACGACGAAGAACTCGAAAACAGTGTCGCGATCCGGAATCTCACGACCTTTGATTGAGCCGTAACCCACGGCGTTCTCGTCGATCGTGAGCAGGTAGGAGTCGGACCAGCCTCGCCCATGACACGCGTTATAGCGAATCTAACGATTGGCTTCCTTCAGGAAAAGCGCTCGCAGGGGAAGGATCGCTTCGAGTTCGACTTTTCGCACCGTGGTCGTCATGGCTGCAGATTCATATTCTAGGGTTGCGGCGTTTCATGCGCGCTGACGAAAAAGGCCGCCCGAGGGCGGCCTTTCGCGATTTGATTCGCTCTGAGATCAATGCTCAGAACGGATTCAGCTTGCCCAGACCCTTCTTCTTTTTCTTCTTGCTGGAGGAGTCTTCGCTCAAGTCGACCTTGGGCTTCTTGGGTTTGCCGTTGGAGGCGGTCTGCGTGACCGGCTGAGCGGGGTTCTCGCCGGGCTTGATGTCATTGACCTGGAGCGGCGCCTCGGCGGGCCTTTCAGGCGCTGGAAGGACGGTGCTGGTGGGGCCGACCGGCTTGACGATGGCGTTGGGATCGGCTGCGGCAGTGTTGCTAGGCGCGTTGACCACCTCGACGCCGACGCCGGTGCCTTCACCGGGCGCCTGCATTTGCAGCGGAGCAGTAGACGGCTGATCGCTGCGCGGCGGCTCATTGGGACCGGTGGGAGTGATGGCCGCGGCAGGAGCTGCCGGCTTGCCCTGGTTCATCGCATCCATAAAGACGGTCTTATTTTGTTCGGTAACCTGAGGTGCGAGCGTGCGCGTGGGGTCGTCGAGAGTAGGCTCGCCGACGTGCACAGCCTCAACGACCGTGGGACCGCGCTTGATGATCCCAATCATGGTGTCGGTAAAGTGGAGCGGCTGGCGGCTGCGTTCCTCGGCGTCGCTTTCTGCAATCGCCGCCTGCGTGGGCTCGGGAACGGTGCGATTCATCGCCACGAGGCGGTCGCGGGCATCCTCAACATGCGGCGCCATGGGATAGCGTGTAATGACCTTCGCGTAGGCCGCCGCGGCCTTGTCCTCATAGGCGGAACGCATGCGCTCTTTCACGGCGCCGTTCAGTCCCGGAGCCATTTCGATGTTGTGAGCCTCGCCGGCGTAGGCATCGCCAATATCGATGAGCACCTGGTCGCTCTTGGAATAAAGAGGATATGAATCGGCCACAGTGTCGAGGCGGGCGATGGCGGCAATATAGTCATCGCGGGTCTCATAGTAGCTACCGATCTGGAACTCGCGCTCGGCCAGAACTTCCTGCACGTCGCGCAGCCTTTGCTTGGCGCGCGGGATGAGAGTTGAATCGGGGAACATGTTGATCATTTCCCGATACTCTCTCTCGGCTTGCTGGGCGTTGGTAAAGTCGCGGTCGGGCTTTTCCATCTGCTCGTAATAGATGTCGGCCACTTTCATCTTGGCTTCTGCTGCCTCGGGGACATTGGGGAAGAAGGTGATGAAGTCCTCGTACTCAGCCTCGGCCTGGGTGAGGGCCGCGGAGCCGCCTTCTTTGAACCAGGTGTCACCGACCGACAGCTTGGCGCGCATGCGGTATTCCGACTCGGGATAGGTGTTGAGCATGGTTTGCAGATCGAGGCGGGCGACGTCATAGCGGCCCTTCTTCATGGCCACCATGGCCTTGTCGTACAGCTCCTTGTCGGGCTGCTTGGATTGCACGCCAGCCAGCGGATTGGCGTTCAAGTCGTAGGGCTTCTTCTGCTTTTTCTGCCTTTTGTACTTCGGGTGCTGGACGTCGTCCTGGTTCTGGGCGGAGTTCTGGTTCTGGGCTTCTGCTGCAATTCCGCCGAAGAACAACGCCAGAACGGCAATCGCCACAATTCTGAGAGACAACCGGTTCATACCACCTCTTGGGAGGAGGACCCTGGGGTGGGCCATCCGCATCTTGCATGCTCGTTTTAGTGAATTTTACTCTTTCCAGCCGATACTCTGCTGGCAATGATCCGGTCATCGGCCTCGCGAGCGGCTGCCAGCAGTGCACGGGCATCGCGCTCCGGTTCGCCGGCGCCAAATACGGCGTTACCAGCGACGAGCAGCTCTGCTCCAGCTTGGACGACGGCGGCGACGGTGTCGTGAGCCACGCCGCCATCGACTTCAATTCTGAAGTCGAGATCGAGATCGCTGCGGAGTTCGACGAGACGGCGGATCTTGTTCAAGGAGAAAGGGATAAACTCCTGTCCGCCGAAGCCGGGATTGACGCTCATGATGAGCACGTGGTGGACCATGGGCAAAATGTCGATGAGGAGATCGACGCGCGTAGCCGGATTGAGAACCACGCCGGGCTTCATGCCGTGGTGAAGAATCATCTCCAGCGAGCGGTGCAGGTGGGTGCAGGCCTCGTAGTGAACGCTGAGCCAATTGGCGCCCGCATCGGCGAAGGCGGCGATGAACTCGTTGGGGTTATCGATCATCAGGTGGCAATCGAGCGGCAGCCGGGTGAACTTGCGCAGGCTGGCCACCACGGGCGGCCCGATGGTGATGTTGGGGACGAAGTGGCCGTCCATGACGTCGACGTGAATGGCGGTGCCCCCGCCGCGCTCGGTCGCGGCTACCTGGTCGGCCAGGTGGGCAAAGTCGGCGGAGAGAATAGATGGCAGCAGCTCAACCATGGAATGAAGCGCAACTCCTTGCGGGGACAGTGTATCAAGCGGACGCGGAAGGTGGAATGATGCGGTGGTTGAGGACCGGACCCGCAGTCGGTCTTCGCGAGTCGCCGGGGCGGCAAAGAGCTGCCGCAGCCGGTTCAGCCGGCATCGACGTAGCGCGTGACGATGAAAGCAAGAGCGGTCGCTGCGAAGAGTGCGTCGGCCACGCGGTCGCTCAGGGTGATGCTGAAAACGAGCATGGACAAGAATGCGCAAATGCCGGCTATGTGGCGAAGGAGCAAGTGCGGGAAAGCGGATTTGCGGCCTGGGTTTGGCGCGTTCGCCCGAGCGGCAGGGAGTGGAGTTGACGCGGCGACGCGCAGGCGGGCGTAGTGGATGCTGCGCAGGGCCTCAGCGCAGACAAGCACGATTGATCCTGAGACCGGAAGCAGCGAAGCGATGCCGACTGCGTGGAGGATCTCGCCGAGACTGCGGCGGCGAATAGAGCGCGCGGTTTGGACTTCACCATCACGATTCCCGCTGGGCCATGCGCCAAGCAAGACGCCACGTCCGATGCAGACTGCGGCGAGCGCGAAGGCCAAGTGCTCAAGCAGGCGCGAATTTGGGGAGCCTTTAATGAAACGCCAAACCACATCTTGCTGATCGAGCAAGTAGGTAAGCCAGCAGAGGACGACGAGAATGCCGTGAATCAGGAATGGATGTCTGAGCGCGAAGGGCGAGCGCTTGGAAGGATCGAGTGAAGCTTGATTTGAAAACGCGTGCGACACGCGATCAACCCCCGTGAAACGAAGCGAGCCCGCAGTGAAGTGCAGATTATGCGACTGATGGAAGCGGCGCCAGCGATAGCGTGAGCACCGTAATGTCGTCCTGCTGGCCGAACTGGACAGCCGCATCGGCGATCTGCTGCGCCGCGCGCGAGCTGAGCTGGCGCGTGCGCTCAAAGCCGAAGAGCTCACCCACGGCGTTGCGCGCTTCGACAACGCCATCGGACAGGAACGTGAGCTTGTCGCCCGGCGCGAGTTGGAATGAAGATTCGGCGTACTGGCCGGACGCGTCAACGCCGAGAGGTAGACCGGCGGGGATCTCGATCTCCTGGCCATTGCGATAGGGCGGCAACTGGCCGGCATTGGCGATGAGCAGAACTCCGGAGGACGAGAGATCGGCACAGAGGCAAGTGGTAAAGCCTTCGATGCCACTGTTGCGGAGGGCCGCATTCAGCTCCTTGAGCACAGCCGCTGGACGGAGATCGTCGCAGCGATCGGCGGCGCCGAGCAGCAACGCCGAGGTGAGCGCAGCGGCCACGCCTTTGCCGCTGACGTCACCGAGGAGAACGCGCTGCGCGCCGTTCGGCAAAGCGCGGCAGAGATAGAAATCGCCGCCCACTTCATGAGCCGGCAGAAAAGCAGAGCTGACGGTGACGCCAGGCGTGACCTGCATCTTCTCCGGAACCAGCAGGTGCTGCACCTGTCGGGCGGCGGTGAGCTCGCCGCGCAGCTCGGCGCGCTCGTCAGCAGCGATGCGCTGCTGATGGAAGATGTGGCCAAAGATCGCAATGACCAGAGCAGCGATGGCCAGCGACATCCAGTCTTGCACCGCGCCTCGCCAGGTTTCGCGGTTAAAGATCACTTGCTGCAACTGGAACCATCCCTCGATGGTCGCCCAGATCGCGCAGAGCGCTGCGACCATGCGCATGCGTCTGGTGAGCCGGGTCCACGGCCAGAACGCCACGAAGGGCGCTGTGCACGCGAAGGTCCAGATGCACCAGATGGGCTTGAAGCACGTGACCTGGACAAAGAGTGAGAGCGGAAGGGCTAGTCGCGCTGGGAGCAGGACCGGCAAAACCGATCCGATAAATATGAATACCCATGCCGCAAAAACTATCCAGTAAACGGCGGGAACCCGCCGCTCGCCCAATGCAAAGTTCACGCGAACCAGCGCCCACGACTCAAACATCGAAAGTCCGAAGAAAGTTGCCTGGATATAGCTTGGGTAGCTTCCCACAAAAACGAAAGAGCCCATCATGCTCAGGCGCGTGATGCACACGGCCGTGCAGTAGAGTCCAAGCCAGAACGCAGCTTTTTGCGAGCGATCGAAGAAGAAGAGCCCGAGCAGAAAAAGGCCTGCTGCACCAATGACAAGATAGCTGGAGTACGCAGGCACCAGGTCCCTGATGTTTTCGCCGCGTTGAGCCTCGATGAGCTGCTGAGTGAATGGGACATCGGTGACATAGACATACACCGGACGGCCAGGCGTGTCGCCGGGCGGAAGCGGATACTGGGCTACGCGCACATCGATGGTGTGTATCGAACCTCCGGCAATGGCGGTGATAGGGAAGAGCGGGTAGTTCTCCAGTTTCTTCACCAGCTGGCTGTCAAAATAAACCTGCATCCCCTCATGGCCACTGGAACCGATCACGAGCGCCGGATTCTGGATTCCGGCTGTGTCGATGGACCCTCGGCAGCGTACCCAAACCACGGTTGCGTCGCCTGTCATGTGGTATTCGCTGTAGGGCCGGGCATCGCCGGGGTCGGCGTCGGCAGGGGTCCAGCCGGCCTTGTCGCCAAGCCAATAGATGCACTGGCTGTCGGGGACTCTGACAATGGGTCCGTTGGGTCCGTTCTGCCCGTATAGACCGGCGGGCAACGCCAGGAGCAGAATGGTGAACAACTTTCGCACAGAATCCTCCGCTTGATGATTCCAGCATGGATCCGGAAAACACTCGAACGAATGATAGTCGGTGCGGGCCGGCCGCGCCACGGATTTTGTCGCGGATTATGCGGGCCGTTTCTATCGATTTACTGTTGGCGCCTGATTTGCCGTAAGCGCAAGCGATTTTGCGGCGACACGGCCGATGCCGCGAAGAATGGCCTTGATGGGCCAGCGGTCGTCGGAATCGGGGAAGAAAATTTCGCCGGCGCGCTTTGCTTCGGGCCGGTAATACCAGCGCTTGAGGAGTGCCAGATGGCCTTGCCGGGTGGTAGATGAGGGCGGGCCAGATGAGGCAGAAAGCTCTCCGAGCACATCTTCGAGACGCGATTCGAGAACGCCACGAGCGAGCTTGGGCGATCCGGGCGCTTGCGTTGCGGCTTGTGGGTCCGCGGCGCTGCCGTCGCTGCGGCCTTCTCCGAGTTTTTCTGCTTCCTCGCTCCCTTGCTTCCTTGCTCCCTGCTTTTCTGTCCCCAGCTTTTCCGTCGCTTCCGGAATCGCCTCAATTGCCAGCCGCTGCGCGAAGAGCGACGTTGAGCCGGACTGCTCGTTCTGAATTCGCATCCCAAAAGTTGAAAATGCGGCAGGGCCGCGCAAACGGCCGTTGTCAAACAAAAAGACGGCGACTTCATCGAGGTCCGCCGAGGCCTGAACGATGAGCGCGCGGAGCTGGCTAAGAGGGCGGACAATCTCGGAGGCTAGTGCGCGCACGGACTCGACGCGTTGGATTTGCGCGTGAATCGAAGCGGCGGATTCGAATGCGAGATCGGCCGAGGCCTGGTCGCGCTCAGCGCGGAGCGTTACCAGACGGCTTTCGCCGCGCGTCGCGAGAAATCTTTCCACCGCCGCGGACTCTTCGGCGTAGCGCTCGTCGGTGCAGCCCTTGAAGCAAGGCGCGAGGCACATCTTCATCTCGGAGTAGACGCAGCCGGGATAGCTGGGATCGGGCGCGAGTTCGAAGGTGCAGCGGCGGAGCAAAAAGAGCTTGAGCATCTCTTCGGAGAAGCGTTCGGCGGCCGCGCGCGACGGGAACGGCCCGTAGGCCCAGTCGGCCTCACGCAGGCTGGGCCGATGCGTGACGGTGATGCGCGGATAGGGATTGCTGCCGAGAAAGCGGACGAAGGCCGGGTGGCGCAGGTGCATTCTTTCTAGCGCTCTTGAGCCAAAGATCTCCTCCAAAAGGGAAAACTGCGCGAGCAGAGACTCAAATTCGGAGCCCGTCAGCTTCCAGTCAATGCGGCGCACCAAACCTGCGAGTTGTAGGCGTCGCGGATGCTTGGCGGAGGGCTGCAAAAGACGTTCCAGCCGGGAACGAAGATTGGGTGTGCGGCCGATGTAGGGCTCGGCGTGCGCGTCTGCGCCACAGAGGGCAAAGACCGCCGGCGACTGCGGCAGTTGGGCCAGCGCGGACTTGGCATCGGCTGGATCGAAGGGCGCCTGGTTCCACCTGACGGAAGTAGGTCGGTCCCCGGATTGGAATTCGTTTGGCACGGACCCGGCTCACCTCGTAACGCAGGTCACAATTACACGTGTTCAGTGAAATTCTACGGCGGCGCGGGCGCAGCGAGGCTAATCTGACCGCTCATCGACGGACAACTATCCATTCCGCGATCGCGTCTAACAACAGTGATACCGCAGTACGCGGAGGTGGTATCGTGAAACACTTTGCAGCAGTTTTGCCTTCTGTTTTTCTCCTTGGTTTCACCGCAAGTGCCTCGGCAATCCAGAATCAGTCAACGCTGACGCAGCCCTCCCCAGCAAGCCCCCACGCGTCCGTCACCCTCCCCGCGGGAACTCAAATTGAATTGGTTGTGTCGCGCCCTGAGTGGGCGCAGTCAGCCAAGGACGGCGACACCGTCTACGCGCAGACCTCGTTTCCAGTCGTCGCTGGCGGCAGCATGGCCATTCCCGCGGGTACCTATGTAGAAGGAACGATTGAAGGCGTGACACGGCCGACGCGCAAGCTCCAGCGCGCGGAGATTCAGGTGCTGTTTACCAAGATTATTTTTGCAAGCGGCTACACCGTGGTGCTGCCCGGCGGAGCAACCGGGATGCCTGCGTCGCCGGTGCCTGGCGAAACTCTGATTGCGATCACAATCCAGGCGACGACGGCGAACGATCTGCTGCTCGATAATGGCGCCGAAGTTGAGATGACGCTAGGCGCGCCGCTCATGCTGGACGCAAAGCAGATCGCCCAATCGATTCCGCTTTCGCGCGTGCCAGCTCCGGGACAGCTCCAATCGGCTACTCTCTGCCGCAACACGCCCAGCAGTCCCGGCTCTCCTGGAACGCCCGATACGGTGATTCCCGGATCGCCGGGCACGCCCGACATCACAATCCCAGGTGGGCCTGGAATGCCCGACACGACAATTCCGGGAACTCCGGCCACACCCGATACAGTCATACCCGGAAGCCCTGGAACGCCGGGTGATCCTGGCTATACTTGCCCGGCCAGGCCGCTCGTCATCTCGTGTGCTCCTGTCCTCACCAACCAGTCAACGCAAAATGGTGAGCCTGTGGCGGCACGTTGAAGCGCCGCTTTCTTGATTGAACTGCGCCTTGGAAGGAACTCGGTCTTATGTTTGTAGAATCCATTACCGCACTCATGATTGCCTCACTCGCGATGGGACAGACTCCGGTTCCCGCAACGGAAACTGCACCGCCTGTAACCCAGAGTGCTCCAGCGCAAAATGTTCCGGCTCCAGCGGGCCAAGCGGCGCCGGCCAGCCAAACATTGCCTGCGCCTTCGTCAACGGCCATCGTCGTTCCAATCGGCACCGCAATTCAGCTCACGCTGATGAGCGCCGTGAAGAGCAAATCGACGACGGCCGGAGACACGGTGCGCGCGGTTGTGGCATTTCCCGTGACGATCGGGACGCAGCTCGCTATTCCCGCAGGGACTTTCGTGGATGGCAGTGTCATCCGCGTGACCGCGCACCCTGCGAGCGGCCAGAAGCCGTCGTTCCTCGTACATTTCACGCGCCTGGTCTTTTCCAACGGCTATTCCATAGCGTTGAATGGCGAGAACACGCAGGCGTTGCTTCTGCCGATTGAGAGCGGCGCGCCGGCAAATGAAGTGGCAGAATTGGCGCCGCCACGGCTGCCGGGCATGCACTTCGCGATGGGCGAAGGACAGGAGCCGACGCCGACGTTGCCGCCCCTTCCGCAGGTCGGCCCTCCGAAGGGCCTTATCATCGGACTCTCGGTCGGAGGCACCGCGGCTCTCGTTGTTCTGGGGATTCTCGGGGCGCATCACAGCGCGAACAACACGGATTTTGTTCTCTACGATGCAGGCTGGCAGTTCCAGATGGTTCTCGACAGCCCAATAACTCTCGACTCGGCACAGGTGGCAGCGGCGTCGGCGATTCCGACCACAAACTAGCATTACTGGCAGCGTGGCAGCAATCCAACAAGCTCGGCGCCGGTGCTCAAATGCCGCTCGGCTTTTCTCTGCACCGCGAAAGCTGGTATGCTGCGTGGTCTATAGAAAATCGAAAACCGGCGAGGAGAACGGCGATGTGGTTTTTGGGCATGGATGTGGGAACGGGCGGAACACGCGCGGTCGTCACGGACGCAGCCGGCAAGCTGATGGGAACTGCATCCAGCGAGCACGCGCCGTTTCGCGCCGAGCATCCGGGGTGGGCGGAACAGGATCCTGAGGACTGGTGGCGCGCGGCGCAGGACGCGATTCGCGGAGCGCTGGCGGCAACGGCGGAACCGCGAGAGCCGATTGAGGCCGTCGCGCTCACCGGCCAGATGCACGGCGCCGTGATGCTCGATGAGGCAGGAGCGGTGCTGCGGCCGGCGCTCATCTGGTGTGACACACGCACGCAACCTGAATGCGACTGGTTGACGGAGAAGATCGGCTACGAGCGGCTGATCGAGCTCACCTGCAATCCAGCGCTGCCCAACTTTACGCTGACCAAGCTGCTTTGGGTGAAAACGCATCAGCCGGAGATCTTTGCGAAGATCCGCCACGTGATGTGCCCCAAGGACTACGTGCGCTATCGGCTGACGGGCGAGTTTGCCATTGACGTGCAGGAAGCCAGCGGAACGCTGCTGCTGGATGTGACGCACCGGCGCTGGTCGCGCGAAATGGCCGAGGTGTCAGGAATCGACATGAGCTGGCTGCCAAAGTTGTACGAGTCGCCGGAGATTTGCGCACGCATCAGCGAGAAGGCGGCGGGTCTGACGGGATTGACAGCCGGCACTCCGGTGGCGGCGGGTGCGGGCGACCAGGGCGCCGGCGCTGTGGGGATGGGCATTCTGCAACCGGGCAGCGTGTCGGCGACGATCGGAACTTCGGGAGTTGTTTTCGCCGCGACGGCGGCTCCAACAAAAGATCCGAAGGGCCGCCTGCACACGTTTTGCCACGCGGTACCCGGCCTGTGGCACGTGATGGGCGTAACGCAGAGCGCGGGTTTGAGCTTGAACTGGCTGCGCGGAGCGTTTTTCGCCGGGCAAAGCTACGACGCGCTGAGCGACGGCGCGGAAAAGGTTCCGCCGTGCTCCGACGGATTGGAGTGGGCGCCGTATCTCCTGGGCGAGCGCACGCCGCATCTCGATCCCGATGTCCGCGCAGCGTTTGCGGGCATCGGTGTGCAGCACACAGGGGCGCATTTTGTGCGCGCGGTGCAGGAGGGCGTGGCCTACTCGCTTCAAGACACGTTCACCCTCTTTCACGAGCTTGGCATTCCGGTCACGGGCATTCGCCTGGGCGGAGGAGGAGCGCGCGGTACATTATGGCGGAAGATTCAGGCCGGCATCTACGGCCAGGCGGTAGATATTCTGGTGGCCGAAGAGGGCGGCGCGTTTGGCTGCGCATTGATGGCCGGCGTGGGCGTGGGGCACTGGAAGAATCTTGACGAAGCGTGCGGCCAGGCGATTAAAGTGGCGGAGCAGATTGAGCCCAACCCGGCGGATGTGGCGGCATACAAAGCCGGCTATGCACGGTGGAGAAAGCTCTATCCGGCGTTGCGAGGCTTGAGAAACTAGACGCTTACGGCTTCAGCAGCCGGGAGCTGGAAGTCGGCGAAAGTGAATCCGTCGCGGGTGACGACTTCTCCCGTTGCGACAGGCAGCGGGGCAGAGAACATGGGCCCGGCGTAAACACAGGTGTGGAACTCGCCGCGCTCGCCGCAGGGATCGGCTTCGGGCGGAAGGTCTCGTAACAAGTCCAAATCGAATTCGCGGCCGGCAAAGGTGGCGGGGAGCTGACTCGTGTCCACGCAGGAAAGGCGCGCCCGCAAGCCACCAGCGATCATCTCGCGGGCCAGCTGATCGGTCGGTATTTGCCAAAGCGGGAAGAGCGGCTCAAGGCCGGTAGGGGCGAGCTGCTTGATGCGATACGCGCGCACATCTTCAAGGAAGAGATCGCCGAAGGCGACGGCGTCAATTTTCTCGGCGACGGCTCGCGCACAAGCCTCGGCCATGCGCTGCTCGTAGACTTCATTCGGGCATGGCCACGGAAGCGGGACGATCCAGAGCGGAAGCCCGGCGGAAGCGGCCTGGGCTTCAAGGACCGTGCGGCGCACGCCGTGCATGGCGACGCGATCGAATTCGGAGTTGAGCGTGGTGAGAAGGCCGCAGATTTCGATAGAGGGATCGCGGCGCAGGACATGCAGGGTCCACGCGCTGTCTTTGCCGCTGCTCCAGGAGAGAAGAATGCGCTTCATAGAAACAGCTTATAGCTGTCAGCTCTTAGCCTCTAGCTTTGTACACGCGTCGCGTGGGTCTGTGCTTCTCCGCATTCGCGGCAGTGCAAGTTGATGTAACGTCATTATGTAATGCAAATATGTAGTTAAAAAATGTGATACAATTCAAATTGGAGTTAATGCCATGCCGGTGACTGAAGACCGCGGAAAGGAAGCCACCCTCAATTTGCGCGTGGATGCGGCGCTCAAGGCAGAGTTTGTGTCTGTTGTGGAAGCCGAGAAGCGGCCGGCTGCCGAGGTGTTGCGTGCGCTGATGCGCAGCTACGTTGAGGAGGCGCGCCAACGGCGCTTTGCCGCCGAAGCACGCCGCCAATCGCAACTCATCGCCGCCTCAAAGGATGAGGCGGAGGTGATGCGCTGGATCGAGGACGTGAGCTCGGAGAAGCGGCGCAAATGAAGCGTGGCGATCTGGTGACGGTCGCTGTTTCAGGAGACTACGGCAAGCCGCGTCCGGCGCTGGTTGTGCAGGCTGACGCTTTTGATTTGCACCCCTCGGTGATTGTGCTGCCGCTCACCAGCGAGTTGCACGATGCGCCTCTGTTTCGCGTGACGGTCGACGCGAGCAGGGAAACCGGATTGCGCTCAAAGTCGCAGATCATGGTTGACAAAGCAACGACCGTACCACGCGGCAAAATCGGACCGCGGATGGGTCGCGTGAACGCGCATACGATGCAGGCGGTCAGCCAGGCACTGCGTGGCTTCCTTGATTTATAGGATCAATAGCTTACTTGCCGAACAGCGCGAGATCGATGGAGTCGGCCATCGCCTTGTAGCCCGCGTCTTTCGGATGAAGATGATCGCCTGAATCGTATGCCGGATTGAAGTGAGTCGGATTCGCTGGATCCTGTGTGGCCTTGTCGAAATCGGCCACGCCGTCGAACGTGCCGCTTGAGCGAATCCAATCGTTGACCGCCTCGCGAATCTGCTCACCTTTGTCGGAGTAGTAGCCCGCGCCACCATACGGCGTGAGCGTCGCTCCGATGGCCTTGATGCCATGCTCGTGCGCGTCATCGGTAATTTGCTTCAACGCCATCTCCAACTGCGCAGCGGTGATGTCGTCATACGGGGTTGCGAGGTGCGCCAGGCGGCCAATGTCGTTGATACTCTCAAGCACTATAACGTAGCGTACGCCGCTCTGCGAGAGGACGTCGCGATCGACGCGCGAGAGCGCGCTGGGCCCGGCAACTTCGTTCAGCACGCGGTTGCCGCCGATGCCGACATTGAGGACAGAAACATTTTTCAGGTTCGGATCGGCATTGAGCCGCGCCGCCAGAAGGTCGGGCCAGCGAAGATTGGCGTTGTGCGTGGAGAGGGCACCGTCGGTGATAGAGTCACCGAGTGTGACGATGGCTTGCGAGCCGTCGACCGCCTGCACGTCAACGCCATCGAGAAAGTACCAGGAAGAAATCTTTGTCGCGTCAGGAAGATCCGGCGAGGTGGATGCATCACCGTTGGCGATGAAGTTGTCCTGATCCGCGAAGGAGTGGTAGGTCTCGGCGCGCATCACCTGGGACGGGAGATAGAAGCTGATGACGAGATCAGAGAGCGGCTGTACGGCAAAGGCAATGGGGTCGGAGAAGAGCTCGGCGCCGGGCGGAATGTTCATGGTCGTTGCGCCGCCGAAGGTGATGGCGTGATCGGTTCCGGGTTGAATTGCCGCGTTGCCGGCGCTCAAGGCCACATGTGCATCGCTGACGATCAGCGGATCGGTTCCATATGCGTTGGTAAAGCGCACGCGAATCTGTGCGCCGCCGGCCGAGATGTGGACGATCTCGCGCAGGGTGGTGCCGCTGAACGGGCGGACGTTGAATCCGCCGTCGGCCACCATGGGAGCAGTGGCCCACGTACCTACCCACTGCGGATGCGGCGCGGCCTGCGCAAGAGACAAAACGGGAACGGCGAAGACGAAAGCGACAACAGCAGCAAGGCGGCAGCAACGATTCAACATGAGTTGGTTCTCCTCAAAAGCTGGATAAACTTGAGCGAACGATCGATCAGTGCAGGTCAATGTCGGCGGTGAGCGGCGTGTTCTCGCTGGAGTCGCCGACGCGAATCACGAATTTACCGGGATCGATAATCCATTTTTGGGCGGGCTCATCCCAGTAGCTGAAGGCGCGCGCGTCGAGGCCGATGATCACGGTGTGCGTCTCACCAGAATCGAGACGGACTTTGGCGAAACCCTTCAATTCGCGCTCCGGGCGGTCCACTTGCGCGGAGGGGTCAGACACGTAGAGCTGGGCCACTTCAGCGCCGGCGACACTGCCTGTATTGGTGACGTCGAAACTGACGTCGACCGTGGAACCCGGTTTGGCTGAAGCGGGAACTTTGAGATTTGAGAACTTGAACGTGGTGTAGCTCAAGCCAAAGCCGAAGGGAAACAGCGGATGCTTGCCGGTGGTCGTCCAATAGCGATAGCCGACCATCAACTTGTCGCCGTATTTGATGTGTTCGATGGTGTAGTCGAGCGGCTTACCGTCTTCGCCGATGGTGTGGAGCGTGGTGTTGTCCTTGGGATCACCGTAGTACCACTTCGATGAAGGATTGTCGTCCCAACTGCGGTCGAAACTGACGGGCAGTTTGCCTTCAGGATCGTGCTGACCGAAAAGAATCTGCGCGACGGCCGTGCCGCCTTCCTGGCCCGGATACCAGGTGTGGAGCAGGACCGGAACTTTATCGAGCCAGCGGCTCAAGTCCGTACCGCCTCCGCCAGTGAGCGTGACGATGATGCGGGGAGTCGCTGCGGCGACCGCTTCGACGAGCGCGTCCTGGCCCGGCGGCAGTGTGAAGGTACGGTCGGCGCCCTCGTGTTCCGTCTTCGGGTCGAAGCCGACGGAGACAACAACCACATCAGCATTCGCGACGGCCTTCATCTGGTCGGGCGAATCGGGCAATCCGGCGCTGTAGAAAACATGCGCGTTGGGGCCGAGCAGGTTGGCAATCCCGGTGAGGATGCTGACCGGCTCAAATGCGCGAGCCTCCGACGAGCCTCCGCCGCCGGTGACTGCTGGATAAGCATCGGGGCCAATGATGGCGATGTTCTTGATTTTGCCAGGATCGAGCGGCAGCAGATTTCCCTCGTTCTTGAGCAGCGTAATGCTTTCCAGCGCTCCTTTAAGGGCGACGGCGCGATCGGCAACCGAGTACGTGGAGTCTGCGGGATCAAACTGCGGACGATCTGTCCAGCCGTAGCGCAGCTCGGTGCGGAAGATGCGCAAAAGATGCTCCTCGATAGTGGATTCTTTTACCTGGCCACTCTGCACGGCGGGGATGAGATTTTTCGCGTTCATGAATTTCGGGCTGGGCATTTCGAGATCGAGGCCGTTGTTGACCGCGGCGACGCCATCGTAGGTTGCGTCCCAATCGGACATGAGAACGCCCTGGAAACCCCATTCACCCTTGAGCAACTTGACGTTGAGGAAGTTGTTCTGCGTGGCGTGGACGCCGTTGACCAGGTTGTAGGAATCCATGACCGCGTCAACGTGGGCCTTGGTGACTGCGGCCTCAAAGGCAGGTAGATAAATCTCGCGCATGGTGCGTTCGTCGATATCGACGCTGGCGTTGTGCCGGTTGAACTCCTGATCGTTGAGCGCGAAGTGCTTCACGGTGGCGGAAACGCCCTCAGACTGCACGCCTTCAATGAAGGGGACAACGAGGGTGGCGTTCAGGAACGGATCTTCTGAAAGGTATTCGAAGTTGCGCCCACTGATAGGAGAGCGCGCGATGTTGACGCCGGGACCGAGCAGGAAGTTGACGCTTCGGGCGCGTGCGTCGCGGCCCAGACTTTCGCCGAGCTTGCGGGCGAAATCGGTGTCCCATGTAGCGGCCAACGCAGCGCCGCCTGCATAGGCCGTAGTCGGTCCCCATGTGCGTACCCCAACAGAGGCATCGGACATCTTGAAGCGCGGCAGCTCGATGACGGGCATGGGGCGCGTGAACATGCTGTCGACGCCGCCCAGCAGCTCGATCTTCTGCTCCAGCGTGAGCTTCGAGATCATCGCGTGGGCCTGGGCTTCGATGGCGGGCGAATCGGGCACGGGAGCCTGGGCTGAAACGGCGAGGCTGGCTGCTAGGAAAATTGTGGAAGCGATAGAGAAAGACGAGAAATGAGGGTGCAAACGAAGAGATTTCATAACGCGCCCACGTTAGCGCATTGGGCCGTCGGATGTACAGAGCGTACGCGGGACGGGTGGTTGCACCATAGCGGTTCTCCAGCAAAATCAGGAATTTGCATTGTGACTCGAATCACAGGTAGGGGTGAATAATGTCACTGCCCCTCCCTGCCCGCAAAGCGCACACTCAGAGTCCAATGAGCGAGATAGCAACGGACCCCGGAGGTAAAGCGTGAGTTTCGATCAAGGACTGAAAACGATTGTGGTGGCGACTGGCCTCGATGGCCAGGCAGAGGCGGCTCTGGAATACGCACGCAAGCTGGCCACAAATTACGGCGCGCGCATCGTTTTGGCGCATGGACTCGATCCCATGGAATACGCCGCGGTGGACGGGTTGCCGGGAAGCGTGGCGAGCCACCTGACCGCAAAGGCACGCGAAGTGCTCGATAAGATGGTCGGCGAGTTGCTGCAGGAAGGAATTCACAGCCATTCCGAAGTGCGGCAAGGGGCCGTGGCGGAGATGCTGGTGGAAGTGGCGCGGCAGTACGAGGCCGGGCTCATCGTGATTGGCACCAAAGGGATGGAAGGCGTCGGGCCCGTCGTGGTGGGCGCCATTGCGGAACAACTGGTCAGGTTAGCGCCGTGTCCGGTGCTGGCCGTGGCTGCGGACTGGAATGCGGGCTCTCATCGGCCGGCACCGGGTGGACCGGTTTTGCTGGCCGTGGAGCGCAACGAATCGGCCACTGCAGCAGCGGCTACGGCATATTCGCTGGCAGTGACTTTTCAGCGGCCGCTACTGTTACTGCACGTTCGTACTGCCGCCGAAATCAAAGCGGGCAAGGATCCTTGCGCTGCAATTCCGGCGGATTTTGGCGTCAAGCTTCCGCCGCGCCCGCACCATGCGCAAAACGGGGGCTCGGGCTGGCTGCTCAATGAGGCTCCGGTACATTGCATCGTCAAGGACGGCGACCCTGGGGAAGCCATTCAGGAAGCGATTGCAGAAACTCACCCCTGCATTCTTGTAGTAGGGGTTAAACGCATGAGCGGGACGCGTGGGCCGCATGGCACGGCCTTTGCTTTGCTCACTACTTCGCGCGTGCCAGTGCTCTGCGTTCCGCCCGAAAGGTCGCCCGCAGAAGTGGAGCAGGAGATAGCGATTCCGGTGGGAGCACTGTAGAAGCCAGGCCGGACACTCCCGGCAGTGCGTTGCGCCGAGGCTTCATGTAAAGCGATCGACAGAGATCGATCATTAAGGAAAATGGGCGGGTGAAAGGAGAAACCGCACCGTTTGTCCGACCAAAATCGAACACAAATGCGCAGAGTCATGGGCCAGCGCGATGCCGCGCAGGTGATGTTCCGCGTGCTGTGAATTGCCGCGAAATGGTAGCCAGGCGGGGCCTGCACTTTAAGGCTTTTGAAGCGGGGATAGGGCGAAGAAATGGTTAGCAATCAGTCCGATACGCGATTCGATCGTCTGTCCGCCGCGGCGGCGCATCCGCTCGCGGAGCTGTTGGAGTGCCCGCAGGAGGCTGGGAGCCTCCTGGGCGGGGAGACGAAGTGTGTCGATTTCGAGGCCGGCCAGGTAGTCTTCCGCCAGCAGGAGGATTGCAAGGGGCTGTATGTCGTGGTTTCGGGTGATTTTGTCCGCAAGGCGGAACGCTTTGAGATGCGCGTCACCTTGGGGTCGGCCCGCCCTGGAGACCTGCTGGAATTGGCCGCCGTGTTGGGAGACCGGCACCATACGTACACTTTGAGTTCGGTGGGCTCCGGATCGATGCTATTGGTGCCGATCGAAGGGTTGCACCGCGCCTTTGAAAGCTATCCACCGCTCCGGATGCGGCTCCTGGAAGAGCTGGCGCGTGAGGTTTCGCGAGCTTACATCACCTGCTGCCTGACCCGCGTGATGCCAGCCCGCCGACACAGCAGCGGAACGACCCCCGCATAGGACAATCTCTCCCGCAAAAGCTGAATCTCCTGGCAAACTATGCCGTTGGGAGCATTCGGCGTCCCGAATAGTGATTTGCGCTATACTCTGGGTAGCTTCTCGCGCCCAACGGTATAGGTATGGCCACGCTCCACACTCATCACGCTCCGGAAGATTGCCTCAATTGCGAGCATCGGCATCTGCGGATGTTCTGCAATCTCACACCCGAGGCGCTGGCCGATTACGACCAGATTGGCATCATGATGAGCCACGCTCGCGGGGCCAAGCTGTTCTCAGAGGGCGATCCTGCGCGCAATGTCTTTGTCATCTGCTTTGGGCAGGTAAAGATCTCCTCCACTTCGCGCGACGGCAAGACAATGATCCTGAAGATCGCCGGTCCGGGCGATGTGATGGGGTTGAGCGCTGTGCTGGCCAACGTGCCGCACGAAGTGACGGCCGAGGCCATCGAGCCCTGCCAGGTAAAGACCGTCCGCAAGCAGGAGTTTGTCGAGTTCCTTGGCCGGCACGGGATTGCATCGATGCACGCGGCGCAGTCGCTTAGCGGCGAATACCTCACGGTCTTCCACGATGCCAAGCGGCTGGCTCTTTCAGGTTCGGCTGCGGGACGCCTGGCTCGCCTGCTTCTCGACTGGGGACGCTCATCGGCCAATGGCAAACCAGAGATTCGCTTCACGATGGCGCTGACGCATGAGGAGATCGCCAACATGGCGGGCACCTCGCGTGAGACCGTAACCCGGCTGCTGAACCAGTTCCGGCGCGACCAGTGGATCACGATCAAAGGCACCAGCCTGACCATCGTGAAGCCCGATCAGCTGGAACGGTTAACGGCGTAGAAGCCTTTTCTCACTCCTATCGCATCTTCAATTCAGACCGAAGCTGACCTTGCGCCTGAAGTGGTCAGAACCGTACACCCAATAGAATCTTTTGAGGAGGAAATCGCCATGACATAGGTACGCAACTGCGACCTGGAGTTTGTCATGAGCCGTTCCTACCGCCGCCCCTTTGCGGCAGTTACGGGCACTGCCAGCGCGAAACAGGACAAGCGCATGGCCCATCGAGGTGTCCGCCGAAAGCAAAAACTTGCATTGAAGACCTGCAGCCATTACGAGGATCTGCTCCTTCCGCATCACCTCGAGTGCAGCTGGAACAACACCTATTGCTGGGGACGTGACGGCAAGCAAACCGACCGCGGCTCGCTGCGCCATGAGCCCGACAACCGCAGCCAAAAGTACTATCGGAAACTGCTCCGCAAATAGCCGGCTGTCCGACATTTGATAGCTTGAGGACATGCCTCAATCTGCTGCCCCATCCAACGAAATTGCAATCGATCTCGAATCCCTCGTCGCTGACGTCGTCGCACAGGCCGTGAAAGCGGGCGCAAGCGACGCGGAGGCGGTCGCGCGAGAAGGTGATGAGTTCAGCGTGAACGTGCGCATGGGCGAAGTGGAAACGCTGAAGGAGTCGGGCTCGCGCGGGCTGGGCCTGCGAGTGTTCCTGGGCAGGCGGTCGGGCTCGGCTTCGACAAGCGACCTGACCGCGGATGGAATCCGGCAGCTTGTTGACGGTGCGTTGGCACTGGCAAAGGTCACCGAAGAGGATCCGTTTGCCGGCTTGCCGGAAGCGGGTGAGTTTGGAAAGGCAGAGGGCGATCTGCGCCTTTACTTCGACGATGTGTATTCGCTCGAGGCAGCGGAGCGCATCGAATGGGCGCGGCGGGCCGAGGCGGCAGCGATGGCCGCCGACAAGCGCATCACGAACTCTGACGGCGGCAGCTTTGATGTGTCGACGGGGCGCAAGGCGATGGCCAACTCGCGCGGATTCATGGGCAGCTATCGCACCAGCTATGCGGGCGTTGCGGCGGCGCCGCTGGCGACGGATGCGAATGGCAAGATGCAACGCGATGGCTGGTGGTCGGGTGCGCGGCGGCTCCAGCTTCTCGAGTCGCCTGAAGCTGTCGGTGCCGAGGCGGCAAGGCGCACTCTGCGCCGGCTGGGGGCTCGACGCGTTCCTACGCAACGCGTTCCCATTGTTTTTGCTCCCGAGACAGCTCGGACGCTCATCGGCTCAGTCTTTGAGGCTGCTTCCGGCGATTCGATCTGGCGCAGCGCATCGTTCCTGGCGGGAAAGCTTGGCGAGACGATCGGCGCCGCGAACGTGACCATCGTGGACGACAACATCATGCTGCTGCCCACCGGCGTGGGAGGGTTCGGCACCTCGCCTTTCGATGACGAGGGCCTGGCTTCGCAGCGCACCGTTGTGGTCGAACGAGGCGTGTTGCGCAATTACCTGCTCAATACCTACACCGCCCGCAAGTTGGGCATGAAGTCCACGCACAACGCCGCGCGAGGATTGGCGGGCGCGCCGGGGATCGGTTGCGGCAATCTCTTCCTTGAACCGGGAACGCTGGCTCCCGAGGAGATCATCGCGGGTGTTCCCGCGGGGCTCTACGTGACGGGGTTGATGGGTTTCGGCACGAATCTCGTTACCGGCGACTACTCGCGCGGCGCGACCGGCCTGTGGATTGAGAACGGCCACCTGACGCACGCCGTGGAAGAGGTGACGATTGCTGGAAACCTCGCGGAGATGCTGCGCAACGTGACGGCGATCGGAAACGACCTTGTCTTCAGGGGATCGGTGGCTTCGCCGACGTTACGAATCGACGGCATGACGATTGCGGGGGCATGACAATCGTGGAGGAACGACGAGCGCGGCCGCGTGAACGCCGGTGGGAGCGATTCCAGCTCACGCGGAATGGAGCGTGAAAAGCGTAATCTCCGGCGGACAGTCGAAACGAATGGGGACACCTACGGTGCCGAGCCCGCGATTGACGTAGAGTTGCAGATTTCCAAAGCGGAACCAGCCCTCGACATACTTGCGGCCCAACGGCGGAAGAATGAGAGGAACAGCGAACGGCACACGTACCTGGCCACCGTGCGTGTGACCAGAGAGCATGAGCGAGAGCGCTCCGCCCGTCGGCGACGCCAAAAGATCGTCGACGTAGTCGGGAGCGTGGCAAAGCAGCACGATCGGCTCGTGCGGCACGTGGCGGATGGAATGGGGGATTGCCAGCTCGGGATCGGGCACGCCCTCAACAGGATCGTCGAGACCGGCAAGCCAGAATCTGGCGCCGGCGCGCTCAATGGGCACATACGCATTGTTGAGCACGGTGATGGCGTTGGATCTGAGCGCCTCAGTAACGACTTTCCGGCTGACCAACACATCGTGATTGCCGAGGACGGCATAGCGGTGAGGACACTCAAGCTGATTGAGCAGATTTGCGCATTGCCACACCGACGGAATGGAGAATCTTCTCAGCACAAACCCCTTGGTCACAAAGTCGCCGGTTAGAAAAACCGCGTCGGCGTTCATGCTGTTGATGTGATGGACTGCGTCGCGGAGGAAGTACGGCTCCGTATAGCTGTCCAGGTGAATGTCGCTGAGCTGCGCGACGCGGAAGCCGTCGAAGGCTTGCGGCAGGCCGGGCAGGAAAACGTCGCGGTGCGTGACCCCGATCCAATGCCGCTCGACTTCGCCCCCATAGAGCGCGAGGCCGGCGCCGGCACACGCGCTTGCGATCAGAAAGCGGCGGCGCGTAATAGGCGCCTTAGAAAGGGTTCCAGACACTGCCATAGTTCATGGTATCGGACCGGGAGGAATCGGGTCATGCTGGCGCGCTTTGATTGAGGGTTTGGGGCCCTGCGGGCTTGAGGGAACTGCGTTTGATCAGGCGGGTGTTTGAGGCCGCGTGGGGACTGCGTCAAAGTAATCGGCAACTTCGCCCCAGTTGTTCACGCGAACAAAACCCGTTGCTGTGAGATTGTGCGGCGCGGTGTAGAGCAGTCCCTGGCCTTCGAAACGAGTGAGATTCCTCGGCTGGTCGTCGATGAGGTAGTCGGCGCGGAGAATGGTCTTGTTGCCGCAAAAGACGTAATGCGTGGGCGGGATGAAGGAAAAGTGGCGCTGTAACCATCGGTATTTGGGGCCGAGGGAGTTGGGCACGGCCATGGCCTGCGTGGCGATGAAGATTTCAAAGCGCGAAGAAAGATCCTTCAGCACTGGCTGCGCACCGGGAATCACTTCCAGCACCTCGAAAAAGTCTTCGGCGTCAAGAAAAGCGCGGAGTTCCGCCTGGCGGTCTTGTGGCGCGATCTCCCACAGGCCTTTGCCGGTAAGATCCTCTGTCGTCACGGCTTCGTCGAAGGCCTGGTTATAGCGGCGAAGGTGCTCGGCGAGCGTGTCGGCCATCACCTCGTCCATATCGACACAGATGCGCTGCACTGGAGTGCTCCTGAAGAGCGTTTTCAACAAAAGGGTAGCAGGCAAGGAGCGGTGAGCAGTGATTCGGGCTACCTGCAAAATGCCTGCCCGGCAAACGCAGCTACGCGCCTGCCTCGCGCGGCTTGCGCGGGGCGCGGCCGGCGCCGGGGATCAATTCAGGTTGAGGCGCCTTGGGGGCGGCGACAATTGCCGGGTCCCAGTAGAGGAGGCGGCTGCAACTGTCGCAGGAGAGCAGCTCACCCTCGCGAAGCTGGTTCCACACTTGCGGGCGCACACCCATACTGCATCCGGTGCATTGCTGGTTCTCGGCGCGGGCAATCCCGGTGCCGCGGCCTTTGGCGATGCGGTCAAAGCGCGCAAGCCAGTCCGTATCGATCGCGTTGCGGACGGAATTGCGCTCACTGTCGAGAGCGGCCAAACTGCCGGCAAGTTCCCGTTGGCGAGCGGCCACGCTGGCGCGAACCGACTCCACCTCCGCTGCAAGCTGCTCCACCTGGGCACGGGCTTGGGATAGCGCGGCTTCGTGCGTCTCGGTACGCTCAAGGCTGGCGTATTCGTCGCTTTCCAGGCGGTCGGCTTCCGCCGATGCGAACTGAATCTCGTGTTCCATGGCCGTAGCCTGCTCCGGTGTCGTAACCGAGTCGAGCTGAACGCGAAAACGCGCGGCCTTCTTGCGATGGGAATCGATGTCGCGTTCCAGCCGGGTGCGGAGCGAGTCCTCGCGGCCGAGCGCGGCGGAAAGATCTGCGGACTGGCGCTGGGCGGCAGCGAGCGCGGCCCCGGCCTGAGCGATCTCGGAGGGCAGAGCACGCATCTCTTGATTCAGGCGTGCTCGGCTGAATTCAATCGATTGGAGCTTTACGAGGTTTTCAATCAGAGCTTGCATCCGTGAGAAGAAGTCTACGGCATTAGGGCCTGCTAACACTATCGGAGTGGCGGCGACGGGAGCCAGAGGTTGAGGGACCAGGGGGACCGAGAAATTACGACGGGGCGGAAGCGATTTTAACCGCGAGCGTCGTCAAATGGAGAAAGGGAGTAACTTTCAAGTGCGGCGTGAGCCTGCGAAAATGAACGCGGGCAAGGGTGGGCTGTGGCAACAGGGCGAGTGAGAAAGCGGCGCAAGCGTGGATGGCTGAAGTGGGCCGCTGGTGCGTTTCTGCTTGCATTCATTGTGCTTGGCGTGGCAATCACCGTGGCGATCCGCCGGGCCGAGCCCATCCTGCGCGCCGCAATCGTAGAGACACTCGAAGAGCATTTTCACGCTCACGTGGAGTTAGACAGCTTTCGCGTCTCCCTGAGGAACGGCGTATGGGCCGAGGGCAAGGGGCTGCGCATCTGGCCGCCCGCAAACGTGGCAGGCGTGGCTGTTGCGGGCGCAAATGGTGCCCTCGTTACAAAACCAATCATTCAGCTGGATGAATTCCGGTTTCACACGCCGCTGCGATACAAGCCGGGTGAGCCCATCAGGATTGCACTGGTGCAGTTGAGTGGGCTGGACGTCGATATACCGGCCAAGCCGCACTTCAGGCTCCATGAGACGGAACCCAGCGGGGCCGCGCCGGAAAACATTCACACATCGATGCTGAGCTTTGTGGTGGACAGCATCGACTGCAAAAACGCGCATTTGACGATCGAAAACAGCAAGCCGGGAAAGCTCCCGCTGGAATTTGACATCGCCCACGTGCGATTGACTCACGTAAGTTTGAGCAATTCGATGCACTTCGATGCCCAACTGACCAACCCACGGCCGGCAGGAACGATCGTCACTTCGGGCAGCTTCGGCCCGTGGATGGTTGAAGATCCCGGAGAGACTCCGGTGGGCGGCGACTACAAATTTGAAAACGCTGACCTTGGCATCTTTAAGGGGATCGCCGGAATTCTGAATTCAACCGGCAAGTACCAGGGTGTTCTGCGAAACCTCGACGTGGATGGTCGCACGGAGACTCCGAACTTCAGGCTGACGCAATTCGGCACCGCGACGATGCTGGAGACAACTTTCCAGGCCACAGTGGATGGGACCAATGGCGACACGTGGTTGCATCCGGTGCGCGCCACGCTGGGGCAGTCACATTTCACCGCCGAAGGGGAGATTGTTGGTGTACCCCCGCAAACGCTGCCCAGCGGAATCACGAGGCCCGGCGGCCGCCAGATAGCGCTGAACGTGAATATCGACCAGCAACGAATGGAAGACTTTCTGCGCCTGGTGAGCAAGAACGGGACGCCTCTCATGGCCGGCCAGCTGACATTGAACACGAAGCTCGAGATTCCGCCGGGAGCCGAACCGGTGCCGGAAAAAATGAAGCTGAATGGAAAATTCCTGCTTGAGAACGCGGCGTTCACGAGCGTCAAGGTTCAGAACGACGTGGGCGAGCTGAGCATGCGCGGGCAGGGCCAGCCGAACGACGCGAAGAACGCCGGGGACCAGGTGCGCTCGATGATCGAGAGCAATTTCACGATGGCCGGTGGAGTGATTACGCTTCCCAACCTCAAATACACCGTACCTGGAGCTGAAATCGACCTGGCGGGCAAGTATGGGTTAAACGGCAGTACTCTCGATTTCACGGGCACGGCTCGGACAGACGCGACGGTTTCGCGGATGGTGGGCGGCTGGAAGGGACTCCTGCTGAAGCCGGCGGACAAATTCTTCAAGAAAGATGGGGCTGGGACGGTGGTTCCCATTCATGTCGATGGCACGGAGCAGGATCCGAAGTTCGGGGTTGACTTCAAGAAAATCGGACACACGTCGCCCCAGATTCCGGGGCAAAGTCAATAAGGCAAGGCCGCCCTCCTAAGAGAAATGTCGGCCAGCAGTGGAATCTTCCGAGGCACAACGAGTCCGCCAGCGCTGCACAGGCCCGCAATGCGAGTTTCATGGCCCGCGCGTAGACTGGTGGCGGGATCCCAGCCACTGCGATCGAAGGATCGGCTTTGAGCGATCTGCCGAAATACGACTCCTCAGACAAGCGCCGGCAATATCGCGATGCCCGCTTCGCCATGTCGTTGTCGTTGATCGTGGGCGTGTTGATGCTCGCCGGAAAAATGACGGCTTACCTCTACACGGGGTCGTCAGCCATCTTTTCTGACGCTGCGGAATCGGTTGTGCACGTGGTTGCGGTGGCGTTTGCCGTTTTCAGCCTGTGGCTCAGCGCGCGGCCTGCCGTTGCGCACTTTCACTACGGATATGAGCGCATCACCTTTTTCTCCGCGGGCTTTGAAGGCGCGATGATCATGCTGGCTGCGGGAAGCATTCTCTACACGACCACGGTGAAATGGAGGAGCGGCCTGGCCCTGGAGAACCTGGGGAGCGGCGTGATCCTGATCGTCGCTGCCGGCGTGTTGAACGCGGTTTTAGGGGCGTACCTGCTACGCATCGGCCGGCGCAATCATTCGCTGATTCTCGAAGCCGACGGCAAGCATGTTCTCACCGATAGTTGGACGAGTTTTGGCGTGGTTGCGGGCCTGGTATTGGTGATGGCGACAGGTTGGAAGCCGCTCGATCCGCTGGTGGCTTATGCCGTAGCGGCAAACATTCTGTGGACGGGCGGACGATTGCTTTGGCGCGCCTTCAAAGGGCTGCTCGACTATTCGGATCCCAAAGTCGGCCACCTGATTCGCGCCAGACTCGACGCTCTTTGCGCGGAGCTCGGTCTGGAATACCACGGAGTGCGATTCCGCACCACGGGCTACCGGCAGATCATCGAAGTTCATCTTTTGTTTCCCGACAAGATGAATCTGGGCCAGGCCCACCGGCTCGCGACGCAGGTTGAAGAGCGGCTCGCGGTCGATCTGGAGATGCCCGCGGAAGTGACAACGCATCTTGAGTCGCTGGAGGATCACTCCGAGGTACACCACGTAGAGCACTACACCGGGCGCCCCGATTGAGGCGCGGACCGGCGATCCCCCATCTGATGCGGCGATTTCCGAATTTCGCTTCGCGCGTCCCTTAAGCGGCAGCGCTCATCCCGCGATCGACTCCACCAGACGGTTCATTTCCTCTTCCTGCTGTTCGATCGACTCCACCAGTTTGAACTGCGTGCGGCAGCGGTCGAGGTTGTGCCCCTCGCGATGGACTTTGAAGTAGGTGTCGCCGGCCAGATAGTCGGCGAGGAAACGAATCCCGATTTCGAAGGTGATGAGCTTGCCGGAAAAGGCGAGAAGTCTTCTTTCCGCGGGCATAAGAAAGGCGCCGGCCGTTTCAAGGTAGCCGCGAACCAGGGCCTCGAACATCGGGAACTGCATCGTTACCAGCGACAGGTCCTGTTCGTCCTCTTTCGCCGGGCTGGTCGTGGTGCGCACCATGTCGCCGAAGTCGTAAAGCGCCAGGCCGGGCATCACGGTATCGAGATCGATGACGCAGACGGCTTTTCCCGTCTTGTCGTCGAGCAAAACGTTATTGAACTTTGTATCGTTGTGAGTGATGCGCTCCGGAAGAATGGCTTCGAGCAGAACGCCGGTGATCGATTGGCGTGAGCGGGCAAATTCGATCTCCGGTTTGGCCACCGCAGCGCGACCGGCGGCGTCAGCGGCGATTGCCTGTTCCAGCGCTGCAAAGCGTTTGGGCGTGTTATGAAAGTCCGGAATTGTTTCGTGCAGGCGCGGAGGGGGAAGGCTGGCGAGCTGCCGTTGGAAATGACCGAATGCACGCGCCGCCTGAAACGCCTGATCGGAAGACGTCGCCGTTTCGTAGGTCCGGGCATTTTCAATCAGACGATAGGCGCGCCACGTTTCACCCTGTTCATCCACGTACCAATTGCGCCTGTCTCGCGCGGGAACAAGTTGAAGCGCGCGTCGTGTGCCGTCCGGCTCGCCCGCTGCCTGCGCTGCAAGATGCGCCGTCACGCGTTCGATGTTCTGCATCACGGCGACGGGATCGTGGAAAACGTGGCGATTGATGTGCTGCAGAATGTAGCGAACCGGCGCGTCCGGCGCCTGGCAAGTAACAAGGAACGTGTCGTTGATGTGGCCGCCGCCGTGTGGCGCCAAGCCCAAAACCGCGCCGCGAAATTCAAATTTGCTCGCTGCGGCCTGGGCGTCGGGCAGCGACCTCATGACCAGAGACTTTCAGGATAGGATCCGTCCGCGATGAGGCGGCGGATACTCTCGACGACGCGCGGGCGGTCCTCGCGATAGGTCACGCCGAACCAGGAATCGCGCGAGCGCAGCACTTTGACGCGTGCCTGCCCGGCGCGAACAAGCTCGCCGACCGTATTGGGAATGTAGCATTCGGATTTCAAGTCGGTGGCATTGGCCTCAAGGAACCTCTCAAAACGCTCGCGCAGTTGCTCGAAGACCTGGGGCGTAAATCCCCACATATTCATTGAGACCGGCTCGTCGCCTGTGAATTTCGTCACGGTTCCGGCGGCATCGGTATTGCGCGCGCCGTTCCCGTCGCGCTCCACCTTGGTGAGCTCCACAATGTGTTGGAGGTAGCCATCATCGGAGACCTGGCAAACACCGCGCGCCACCGAGCCGAAGTCCGAAAGCGTTTTGCGCAGGACGAAGCCGACCATCGAATAGTCGGGCGAGCCGGAAGTCAGGTGCCCGGCCAGCGAGCGGTAGCCGTCGGCGCCGTAGAAATCGTCGGCGTTGATGGCGGCAAAGGGTTCGTGGATTGCATCCGCACAAAGCAGGATGGCCTGCGTAGTTCCCCACGGCTTGGTGCGGCCGGCAGGAACCATGAACCGCGAAGGAATGTCCTCGAGCGCCTGGAAGACGTATTCCACGGCAACGCGTTTCTCAAAGCGCGCGCCGACGATCTCGCGGAACTGCTGCTCGATGTCCTTCCGGATCACAAAGACGAGCTTGCCGAATCCGGCCCGAAGAGCATCGAAGATGGAGTAGTCGATGATGGTTTCGCCAGAGGGGCCGACGGGATCGATCTGCTTCAGGCCGCCATAGCGGCTGCCCATTCCGGCAGCAAGAACAAGGAGTGTGGGAGAGGATGTGGGGGTCGCTGTCGTGGGGGTCATAGTTCGGAGCTTTCTGTGGGCTTCAATCCAATCGAATGGTACAACACGAGGGGTTCTGGGAAACGACGGTGGAATCAGGGACTGACCACGCTCATAAGGAGGAGGCGCTGGGAGCCGATTTTTGTCAGTTCTAGGAAGAGGCGTGACGCAGACCGGGTGTCTGCTAGCGACGATTGACAACGAAATGACAAAAATTGGCCTCGGCGCACGGGCAGCGGCGCAAGGGGTCTGCTACAGTGGGTTGCCATGAGCATTCAAAACCTTTGCCGACGGTTCAATTCGACTTTACTGATTGCCATGCTCGCCGTTGCAAGCGCAACGTCAACCTTGCATGCTCAGACGCCGCCTTCGAGTCCTCTGCCGCCGGTGCCCGAGTGGGCGCTGCCCGGTTCGGCGACACATCAGCAGGTGGCGCCACCGGCGGACTTTCACCAGCCAAGCACGAATTTCGATGTACCGATCGGAATCTTCGATGGCCAATCGGACGTTGGCAGCGCGCTGGTGCCGGGGAGCGCAAGTTATGACGCCGCGACCGGCCAGTACACGATCAATTCCGCCGGCTACAACATCTGGTACACGCGCGACGAGTTTCGGTTTTTGTGGAAGCGCATGTCGGGCGACGTGTCGCTGGCAGCCGACATCAACTTCCCCGATCCCAAGGGCTACGGCGACCGCAAAGTCGTGCTGATGATCCGGCAAAGCCTCGACGACGATTCGAAAGCCGCGATGGTGGCCGAGCACGGCGCAGGAATGGTGCACCTGGCATGGCGGCCGGAGAAAGATACACGCGTCACCGACATGGAGTTTCGCATGGGCGGGCGCGGACGGCCGGGTGGCGCAAGTCCCGACAGCCTGGTGACGATCAGCGCCAAACGGATTGGGATCGAAAAGCACGGCGACGAGTTTTCTGTCTGGATGAGCCTTGAAGGCGAGCCAATGCACCAGTTCGGCCCGCCGATCAAGCTGCATCTGGATGCGCCGTTCTATGTCGGCATCGGCTTTTGCTCGCACCAGCCTGAGACGGTGGACACGGCAGTACTGGGCAATGTGGTGCTGGAAAATAAGGCGGGGAACGTGCGGTAGGAGCGCGACATAAACCGGATTCAAGTGCGGCCGTATAAATCCCGAACGGGATGGATTCGGAGACCGGATGTCCGGACCCGCGTCTACTCCTCCTCGAATGTTTTCTCTAAGTCGCGCCCGCCATAAAAAACCCCTAGGATTGTCACCACATCGTCTGCTACCTCAAATGCAATGGTGACGCGGCGGCGAAACCCAAACGTACGCAGACCTGGGCGGATGTAGTCGCGACGTGTTCCCCGGTGCGGAAGGGTTCTCAGGCTTTCGCACTCTTTTACGATGTCGTCAGTGTATCTCGCTGCGATTTCGGGTGACGCTGCTCCCGCAATGTGGAAATAGAGAGCGACCAGCTGAGAATCTGCCTCCGGCGAGAACACGACATGGTACTTCACCTTGCCCCGAGAGCGGTCTTGTGCGCGGCGGCCAGCGTTCCTCGCACCTTAGCGACTGATACGGCGCGCGAGGGGTTGGCCTTTATGGCATCGTAAGCAGGCGCAACCTGCGCGCGAAGCCAACTATCGAGGGCGCGCTCATGGAGTTGGAGCGCCCGCAGCCCGTCTCGGATCACTTCACTCTCTGAGGCATACTCACCCGATTCCACCTTGGTGCGGACCAGCTCGGCCATCTCATGAGTGAGGGTGATGCTGAACTGTTGGGTACTGCGCATAGGCCATCTCCTCTCGCATGGCAGGATTCTATCCTACTCGATTAAGTCGCACAAGCATTCTTCACGGTCCATCCTTCCGGGTATTATGGGGTCGCTGAACGAGCCGTTGAATGGGGTCGCCTATGAGAAGAGCGCTAGTCTTCCTTCTTGCCATACCAATGATTTCGGCAGTTCCTAGCTCGGCTAAGACGCCGGAAGGGTTTTCATGGGTCGATCCTCAATCAGACAAGGCGACTATTGCGGCTATACGCCATGCGCTCAAAGCGAGTTCGTATACCTCAATTCGCAGGGTAGGTGTGGAAGGCGACTCTGCAATCGTTATGACCACTTTCCGGGAGAGCGGCGAAGAAGCCGATCATTGGTCCATCTACAATGTCACGCTGGCCACCAATAAGGCCGAAATGCTAGTCAGTGGCTATCGCGTGAAGGTACTCGATTGGATCGGATCGACCACCCCGGAGCTGGCAATTGCTTATTACGACTGCTGGGGATGTGAGGCCGCCACGCTCTTCACGACGATCCACTTTACGAAGGGTACGGGATGGAGGGCACGGTGGCCCAACAAAAAGGGCAACGCCGACTACCCGCAACCGGGCGCGATTGTGTCATATGGCGATGCTGGCGAGCCCTATGACGACAATGATGTAGATCAGATCTTTGCAGTTGTTAATCAGCCAGACGGTGGCTTTGCGGTTGGAAGTTGGTTTCACTCGCGCGACATTAAGAGAGGGAAGATCAACGATGATGTTGAGAGGTATTCCATCGATCCGACAACGGGAGAGGACCATGTCGAGAGGCTAACCGGAGATTCAGCTCTGAAATGGGAGCGTGAGCTTTGCTCCCAATCCAATACTCCTGCAGGGCCAAATATCGGCCAAAGTTCCAAAGCATGCCGACGCGCGTTGACAAGCCAATCACCCAGCCCGGCACCCACTAAGTGACACCTAGATTCTACGAATCGATGAATGAAGGGCGGCAACCAAATCATGGCTTACATCCTCGCGCTGGATCAGGGAACAACGAGTTCGCGGGCGATTCTCTTTGATGCGGCCGGCGCGATTGCGGCCGTCGCGCAGAAGGAGTTCCAGCAGTTCTATCCGCAGGCGGGATGGGTAGAGCACGATCCGACGGAAATCCTGACCAGCCAGCTCTCCTGCGCCGTGGAAGCGCTGGGCAAGGTAGGCGCGCGGCCGCGCGACATTGCGGCGATCGGCATCACCAACCAGCGGGAAACAGTGATTGTGTGGGACCGCGCAACAGGCAAGGCGATTCATCCGGCGATCGTTTGGCAGGACCGTCGAACCGCTCCGCTGTGTGAATCGCTGGAGCAAAGTGGCGCAGGGGACGGCGTCTCATCAAAGACCGGCCTGGTGCTCGATCCGTATTTCTCCGCAACCAAAGTGAAGTGGATTCTCGACAACGTGGACGGCGCGCGGGCGCGTGCCGAACGCGGCGAGCTGGCATTCGGCACCGTGGATAGTTGGCTGGTTTGGCATCTGACCAGCGGCCAAAAGCACGTGACCGACGTAACCAACGCGTCGCGCACCCTGCTCTTCAATGTGGTGAAGGGTGAATGGGACCTGGAGCTGCTGAAACTTTTCGGAATTCCTGCAAGCATATTGCCAGAAGTGAAGTGGTCGAGCGAGCGCGTGGGCGAAGTGACGACGACGTTGGGCCTCGGCGGCGTAGCCATTGCGGGCATTGCCGGCGACCAGCAGGCAGCGCTCTTCGGCCAGTTGTGCTGGAGCGCGGGCGAGGCCAAGAACACCTACGGTACCGGCTGCTTTCTGCTGCAGAACATCGGCACGGAGTTCATGCGGTCGAAGCACAAGCTGATCACAACAGTCGCCGCGAGCGCACAGAAGCGGCTTGAATACGCGTTTGAAGGCAGCATCTTCATTGGCGGCGCGGTGGTTCAATGGCTGCGCGACAATTTGAAATTGATCGGCGCCTCTTCGGACGTGGAAGCGCTTGCCGCGAGCGTGGCCGACACGGGTGGAGTGGTTTTTGTGCCGGCGTTTGTTGGCCTGGGCGCGCCGCACTGGGACGCGCATGCGGCCGGCATGTTGATTGGTTTGCGCCGCGACACCGGACCGGGGCAGATTGCGCGCGCTGCGCTTGAGGCGATCGCATTCCAGGTGGCCGACGTGCTCGAAGCCGTCCACAGCGAGACAGGCGCGCCGCTCCAGGCCCTGAGAGTCGACGGCGGCGCTGCGATCAACGATCTTCTGATGCAGTTCCAGGCCGACATTCTTGGCGTTCCTGTTGTGCGCCCGCGCGTGACGGAGACGACGGCACTCGGTGCAGCCTATTTGGCCGGGCTGGCGACGGGTTTCTGGCCGAGTCCCGATGCTCTCCGAGCTGAACGCGAGGGCGACGTGCGCTTTGAGCCGAAGATGAACGCAGCCGAACGGGCTGAGCGGCGCGGGCGCTGGCAAAAAGCCGTGGAGCGGGCCAAGGCCTGGAGCAACTAGGGATTTGAGAAGCCTCTCACTGTTTATTGTTTGGCGCCATCATTTCTTTCATCGGCATCCGGCGCGCAACAAGGGAACCACAGCGGCACAGTTGGAATCCCAGTCGCCGTGCGAGCACCGCCTGACCATCGATCCAATCGGATATCATCTCAGTGGCCCGTATTCGCGCTATCCGGAATTGGGCAACCTGTCTGATCAAAGCCGTTGCGCCTGAATACCAACGATCTGCGGGATTTCGCCTTCAATCGACCCGCAATCTTTAAGGATGTTATGCCGCGATTGAACCCGCAAGTCGTTTTGCTCACCCTCATCGCCACTTTGGGCGGATTGCTGTTTGGATATGACACGGCCGTGATTAACGGCGCAGTGGACAACCTGAAGGCTTATTTCATCAATCCGCGATTCGCCGATCTGGCCAACCCCGCGCAAGCCAACGCCGCCAATTCGTTGCTTGGCTTTGTGGTTTCGAGCGCGCTCATTGGTTGCATCGTCGGCGGGCTCATCGGCGGCTGGGTCAGCACCCACGTCGGGCGCAAGCGCGGCTTGATCATTGCCGCGGTGCTCTTCCTCATCTCAGCGCTTGGCGCCGCCGCGCCGGAGTTTCCTTTTGCGCCCATCGGCCACGGTGGTCCCGGCTATATGGCCAATTTCGTCTTTTACCGCATCCTCGGCGGCATTGGCGTGGGATTGGCTTCCATGCTGTCGCCCATGTATATCGCTGAGATCGCGCCCCCAAAAGTCCGCGGCAATCTCGTCGCCTGGAACCAATTCGCCATCATCTTCGGCATGTTGGTCATTTACTTCGTCAACTTCGGAATTTCCAAGGCCGGCAGCGGCGACGCCTGGCTCAACTCCATCGGCTGGCGCTACATGTTCCTTTCCGGCACCATTCCCGCCATCCTTTTCCTCGCCCTCCTGTTTCTCGTGCCTGAAACCCCGCGTTACCTGATGCTCAAGGGAAATGAACCCGGCGCCCGCGCTGTGCTCGCCAGGCTGGTTACGCCCGAAGAAGGCGAAAACGAGATCTCCGAAATCCGTGCCTCGCTCAGCGAGCATCACTCCGGCAAGATGTTTTCCTTCGGCATGCTTCTCATCTTCATCGGAATCACGCTCTCGGTCTTCCAGCAATTCGTCGGCATCAACGTCGTGCTGTACTACGCCACCGACATCTTCAAAGGCATGGGGATGACTACCAATGCCTCGCTGCTCCAAACCATCATCGTCGGCGCGGTCAACCTAATTTTCACCGTCGTTGCCATTCTCAGTGTGGATCGATTCGGCCGCAGGCCGCTCATGATCATCGGAGCGCTGGTGATGGCGGTGAGCATGATCTCTTTGGGCACCGACTTCTGGCTCGGCGGCAAGGGTATGGTCGCGCTAATAGCGATGCTGGTCTACACCGCTGGTTTTGCGGTTTCCTGGGGGCCGGTCACCTGGGTGCTCCTCAGCGAGATCTTCCCCAACCAGATTCGCGGCAAGGCGATGGCCGTTGCGGTCGCTGCGCAGTGGATCGCCAATTATCTCGTCAGTTGGAGTTTCCCCATTCTGGATAAGAACCCGTGGCTGGTGGACCTTTTCAAGCATGGGTTCGCCTATTGGATCTACGGCGTCATGGGCATTCTCGCTGCGGTCTTTATGGCTACAGTTGTACCGGAAACCAAAGGCCGCTCGCTGGAGCAGATGCAAGCGCTTTGGCATGTGGCTGGCGAAAAACCACAGTAGGCAAACAACACCACGGTCAAATCCGAGTTCTCGGCCAGAGTACGGCGGTGAAACTGTGAATCTGTTTCGAGGCTTACGTCCGATCCAGCGCACATCCGCTCTGCGCGATGCATTCGCCGGCGTCGTAATGGCGGCCATGGACATTCCGCAGGTTCTTGGTTACAGCAAGATTGCGGGAATGCCCGTAGTGACGGGGCTTTACTCGCTGCTGTTGCCGCTGATTGCGTTCGCGGCGTTCGGCTCGTCGCGCTACCTGGTGGTGGCGGCGGACTCGGCGACGGCGGCAATTTTCGCCGACGGTATAGCGGGCGCGGCAACACCTTCCAGTGCGCAATACATTGCTCTCTCGTGCATCGTTGCTGTCCTGACGGCAATCATCCTGTTGCTTGCGCGGCTGCTGCGGCTGGGGTTTATCGCGGATTTTCTTTCACGGACGGTACTGGTTGGGTTTCTTACCGGCGTGGGATTTCAAGTGGGAATCTCCGTTCTGAGCGAAATGTTTGGCGTGCCCGTGGATTCGCGCAGGCCGGTGGTGCAGCTATGGGAGGTTGCTCACGGATTGCCGCATGCAAGTCTGCCGACCGTGTTGTTGTCAACCTCAGTGCTGGCGTTTGTTTTTCTGCTTCGGCACTTCCTTCCCAAGGTGCCGGGCGCGCTGGTGGCCGTCGTGGGCGCGATTGCGGCAAGCGCGGAGTGGAATTTTGCGGGACACAGAATTGCGACCATTGGGCCGGTTGCCGGCGGCTTGCCTCACTTGGGATTGATGGCGCTCGTCAGCCTACGCGACATGAACCGGAAGGAAGTGGAGCTGTTGATCACGGTGTCGGCCTCGTGCGCGGTGATGATTCTTACGCAGAGCGCGGCGACCGCGCGAGTTTATGCGGCGAAACATTACGAGAAGGTGGATGAGAATGTCGACCTGTATGGGCTTTCGGCTGCGAATGTCGCTGCAGCGCTAAGCGGCGGGTTTGTGGTAAATGGCAGCCCGACGCAGACGGCGATGATGGAGGATGCCGGCGGCAAGAGCCAGATGGCGCAGGTGGCGACGGCAGTCGTGGTGGGCGTAGTGCTGCTGTTTCTTACCGGGCCGCTCCAATACTTACCTACTTCGGTGCTTGGCGTTTTGGTATTTTTGGTCGCCCTGCGGCTCATCAATCTGGTTGAGCTCAAGAAGATCCGCTCAGAAAGCCCTCAGGAATACGCGCTGGCAATCATGACAGCTTCGGTCGTGGTTCTGGTAGGAGTAGAAGAGGGGATCGTACTGGCGATGCTGGTGTCATTGGCGCGCATCGTCCGGCACGATTATCACCCGCATAGCGGCGTACTGCAGGCGAATCCTGACGGAAGCTGGAATCTCGTGCCTGCTGCGCCGCACGTGGTCACTGAGCCGGGGCTGGTGCTCTACCGTTTTGGCGCCGAACTTTTTTACGCCAATGCCGGCCGGTTTATCGAGGAAGTTACGCAGGTCGTGCAGCCCATGCCTTCCGCCGTGAAGTGGGTTGTGGTGGACGCGGAGGCGATGACGCACCTGGACTACACGGCGGCGCGCATTTTGCAGGCACTGGAAAAGAACCTTACTGAAGCAGGAATAGAGCTGGCATTTGCGCGCGTACCTTGGGATCTGAAATCCGACTTTGATCGCCATCACGTGACAGAAACGATCGGGCCAGACCGGGTGTTCAATCGCCTGCACGACGCGATTGCGGCGTTTGAAGCGTCGGTAAAGCCGCCCGAAGCCTGAAGGCGCGGTTGAAATACCTCTGATGCGCCGTGCAGCCTCTTACCCGATCTCCTGGTTCCAGCCTTCAAGCGTCTTTTTGAATTCCAGCATGAACTTGCCGCCGTCGGCGCCGTCGATGAGGCGGTGATCGAAGCCAAGACAGAAGTACTGCATCGACCGGATTGCGATCGTGTCGTTGCCTTCGGCGTCCGTCAGCACGGCCGGCTCTTTACGCAGGCCGCCGACAGCCAGAATGGCCGCCTCCGGCTGGTTGATGATGGGCATTCCAAACTCGCCGCCGAACGCGCCTGCATTTGTCAGTGTGAATGTCGACCCGCCGACCTCATCGGGCGAGAGCTTTTTTGAGCGCGCGCGAAGAGCGAGATCGGCGATGGAGTGCGCAAGATCGGCGAAGCTGCGCTGCTCTGCGTGGCGAATGACGGGCACGATGAGTCCCCAGTCGAGAGCGACGGCGATACCAAGATCAATCGATCGGTGATAGCGAATGGCCAGGCTGTCCTTGCCGTTCTCTAGAGATGCATTCACGATGGGACAGCGGCGCAGCGCGGCAACGGCAGCCGCGGCGATGAAGGGCATGAACGTGAGCTTGACGCCGTTGCGCGTGTCGAACGCGGCCTTGCGTTGTTCGCGCAGGCGCGCGATGCGAGTCATGTCGACTTTGTAAACGGTGTAAACGTGGGGGCTGACGCGCACGCTCTCGAGCATGCGCTCGGCAATGATGGCCCTCATGCGTGTGAGCGGTACGGGATCTGCCGGGAGCGAGGCAAGCTCGGGCGGCGACACCTGCGACACCTGCGGTGGCAACTGCGTTGCGGCAGCCTTTTGGATCGGAAGTTGTGCAGAACCTCGCGAGCTCGCGGCGCGCAGGACATCTTCTTTACTGATGCGGCCCTCAGAGCCGGTGCCGGTGATGCGGCCGAGTTCGAGGCCGTGTTCTTTGGCAATGCGGCGTGCGAGCGGCGAGGAGCGAATGCGGCCCACATGCGGTGGGGCAGCCTCTCGGACGGGAATTTGTGCGGCAGCCGGCGCGGCCTTCGATGCCCCCTGAGGAGGGGCAGACCTTTGGGCGGACGACCTTGCAGCCGCCGCCGGAGCGGCAACCTTCGTACCGGCCTCCCCAATCACCGCAACCACAGTGTTGACCTCAACGGTCGCGCCTTCCGGGAAGCGGATTTCAGCCAGCACGCCGGCAACTGGCGAAGGAATCTCGGCGTCGACCTTGTCGGTGGAGATCTCGAAGAGCGGCTCGTCGACGGCGATGGTGTCGCCGATGGCCTTGAGCCATTTGGTGATCGTGCCCTCGAAGATCGACTCGCCCAACTGGGGCATGGGAACTTCCGTTGGCATGCGTTCCTCTCTTCGCGCTCCGGCGCGTGCTGTCAATACTTTGGCGCTGCACGCACATCGGGGTCCCCGCGGACAGGTCCTCGTCTGTGGGGTGGGCACCTATGCTCCTGCCGGATTATAAATCGCGGGCACGGCGAACCGGAGGGACGTTGAAGCTTGGGTCCGGGCAGACCTTATGCGGAAATAGGGCGAGGTTTTTTGTGGCGCAGCCGCTCGATCTCGGGCGGAATCTGGAGCGGCGTATCGTTTGCCGGAAAGACGGGAGCGGGAAATTCGGGCGCTGGTGAGTCGGGCCCCGCGGAGGCGACAGCGCGCAGGGCGGCGAGGTTTTCGATAAGCTCGACCGGCTCATTAAAAACGACACCAAATTCCCGTGCGGTCAAGCGAGCAAGCGATTCGAGGCTGGGTAGCGTTTTCGAATCGGTCACTTCCCTTTCGAGACTTGTAACCTGTCGGTCGGTGATGCCGCAGGGATTGATGAGCGCAAAGTCGCGAAGATCGGTGGTCACGTTGAACGCGAATCCGTGCGAAGTCACGCCGCGAGCAACATGAATCCCGATCGCGGCGATCTTTCTCTCGCCTTTGGTCTGTCCTTCGACTTTCGTTCCACAACTCTGATCCAAAACTCCGCCGTGCGCGCCGCACCAGACTCCTGTGAGGCCGCAGATGCGTCCGGCCTGAACGCCAAACTCACCGCAAAGACGGATCAGAGCCTCCTCCATCAGGCGAACGAAATCGACCGGCCCGAGGCGGTGGTCGGCCTCGGGCGAGCGCAAGCTGCGCAGATCGAAAATTGGGTAGCCGATGAGCTGGCCCGGGCCGTGATAGGTAACGTCGCCGCCGCGGTTGATCTCATGGAGTGTCACGCCGCGCCGCGTCAAAAGCTCGTCTGACGCGAGAATGTTCGATCGCCTGGCATTGCGGCCAAGCGTGAGCACCGGCGGATGCTCGAGGAGCAGAAGCACATTGCCGATGCGGCCGGCCTGACGCAGCGCGACCAGTTCCTGTTGCAGGCGGAGCGCTTCGCCGTAATCCACGCGTCCGAGATAGAGGTACTGGATCATCCCTATCTGCGATTGTAGCGAGACGGGGTTGACAGTCAGTTTTCGCTGCGCCAACGGCGTCAGGCTGCCTTACGCTCTGACTTGTGTTCTGACTCGGCAACGCGCTTTTGAAGGAGTGGAAAGAAAACCGAACGCAGCGGCCAGGCGGCCAACAGCCAAAGACCCACAAGGAAGGTCGCCATCGGAAGAGCCATGGCGGACATCAGAAGCCCAGTGAGCAAGATGTTCACGATCACGGGACCAAGTACGACAAGGGCCAGCGGCACGTAGCGGTTGATGAGCAGCAGAACAGCCGCCAAGACCTCAAAGAACGCGACGACATACATGTAGTGTGAAACCATGAGCGCGCCAAAGAACTGTCCGGCGACGCCGCCAGGGATCGGGCCGGTGTGGATGAGGTTCAGATAGTGATTCATGCCGAAGACGAGGAAGATGAGGCCGAGCAGGTATTGTGCGATGAGGGAGGCGGTTTTCATTGGGATTCTCCTCGATTTGGAGGCCGGGGGATAACACGAGAGGAGCGGGCATCACGGCCAGCAACGATTGACGATTGGATGGTTCGGGACGGGCTGGAGATGCAAGCGAAGCGCTCGTATCTCCGGGTCGGGTCGAAACAAAAGACTTGGGGAATCTTTACAGCAGATGATTTGGAGCCGGTCCCAGCCGAACCAACGTAACGGTGATCCCGAAGTCGATTCGCGGTACACTTAAGACTGGCAGGAGGACCGGGCGGTCGCTGCCGGAAGTCCTTGCGCAAGCAGGGGTTG
>JBKQOX010000043.1:0-45850 GCA_052145255.1 Occallatibacter sp.
ACGTCAAATTGCATCGAGTTTATGACAAACAACTCCTTTGGAATCAATACTCGAACTGCTCTTTTGCAGCCGGTGCGCATGCACCCTTTAACGATCTCATTTCATGGATCTTGCTTCACTTCTTCACCCCTTTTCACCCTTCACTTCTTCACCTCACTCTTTCACTTACAGCCCACCGTTCTCGCAAACCTCCGCTCAGAGGCTCCGCCCGCACCGAAATCGAAGCCCCGTGGAAACGACAAGCGCCCCGAAACCAGCCTAGGTTTGCCCCTCCCAAACTCTGTCAAGAGGGCAAACCCGAATATTTGTTGTAACTAGCTTATTTTTCAGTCGCTCGCAGCTTCACCAAGTTTGCCGGTAATTTGCCTCGAATTTCGTATCCTTAGTTCATAACCAGACAAAGTACGGAAACACCGAGCCGGGCGAAGGTGTTCGCCCTCCCTGGCGCGGTTCTTTGAGCGTTCGCGCCCACGAAATTTGATTGGGGCGCTGCCGAAGAACTGTGCGTGCGGATGGGCGCCAGGGCGCGGGACCGTCTTCGTCTGCGCGGAGCAGCTCTCCGCTCGATGCCAGACCGGAACCACGGCAGCATCGGGACCTTGCGAGCGCTTCGAGGCGATGCGCAGGTCCGGTGGGGGATCGCGGTTCGATCACGCCGGCCCTGCGCAAGAAAAACAAGAGACGCAAGTTTAACGAACTGAATCGATCCCGCACGCCGCGCTGGGGCGGCACGGAGGAGTGTGAACCATGAACTTCAAAAATATCTGGAATCATCCGAAGACGTCGGCGGCGGGGCTGCTCATTGCGGTCGCGAGTGTTGCCGGTGTGTTGTCGCAGCAGGGCGTTTCGCTGGGCAAAGTGGGAACCGGCACCGTGGTGTCGCTGGCAAGCGCATTGGCCACGGCGCTGCTGGGGCTGTTGGCAAAGGATCCCGATACCGCAAAAAGTCCGGCCACCGCAACCAACGCGTCAGCGAGCCGGCAGGCGAAACTCGGCGCATGGATGTTCATTGCGCTTCTCATCCCGCTGCCATGGATGCAGGGCTGCACGGCAGCCGGCGTAGCGCAAAACATCGTCAACTGGACGCCGGCCCTGCAAAGCGCTGTCGCTACGGTCGACTCGACCGCCGCGCTGCTCGCGCCGGCCGACGCGCCCATCTTCGTTGCCGCAACCATCGGCTTTGACGTCGCGAGCAATTTGCTGGTTGCGCAGGCCAAGGCTTACCTGGCGAATCCCTCAGCAAGCGCGCTGGGAAAATTGCAAAACCAGATCGTGACCTTCCAGCAGCAGGTGAATACAGCGCTGTTGCAGGCGGCGAGGATCGTCGATCAGAAAAGCCAGCAGCACGCGCTGGCGGCCATTCAGGGAGTGGGCACAATTGTCGTCGCCATTCTGTCGCTGGTGCAGTCGATTTCGAGCAAAGCGCAGGTGGCGCAAATGGCAGCCGACTCCGGTGTGAAACTTGCAGCAGTCGAGCCATATCTGAATGAGTCGCGCGCAGCCGAGATTGTTGCCGCGCACTACGGCGAGCCTATTCAGCTGGCGCGCGCGCAGGTCGTTCAAGTGACGCAGGCAGAGATCAACGCCGGCTTCTGAAGAACACTGGTCAGTGGTCAGCGAGACGGCTGTCGTGCGATCCCAGGCCCCGTCCGCCGCGGCGGATGGGACCCGGGCTGCTCTTTACCCTTGCAGCTATGATGTCACTAGCCATGAAATCCACGACAGGCGAGCTTTTTTTTGCATTCTTGATTTCGGCTGTCGTCGCCGTTCTCGCGGCTGTCGTGGGCTTCTTCGCCGGGGTATTCCTCCCCGAGGCACTCCTCAGCGGTGAAAGCACTGAATCCGGGCTCGTATTGGCTCCGGCGATGGCTTTGGTATTTGGAACTGTGGCGTTTGTTCTCGCCTTCCGGAAGTTAAGCAAGTACGGCGAAGACCTAGACAGCGATTCATGACCGGGCCCGCCTAGATGTTCGTGTCCCGCGCCTCTCCCAGAATCAGCTTGAGAGTCATTTGCTTTTTGCCGCGCACAATGGTCACGCTGATCGTGTCGCCGGCCTGGTGCTTGTCCATCAGCGCGCTGATGTCCTCGGGATCGGTGACCTGCTGGCCGTCGATCGCGACGATGAGATCGCCGCCGAGCATGATGGGAGTATTGCCCACATAAGCCTGCTCCGTGCCGCCGTGCAAGCCGGCGCGCTCGGCTGCACCGCCGGGAAGCACACGCTGAATCAGCACACCGGAATCCGCGGCCAAGCCCATCTGCGAGGCGAGGTCGGGACCGATCGCATACGAGACGATGCCCAGCGAAGGCCGCTTGACGCGCCCATAACGAATCAGATCGGCAAGCACAGCCTTGGCGGTATTGATGGGGATGGCGAAGCCGATGCCGGAGCTTTGATCCGCTCCATTGGACGCAATCATCGTGTTGATGCCGATGACTTCGCCTGAGGAGTTCAGCAATGGCCCGCCGGAGTTGCCGGGATTGATCGCCGCATCGGTCTGGATGGCGTCTTCAATCGGGGCGCCGTCAGCATTGCGGATTGACCGAATGGAGCTGATGATGCCCCTCGTCATCGTGCCGCTCAGCCCGAACGGATTGCCGATGGCGTAGACTTTCTGGCCCACGTTGAGCTGCGAAGAGTCAGCCAGCGTAACCGGCTGCAGTTCCGGCGCGTCGATCTGGAGCAGCGCCAGGTCGTGAACCTTGTCCACGCCGACAACCCGCGCCGGGTAGCGGCGTTTGTTGTAAAGCATCACCTCGATGCCGCGATTGGCGCCATCGACAACATGAAAGTTGGTGAGAATGTGGCCGGCCTTGTCGAGAACGAATCCCGAACCCTGCCCCTGCTGCGGAACGCTCCCATAAAAGAAGTCGAAGACGAGCGCAGTGGAAGTAATGTTAACCACCGACGGCAAAACCCTTTTATAGATGGCAATGTTGTTCTGCTCTTCGGCGTCGTAGGCTGGCGAGGCGTGTGCCTCAGTCAGCTCGAGTGGCGAATTCGACCCGCCAGACCCGATCAGTCCGGAGCGAGTCCTGAAGAACCCATGCTCAAAGCGAGTGGTGATGAGCCAGAATCCGCACAAAAAAATCAAAACGATAATGAGAATCCGGGTCAGTTTCATAGTGGATCGATCCGAAAGACCCTCCTGATCTTGTTACGGTTGCGACGCGGCAGAGTTCCCACTGCAAGCCGCAATCGCCTCTCTTATTGTCCACTTTTATTGTATTGGCAGGTTCTGCTGGGATTTGTTGCTCTCGGCCTTGAGGCGCGGCCAGAGGGCCTCAACCTGGGCGCGGAGTGCCGCAATATCGCCCGAATTATCAAGAACATAATCGGCCTGGGCCGCCTTTTCGGCATCGGGAACCTGGTGCGAGAGCCGATTGCGGGCATCGGCTTCTACAGCCGCGCGGCTTGCAACATCCGGTGCAACGCGTGCGGCGTAGCGTGCAATTTTGAGATCGTCAGGTGCTTTGACAACGATGATGCGGTCGATGCGGCGGCGCCAGTCGGCGAACCCGCTTTCGCCGCGCGTGCGGGCGTCGCGAACGACCTCGAAGATCAACGCCGATTCAAGGACGGCGACGGCTTTGGCGTCGCGGGCCAAGACCTCGTCCATCCAGCGGCGCTGCGCTTCAATCACCGGCGGATGCACGATGGCGTTCAGCTCGTGAAGGCGACCATGGCGAAAAGCGAGTTCGGCAAGGCGGGCGCGGTTGAGATGGCCGTCGGGATTTGCGACTTCGCGGCCAAAGCGCTCGACGATCTGATCGTAGACGTCGTGGCCGGGCTCCATCACTTCGCGGCCTAGGGCGTCGGCTTCGATGACTTGAGCGCCGAGTTCGCGCAGCATCGCAGCGACAGTGCTTTTGCCGCTGCCCAGTCCGCCGGTAAGACCGACGCGGAGCATGGTCTACAGCCCCCGTCTCATGCGGGCGGCCCGCACAGTATTCGACATCAACATTGCAATCGTCAGCAGACCCACGCCGCCGGGCACGGGCGTGTAAGCGCCGGAAATCTCAAAGGCCTTTGGATCGATGTCGCCGACGACAACCGATCCGCGCTTGGCAAATGCCACTTCGCGCTTCTCGTTGCCCTTGAAAAATCGGTCGAACTCCTCGCGCGTGGTCAGGCGGTTGATCCCCACGTCGACAAGCGTAGCGCCGGGGTTGACCATTTCCCGCGTGATGAAGCCGGGGCGTCCGATCGCGGCGACAAGAATGTCCGCCTGCTTCGAGATTGCTCGCAGGTCGCGCGTCTTCGAGTGACAAATCGTCACGGTTGCGTTCTGGTGGAGCAGAAGCATCGCAACAGGCTTGCCCACAATGTCGCTGCGGCCCACGACGACGGCATGCTGGCCTGCGATGGGAATGTCGCTGCGCTTCAAAATTTCAATAACGCCGGCTGGAGTGCACGGCGCAAGCGCCGGACGCCCGGCGAGCAGGCGCCCTGCATTCACGGGATGAAAACCGTCAACGTCCTTTGCGGGATCGACAGCGTCGAGCAGCGCCTTGGCATCGACCTGCGCCGGGAGCGGCAATTGAATCAGAATTCCGTCGACGTCGTCGCGCGCGTTGAGCTGGGCGACGAGCGAGAGCATTTCCTCGGTCGTCACGGTGTCGGGCGGGGTGATGAGGTCACTGGAAAGGCCAAGCTCGGCGCACGCTTGCACCTTGCTACGCACGTAGATCTCCGATGCAGGCACATGGCCCACGAGCACAGCCGCCAAGCCCGGCTTGATGCCGTGTGCGGCAAGCGCGCGGACCTCTTCCTCCACTTCCTGTTTGATGGCCGCCGCAATGGCCGCGCCGTCCAGAACCTTTGGCATTCTTCGCTCCAGAATTCATGGTATCGCCTTAGGCGACAGCAGTTCGAAGACGTGCACCGTGTCACATGGGTTTGTGAGCAGGCTCACATACAGTGTTGCGCCGGGAGCCTAGCTTGGTCGGTGTCGGAAGTGTGCTGGATCACCCGACTGGTCACATTCTGCTTCCAGCGGTTGCCACACCAAGAGGGTGCCTGATGAGCAGTTTGAAGGACGCAGGACATCTTTTCCGGTTTGCAGGGCTTTTCGTTCTCGCATTTCTGGTGTTTCTGGTGGTGCGCTCTTATGTGGTGCCCAAGAGCTTCGGCGAATATGGGCATTATCGCGGAGCGGCGATTGGTGAGATTGCGGCTCGCCCGGTGAAGTTTGCAGGCCACCAGACGTGCGAGACATGTCACACGGATATCGCCGACACCAAGACAAAAGGCGCGCATGCGCACGTGAACTGCGAGGCTTGCCACGGAGCGCTGGCGGCGCACGCTGATGATCCCACGACAGTGACGCCTGTCAAGCCCGACACGGCGGTCCTTTGCGCGCGCTGCCATACAGCAAGTGCGGCTAAACCGGCGAATTTTCCTCAAGTGGACCCCGCGGATCACTCTGGCGGAGTTCCCTGCGAGACCTGCCACAACCCCCACAGCCCGATTGTCGGTTCCGATTCCGCCCCGGGCACGGCGAAGGGAGGCGCGAAATGAACATCACCCGGCGTCATCTGCTGATCCTTTTGCCTGCGGCGGCGGTGGCATGGAAGCACGTGCTGGCCGGTTCACCCGAGGACTCGCCAAACTACCAGATGAGCGAGCACTGGTGGGGCATGCTGATCGATATTCCCAAGTGCATCGGCTGCGGCAACTGCGTGCGCGCCTGCCAGGCGGAAAACGATGTGCCCGATGGGTTCTTCCGCACATGGGTGGAGCGCTACCACCGGTCGGATATTCATCTGGAGAGCCCCGAAGTGATTTCGCCCGACGGCGGGAAAGAAGGTTTTCCGGCAGTCGCGGCAGGCGAAGAGGGAAAGTATTTCTTCGTTCCAAAAATGTGCAACCACTGCTCGGACTCGCCCTGCACACAAGTCTGTCCGGTAGGCGCGACGTTTGTCACCCCGGACGGAGTGGTGCTGATCGACCAGAAGTACTGCCTCGGATGCGCGTATTGCGTGCAGGCCTGCCCCTACGGATGCCGCTACATTCATCCCACGAAGAAGATCGCGGACAAGTGCACGCTGTGCTACCACCGGATTACCAAGGGCCTGACGACGGCTTGCTGCGAGGCGTGCCCGACGGGAGCCCGGCAGTTGGCCGACCTGAAGAATCCGAATGACCCGATTCACGAGTTTCTGAAGACTCACGACGTTCAGGTGTTGAAGCCGCAGATGGCCACCGGAGCCAAGGCTTTTTATAACGGGCTGGATGGTTCGGTGCGGTAAGAAAGGCAGCAATCAGCCTCTAGCTCGGGCTTGCGGCGAGAAGCTGTTGTGGCGGAATCATGCGGGACGAGTTGGAAGCTGGGGGCTGAAAGCCAGGAGCTGTATTTATGAGCGGTGTTGAAGGCTACATGTATCCCAACGAGGCAACGCTCTACTGGAGCGTGCTGATCGTGTTGTACCCGTTCATCACGGGACTGGTGGCAGGCGCTTTCATCTTGGCGTCATTGGAGCGCGTGTTTCGCGTGGAGGCGGTGAAGCCGACATACAGGCTGGCGCTGCTGACCGCGTTGGCTTTTCTGCTGGACGCGCCGCTGCCACTGCAGCTCCATCTCGGACACCCAGAGCGCTCACCGGAGATGTACTTCACGCCGCATAGCACGTCGGCTATGGCGATGTTCGGATATGTGTACCTGTGGTATTTGATGGCGGTTCTGGTTTTCGAAATCTGGCTCGACTACCGGCGCGACATTGTGCTCATGTCGCAGAGTTCGAAAGGCCTGATGCGCATGATCTACAAGATCATGACGTTGGGCTCGAGCAACATCAGCGAGCGTGCGCTGCATATCGACGATAAAGTCGGCTGGATTGTCACGCTGGTCGGCATTCCGTCGGCGTTCCTGCTGCACGGCTACGTAGGATTCATCTTCGGCTCCATCAAGGCCAATCCCTGGTGGTCGTCGCCGTTGATGCCCGTAGTATTCATCTTTTCTGCCATGGCGTCGGGCATCGCCGCGGTCATGCTGATCTACATGGCGACGACCAAGCTGCGCGGGCAGAAGATCGACATGCGCTGCGTGGACGCAATCGCAATGTACATGTTTTATATCTTCATCATTGACTTCAGCCTGGAAATGCTGGATCTTGTGCACCGCGTTTACGAGGCCGACGAATCATTTCGCAGCCTGAATTTCATGGTGCACACTCGCCTCTTCTTTTCGCAGATCGTGCTGCAGATTCTTGTGGGAACGCTGGTACCGCTGATCCTGCTCTTCATTACGCAGGTAGTGAAGCTGCCGGAGATTGCGCGCAAGCGAATCTTTGTGTTTTCTGGCTGCCTGATTCTGATCAGCGTGTTCGCCATGCGCTGGAACGTAGTCATCGGTGGCCAGCTCTTTTCGAAGAGTTTTCTCGGCTACACGACCTACAAGATGGAATTGGTGACACGCGAGGGCCTGCTGGCGGCCATCGGATTGACCATCCTGCCGCTGCTCTTTTTGTGGGCGCTGGTCAAACTGCTGCCTCCCTGGCCCGACAAGAGCTTGCACGAAGCCACGACGGGCGACTGAGTTCAACATTGTCTCAGAAGGATCGGGGGAGCCATGCACGATCTTCCCGACGGAATCGAGCGGCTCGAGAAACGCATGGAAGTGCTCGAGCGGCGCGTGTACGCGCTGGAGCATCCGCTGGAAGCACGTTGGCCAGATCCCTCGCCTGAACTGGCAACCGGAGCTGTTCTGCCAACTGAAGGGGCGGTGCCCCAGGCATCAGTTGGAAGCATGTTCCCGGTACTCGGCATGGCAATGCTTGGCATTGCTGGCGCTTATCTGTTGCGCGCGGCCGAGGAGTCCAACTCCCTTCCCCGTTTGGCCGTAGCCGTAGCCGGCATCGCTTACGCCTTCGCGTGGCTGGTGTGGGCAGCGCGGGTGCGTGGCGGACTACGCTTCACAAGCACAATCTTTGCAGCAACATCTGCACTGATCCTCGCGCCCATGGTCTGGGAGCTTACGTTACGCTTCAAGGTGTTTTCACCATCGATCGCTGCGGCAATCGTTTCTTCCTTCGCGCTTGCGGCAATCGGCCTGGGACATGATCGGTTGCCGGTGTTGCGCACCAGCTGCATCGCGGCGGCGGGGCTCGCGCTGGCACTGGCCATCGCCTCCCACGTACTGTTTCCGTTTGTAGTTGCGCTGCTGGTGCTCGTGGCAGTCTGCGAGTTTGTTCCGCGCCTTGAAGATGTGCCGGAGGTGCGCGCACTGGTGGCGCTGGCTGCCGACGCGGCGATCTGGATCCTGATCTATACCTATTTTGCTCCGCAGTCCGCTAGCGATGAGTATCCAGCGCTGGCGAGAACTGTCTTGCTTGCGCCTGGCGTAGCGATTTTTCTACTGTTCGCCGCAAGCGTGGGTTGGCAGACCCTGGCAAGAGAACGAAAGATCTCTGCTGTTGCAACGATCCAGACGACGATTGCGTTTCTGCTTGCTGCCGTAAGCGTCGCAGACTTTGGGCCGCATGGAAGCATCTTGATTCTTGGCGCGCTTTGTCTGGCGCTGTCGGTAGCGGTCTATTCAGCGGTCTTTGCTGTCTTTGAGCGTGCCAAAGAGCCGCGCAACGCCGCGGTTTTTGCCGCTTGGGGCGCAATGCTGCTTCTGGCTGGTAGCTTTCTATGTTTGCCATCGCTGGCCATCACCGTCCTGCTGGGCGCGGTTGCGATCTCGGCGACGCTGATCGGAAGCCGAACGAACCGAATCGCCTTTCAAGTTTATGGGATGGTGTTCCTGCTGGTTGGAGCCGCGGAATCGGGATTGCCGAGTTTTCTTATCAGCTCATGGGTTGGAACGCCACAAGGCGCGCCGTCCGCGGCCATTTGGCTCATCGCATGCTCGGCGATTCTCTGCTATGGGTCCGCACTCCCGCAAACGAGCCGATCCCGACTGCAGCAAACGCTTCATCTTGGCTTTGCCGCACTGACTGCCGCTGCCGTGGCGGCCCTGCTGGTCGAGGGGCTAACGGGATTGACCGCCCTCCGCATCCAGCCCGGCGCGCATCACATGGCATTCATACGCACGCTGACGCTGTGCACCATGGCGCTCGGCATGGTGTTTGCCGGGGCGCGCTGGCTGCGGGTTGAGTTGACGCGGCTCGGGTACGCGGCGATGGTTTTGGTCGCAATCAAACTTGTCGCCGAAGATCTGCGCCACGGCCACCTGGCCTACATTGCCGCGTCAATCTTTCTGGTGGCTCTTACCCTGATTGCGGCGCCGCGCCTGGCACGAGCCACGCAGCCCGTGCTCGGCAAATAGCAATCTCAAATTGGATGCTTTCTCCGCGCCCACCACGCTCTGCCGCGGCGGGCGCAAAAGAAGCATATAGAGTGCAAATTATTCAATGACCCCGGGACGACGGACGTCGGGGCGGTACATCGGGTGGCCGGGTGGTCGCGGCTTGATGACCTGGCTCTCATAGCCGCGCAGCTTCATTTTGCTCAGGTGTACGTCGTAGCCTGTGCCGGGGAGCAGCGATTCGAGCACGAACGTTTCCGCGCCGCTGCTCTTGAGCTCGCGATAGCGGTAAATGCCGACTTCGCCTTCGCTCTTTTCTGTGCCACCAGTAGGCGCATCAAGAAAGCGCTGAGCGTCAGCCACAGTCGACGCGGGATGGTCTTCGCCTTCCGTCAGGCTTTCGGCCGCGTAGGAGCGGACCAGCTTGGTCCAATAGCGGGAGAGCAGATCGGTGTTGGCGAAGAGGTCGGCCCAGATGATTTCGCCGCGAACGGCCACGACCACTCCAATGGCATGCTCCTCGCGCAACTGGGCGAGCACTTGTTCGCGAGCATTCATCACCGGAGCTGCGGCCTCATCGACTTTTTCACTGACGGTGCTGTCCTGCATCGCCTTGGCGTAGCTACTGGTGCCGAGCGAACGGTGATACATGCCTTCGGGAGCCGGTCCGCCGGAGCTGGACGGCGGTGCTGCCGCTACTTCCATTTGCGAGATAGCGCCGTTCACCGAGTTCCAAACCTGCTGCTGGTCCTGGTCGACCATCGCTCTCTCACGCACCGCTGGCTGCACCATAAAGCTCTTGAGAGCGGACTTGCCCGCGGCGCCAAAGTTGGCCGAGCTTTCGGTCCAGCGGCCGGGCTCGATGCAGAAGACTCCAAGGTCGATGGGATCGGCATCAGCGGGGACAATGCGGTCCTTAGCGACGATGCGGTCCTGCTTGCCGCCGGTGACAATCTCGCCGGCCAGCAGCAAGAGCGGGCGCTTGGAATGGTTGACGAGAACCAGCGTGTTCACCTCATCGCCGCGATCGTTGTTCTCCTGAACCGAATGGGGTCCTCTGAGCCTAACCAGGCCGCGCGCACGGCCCGCCTCGGTCACTTCAACCTCACCACTTTTCAAGCCTTCGTCGAGCGTGATGAATGGGGTATCTTTCGTGGATTTCCCATCGGCGCGCACAACGGGAAACAAGAGAAGGTTGCCACTCTCGATGGGTGCGAGCACGCGGTAAGGACCGCCTTGGCCCTCAACTGGCCCGCCTGATGCTTTCACGCCGCTTCCCAAGAACCATGCGGCTGCTGCGACGAACAGCGCCGCTACCCCAAGTCTGCCCCAATTCTTCATGAGTCTCCTCCGCCGGTTTGTGGTTTACCTAGCCGGCCTTCGAAAGTCGAACGGGGGCCACGCCGGAACTTGCAGGACTTTTTTTGAGCGCGCGCCCGCCGGCGCCTCGGATTTGGAGGCTAAAGGGTTGCCCAGTACGTCCAAGTCACTAGGCGAATCGTGAGGCAGTGGAAATGGCGTCAGTGGAGTCCGCGGCCGGCGTGCCAGAGACGGTCAGCGTGGCAGAGACGACGCTCCCCGAACCCCGGGGAACGATGGACCGCCGTCTGCTTGATGAGCTTTGGCGCTCGAGCGCTGTGCCGAGCTGGGGCCTGGAGCGCGACGAATTCGACCGGATCATAGCGGACGCGGGAATCACCCAGAACTTCGGGCTTAACGCCGGAGTGACAGCGACGCGCCAGCAGAAAACGGTGTTCTTTCGCGGACTGCGACTGGACGATTTGGTGCTGGCGCGTGCCTGTGCGGCCGGAAACGAACGAGCGTGGGAGCACTTCATCGCTCAGCACCGCCAGCCGCTGATTCGCGCCGCCATTGCCATTACCGGGAGCGAAACGCTCGGGCACGACTTGGCAGATCAGCTCTACGCTGAGCTGTATGGGTTAAACATGCGGGAAGGCGAACGGCGCTGCCCCCTGCTTTCGTATCGCGGGCGAGGCTCGCTAATGGGCTGGCTACGGACCACTCTCGCTCAACGTCACGTCGATCATCATCGACGCAGCCGGCGTGAGCAACCGATCGAAGAGATCGACGTGCCGGCGGCGGTTGCGTCGCCACAGACGCCCTGCGCCGAGCTTTCGCAGTTGGAGCGCGCCATCGAACAGGCGCTCGAGGTGCGGGATGCCGAGGAACGCTTCCTGCTGGCGGCATATTATCTTGACGGACAAACCTTATTGCAGATTGCGCGCGTACTTGCTGTGCACGAAGCTACAGTGAGCCGCAAGCTGCGGCGCGCAATTGAGGAGACGCGGAAACAAGTGCTCAGGAATCTGCGGCGCGAAGGGCTGAGCAGGCGCGCGGCAGAAGAGGCGCTGATCGCCGATCCGCGCGATTTGGAAGTAAACCTGAAAAAACTTCTGCAAAAGTCGCAAATGGAAGCGTTCAAAGAACAGGCAGCGCCATGAATCCGGCAATGAACGGTACCGGCCAACACGAGATTCACCCCGACGCGGAGATCCTCAGCGCGTTTGCCGAGCAAGCTCTCAGCGCGAGTGAACGGGGCGATGTGCTCAAGCATTTGGCAGTTTGCGGCCGGTGCCGGGAGGTGGTTGCGCTGGCGCGCGAGGCTGCAAGTGCCGAAGTTGCGGGAGCGCGGCATGAGATTGTGCGGCAGAGGGCATGGTGGAGGAGATGGGGACTCACTCTGGCTCCGGCAGCAGCTGTGGCAGCAACCGCTGTGATTGCCGTCTACGTGCATGAGCGCAGTTTGGAGAAGAGCGCGGAATTAGCGAGGCTCGAGCGGCAGCAAGCGGTCGAGAAAACACCGGCGCTGCCACAGGTCCCACCGCAACCGCCCGTTCAGGCTGCACCTCCCGAGTCCCCCCGTAGTGCTCCCGAGAAAACGAAAAAGGCGGAACGATCTGAAAGGGCAGAGCGGCCTGCACCCGTTGCCGAGCCGGATGAAACGGCTGCAGCGCCTCCACCCGATGTGATGAGCGGATTGCTCCCCGCTCGCGGGGGGCCGGTAGAGATTCCTGAATTTGAACGTCGCAGAAAAACCGATGAAGCGTTGGCTCCAACGGGAGCGGCGCCGGGCGACACAATGCCGACTGAAGCGGGGGCGTATGACGAGGAGCGGAAGAAACACGCCGAGAAAGAAGCCGACAATAGGCGCCAATTCACTGCCATGGCGCCGATGCCGAGCAGCGAACACGGCTCAGGAGATGGCACGGCAGGAAGCAGCGCCGCGAGTAGCACCGAACCCGTCGATGTTTCTGCCCAGCAACTTGAGACGCAACCTGCCCCTGCGGCGGGCAACCTCCAGTTGCATGGACTGCGCTCCATGGTGGATCGAACGACCGGCCCGTATGCTTTTCACCTTCCCAGCGGGCAGCCCGCGGTTTCGAATGCTTCGGCGAATCATCGCACCCTTGCCATCGACAAGTCAGGCGAACTGTTCTTCAGCGAAGACTCCGGAGCGACGTGGCACAAAGTGAAACGACAATGGGCCGGGCGCGCCATTCTGGTGCGCAGGCACGCGAGCGCGGTCGACATAACGGGAGCGGTGCCGACGCCCGAGACTGGGGAAAACCCAGCCACCCTGGGCAGTCTGACCCAGCCCGAGACAGTGTTTGAACTCGTTAATGACCAAAATCAGGTGTGGATCAGCCAAGACGGAAGAATCTGGACTGCGCAATAGATTCTGGCGCGGCACTTCGACCCATCCTCTGCAATTTCCCCTGTTGAAAAAACGGCTGGCTGCCGAAAAAGCACTTACGTGAGCGTGCTTGGCCGCGGTAGCGCGCTGGGCGCACCCTCGCTTCGGCGAAGATCACAATCTCTGAGCCGCGCGTCAAGATTGCTGAGTTGGGGGCATTTCGAGTGAGAGCGACGGGGGCGGATCAGCGAAACGCAGGCTCGGTCGCAGTGCCCTGGGCGTATCTTCGCCTTCCGCCCTTTCCCCAAGTTGCCATGAGAGTCCTGCAGCTGGCCAACAACGAAAATGTGCAGTTGCACCAGCTGTGCGATCTGATCTCCTCTGATCCGGCGTTCGCGAGCGAGGTTTTGACGGTCTCCAATTCCCTGCTCTACGCGCCGCGCTATCCCTCAACGACGATTCTGCAGGCTGTGGCCGTGCTCGGCGCCAACACCCTCCGAGGAATGTGCGTGACGGTGGGAGTCAGGGCCTATCTGGGCAAGACGATGAGTTACCCTGCCATGCGCAACCTCTGGCGGCACAACCTGGCGTGCGCCATCATCGCCAGTCGCATTGCGAATTCGGGATCGATCGATAAGGACATTGCATACACGGCGGGCATCCTACACGATGTTGGGCGAATGGCGCTGGCGGTGATTCAACCCAAGGGGTATGCGGCGCTGCTTGAGAAGCATCACGGAGCAGCGACATCAATGCTGGAGGCCGAGCGCGAACTGTTCGGCTGGGATCACTGCGAGGTTGGGCGCCAACTGATTGGCGACTGGAAGCTGCCGCAGAGCTTCGAGGCCGTAGTTGCTGATCATCATTCAGAGAGGCACTCAAATGGCGAGTGGGATGTGGCAGAACTGGTGAAGGTGAGCTGCGCGATGGCTTCGGCAATAGGATTCGCTGCATTTTCCGGATGCGAAACCGCGAAGTACCCGGAACTACTCGAAGAGCTTCCGGCAGCGCAACAAAATTCGTTTCATCCCGATGCGGGGACGCTTAAAAGCGAAATTGCCGACAGCATTCACGCCATCGAGTCGGTTTGAGATTGATGTTTCACCTTGCAATGATTGCGCCGGGTTGCATTAGGCCCGTGACCCGACGCGCTTTTTCATCCACCTTGCTCACTCTTTATGGCCGCATCAGCTTGCGTTGTAGTTCCTCAAGGGTTTGCCCCTTGGTTTCGGGGTAGAAGAGCGCCACTACAATAAACTGAACCACCGTAGCCCCCGCAAAGAAAATGAATGGCGTGGCCGTGCTCATCATCGTCACCACAACGGGGAACACGAGCGCAATCAGCGTGTCACTGAACCAGTGACTGGCGCTGCCGACGCCTTGCCCCTTGGAACGCACCGCGGTCGGAAACACTTCGCCGATATAAACCCAGATCACCGCGCCCTGCGAAACGCTGAAGAACGCAATGAAGGTAACCAGCAGCCACAGCAAATCGCCGCGATGGGATTCGGTTGCGAACACCCAGGCCACGCCGGCAAGGCAGCTGGCGCAGCCCGCCGCGCCGACCAGCAGTAGCGTCTTGCGTCCAAGCTTATCGATCAGCGACATGCCGACGATCGTAAAAAGAAAGTTGGTTGTGCCGATGGCGATTGCCTGCTGATCGCTCGAGATCTGGCTGAATCCGGCGGCGGCGAAAATGTTGTTCAGGTAGTACAGAATTGCGTTGATGCCGGCAAGCTGGTTGAAAGCGCCAATGGTGATGGCGAGAAACAAAGGATAGCGATACTTACTTTGGAATACGCGCTCATGAGCCGTCACCTGTTCTTGCACCAAGGCCGCCTGAATATCGGCTAGCTCTGCCTCCGGATCCGGATCTCCCATCAATTTCAGCACCGAGAGCGCTTCATCCATCCGATTCTTCGAGACCGACCAGCGTGGACTGCGCGGAATTCCGAAGAGTAGCGCCAGAAATACCACGGCCGGAACCACAGCGATGCCCACTTGAAATCGCCATTCTGCCGCGCCCAGATGCATGGTGCGAATCGCATAATTCGAAATGTAGGCCACCATGACACCGAACACGACATTCAGCTGAAAGGTGGCCACGAGCCTGCCGCGCATTTTTGCCGGGGCAAGCTCCGCAATATATACCGGGCCGAGCACCGATGATGCGCCGATGCCAAGTCCGCCGATGAAGCGAAACGTCATGAACGACAACCAGCTCCATGACAGCCCGCCTCCGACTGCCGAGGCGATATAGAGCAGCGCGGTGATGCGCAGCGTCTCGCGGCTGCCGAGCCTTTGTCCCACGTGGCCCGCACCTAGTGCGCCAATCACCGTGCCCACTAACCCGATGGCTACCGTGAATCCTTTTTCCTGTGGGTTCAGGCCGTAGAGATGAACCAGCGCGTCAATGGCGCCAGAGATCACGACCGTGTCGAAGCCGAAGAGCAGACCCGCTAAAGCCCCCGAGAGCGTGGCCCGAAATAGGCTTGAGTTAAGTCGCATTGTCCTTGCACCCTCGAGTTCCAAACCATGCTACAGACGGAATGCGAAGACAGCAAACGGGCGCACGCAAATCAGGCCGCATGCATTTCTTCCCTGAGGCCTGGGAGAAAGCGCATCAAGGAGAGTGTTAAGCGGATGGCTTCCCTGGAACATCCCCACGAGGCATGACAGCCAGTACGCGGCAGCGATGCTTGTCAGCCGCGCTCCAGGCCATGGGCATCTCGCTCTCTACGCAGGCGCAGTCACCAGTCTCCAAAGTGTCGCGCATGCCGCCTGCATCGAGACGCAGACGTCCTTCAAGCACATAGACGACCGCTCCAGTTTCCTGAAAGGCATTGACGGCGATGTTGGCGCCCCCGGGTGGAAACTCGACGAGCTGTGCCATGAGGCGAAATCCCCCGCCCTCGGCGTTCAGCGGCGTCACTTTGACCGAGTCCACCACGCGCCCATCGCTCTCGAGGTGTGCCTTGCGTGTGATGGAAAGCGCGTGATGCGCGGGCTCGGAGAAGAAGTAGCTCATGCTGACCCCGTAGACCCGGGCGATAGTTGCCAGCGTGGGCAGAGTCGGGATCATGCGGTCGGTTTCGAGCTTCGACAGCAGCGCGGTGGAGAGGCCGGTTTCGGAGGCTAAACGGGAGAGTGTGAGCCGCTTGCCGGTCCGCAGCGAGCGTAGCTTGAGGCCAATGCAATACGGTTCCAAAGACCATTGTGCGTATGAAACAGTCCTGGACATGAAAGACTCCGGAATCAAGGTTTGAAAACTGAGAATCAGTCTACGTCAAGCGGCGGAGAGGCGCGGTGCGGACGGTCCACCGATGGCGCCGGTAAAGACGCTGCGGCCCGACGAAGAGGCACCTTCATGGCGCGCGCGGTGAACGAATACAATATGAAGCGGTCAGCGGCGTTGGACAGTGTGCCGCCCGCTGAACCTCCAGGAGAGCCAATCATCCCCATGAACATCTCCCCGAAACGCACATTTACTCCCCTGCTTCAACGGAGAAATCGAATCGCGATGCTGGCAGCCGCGCTAAGCGCTGCGGCCCTTTGCGCGGCGCAGAGCAAGCCGGCCGCGCCCGCAGCCAATCCCGAGCCCGATGTGTTGATTTTGAGCAATGGCGACACTTTGCATGGCAAGTTTGTGAGCGCTACGGCGGGCAAGGTGACCTTTCATTGCAACCCACTCGGGGACATTTCGCTTTCCTGGGACAAGATCAAGGAGTTGCACACCTCGGAGAAATTCGGCGTGCTCAATCAAACAGTTGCCGTGCGCGGGAAACAGCGGCACATTCAATTCCCGGTGGGAACAATAGTTGTCGCGGATCAATTGGTCACGATTCACCCTGAAAACGCTCCGGCCCCTTCGCCTATCCCGGTCAAGAATGCGCAATACATCATGGACAACGCGACGCTCGACAAGGAGATCAATCGCGAGCCGAATTTCCTTTCTGGATGGAACGGACCGGTGACAGCGGGCGCGACGCTGGTGACGGCGACGCAGAACCAGTACACGGTATCGGGAGCCATCGGCCTGGTGCGCGTGGTTCCCACAGTAAGCTGGCTGAATCCGCGCGACCGCACTTCGATGGACTTCAGCGGGTCGTTTGGAAAGATCACGCAACCTGCATACGTCAGCCCGGGGCCCCCGCCCAGCACGGTCGCGGCCGAAACAACCAAGACGGCCATCTACCACGCAGATGTGGAACGCGACGAGTATTTCTCGCCGCGATTTTTTGCGCTGGGCCAGACGGCCTTCGATCACAATTTCGGGCAGGATCTCGATCTGCAACAAATCTACGGTGGTGGCATCGGATGGACGGCAATCAAGACACCGCGGCAGGAACTGGACTTGAAGGCGACGATGCAGTATGAGAAGCAGCAGTTCATCGAGGGCGCAGCAGGCACAAATCAGAATCTCGTCGGCTCGACATTCTCTGCGGGCTATGCGCTGCACATGAAGCTGCTCAGCTATACGCAAGGCGTCGCTTTCATACCCGCGTACAACAACACCGCAGCGTTTTCGTTCAACGAGACCAACGCATTTGCGTTTCCTGCATACAAGAATCTCAGCTTTTCGTTGGGAACGATGGAAAGCTTTTTGAACGACCCGCCGGCGTCGCTTCCTCCCACCAAGCGCAACTCTTTCCAGTTCACGATGGGCCTGACGTACGTGATCAAGTCGAAATATTGAGCGAGGGAACGGGCTAAACTTTTACAAAGATCTTCCTGCGATAAAGCACCAACACCGGAAGGAAACAAACAATCGTGTAGAAAAGCGAGTAAGCCAATGCTCTCCAGCCGGGATCGCCGATGGGCACGAACACGTGGTCGTACAAATAGCTGAGCGCGTCGTACCGGTGTCCGCTGGCGCTGAAGGGTACGAGGCTGATGGCGCCTTCCAGAAGATCACTGATGATGTACGCAACGATGGCATTCGAACCGAAGACCAGCCAGGGCCACAGCAGCCGCTTGCTCCAGCCTGACTTGCCCCATCCGCGCTGCTCGACAGCCCAATAGGCGAGCGCAAACAAAAGCACCGACCATCCGGCAGCAACGAGAACATAGGAACTGGTCCACATTTTCTTGTTGAGAGGAAACCAGATCGACCAGAGATAGCCTGTAGCAAGGCAGGCGGCGGCACCAATCGCAAGGCCGAGCATGTTCGTCCTCACCGCACGCTTGCCGCTGAGCCACAGTCCAGCAAGCAGCCCCAGGAGCGCGGTTCCGACGGCGGGAATGTCACTGAGCAGACCTTCAGGGTCGCGCAGGTCGTGAGCTGGCGGATCTTCGTAAAGATGTCCCGGCATCATTTGGCGGTCAAGCCACGCGACTATGTTTTGGTCTTTGTCGAGGAATGAAACTTCGCGTCCTGGAACGCCCGCTCCTGGCACCGGAACCCAGCGCACCAGAATCCAGTAACCGACGAGCACGCAAAACAGAAGCGCAACCTTGGTCCACACGCGGCGATCCCAAAGGTAAAGCAGGCTCACGATCAGGTAGCAGCCGGCGATCCGCTGCAACACACCATAAAAGCGCAGGTGGGCGAGATGATAATGCGGGAAGCCATTGACGAAAATGCCCAGCAGGAACAGGACGACCGCGCGTCGCAGCGAGTGCCATGCCAGCTTTCCGCGTGAGTCGCCGCGCTTGAGCCGCGCTTCGATTGAAAAAACGGTCGATACGCCCACCACGAAGAGGAACGTGGGAAAGACGAGATCGGTGGCTGTGAACCCGTTCCAGTCGGCGTGTCGCATCTCGGTCCATGCCCCCTCGCCGCCGGTGTTATTCACCATGATCATGAAGGCAATAGTGAGGCCGCGGAGCACATCAAGTGAATGCAGACGCCTGGGCGTCCACACCAGCGCAGGAGCGGTCATAGGATCAGGGCTCTCCTCGAATCGCGAATGCACCTACGCTACGCGACCCGAGCTCATTTCGCAATGAGGGCGCTGGGTATTGTCGCACCCACCCCTTCCGCTGCTAAACTCGCCCTTCAAGGGGTTTCACAGGAACTTCGCAGTCCGCCTTCCGGAGGCTTGCCTTGGCAGAATTCCAGCCGTTTGTTCCAGCCGATCAGCACCCGCCCGAGTTCACCTTCCGCGCTCTATTGCTGGGCTCCATCTTCGGGCTCATCTTCGGCGCCGTAACGGTATATGTCGGTCTGCGCGCCGGGCTCACAGTGGCCGCGTCGATTCCCATTGCAGTGCTTTCCATCAGCATTCTTCGCGCCTTCGGCCGCGCTTCAATTCTTGAAAACAACATCGTCCAGACCACCGGTAACGCCGGACAGTCGATCGCTTCGGGCGTCATCTTCACTTTGCCCGCCCTCGTTTTTCTCGGATTCGATCTCGAGTATTCCCGCATCTTCATGCTCGCCCTGATCGGCGGCTGGCTCGGCGTGCTTTTCATGATTCCATTGCGCCGCCAGCTTATCGTGCAGGAACACAACACTCTGCCTTATCCCGAGGGCACTGCGTGCGCCGATGTTCTGATCGCGGGCGAAAAAGGTGGTTCCCTGGCCAGCCGCGTCTTTCTCGGCCTGGGACTTGGTGGCGTTTATACACTGTTTCAAAACAAGAACCTCTTCGGTTCCTGGCCAGACGCGCCAGAGTATCAGCCCGATTTCGGCCTTCAGCACGTGCTCAAGGGAGCGTCAATCAACGCCAACGCCACATCGGAGTATCTCGGTGTGGGCTATATCATCGGTCCGCGTGTCGCTGGCATCATCTTCGCCGGCGGCGTCTTGTCCTGGCTCGTCATCATGCCGCTCATGTACTTTTTTGGCAAAGACCTTAGCCATCCCATCTATCCCGGCCTGGTTCCCATTGGCCAGATGGGCCCGTGGGATCTTTGGGCCACTTATATAAAGCCCATGGGCGCCGGTGCCGTGGCAGCGGCCGGCGTCGTCACGCTCATCAAGACAGTGCCCACCATCGTCAGCGCTCTCGCGGCCGGACTCAAGACCATGCGCCCCGGAGCAGCGGGGCAGGCGAAACCCATTCGGACAGAGAACGATCTCTCGATGCGCGTAGTGATCATCGGCTCGCTGCTCATTATGGTCTGCATGTTTCTCTTCCTTGAGTTCAAGCCTGTCCCCGGCGCCTTTGTGGGCTGGGCCGCAAATCTCGCTGCTTCGCTGTTGGTGGTCGTCTTCGGATTCCTCTTTGTCACGGTCAGCTCGCGCATTGTGGGCCTCGTGGGCAGTTCAGCCAGCCCCGTCTCCGGAATGACCATCGCCACCCTGATGGCAACTGCGGCGGTCTTTCTCATGCAGGGTTGGACCGCGCCCGCGTTTGGCGCGCTGGCCATCATGATTGGAGGCGTGGTCTGCATCGCCGCTTCCAACTCCGGCGATACTTCGCAGGACCTTAAGACCGGCTACATCGTCGGATCCACGCCACGCCTGCAGCAGATTGCGCTCATGATCGGCGTGGTCGTGTCCACGGTCGTGATTGGGTTCACGCTCAACCTGATGAACACGGGGCTGCAAGAGTTTCACGCCGCGTCACAGCCATGGAACATAAGCGCACCCCATCCCGGCGTCTCCATCCAGACGGACGCGCAGCACCTGCCGAACCAGATTCGGGTGGTTGCGCCCGACGGTAAGACCACCACGACTCACCAGAAATCCGAATACATCCTGCTCAACGCAATCGGTTCGACCGAGTTGCAGGACGGCAAATATCTCTACTCGCCAGCGACGGGGCAAATTGAGGTGCACTGGATCCAAGGGATCGGCAGCGCAGCCGCTCCAGCCCCGCAGGCGCGCCTGATGGCCACAGTCATCAACGGAATCTTGAGCCGCAAGCTTCCCTGGGGACTCGTATTGATTGGTGTTTCACTGGTAATCGCCGTTGAACTCCTCGGCATTCGCTCACTGCCGTTCGCCGTGGGCGCGTACCTTCCCATCGGGACGACTTTGCCGATCTTTGTTGGCGGCGTGGTGCGCTGGCTGGTCGATCAAGCTGCGAAGCGGCACGGCGAAGGCGCGGACGCTGAAAGCGAAATCTCGCCCGGCTCTCTGTTTGCCTCCGGACTGATTGCTGCCGGCGGCATTGTAGGTCTGATCGGAGTTGCGCTCAAAGCCTATGAAGCCACTGCCGGCAAAGGCGACATCCTCAACTTCCCGCACACGTTTTTGGATAACAACTATGTCAGCGTCGTAGCATTCGCCGCGCTGGCGTATTCGCTGTATTACTTTGCGAGGAAGCCGCTGAAGAAGTAAGCGTACATCCGCCCGCTCTCGCCCCCTCCGCTACAATAGTGGGAACCGCTCGCCAGTGAAGAAGTCTTGCTCCTCGGGCGCCTCATACCATTATGCTGGCAGAAAATCTTCCTGAAGCCCTCACTTTCGACGATGTCCTGCTGGTACCTGCCTTCAGCGAGGTTGTGCCGGTGCAGGTGAGCACGCAGACGCAACTGACGCGCGAGATCACGCTGAACACCCCGCTGCTCTCCTCGGCCATGGACACTGTGACGGAGTCGCGCATGGCCATCGCCATGGCGCAGCAGGGCGGCATCGGCATTGTGCACCGCAATCTTTCCATTGCCGACCAGGCCGGCGAGATCGACAAGGTGAAGCGGTCGGAGAGCGGCATGATCGTCGATCCTGTGACCATTGGTCCGGACAAATTAATTGCCGATGCGCTGGAGGTGATGCGCCGTTACCGCATCAGCGGCGTGCCCGTCACGCAGGGCAAGCGGCTGGTAGGCATCCTGACCAATCGCGACCTGCGCTTTGAGACGCGCACCGACATTCCCGTGGGCGACGTGATGACAAAGGAAAATCTCATCACCGTGCCCGTCGGCACCACGCTTGAAGAGGCGGAGCTGATCCTGCACAAGCACCGCGTAGAAAAGTTGCTGGTGGTGAACGACAAGTACGAGCTGATGGGCTTGATCACGGTTAAAGACATCCAGAAGAAGTTGAAATACCCCAACGCAAGCAAGGACGATCAGGGCCGTCTGCGAGTGGGCGGAGCGATCGGGGCTACAGGCGATTTTCTGGAGCGCGCAGTAGAGCTGGTGCGCAACCGCGCCGACGTGCTGGCCATTGACTCGGCGCACGGCCACTCGTCGCGCGTGCTGGAGGCGGTCCGCGAGGTGAAGAAACGCTTCCCCGAGGTTTCAGTGCTGGCGGGGAACGTGGCGACCTATGAGGGCGCAATGGCGCTGATCGATGCGGGCGCCGACGCCATCAAAGTGGGCATCGGCCCCGGCTCCATCTGCACCACGCGCATGGTCACCGGCGCGGGCATGCCGCAAATTACGGCGATCGCCGAGGCCTACCGTGCGGCGCGCAAGCGTGATATTCCGGTGATTGCCGATGGCGGCATCAAATACTCCGGTGAGATCACCAAGGCCATTGCGGCCGGCGCCAGCTCGGTTATGATCGGCTCGCTCTTTGCCGGCGTGGACGAGAGCCCTGGCGAAACCATCCTCTACCAGGGGCGCAGCTTCAAAAGCTATCGTGGCATGGGCTCGCTGACGGCCATGAGCCAGGGCTCGGGCGAGCGCTACTTCCAGGGTTCGGCTGATTTCGGCGTTGCGGAAAGCGGTCCAGCGGACGTGGTGCAGCGCGAGCGCGCTAATGAAAACCGCCTTGCCAAGTACGTTCCTGAGGGCATCGAAGGGCGCGTGCCCTACCGGGGACCGCTCGAAGCGATGGTTTTTCAGCTTGTGGGCGGTTTGCGTTCCGGGATGGGCTACTTGGGATGCGGCACCATCGCTGAGCTCCAGGAGAGGGCCAAGTTCGTGCGAATCTCGGGCGCCGGCCTGCGCGAGAGTCACGTGCACGACGTGATCATCACGCGCGAGGCGCCGAACTATCATGTCGAGTAGCCGGCGCGGCCTCCGGTTCTGGGTAAGCACTTGGTGGCCGGTTGCGGTGGGGATCGCCGTGATCGTGGTTGAGTCCACAAAGTATTTTGGCGCCGATCGAACATCAGGTCCGCTGCGCGTTGTGTTTGAGGCACTGTTCGGGCCGGTGAGCAACGCGAACTGGGATGCGATTCACCACTCCATCCGCAAAGCCGGCCACTTTCTCGGGTACGGCGGGCTTGGATTAACCTGGCTGCGCGCTTGGTGGATGACTTTTCCGCGCTTTCGGTTTCTCCCCGATGCCGGATTGGCGCTTGCGGGCACCGCGCTGGTGGCCAGCTGGGATGAGTGGCACCAGACTTTCCTGCCCAATCGGACCGGGACTCCATGGGATGTCATGCTGGACTGCTGCGGCGCCTTGTTCATGCAGTGGGTGGTCTTTATGGTTCTGAGGCGCAGCTGGCCTGCCCGGCTGAATCAACGGAAATGATCGGCCGGGCTGGCTCGGGAGGGGTGCCTTTGGTCACCTACACAACGGCGAAAATCCATAATACTTTATCATGAAGTCAATCACTTAGATATGTATTGCATTTGTCATACGTTTCCCTTGCTTCCTCAAGATTCGCATGTTAAGGTAGTCTCGCTTAAGAATCCAAGCTAGGCTAGTTGGGCCGCATTGTGGTGCGTGGCGCGCAACCTTCAAGGCAGTTGCCCTGACCGTGTGCGTGTTTTTTCTGGCAAAGATGAACGGCCCATTCTGCGGCGTGGGACCGACAGGAGCGAAGCTTGTCCGGTGGCCGCTCCTGACTTGAGTGTGATCCCGAGCCTCTGATCTTCGGCCGTTGATTCGAACCTTAGGATAGATTCGATGGCATTCCATCCCCACAAGCGGCGTCGGCGCGCCAGGTTCACGATTCCCTGCAGAAACCCACTATGAGAGTCCTTAGACCTAAATCACGGATCGTTAGCATAAGGATGTCGGAGGAGGAGTTCTCCACTCTGCGGCGGATTTCGCTCGCCACCGGCGCGCGCAGTGTCTCGGACCTGGCGCGCGAAGCCATGCGCGGTTTATTGAACGGTACTGGCCAGGGAAATGGTGGCGATACAACCAGGAACGAATACTCCGCACAAATGCGTGAACTGGAACAAAGAGTCGACAAGCTCAGCGCCGAAATTGAGATGTTCAAGGCGGACCGCAACCTCTAAACAGGCCTTCGCTGGGCACGAACACAAAAACGAACGCTGATTTGAATTGAGAACACTTGATCGCGATGAAACATAGATTTCTTCTTCTTTTTCTTGTTCCCGGCGCGCTGTGCGCGGGGCAGACGACCCCCACAGCTCCCGGAGCGCAGACGGTTGAATGTCCGACCGGGCCAGGCCCCGTCCCGGAAGGCCTGGAGGCCGTGTGTCCTCCGGCAACGGGCACGGTTCCAACGCCCGGGACGAGTACGTATCCGCAGACGGCTACGCCGGGCATAAACACACTACCTTCCGGAATCCCTCCCACTCCCGCGACAAACGTTCCACCACCATATAAAGCGGTTGGCCCGATCACCACGCGAACAGAATTCCAGATCTTCGCCGAGGACGAGGCCGGCCATCCCTTGAAGGTGTTCGGGAGAAATCTGTTCGATGAAGTTCCCACCACCTTTGCCCCGCTTGACCGCATTCCGGTGCCTGCAAATTACGTGCTCGGACCGGGCGATGAATTGCTCATTCACGTTTGGGGAAAGATCGACCTCGATACGCGCGTCACCGTCGATCGCAACGGGCAGATCTTTGTGCCGACAGTGGGGACATTGACCGTGGCCGGCCTGCGTTACGAACAATTGCAGAGCTCTCTGCATTCGGCCATCGCCACGCTCTACAAGGACTTTGACCTTAACGTAACTCTGGGCCAGCTTCGCTCCATCCAGGTCTTCGTGCTGGGCAGCGCGCGCCAGCCGGGCGTTTATACCATCAGTTCGCTCAGCACCCTGGTGAATGCGCTTTTCACTTCCGGAGGGCCCTCGGCGACCGGCTCCATGCGCCACATACAATTGCGGCGCAACGATCAGGTGATCACTGAGTTCGACCTCTACGATTTATTGCGCAAAGGCGACAAATCGCACGACGTTCAACTTCTGCCAGGCGATGTGATTTATATTCCGCCCGCAGGGCAGCAGGTGGCGATCATCGGCAGCGTCAACGAGCCTGGAATCTATGAGATCAAGGGAGATGAGACAGTTGCATCGGCTCTCAGCGATGCGGGCGGCGCGACCAATCTCGCCGATGAGGATCGCGTTCTGCTGGAGCGGATCGAAAATCACGAGGGCCGGCAGGTGGAGTCGTTCGCGATGGATGACTCCGGGCTGAAGCGCACGCTCCGTGACGGAGACTTGCTGCGCGTCTACCCACTCTCTCCGCGTTTCGACAATGCAGTAACTCTTCGCGGCAACGTGGGACAGCCTGGGCGTTACGCTTGGCACGACGGAATGCGCGTCTCAGATCTCATTCCCAACCGTCAGTTCCTGCTCAGCCGCGACTACTGGAACCAGCAAAACTTTCTTGTTCCTGAGAGAATCGCCCATCCATTCGGCCTTGCGCCGAACCAGTTCAATCCCCAGACGGGGACGAATGTGCAGACCCCAACCAACGCGCCGAACAACACGACCCCGCAAAACGGTTTCAACGGGCAAAACGGATTCAATCAACAGCCAGGGACGAATCAGCAGAGCACAACGAACCCCCAGACTTCCCCGACGAACCAGGGTGGATCCAACATTCAACCCGGGATCAATACGCAGAACGGAGTCAATCCGCAGTCAGGGATCAATCCGCAAACCGGAGCCAATCAACAAACTGGGACAAGTCAGCAGACGGAGATCAATACGCAAAACGAGGCCATCCAACGCAGCGAAGCCAGTTTCGCTGCCGCCCGGAACGGCGAAGAGATCAATTGGGACTACGCGGCCATTGAGCGGCTCGACCAACACGATTTGAGTACCCGCTTAATCGCATTCAACCTGGCCAACGCCGTCGATGACCATGCGTCGAATGATAATGTTGTGCTGCAGCCGGGAGACGTTGTCACCATCTTTTCTGAGAAGGACATCCCCCTTCCCGTTGATAAGCACGCAGCATTTGTGCGCGTAGACGGCGAAGTGAATGCGCCGGGCATTTACCGCATCGGCCCCGGCGAAACGCTGCGCGATGTGGTCAAGCGCGCCGGCGGGCTCACACCGCACTCCTATCTCTACGCCTCGCAACTCAACCGTATTTCCACGCGCCGCGCCGAAGAGCTCGAAATCAGGCAATCAACTTCGCAAATGCAAAGAGACCTCCTGGCGCGTAACGCCGCCGCTTCCACCGTAGGCGCCCCCAGCAATTCAGAGCAGCAGGCGCAGCTAAGCGCCCAGCAGGCGTTGATCACGCAGCTTGCCTCTGTTCAGCCAACGGGGCGCGTGGTTCTGGCCATGAAGCCCGATGCGAGCAGCGTCGACGACATTCCGGCGTTTCCATTGGAGGACGGCGATACGTTTTACATTCCGCCGGAGTTGAACACGGTCCAGGTTTCAGGCGCAGTCTACAACGAGAATGCCTTCCGCTATGAGCGAAGGAAGAAACTCCTCGCGTACTTGAACGATGCCGGAGGACCCACAAGGCAGGCGGACACCAAGCGTGTCTTCCTGATCCGGGCTGATGGCACCGTGATCAGCCGGCAAACTCGCGGCGATTTCTGGCGTTCGGATTTTGACAAGACAACCTTGTTGCCAGGAGACGCGATCATCGTCCCACCGAAGCTGAAAGGGCCGAGCACGTTCATCCAGCAGCTACCATACTTCACGCAGATTCTGTCGCAAACCGCCCTGACCGGCGCCGTTCTCGGTACGGCTTACTAGCAAATCGGCGAACCATGATGAAACAGAATTCAACGATAGTGCAGGAAGAAGTCACGCCCCTCGGAGAAGCTTTCTCCGAAGAGCGGCGGCCCGTGCCCGCATGGTCCGTCTTTGGTGCTCTCACCCATTTGGCCCGCGGCAAGCGGCTGGTGTTGCTGGCAACGGGAATTGCGTTTCTCATTGGGATCGTCGTGAGTTTGCTGCTGCCGGTGAGCTACACGGCGACAACCAAGATCATGACGCCGCAGCAAACGCAACCGTCAGCGGCGTTGCTCATGAGCCAATTGGCAATAAATCCGGCCGCCACCAATCCACTATCGGTCGCAACCGGCGGCGGACTCAGCCTGAGAAATCCAAACGAACTTTACCTGGGGCTGCTGGCCTCGCGGCCCGTCGCGGATGGGATCATCGCGGAATTCGGTCTCTCCGGCGTTTATCACGCCAAGGACATGACGGCCGCTCGAAAGGCGCTTGCTGACCGCACGATTGTCACTTCAGAAAAGAGCACGCTGATCGCAATCTCCGTTACAGATACAGACAAGAAGCGAGCAGCGGCCATTGCCAATGCCTACCCTGAGCAACTTCGCAATCTGACGAAAAACCTCGCACTGACCGAAGCATCGCAAAGGCGCCTCTTCTACGAAGAGCGGTTGAAGGACGCGAAAGCGGACCTCGTGAATGCTGAGCTTATGTTCCAGCAGATCCAGAAGCAAAAGGGCCTGATTCAACTGGACGCACAGACCAAGGCGCTGATCACGTCGCTGGCCGATTTGCACGCCGAGGTTGCGGACAAAGAAGTTCAACTGCAGGCGCTGCGATCCTATTCCACCGAGCAGAATCCAGAGGTGCAGCTGCTGGAGAGCCAACTCTCCTCGCTGCAAAGTCAAACGGCCAAGCTGGAAGAACGCAGCGGCGCGCCGGAATCCGGCGGACTGGATCTTTCAGATGTTGCCGGCGCGGGTGCGGATTATCTGCGCGCGCAGCATGAGCTCGAGTACCGCCAGGCCCTATTCGATCTGCTGCTGAAGCAATATGACGCTGCCAGGTGGGACGAGTCGCGCAACGCTGCGGTGATTCAGGTCGTCGAAGAAGCCATTCCGCCGGATACAAAATCCGCGCCGAGAAGGACTCTCATTGTGCTCGTCTTTGCCGCTTTCGGGTTGTTTGGCGCGTGGTTCTACATTTTGGGGCGCAACGTCCTGGCTGGCAATCCTCGCATTTTGCAGTTGCTGGCGGAATTCAAGTCAGTGCCTGTCAACGAGTGAGCACCAGCTGAACGCCGCATTAGATCTTGGAGCGCGAAAACGTCCCAACATCGCAAACATCTGATTTGGTCGTACGTCTCGACTTCGGGAGCCAACGCGCTCCGCGTTGGACTTGGCGCCATTTCAGGCCTCATGGTCTCGCGACTGTTGATGCCGCGCGGGCGCGGCGAATTGGCGATCCTTCTTTACTTTCCTACGTTGATGGCTGCGTTCTTCAGCCTGGGAACACCCCAGGCGATCACTGCACTGATCTCCAAAAACCCGCAGCATCCGGAGGAGGTTTTGACGACCGGCTTCCGCCTCGCGGTCGCCCAGGCTCTGCTGGCGGTTCCGCTCTTCATGCTTTGCGCGCCGCTCACGCTGACAGGTGACAATCGCCCGTTAGCGATCCCGGTGCAAATCTCCTGCGCGTGCGGCGCATTCATGATTCTTGTGCCGTACTTCAACGCCATGGCCTATGGCTTGAAGCGCTTCACATGGGTCAACGCGGTAACGCTTGCCGGTCAGGCGAGCTACGTGGTCGCACTTCTCGTCTTGTGGCTTACGGGGACTCTCACGCCCCTCAACGCCGTGCTTTCGGCGCTCGGCAGCCAATTGCTCCAGTGCCTCCTGCATCTCACTCACATCAAACCATCGTGGCTGAATCGACGGCTTACCCGTGGCGCCTACCGTCAATGTTTGGGGTTGGGAATCCGCTTCGCAGCGCCGAGCCTAGCCGCTGTTGTTCTGCTGAACGCCGATCGGGCCATCCTCATTCGCACAACGACGCTTGAGCAAATCGGTTACTTCGCCATCGCTTTCGCGGTCACAATGCCAATCACGATTACCACTGAGGCGTTCACGCAGATCGGATTTGTCGAAGTTTCAAGCGCCGAGAACGCTGACGCCTCATTGGCCCTCATGCTGCGCCGATTCCAGATGGCGCAGGTGGTTGCCGGAGCGAGTTTTCTTTTCGCATGTGCCCTTGTGGGCCCAGTGATCCGGTTTGGCTTCGGGAAAGCATACCTCAGCGCGATTCCGGCCGCGTATCCTCTGGCGCTGGCAATGTCACTAAGAGCCATGACGAGGACCTTGGAAAACAATCTGCGCGGCCTCCACTTCATTGTTCCAGGCACGGTCGGAGCCGCGATCAATCTCACGGCGCTTATTCTTCTCAGCATCGCCTTCGTGCCGCGTTGGGGAGCATTCGGCTTCTGTTGCGCCGTCCTGATTGCAGAGGCGATCTACCTTATCTGTTTGGGGCTCTATCTCACGACCCAGCAGGGTGTCCGCCTTTCATCGCTGTGGGGATTTCGGCCCAGCATTGTTCGCGCCATGGCGCTCGCAATGGTTGAACTCTTCAGAGAAAAAGTCTTGGCGGAAAACAGAAACGAAGAGGTAGCAGAGAGTGCGTGTTGAAAACTGAACAAGAGACGCGGACGATTCCATGGCGCCGAATTCTTCTATCGGTCGTCTTGCTCGTTGCCGTGATTTTGTTAGTGCGGCGCGAGCGTGTCGATGCACCGGGCGCCGGGGTACTTGCTGCGCTCCTTCTTGTCGGCTCCGCCGCAATGTTGCTTCGCGCGGCGGTGAAGACCGGCAGCTTCATCAACGGATATACGCTGGTGCTCGGCACATTCCTGCTCACCTACCCGCTGTCGGCGTTCGTTCATCTCACCGGAACTGACTATATTTCCCTCGGCTTTTATGAAATCGCTGCGCTTGATCTCCACACACAAATCCATCATGTCTATCTTTCGCTTGCGCTCATCCTCCTTGCGCAGTTGGCGCTTTGGTGGGGACTTGCGCCTGCGCGCCAGCCCGTCCTGCTGAACTTTCCGCACATGGTCCGCGTGCGTTCTACGCTGCTTGTTCTCGCCGGAGCGGTCTTTACACTTGTAGGCGTTGCGGGCACATTCATGCTTTTCTCCAGCTCTGGTGAACTGGTTGAAGACGTGGCGACTATTGACCGCGCGAGGCAGCTCTCCGAAGGAACTGCCCGCTATGTATTCATGTCCACCTGGCTTTCCTGGGGCATCATCTTTCTATTGACTGCTTTCATGGTTTCGCGTTTCAGCAAGAATCACCCCAGAATCTCGCTCGCCGTGCTGGTTGGCGGATCGGCCTGCATGTTTCTCAATCTATTTTGGACCGGCAGCCGGGCAGAGAACCTGCTGGCAGTGTTGCCGCTGTTTTTCGTCGTGAATGAGATTGCTCCGCGCCATTTTCGCCCCTTTGCTTTGGTCATCACTGCCGGAATCGTGGGAATCGTCGTTTTCGAAACCATCGCGCGAACGGCCACGATGCTAAACGGCGGCCTCGACCTCCTCATTCAGGGCGGAACGACACCGAGCCAATTCGTGGCCAATCAATTGGCCGCCGTCTTCGATTGGCAAATGGGAAGGTTCCCGACGATCAGTCTGGCCTTCGACATGGTGAATCGGTATGGCCATGCGCTCGGCTCAACTCTGCTTCAGGGCTTGGCCATGACGATCAATGCTCCAGCAACTTTGTTGCACATCCCTCTTAAGGTGCCGGAACCGGAAGCGATGACAGCGCTGGTCGGGCAATACATCTATCAGGATCCATCCATCAATGGCGTCGTGCCCGGAACTCTCGCGGAGTTTTACTTCAACTTCGGCACGCTTGGTGTAGTTGGCGGTTTCTTCGTCATCGGAAGAATTGCAAAGGTTTGCATTTCGATGGCATATTCCGCGGTTGACATGGGGACCTTGCTGCTCAGCTTCTATGTCATCACATTGTTGTGCCTGTGGGCGATACCCATGACCGCAACCATTGGCGTGTATCTCTTGGCTACTCGGGGCTTTCCTATTCTTGTCTTCGTCGCCATCGAGCAGACTCTGAGCAGGTCTGTGAATCTGACGCCGCAAGCCGCCGCGCAAGCCCTGTCTGCTTAGCAAACGCGGGTTCTAAGTGTCCGGCAGGCCGGCCCCGCCCAATCCATCCGTAATCTGCACCAAAAACGAGGAAATGACGAAACGCGTTTCCATTTGCATCCCTGCGTTCAATCGGCCTGAAGAGCTGTCCGATCTGCTCAAGAGCATTGCTTCCGAGCCGCCCGGGGATTGGGAGATTGTAGTCAGCGAGGATTCGTCGCCTAAAAGTAAGGAGATTGCGGAAGTGGTTCAGCGGTTCGCGCAAGCTCACAAACTTCGGAATGTCCGTTTCCTCACAACGCCCGCAAATCTCGGCTATGACGGCAATCTGCGCTTTCTTATCGATAACGCGGAAGGGCGATACTGCGTGTTCATGGGCGACGACGATCTGTGGTGCGCCGGCGCATTGCAGCAACTTACAAGAGTGACAGACGCGAACCCAGGGTTGGGCGTAATTCTGCGCGCGTGGCGAACCATTTCAAAAGACACCGGAGAAGTGCTGGACGTGCATCGCTATTTCCCAAGTGACCGCGCATTCAATCCGGGGCCGGAAACAGTGGCGGCATTTTTCCGAAGGTCAGTCTTTATATCCGGCCTCGCTGTCCGCACAGATGCGGCGCGCGCAATAAGAACGAGTGACTTTGATGGAACCTTGCTTTATCAACTGCACTTGGTTGGCAACATCCTCATGACTATGCCGGGTTATTATCTGTCGCAAATGACCGCGATCCGCCGCGCCGGCGGCGACCATTACTTCGGATCCAGCGCGAGCGAGCGCGAGCGATTCGTTCCGCAACAACTAACTCCTGAGCATTCGCTGAATTTTGTTCGCGGCCTCTTCGCGATTACCGCAAGCATCGAGTCGGCGCATGGCTCATTAGTGGGCCGGCTGATTCGCTCCGAAATCGCGCGCTACTCCTACCCGCTTCTTGCGATCCAGGCGCGATTGTGCAGCCGATCCTCTTTCCAACGCTACGCGGCGGCCTTGTCCGAACTCGGCCTGGGCAAATACCTATCCTTTCGCATGTATCGCACCGCGCTTTCGCTGGCTGGATCTCGCGCCTGCGACACGCTCATCGATGCGTGCAAGCGCATGTTCGGCTCCACTCCTGTGATGGGCGGGGCACGCGGCATTCGGCCGTCGTGAACGGAATCATTCCTGGAAATACCTATGTCGGCGTCGGACAAGAAGAAGGTTGAGTCCGTCTTGCTCGTCCGCTCGGCCTTTGGAGAGATTCACGAGTTAGCCTGGGTTAGAGCGTTAGGCGATCTTGGGGTATATGTCGAACTCTTCGACACTCACTCCTATATTCCGTCGAACCTGATAGGACGGATGGAGCAGCGCTACCTGGTGGGCCCGCACATCCGCAAAGTCAACCGGATGGTGCTTGAGCGCGCGAGAAAGATGGGCCCCGACGTCGTGCAGTTCTATCAGGGGCATCACTATACTGCCGAAACTGTGGCCGACGTTGCCCGCATTACCTTCGCCTCAGGCCTGCACAACGACGATCCGTTTGGACGGCCAGGCCTAAGAGAATACCGGCTTCTCTTGGGCGCGCTGCCGAAGTACGATGGGTATCACGTAAACAGGGAATGCAATGTCACCGAGGCCGCTGCCTACGGTATTAAGCGCGTGCGCGTTCTCATGATGTACTACATTCCCTGGCTTCATTACCCAAGCCCACTGACCGCTCAGGAACAGAACGACTTCGGATCCGATGTAGTCTTCGCGGGGCACATGGAGCCCGATCTGCGCGTTGAGTGCCTTTCGGGAGTGATTCGGGCTGGGCTCAAATGCAGAATCTTCGGCGGAGCCGAAGAATGGAAATCTGTTCTCGACCCCGAGGCGTACGGGGCGGTGCGGCCCATCTTCCACGCCAGGGGCGCAGATTACCGGCGCGCGTTGTGTGCGAGCAAGATTGGCGCTTGTTTCTTCAGTAAATGGAATCGCGACCAGTACACTACACGATCGTGGGAAATCCCGGCCTGCGGGGTTTTCCTTCTTTCTGAGCGAACCCCCGCCATGCAGGAATTTTACCGTGAAGGAAAAGAGGCCGAATTCTTCGGCAGTCCGTCGGAATTTATTGATAAAGCGCACTTCTATGTAAACAATGAAGCCGCCCGGAAAAAGATTGCCGCTGCCGGGTATGCGCGTGTGATTGCCTCCGGAAATGATATTTACAGCAGAATGCGCAAGTGGCTAGCGGATGTTGCTAGCTGGCGCAACGAAAAGCGGCTCGAAAGTTGAACTTGGTTAGGAGTCGCCGATAAGTGAGTCATGCGCCAATCTGCAGGTTTTGCGGCTCACCCCAAGTCGAGGAAATAGCTTGGGAAGAGCATGACTTTCGCACTTATCATGTCGTGCATTGCTCACGCTGCGACCTTATTCAGACAGTCGAGCACTATGCGGATTTGTCTCCAGACTATGTCGATTTAGAGACCTCTGCACTCGACCAAAGCCGTTTGTGGTGCCAGGGCACACATAAGCTTCCGGCATTCAAGCAATGGCTAGCCTATGCGTCGCGTTCGGCAACATCAAAACATTCAACCCTGCTGGACGTTGGGTGCGGTACAGGCGGGTTTCTATCGTTTGCTTCTGCAAATGGGTTTCGGGTTTATGGCTTCGACGCCTCAAGGGCACAAGCGGAGCATGCAATGACACTATACCCCGCTGTGCGGCCTGCGAGTTCCGTTCGAGACTACCTCGAAACTCTGGACCAGCCCCGATTGAAGTTCGATTTCATTACGCTGTGGGACGTCTTTGAGCACATTCGAAATCCTGTTCCTTTTTTGCAGCAACTTGCAGGTGCGCTACAACCAGGGGGACACTTATTCATCTCGGTTCCCAACGGCAGGGCAATTCCCTGGAAGATCCGGGTCCATCGCGCGCTGAAGAGGCCCATGGACCTCGCCCCTTGGGAACATGTTTTCTACCACTCAATCCAATCGCTGGAAAAATGCATTCGAGCTTCCTCGCTCGATCCTGTCTATTTCGGAGCAGTCGCTTGCTATCCGCGGCCACTCTCATTCTTTGAGCTTTGCAGGCGCAGCGGCTTTTTCATGCTCCACGCGGTTCCCAATCTGTCGCCGCAGATTTTTGCATGGGCGCGGAAGCCATCCGCATGACTGTCCCAACAGAACCGTTGAGTCTCGACGCTCTAGTCATTCTGAAGAATCGCTTTCGTGGGCGATTGAATGATTGACTCTGGTGCTGTACAGAATTCGGAGATACTTTCGAAAAGCGGGGTGCCCAAGCCCCGCCTCAGGGTCGGGTTTCTGACGTATGATTTGCAGCGCAATACAGAAGATGCGCTTTTTGAAGTCGCGCAAGCTGCACCCTTTTCCGTTAAGGCTTTCCCGCTTTACATGCATACAGATCAGGAGCATTCGAGAGTTGCCTATCGTACCGCCACTGCGCGCGGAAAGCATCTCGGAGTCAACGTCAAAGGCAGCACACCTGAGGGGTTTGTCTCCAATCCTGAATGGCGGGTAGGTCTGGCCTGTGCCCGCCAATCCGATGTCGTGATTTTGAAGGGCCTGCTCGGTCTGGGAGCAATCTGGTGCGCGTTTTGTGCTCGCCTCTTTGGCCGAGCTGTGATTTCAACCAACCAAACGCTGCCTGTGAAGTGGGAGAGGAAGCGGCGCTGGTGGGTCCGATGGTCGAAGCGATTTCTGCTTCGCTTGTGCCACTACCACATTTATCAAAGTCCTGCTTCGTTCAAAGTTCTTACCGAGGTTTACGGCTGTGCTCCCGAACGAATGATTTCCGCCCCATACGAAGCTGGCGCCTCGCTCTTCAACAAGATACTTCTCGAGATCGGAACGTGCCGGGACGCCCGGCGCGATCTCGGCCCCGACTCGGGGGTGGTCTTTCTATACGCGGGGAATCTGCACTCCTTCAAAGGAGTGGCCGACATCGTCAAGGCTTCGGCACTGCTACCCGCCGACGAGTCTTTCCTCTGTGTATTCGTTGGACCAGAGGAACCGGCAAGCAAGGATGGTGCGACGACCGAGTATTTCATGCGACTGGCCCGATCGAGTGGCGCCGAACGGCGCGTACGCTTTCTTGGGCCGGTTTCGCCGCGGAAGCTCGCCGAGATCTACCGTGCGGTCGATGCCGTGCTGCTGCCCACGCATAAAGATTGCTTTCCAAAGGTTCTGGTCGAGGCCGGTCTGGCCGGCAAGCCGCTGGTGACAACCAGCGCCTGTGGATCTGCGGGACTGATTGTGCAGGACGGGTTGAATGGATTTGTGATCGAGCCCGGCGACGTTTCTCAGCTGGCAGCGGCCATGACGAAGCTCTTCGACCCAGCGCTCAGAGCGGCGATGGGGGCGCGCTCAAAGGAGATCGTCGAACAGTACTGCAGGATGGATCTGGAGGTCCAAGGCTATCTCCAAGCCGTTGCGCGCGGCATTACGGAACTAGGTTTACGGGCGAACGCCTAACTCAGCGGGCCGTTCGCAGCGACTCTTTGTGCGACTCCTTTTCTTTTGTGCCCATGCCCAGTTCGCAATATCGACTTTCCGTCCTTACCAATTCAATCTCGAGGATGAATGGCGGAATTTTCGATTCCATGCGCAATCTCACCTTCGCGATCGCAGCGGAGAAACGTTACCTTCCCGTAGTGTTCAGCGCTCGCGATGGTTATACAAAGATTGACGAGCCTCTCTGGGGCAGCATAGCGACCCGGACGTTTCCGGTTCGCGGCCCGCGCATCTTCGGCTACGCATCGGGGCTCGCATCGGCTGTTGAGAAAAGTAACGCGGACATTCTGCATATCCACAGCATCTGGATGTATCAGTCAATTGTGGCCAGGCGTTGGGCGGGGGAGACGAGGCCTTACGTCGTCAGTCCGCACGGACTACTCAAGCCTTGGGCGTTGCGAAATTCGCGATGGAAGAAACGGGTCGCTGCTCTGCTCTACGAAAATGAGCATCTGCGCCACGCCGCGTGCCTCCACGCCTTGAATGCTGCCGAAGCGGAGTCATTCCGCGACTACGGATTGAAGAATCCAATCTGCGTTCTCCCGAATGGCGCAACATTGCGGCATGACATTGTTCGCGAGCAGCCGCTGCAGGGCCGGTCACTTCTTTATCTCGGAAGAATTCATCCTTCGAAAGGACTGCGCAGCTTGATTGAAGCCTGGAGCGCGGTGCGCAACGACGCAGCGACGGCAGGCTGGCGCCTGACCATTGTCGGATGGGACCAGAATCGCCATCGCGCGGAGCTTGAGCGTCTTGCGGAGCAGCTTGAGGTTCGTTCCAGTGTCGATTTTCTCGGCCCACAGTTTAATGCTGACAAAGAGCGCTGCCTTGCCACGGCATCCGCATTTATTCTGCCCAGCGAAAGCGAAGGCCAGCCCGTAAGCATTCTCGAAGCTTGGTCATGGGGACTGCCGGTCCTAATGACCCCCGAATGCAATCTTCCCGAAGGCGCGAAAGCGGGAGCCGCTATCCTCATGGATCCAGACGCGAGAAGTATCGCAACAGCAATGCGCCAATTGTTTTCCATGACGGAGCGAGAGCGCGAAGCGATGGGCCGCAACGGGCGAGGCCTAGTTGAAGAGCGCTATCAATGGCAGCGCATCGGGAAGGCCATGACTGAGGTGTACGACTGGATTCTCGGGCACGGGCCGAAGCCGGACTGTGTTCTTGCTTGACGACAGTGCCGTGAAAGTTGACTTTTCGTGCGAGAGACTCAAAGCAGGTCCCAGACCGCACAACCTCCAATTGGTTTGGCTTCTCGCGCGAGAGTCATCGTTATCAGCCAGTTCTTTGGCCGGGATCAGTCGGCGGTTGGGCAGTTTTTGTCTGATTTCGCGGATGGGGCCGCCGCGGCGGGCCACGATGTCCGTGTAATCTGCGGCACGACCGAATACGTTCCGGCAAAGGACGCGGCACCGGCCGCCTATCAGCCCGACATTCCCGAACAAATCCGGGAGCGTTCCACCGGCAGCGGGACGATACGCGTGGTCAAGGTTAGGACCGCGATCTTTTCGCAAAGCAAGGTGAAGAAGCTTCTATCCTATTCAACTTTCTACGCTGGGGCGCTATGGAGAGCTCTCTGGATTCCAAGACCAGATGTCGTCTTAACGCTCACAGCTCCGCCAGGGCTGGCATGGATCGGCTGGTTGGTACAACGGATGCGCGGGTGCCGACACGTGGCGTGGGAGATGGATGTGTATCCGGACGTCGCCATTGCCCTGGACATTCCCGTTGCGGCGTGGACATCTCGAATGTTGGATTTTCCTCGGCGCCGCGCGAATGCGGTCATTGCTCTCGGACCTTGCATGAGAACGCGCCTGCTGCAACACCGGATTGCCGAAGATCGAGTTGTGGTCGCGGAGAATTGGGCCGATGGACAATCGATTACGCCTTTGCCGTTTCCCGAGCAACGGCCGCTGCGCATTCTCTACTCCGGAAATCTCGGGCTGGTGCACGAGGTGGCGACCATCCGCGCAGTGATGGAGCGCTTGGCGAATTCTCCCGATTTTCTGTTTATTTTCGTGGGCGGCGGCATGGCTCGCAGAGAGCTAATCGATTTCTGCCGGGAGCGCGCAATAGAGAATGTTTCATTTCTGGGCTACGCTCCTTTGCAGGATTTGGGTGCGAGCCTGGCCGGGGGCCACGTGGGCCTGGTTACACAGCAGCCATCGACGGTCGGCGCAGTCGTGCCAAGCAAGATTTATGGACTGATGGCGGCGGGGAGGCCAGTCCTCTTCATCGGTCCAGCAGCAGCCACGCCCGCCCTTCTCATCCAACGATTCGATTGTGGCTGGCACTTTGATTGCGGCGATGAAGACGGCGTGAGGTCGTTGCTCGTGCGCCTCCTTGATCATCCCGAAGAGATCAGGGAAAAGGGGCGGAACGGCCGCGAGGCCTTCATCGGAAGTTACGACAAGCCTGCTGGAGTGGCGCGAGTCATGCAAGCCCTTGGTTTGGAAACGAAGAACGTTTGCTGAGATGAACTGCCCAATTGACTCCGATTGAATGGCGGCAATGAAAAACGCATTTCCTGATGAGCCGTCATGAATGAACGAGTATTGGTGACGGGCGCGAACGGATTCGTGGGGAGATATGTTTGCCGCAAGCTCATCGCATCGGGATTCAGTCCCGTTGCCGGGGTCCGGGATCTAAGGATTTGGCCAGACCTGCAGCAGGCGATTCCGGGATTGAACGAGGTCTCCCTTCTGGGAGATCTGGGCACGAATCCGAAACTGCAAGGTTCACTCTCCGGCGTGTCCGTTGTTGTGCACATGGCGGCCCGCGTTCACGTGATGAGGGAATCGGCCCGCGACCCGTTGCAGGAATTCAGAAAAGTGAATGTGAACGGGACTAAGTCCGTTGCACTCGCTGCGGTTGCTGCTGGCATTCGGCGGCTCATTTTTGTAAGCACGGTAAAGGTCCACGGCGAGTCGACCTCTGGAACGCCATTGTGCGAAGACACGCCCTTCAATCCTGAAGATCCATATGCGATTTCGAAATGGGAGGGGGAAGAAGTGCTTCGTGCCATTGCGGCGGAAACCGGCCTTGAGGTGGTCATTGTCCGTCCGCCGCTCGTCTATGGTCCTGGAGTTCGTGGAAATCTTCTGCGGCTCATCAAGCTTGTCGATCTCGCTATGCCCCTGCCCTGGCCCAAAGAAGCGAACTGCCGCAGCATGATCGGCGCCGACAATCTTGCCGATTTTCTGGTGCGATGCGTCGACCATCCTCAGGCTGCCGGACAGAGTTTCCTTGTGAAGGACTCCGAGGATGTATCGACACGCGAGTTGATCACTCGATTGGCGCGGCTCCTGGCTCGTCCCGTGCGGTTTTTTTCCACCCCTGAGTCTTTGCTTCGTTTTGCCGCTAAACTCGCTTTGAAGCAGGATATGGTGAGTAGGCTCTTGGATTCGCTCATAATCGACTCCGGCCGCGCGCAACGTTTGCTGGAGTGGGTTCCACCCATGACCCTCGACGAAGGATTGGACGCAATTGCTCGATGGTATCGGCAAACCCGCCAGCCAGCGCGAACGAAGGCAGTTTGATGAGAATCTTCGTTGTGGTCTTCCTCGCTTCGGCCCTTATCACTGCCGGCCTTCGCAGGCTGTTCGTCCAGCACGGGTTGATCGATCACCCCAATGCTCGCAGTTCTCACGCAGTTCCGGTTCCGCGCGGTGGCGGAGTGGGAATCGTAGTAGCTTATTTGTCGGCAGTCTTTTGGGTTCTCGAGAAACACCTTATTCCCGATCGGCTCGCCTGGGCTCTGATCGGAGGTGGTCTCATCATCGCCGTTGTCGGTTTTCTTGACGATCGCTTCAAGTTGGCTCGATGGCCGCGCTTCGTCGTTCACTCACTCGCTGCCGCATGGGCCGTTTGGTGCATCGATGCAATGCGGCCCGCACAGTTCGGTGGCGGCACCGATTTTTCGGACTGGGTTCGCAGGTGTGCTGCATTCGTTGCGTTGGTCTGGCTGACAAACCTTTTCAACTTCATGGACGGCATTGACGGGTTGGCCGGCATGGAAGCCGTTTGTGTCAGCGGGCTCGGCGCATTCTTTTTGCTCCGCAATGGATTGCCCAGCGGTGCGCAGCTTTCGTTAATGCTCTGTGCCGCGAGTCTAGGCTTTCTGGTTTGGAACTGGCCGCATGCCAAAATCTTCATGGGCGATGTCGGAAGTGGATTCCTCGGTTTCACTCTGGGCACGCTCGCGCTCTTCTACTCGAAGACAAACTCATCACTCGTTTGGCCCTGGCTTATCCTGCTGGCCGCATTTGTTGTGGACGCCACCATAACTCTCTTGCGTCGCATACTTTCTCGCGCGCGCTGGTACGAAGCTCATCGCAGCCACGCGTATCAACATGCCGCCAAGGCCTTGGGCAGTCATGCCAAGGTGACGCTGGTGGTCGCTGCAATCAACATTGGATGGTTGTTTCCGCTCGCTTGGGCTGCGTCGCATTATTCCGAAGCCGCACCCATATTCGCCGTGGTCGCTGTCATCCCGCTCGTTTACCTGACACTACGATTTGAAGCGGGCCGGGAGTGGCCTTCGTCAGGGCTCGTTTCCCCGGATTGACTCAATTGGCAAATCATCCGAACCTCCAAATAAATTGCTCTTATGAATCCTCTTTCCGAGTTGCGTGTTTCCGAAAGTGAGTGATTCAGCATGAAAAAGGAAACCGGATTTCTTATTCGGAACATCGCTGTTCGCCGGATTCTCATCTGGGTGACGCAGGCCGCCATCTTTGCGGCCTCGGCCGTTGCCGCGTTCTTGTTGCGGTTCGATTTCAGTGTGCCGGGATTCTATATACGCTATCTTCCATATGCACTCGCCATATGGCTGCCTACTAAGTTCGTCGTATTCTACGCAGCAAAGCTGGATCGCGGCTTCTGGCGTTATGTGTCCGCGATCGATCTGATCCGGATTTCAGTTGCAAACATCATCGCCTCAATCATTGGCTTCTTCTTCATTCGCTGGCTGGCGCCTCCGGGCTTTCCGCGATCCATCTACGTTCTCGATTTGATGGTCTGTTTCTTCGGGACGTGCGGTCTCCGGCTTCTGGCTCGTGCAACGTCAAGGTTCAGCTCACAATATAGGAGTAGTAAGGCCTCGCTGAAAAGAACTCTGATCTACGGCGCGGGCGACGCGGGCAATACGCTTCTAAGGGAAATTCGCAACAACTCAAGACTGGCTTATCGAGTGTGCGGCTTCATCGACGATGATTCCAACAAGGTTGGCCTGCGCATCGCCGGCGTGCCGGTGCTCGGAACCGGCGACACGATCGGCACGGTTGTCGCGCGGCAAAGAATAGCTGCTGTGCTGATCGCCATTCCGTCTGCGACTGGCCTTGAGATGACGAGGATTCTGGAATTATGTCAAGCCACTGGCGCTGAGTTCAAAACTGTGCCGGGATTGGAAGAGGTAATTGAAGGGCGCGGCCTGGCCGGCCAGATCCGTGAAGTTGCAGTTGAGGATTTATTGGGGCGTACTCCGGTGCACCTGGAAGAAGGCTCGATCAGGAGTACGTTGGAAGGCAAAATCGTCCTTGTGACGGGCGCGGCGGGATCGATCGGATTCGAACTGTGCCGTCAAATTGCGCGCTTCCATCCTGCCGGCATCGTCGGGTTCGAGATTGCGGAATCTGCTCTATTCGAAATCGATCGCGAAATGCATCAGTCTTTTCCGCACGTTACCTTTTACCCCGAGATTGGAAGCATTCAGAATCGCGAACGCCTGAACGAAATCTTTCAGCTCTACAAACCGGATGTGGTTTATCATGCCGCAGCCTACAAGCACGTGCCGCTGATGGAAACTCACGTGTTTGAGGCAATCGAAAATAACATTTTCGGCAGCTACAATATGGCCGCCGCGGCTGCAGAGCATGGCGTCGAAGACTTTCTGCTGATTTCGTCGGACAAGGCAGTTCGCCCGACTAATGTGATGGGCGCGACGAAGCGCATCGCCGAACTGATCCTGTTGGCGCTGCAGAATGGCCGCACAAAATTCGTGGCCGTCCGTTTCGGTAACGTGCTGGGTTCGAACGGCAGCGTGATTCCGATCTTTAAAAAGCAGATCGCAGCTGGAGGTCCCGTCACGGTCACGAATTCTGAGATGCGCCGCTTCTTCATGACTATTCCCGAGGCTTGCCAGCTTGTTCTCCAATCCTTGGCGATCGCCCAGGGCGGCCAGATCTGTGTTCTCGACATGGGGCAACCTGTAAAGATTGTCGATCTTGCAAGGCACCTGATTCTCCTGTCGGGCCTCCGCCCCGAGGAAGATATCAAGATCGAATTTACCGGCGCGCGCCCCGGTGAAAAAATCTCAGAAGAACTCACCACAATGCTCGAAGATACGGTGCCTTCGAAGCATGAAAAGATCCGAATTTTTGTCGGCAACGGCGTTCCCGAGCAAGACATGCGGACGTGGCTCGAAGGGCTGCGCGAAATCTGCGAGACGCGGGATACGGGCCGTTTGGTGGTCGCGCTCAAGGAGCTTGTTCCGGATTACAGTCCAAGCGTCCACCTGCTCAAGCGTATTGCGGCACACGACGAGCACAGGCGCGCCCCGATCGGAACAAATTGACTTTTCATGCGATCGAACACGCGTGCGATCGTTGTTAGATTTGCCCTTCAATCGGTAAGCAAAATCATGAAATAGATTAAACGCTTCTTAAACTCTCTTCCGCGCCTTTCGACCTCTGCGTCCTGCAGGGTCTTGCGCCTAATCCCTTTCAACTAAAGCACCGATGGCTCGCCAAGCCCCATTTGGCGGTGCGTTCGCCAGATTGTGCTTTGACGCCAGTTTTAGTGGTCCTGCGCGCGACGGGATTCGTATTGCTGCCCGTTTCCCGATTCTTGGGAGGCCTGTCCTTGGCTAGAGACAATTTACACGGGATTCTGAGCTATACTTGCACTGTCGCCCAGGCAAAATCGTTTCCGATGCTGCTGAATACATTTGCACGAACGCCAATCTTTGCGGTTGAGAGCACATCGAAAGACCGACGAGCACGGCGCAGTCGGCATAGCGAGTGGAACCTTTGAAGCTTTTCCTGATTTGCGAAGTATTCATCGGAGCGTGCGATGTTCGATAGCCCGTGGCGTGTTCTCCATGTTGTCGCAAACCATGAAAAGCGCGTTGCGCAGCACTTGATGGCCCGCTCCCTGGAACACTACCTCCCACTTTACTCAGTGCGTTCCAAATGGACTGATCGGGTAGTCGATCTGGAGCGCCCTCTCTTTACCGGGTATATTTTTGTTCGCTTCGCGTCCGAGGCGCGAATTTCGGTCGTGAGCGCGCCAGGCGTTCTGCGACTGCTCGGAAGCGGTGTAGGCGAGACAGTAAGCGCCCTGGAAATCGAGAGAATCCGCGCAGGCCTGGCCAGTGGATGCATCTTGCGGCCCCATCCCACAGTTTCCATCGGAGAAGTGGTGCGCGTAAATCGCGGCGTATTCGAGGGGGTGGAGGGAATCGTGACCGAACTTCGCCATCAATGCAAAGTCGTCATCACCCTCGCTGCAACCAAGCAAAGCTTTTCCCTGGAGGTAGATCTCGATGACATCGAGGTTCTGCGCAAGACGGTCGCGAGGGAAGCGATTGAAGAGAAAAGCAGATCAGCAATTCTCCGTTCGTAATCGCTAAGACGCAAAGCTTAAAAGCAAGCGGGCAAATCTCAGTTGAGATATGCCCGCTTTTTTCATCGAAACACAGAGATGGCCCAGGTTTATGCGGCTTGTTCGCCGCCCCCGGGTTCTTCCGCGTCTTTTTTCTGCTCTTCGAGTTGCTTCTCGAGGTCGGCGCGCTTCTTTGCCTTGAGGTCGGCGCGCTTTTGGCGCTTGACTTCAAGCTGCTTTTCGGCGCCCAGCAGTTCAATGAACGCCTTGGCGGCGCCGTCTCCCTGTTGGAAGCCGGTGCGAATGATTCTCAAATAGCCGCCATTGCGATCGCCGTAGCGCGGAGCCACGACATCGAAAAGCCGCTTGACGGCGTCGTCGGTACAAAGAAAGGCGTGCGCCTGACGGCGCGCGTGCAGGTCGCCCTTCTTACCCAGGGTAATCATTTTTTCGACGAGCGGACGAACCGCCTTGGCCTTGGTCAAGGTGGTCTGTACGCGGTCCTCAACGATAACGGACGTGACCAGGTTCCGCAAAAGCGCGCGGCGATGGCTGGTGTTGCGTCCGAGTTTAAAACCTGCATTGCGATGGCGCATGATAAAACTCTCTTTCGATTTTGGCCTGCTGCTTTAGCTGCCAGCTCTTAGCTCCCTGCGCTGAACTTGATTCTTTTGAATTGCGCAGAAGAGCTAAAAGCTGAGTGCTAAGAGCTGAAAGCTTGTCCTAGAAATTCTCCGTTTCGGTGGGCAACTGCAGATCCACTGAATCCAGAGGCTCCTCTTCATCGTCAAAGCGGCCAAAGCCCGCGGCCAGTGCTGTCTGCGGCGGGATGCTAGTCGGTCCCGGAACCGCATTGCCCTGCTCGTCGATCTTCATGCCCAGCGACAGGCCCATCTGAGCTAGGATTTCCTTGATCTCGTTCAGGCTCTTGCGACCGAAGTTCTTGGTCTTCAGCATCTCGGCTTCAGTCTTCTGCACGAGTTCGCCGATGGTCTGAATGTTGGCATTCTTCAGGCAGTTGTAGCTGCGAACCGAGAGCTCAAGCTCTTCCACTGAACGGTTGAGATTGTCGTTGCGGAGCAGGATGCGGCCTTCATCGCCGCGCGCTTCCGCTTCAATCTCTTCCTCAAAGTTGATAAAGATATTCATGTGGTCCTTGAGCAGCTTGGCAGCCAGGCCGATGGCATCGGCAGGCAGCACGGCTCCATTGGTCCACACTTCGAGAGTCAGCTTGTCGAAGTCGGTGATCTGGCCCAGACGAGCGGCGTCGACGGCGTAATTTACGCGGCGCACTGGTGAGTGCACTGAGTCCACGGGAATGAAGCCAAGCCCCAGGTCTGCATCGAAATTCTTATCGGCCGAGACATAGCCGCGTCCGCGCTTGAGCCGCATCTCCATGTCCAGCTTGCCGCTTTCCGACAGAGTCGCTATGTACACGTTCTTATCGAGGATTTCGACGTCGCTGTCGGCTTCGATCATGCCGCTGGTCACTGGGCCAGGCTGGTCGGCGCGCAGGTACAGCGCCTTGGGGCCCTCGCCTTGCAGCTTGAACGGAATCTGCTTGAGGTTGAGAATGATGTCGGTGGCATCTTCAACCACACCGGTGATGGACTGGAACTCGTGCAGCACGCCTTCAATGCGGACTGCGGTGACCGCTGCGCCCTCAATGGAGCTAAGCAGTGTGCGCCGCAACGCGTTGCCGATCGTGGTGCCGAAGCCGCGCTCAAAAGGCTGGGCGCTGAACTTTCCGTAAGTGTCGGTAAGCGTCTCCGCATCGACTGCAAGGCGCTTCGGTTTTTGAAATCCTCTCCACAACATATAGGTCTCTCGTTTCCCGCGCGGCATGTACGTCGCGATGCATTTTGCGGCGGCCGCGCAAGTTCTCCTTCAGTTGAAATTCAGCGATTAGTTTTTAACTAACAGCTGTTACTTCGAGTACAGCTCGACGATCAACTGTTCGTTGATCGGCAGGTTGACGTCCGCGCGCTTGGGCAAATGCAGCACCCGCCCGGACAGGTTTTCAAAGTTCGCTTCCAGCCAGCTGGGAACAGGGTTCTGCGCGGCGTACTGCGAGGCCTGCTCCACAATCAGCAACTTCTTGGCGTTGTCGCGGACAGCAATCACGTCGCCCGCGTTCACCTGATACGAGGGAATGTTCACCTTGCGTCCATTCACCGTAACGTGCCCGTGGCGAAGCAACTGGCGGGCCTGCCGGCGCGAAATGGCAAATCCCAGGCGGTACGTCACATTGTCGAGGCGCCGCTCCAATTGCTGGATAAGCAACTCGCCAGTAACGCCGGCGGAACGGCTGGCCTTCTCGTAGTACTCACGGAACTGGCTCTCCAGCGTGAAGTACATGCGTTTGGCCTTCTGCTTCTCATGCAGTTGCAGGCCGTAACCCACAATTTTGGCTTTGCGGTCTTTGCCGTGCTGGCCGGGCGGGAAGTTGCGCTTCTCCAGCGGGCAGCGGTCAGAGGTGCACTTGGTGCCCTTCAAAAATAACTTTGTGCCTTCGCGTCGGCAAAGGCGGCAAACTGCTCCGGTATAACGTGCCATTTTTTCTCCTGACTTCGGATGTCGGCCGGTTTACGTCGCAGTGGACTTCGTCCCGGCCCTTTGTTGAGCCGCGTCCTAGACGCGACGCCGCTTCGGCGGCCGGCAGCCGTTGTGCGGCACCGGCGTTACGTCGCGGATTACCTTCACCTCAATACCCGCGGCAGCCAGCGCGCGGATGGCCGACTCGCGGCCCGAACCCGGACCAGCGACCCGAACCTCCACGGCGCGCACGCCGTGATCACGAGCCATATTGGCGGCGTTTGAAGCCGCCTGCTGGGCCGCGAAGGGCGTGCCCTTGCGTGATCCGCGGAATCCCAGCGAGCCCGAGCTCTTCCAGCTCAGCGTGTTGCCCATCTGGTCGGTGATGGTGACGATGGTGTTGTTGAACGAGGCCTGGATGTACGCAATGCCGAACGGCACATTCTTGCGCTCGCGCTTCTTGAACTT
>JBKQOX010000044.1:0-64936 GCA_052145255.1 Occallatibacter sp.
CGGCAGTGACCATCTGCGGAGCTGCTGCCGCGGGCGAGCTCGAACGCGCGGAGCCGGCCTCCGCGGACAGGGATTCGACGTTGAAGGCCGAAATCTGCTCGCGCTTGCCTTTATCGAAGATCTCGAAATCGTCACGGGTCAGATTTCCGACAGCGCGGCCGCTCCGATCACGGACGACAACGGGCACCATCACTAAATCCACGCCGACCTTCAAGCTGTAAGGCAAATTCAGTGCGTTGCCTGGCAACAGGGCCGACGCGCTGAGTGAGGCCAGCGCCGGAACGGGAGCCGGCGTAGGGCCTGGTGAAGGCGGCGTCTGCAGGGCGGCCGGCGCAGGCGATGCCGGCGGCTCCGCGTCAACAACGTGCGAAGCAGGATTACGCACGGGCGTCGCTTGCGGGACCAGGGTTGAGGAAGGCGATTGCGGCTGAGCCGATTCGGCTGCCTGCTCCGCGTCGCCCGGATTCGCTGCCGCATAGCCGCTTCCCGGCGCACCCGCGGGTTGGGACGATCCAGCGTAACTGCCCATGAGGATGGTCGATTCCACGGTGAACTTGTGGTAGTCCTTGAAGTTGATCTTGTTCACGTACAAGCGCGCGCTGTCGCGCATTTGAAGTTCGGAGTGAGACGGCAGGTTGTAGGTTTTGCCTTCGATGAAAACGGCTGTGTAGTCCACCGAGCGCTCCACCAGCTTGACGGGAAAATCAAGGGGAAGGCCGATGACATGGCTGGTCACCCGCAGGATTTGGCCGGTTTCGGCATCGACAAAGACCTCTCCGGTGTAAGCGGCTATAACCTCTGCATCCGGGTTCAGATGCGAGACAGGCATTCCGGCTTCCTTCGGCACTTGAAAGGCGAAAATGTGCACATTGCGGCCGCGCAGACGGGCCATTCGTTCCCAGGTAAAGACGGTGTGCGCTTGCGGCACGAAGATAGCGCTGAGCAGAGTGCCGAATTCTCCCCCTGAAACCGCTCCTCCCACCCGCAGGGGATCGACCGCGGTCGCCTTTCTGCCGTTGATGGCAATCACTTCGTAATGCTCTTCCGAGTTGATGTAGGTGAGCTTCTCCTCGATCGAATCCTCTGAGACAAGAGCAGACTGCGAAGGGCGCTGCGAGTTAATTCCGGCGGTGGTAAGCGCTGTGATGTTAATTGGGGGCGGCCCTGCGCTGTCCTCTTCCGGGGAGTTAATGACGGTCCGATTCGTAAACTGCGTGCAGATAAAGTTTGGCAGGTTGCGCGTGTAGTCGAAAACGTAACTTCGGGCCTCCTCCAAAATGCGTGCCTGGCTGTTGGAAAGGGGTGTGGGATCCGTGGCGGCAAGCGGCGCCGAGGAAGCCAGAACTAGAATCGCGAGGACGCTAAGCCGATGGAATGCCCGCGCTGCAAAGCGTGGCATGACGAAAACCCCCGGGCGCAATCATAGCTCATTCTGCGCTTTCAGGAGCCGAGCCGGAACCGCGCCCCCATCGCTGATCGCCGCGACTCAACGATTTGAGAGCGCAGAGAAGAAATGCGCCACTTCCGCAATGGAGATGGCGCATTTTTGTTGAACATCCTATTAGTTCTGTGAGAAATATTGGCGCTCGATCGCTTTTCCGGGGCCAAAGCCCCCGCGAATTTGGCGGGCTTCTAAGGAGCCTGAAAGGCCCCTGCTCCTTCCGCCAGCGTCAGAGACCCAAATCTTCCTCGGTGTAATGTTTGTCATCGATCTCCGCCGGGAGCTGCTTCAGGTCACGCGGCACAACGACCGCCCGCTCCACTTGATTCTGCGTTTCCATGGCTTTTTGCACGCCGAAGGTGATGGCAATCTCGTCGACCTTGTCGCCGTAGTGCTGACGAAGCAGCGCCAGCTCTTCGCGCAACTCGGCGCGGCGCTCGGGAGGTTCATCTTCCGAGGCGGCCCATCGTGCGGTGAGAATGATGGAGAAGCGCAAAGCGGCGAGTTCCTCGGTTTCGTAGTCGAGAAGCTCGATACTGGTTTCGCGAATGTATCGCGACGCGGGGCCGTTGACAGCTAAGTCAAGCGGTGCATGAAGAAGTTGAGTGGACACGGCAGTCCTCCCTCCGGGGTTTCCCACGGGGCCGATCACAACAGATCAGAAGAAACCAAAATGGCATCGCGAGCTCCGGTCTTTTTTGCCGGATGACGCCAGCTCTTCTGCTGGATTGGCCTAGTGTCGGAGTATGTGCCTGGGACTTCAGTGAGCAAAATCACCCAATATGGGGATAGAACCCACTTGGGAACGGGCAGTTTTAACGCGGGAATCCCGCGCAAATTGGGATGCGTCGATAATTCGTTCTGGTTGTTCGGCTTGCGGAGGATTGCGGAAGCGGCTTCTAGTGAATCAGTCCGCTCACGGGGTGAACGGACGCTTTCTCGGCGGATTTGCCGGAGCGCGCGGAGTTGCCGCTCTGCATCAAAAGCCAGTAGTGGAAGCCGTCGACGATGGCCATCAGCGCGGCCTCGTTCAAATCGCTGCTGACTCCGGCGGTGACCCACGGCTCGTGACCGTCGGCAATGAAGCTGACGGTCACCCGCACGTGCGCCGCGGAATCGTGCGCGCGGACGTCGAGCGCGGCGACTGTGAACGTGCCGAGGCGCATTTCTGCGAGTGCGGGGTAGTACTTATCGAGCTCGTGCCGCATGGCCTTGGTAAGCGCGTCAACGGGACCCGCGCCCTCCGCGCGCGAGACGACCACCTTGGACTCGCCGACGGTGAGAACCATGTGGGCCTGAACGTAACGCCCGCCGATTTCGTCGGACTCATCGTGAACGCGCCAGCTCTTGACGGAGAACCAGTTGCGCAGGCTGCCCAGCGTGCGCATGCAGGCCAGGCGGAAGGAAACTTCGCTGGCGGTGAAGCCGCCGCCTTCGATCATGGCCTGGTTGGCGTCAATGAGCGCCTGCGCCTGTGCGGAGTTAAGCGGGACGCCAAGCGACTCAGAGAGCAGCATGATGTTGGCGCGGCCAGATTGCGCGTTGACGCCGATTACGGGGCTTGCGCCGACGAGAGCAGGATCGGTCCAGAGGTACGCGCCGGGATTCTTGCGCTCGCTGGAGCCGTGCATGCCCGCCCATGTGCCGAACGCGCCGGGGCCAACGATAGGCGCTCCATGCGGCGGCTCGAGTCCGAAGGCCGCGTAGGCGGAATGGGCGAGCGAAGTGAGGCCGGGCAGTGCCGCGGGCGGAACAAACTCCGCTTCGCCGCGAAGCTGCATGGCGCCGACGACGGTGGTCAGGTTGACGTTGCCGCAGCGCTCACCGGTTCCGATCAGCGTGCCCTGGATATGGCGAGCCCCGGCCAGAATCGCAGCGCGCGTGTTGGCGATGCCAAGGCCTCGATCCGTGTGGCCATGAAATCCGAAGTGCGCGCCGGGGAAATTGCGAATGAGCGAGGAGATGACAGTCGAAACTTCTTCGGGGCCGGCTCCGCCGTTGGTGTCGCAGACGACGATGCGGCTGACCTTTTGCTCCACGCACTGCTCGATGAGGCGGTGAAAGTGGTCGAGGCTGCGGCTGGCAAAATCGCCACCGCAGGGATTGCCGTTTTCGCAGCGGCCGCAACTGGCGTCCATGGCGTGCTCGAGATCGATGAGGACTTCAAGCCCGTGTTGTTGCAGGCAGTCGATGGTCTCCCGGACCATAAGCAGATTTTCTTCGAGCGTGGTTTCAAGCGAGCGCTCCACATCGAGCAGGCGCGATTTGACGACGATGACGGCGGCAGGAATGCGGTGCTTGTGGCGGACGATGAATTGCAGGTCGGGCCAGTCTTCAACTTTCACGCCACGGCCGCGCGAACGGCCGAACAGAGCTAGCCGCATCGCGCCGGTGTCGACGGAGTCGAGCGCGGAGGTGAGGTCTGAGACAAACTGGTTGGCGCCGGCGAATCCGATCTCCGCATAGCGAACGCCGAAGGCGGCCATGCGCTGCAAGAGCAGGACGGCATTGGGCACGGAGATCTCGAGGTCCGGCTGCTGCAGGCCGTCGCGCAGGCCGGTGTCAAACAGCTCGACTTGTCGTGGCGTTGTCACGGTTGTTGAAATCTCGAGCAAAATTCGGTGAGTGTGCCTGAGGAAGCCCTGTTTTCATCATAGCTTGCGAGGCAAGTTGATGAGGCGCCCCAGGGCTTTCGGGCGGCCAGCTCCCTGCCCCCCTTATATCGCCTGCGCGGGAGAAGGCTCGGGCGAGGGCGGCGCGAGGAAGCCGGTCTCCTGGTCCTTGTACTGAAGCTGGTAGAGCTTCCAGTAGAGGCCCCGCTGCGCCAGAAGCTCCTGGTGCGAACCCATCTCGCGCAACTGGCCCTTGTGCATGACGAGTATGGTTTCGGCGCGTTGCACTGTGGAGAGCCGGTGCGCAATCAAGACGCTCGTCCGGCCCTCGACCATGCGCTCCAGAGCGCCTCGGATGCGCAGCTCCGTGTCGGTGTCGACGCTGGAAGTGGCTTCATCGAGGATGAGAATGTGCGGGTTGTAGGCCAGGGCGCGAGCAAAGTTGATGAGCTGCTTTTGGCCGGTGGAGAGCGAGCTGCCACGCTCGCGCACAGGCTCGTCGAATCCGTGCGGCAGGCTGTCAACAAAGTCGAGCACGTTGACGTCGCGCGCAGCACGGCGCATGGTCTCGTTCGTGATCTGCTCGTTGCCGAGGCGAATGTTTTCGCCGATGGTGCCGGAAAAGAGGAATGGATCCTGCAAGACGACGGCGAAATGCTTGCGCAGTTCGGTGAGATCGTGGTCGCGGAGGTCGACTCCATCGAGCAAGATGCGGCCGGCGGTGACCTCGTAGAAGCGCATCATGAGGCTGGTGAGCGTGGTCTTACCCGCGCCGGTGTGGCCGACGATGGCTACGGTCTGGCCCGGCTCGATGGCGAAGGAGACGTCTTTGAGGATCCACTCGATGCCATTAATAGCCGCGAGTTCCGCGCCGGGCGTTTGCGATTGCTCAGCTTTCACCACCGCGGCCTTCTGCTCTTCGGTCAGTTTCTGATAGGTGAACCAGACGTGGTCGAATTCGATTCGATTTGACCCGTCGCCGGGAATCGGATGCGCGGGGCTGACGATCTCGGGCTGTGAATCCATGAGCTTGAAGATGCGCTCGCAAGCCGCCATTGCCGCCTGGAGGATGTTGTATTTGTCGCTTAGGTCCTGAATAGGCCGCCAGAAACGCAGCGAAAACTGCGTGAACATGATGAGCACGCCGATCGTGACCGTTGGTGGCAGATGAAGCACGCCAAAACCGCCGCGCCAGACAACGAGCGCGATGGCCACGGACGAAAGAAAGTCGACCGCGGGGTAATAGAGCGCATAGGCGAAGATGGTGTCCTTGAACGCGATCATGTGCTGGCGGTTGACGTCTTCAAAGTCCCTGTAGGCGCGCGCCTCGCGGTTGAAGAGCTGCACCACGGCCATGCCCGAGATGTGCTCCTGCGTGAAGCTGTTGATGCGCGCGATGGCGGTGCGCACGCGGCGATAGCTTTCGCGCACGTGGTCGCGGAAGATGCGCGTGACGATAAGAATCAGTGGTAGAACGGCAAAGGCAAGCAGCGCCAGCCACCAACTGATGGCGAGCATGACAGCGGCCATGATGATGAGCATGAAGGCGTCATTCACGATGGCCAGCACACCTTCGGTAAACATTTCGTTGACGGCGTCGACGTCGGAAGTGAGGCGCGTGACGAGGCGGCCAACCGGATGAACGTCAAAGAAGCCGACGTCCATGCGCTGCATGTGGCGGAAGATGTCGCGACGCAGATCGAACATGATCTTCTGTCCGATCCACTGCATCAGGTAAACCTGAACGAACTGGAGCAGATACGCCGTTACCAGCATGGCCAGATAAATGGCGGCCAGGCGGGTGATGCCTTGCACTGCCCCCTGAGGAAGCATGTGCGCCAGTGGACTGTTGACGGCGACCCAGTGTGCGACGGCGTTGGAGGGATCCTGGTCGCTGACTTCCGGAGCCAGGTAGCGATCGACTGCGACCATCACCAGAATGGGACCGGCCACGTCGCACACCGACTTGAGAGAAACCGACAGCGAGGCGATGGCTGCCTGCGGCCAATACGGGCGCACGAAACGGCCAAGCCGCCGCATCAGGCGCGCATCGTAAACCTTGCCGAGAACCTCATCGTCGGCCCTTCGCTTGGGCTGGGCGGAGACCTTCTGCGATCCGTTTGTGGATCCGATCTGCTCAGCTTGTTTGTCTTCGTTATCCGCCATCGGCTGGGGGGCTTCCTTCTTTATTGTAAGGGGACTCGGGTTTTGATTGGGTCTTGGGCTTGGGCGCGGGACGCGACACGCCCATGCTCAGCAAAACGTAGCCAAAGCCTTTCCGAAGCCAATCCATCACGTTCATTACGGCATCTCGTGGAATACAGTTCGTAGTTCACAGTTCTTAGTTCTCAGTGCGACGCCTGGTTGGCGAACCGTTGAGGTTATGGTTTTGCCGAGGACGCCGGTGCGGCCTCTGGCGGCAGCTCGCCGCGCACGATCTGGAGAGTGGCCGGAGGCAGCTGCTTATCCGCATTGGCCAGGAGCAGGGTCACCTGCCAGATCTCTGTATCGGTAAGCGTGCTCTTGAAACTTGGCATGCCCGTGAGGCGAATGCCGTTCGACACCTTCCAGTAAGTTTCGCCGGGAGGGTCGTCGCTCACTCCAACGACGCTCGACCCCTTGTGCTGCATCCAGAGTTGCGGGGCTTTTGGATACATGCTGGCGCCCAGGCTCGAGGGCTTGCCGTAGAAGCCATGGCACACGGCACATTGGTCGCCATAGACCTGCGCCCCTGAGTTGAAAGTGTCTTCGTTGGCCTGAATCGGCGGGTTGCCGGGCATCTCACGAGCGATGCGCGCGTTGAGCGGAATCGAGACGATCTGCCTCTCGAACGGAAACGGCTGATCAGCAACGGCTACGGGCGGATTCCCGAAGTGAAACCATGTCAGCACGGGCAACGGCAACAAAACTAAACACAAGATGATTCCGAGCAAAATGCGTCCCATCGTTCCAGGCGCCTCCCATGGCTATCATCGCAGACAAGCCTCAATTTGATGGTGAAAGCTACGCACGCCGCGGAGTGCCGGTTCTCGCCGGCGCACGTCTAAACTGCACGTCTCTGCTCACCGGTTGAGCAGCTCATTTCGGGCAAGTTCCGTGATCTTGTTGTATCGACATATACGGGCGGACCGCGCCGATTCGCCCGAGGCTGCCCCCGAGGTGATTTAATACCAGATGGGGGAAGCGCCGCATCAAGACCGCCCTGAAACCACGATTCGAGAGGAGCGATTCCGCCGCGGCGGACGCTCGAAATGCCGAATTGGACCGGTCACCGCGCGTGCTTTCGTACTCCCATGGAGGAAATCCGAACCCGATGCACTTCTTTCGCCGTCTTGCAATTTTGCTGGCGCTAATTTTCCCGGTGATGCCCGCCGTTTATGCGCAAAGCTCGAGTTATTCCTCGTCCAACCCGGCGCTGGATCAGAACCTGGAACTGGCTCAGAACCAGACTTCCGGCAGTGCGCAGCAGACCCCTCAAGAAACTCAGGGCGAGATCAGCGTGCAGGAGCGGATTCGACTGCGCCGCGCGCAGCGCCGCAGCACGGCGATCCACGATGCCTACGACCACCGCTGGGAAACCTACCTGGACATGGGCTACCTGCGCTTTAAGCCGGGGCCGTCGTTGCAACGGCTCACCTACTATGCGTGGGAGACGGGCCTGACGCGATTTTCGACTGAACGGCTGGGCTATACGCTCATCGGCCGTGGCTACTTTGGTACGGCGTATTGCAACATCACGACATACTGCACGGGCTATTTCACCCGGCCCGCGATCAGCCAGTACGATGTGATCGGCGGCCCGGTTTATCGCTTTTACCTGCAGCCGAAGTTCGCCATTTCGGGCCGCGCAATGGCTGGCTGGGCATATGGCAACTTCTCCGGCGACACGAATGGCATTCCGCCCGTCGATAAGGGCCTTTACCCCGATGCCAACACGTTTGCTGCGAGCGCCAGCGTAATTGGGGAGTTGAATATTTCTCCGAACCTCGCGTTGAAGCTCGCACCCGAGTATTTTTTCACGGGCTTTGGATCATCGATTCAGGCCAGCCGCGGCTTTACAGGCGGACTGGTGTACCGGTGGGGAAAGCAGTAAGGCAGGTGTCAGGGGTCAGGGATCTGAGTGAGCCGTCAATGTGCCAAGCGGGGCGGCGCGACTCATAGAAAGTGTGAAGCGATGAAGAACGGATTTTCTCGACGGGGATTTTTGCAGTCGGGCGCGGTGGCGGCGGCTTGCGCAACAACGGGGATTGTGCCGGCGCTGATGGGCTCTGCGACAGCGGGCGCGGAGGCGATTCCGGCCTCAGGCAAATTTTCGCCGCTCAGCCTGGGCTTGGCCAGCTACACCTTTCGCAACTTTACTCGCGCACAAATGATCGGCTTCATGAAGCAGCTCAACCTCTCCGCTCTGAATTGCAAAGACGTGAAGGACCATTTGCCGATGGACCCCACACTGGAAGCACTGGCGCTGGCCGACTACGCCGCTAACGGCATCAAGCTCCATGCCGCGGGCGCCATTTATTTCAAGAACAACACCAGCGACGAAATTCGCGCTAAGTTCGAGTACTGCAAGAGGGCCGGCATCAAGGTGATTGTGGCCGGGGATCCCACACCGGATACTCTTCCGCTCATTGAACCGTTCGTGAAGGAATACGACATTCGCCTCGCCATCCACAATCACGGACCTGAAGACACGCTCTTCCCTTCACCGTTCGATGTACTGAAGGCGATCAAGAACATGGACCCGCGGATCGGATGCTGCATCGACGTGGGACACGCGGCGCGCGCGGGAGCAAATCTTGTTGAAGCGATCCACGCATGCGGTCCGCGCCTCTACAACATGCACGTGAAGGACCTGACGAGTTTTGCCAGCAAGGAAAGCCAGGTGGCCGTGGGCGAAGGCATCCTGCCCTTCCGCGAGATGTTTGAGGCGCTGATCAAGATCGGCTACCAGGGGTTCATCGATCTCGAGTACGAGATTCACCCCGACGATCCCATGCCCGGCGTGATCGAGAGCTTCGCGTTCATGCGCGGCGTGCTGGATGGGATGGGGTATTTGACGCACGCGTGAAAAGCGGCGGAGTTCGCGGAGCTGGTGGGGTTAGTGGAGTTCGTGAGGGCCCGCGGCGGCCATCTACTGCGAAATCATGCCGATCGTTCCCAGCCAGGTTTCGACTAATTGCGGCCATGCGGTGATGGGAAGCTTGGTGCGCCGTAGGCCGAACGCGTGATTGCCCTGCGCATACAAGTGCATCTCGGCCGGAACCCCCGCCTTCTTGAGCGCAATGTAATAGGACAATGAATCGTACACGCTATCAACGTGGTCGTCTTCGGCCTGCAACAGGAACGTCGGCGGCGTCTCGCTGGTAACGGCTATGTCGGGATTCAGGCCGAGATTTTCGTCGGCCGTCGCGAGCAGATCGGGCGGAGGAAGCGCGTACTTCTTCGTGCCCATCCCGGCGTCGTACTCCGCCGCAGCCCGCGACAGATGGCCCGGATAAATCGCCACGGCAAAGTCGGGGCGGCAACTGAGCTGGTCGGCCGCGTCGACCGCCGGATAAAGACGCTTATCAAAGTAGACACTCATTGCCACCGTCAAATGCCCGCCTGCGGAAAATCCGAGCACCCCGATCTTGTGAGGATCGATGTGCCACTCCGCAGCGTGAAAGCGCATCAACCGCAGCGCTCTCTGCGCGTCTTCGAGAGCCATCGGCGATTCCGGATAGGGGCCTGATTTCGGATACGGCCCCACGTCCGTTACGCGGTACTTCAACAGCACGCATGTGATTCCCTTTTGTGTCAGCCAGTCGCAGACTTCAGTGCCCTCAAGATCGATAGCGAGAATCTGATAGCCTCCACCGGGAAAGACGACGACCGCGGCGCCGGTGTTTGCGCCGGTTGGCGCGTAGACCGTCATCGCAGGCGTGGTCACGCCGCTGACGGCGGTGACCGTGCGCCCTCCGATCAGTTCTTTAGGATTGGTGGTGACTGTTTCCGGTCCACTGACCGGCTGAGGATCGGGCGCAGCGCCGGGCCAGATGGGAATCTGCGAATGGCCGGGCGACGGCTGCCAGCCGGGAGTTTGTGCGGAGACTACGCCCAAAGAAAACACAGCGCAGAGCGCGAAAAGCGATAGCTTCATCACAGTTCTTGCAGCGTAGCAGCTTATTCGTTGCGAGGCGTTGCCTAACGTGATGCCTGCCGTTTCAATCTTGAGGCACGAATGAACGCGAAGCCCAGCGCAGCGGGTTTATTGCAAAATCGGAAGTCCGGCGATGCGCTTCTGCCACTCGGCTGGGCCGGTTTCGTGCACGCTCGTGCCCTTGGAATCGACGGCCACGGTGACCGGCATATCCTTCACATCGAATTCGTATATGGCTTCCATGCCCAAGTCCTCGAAGGCAAGCAGACGCGAGCCACGAATAGCTTTGGAGACCAGATAAGCGGCGCCGCCGACGGCCATAAGATAGACCGCGCCGAACTCGCGGATCGCTTCGATCGCTTCCGGCCCGCGCTCGGCCTTGCCCACCATGCCGAGCAGCCCGGTTTGAGAGAGCATCTGGCGCGTGAACTTGTCCATGCGCGTGGCCGTTGTAGGTCCGGCGGGGCCGACGACTTCGCCGCGCACCGGATCGACCGGGCCGACGTAGTAGATGAAGCGGCCGCGAAGATCGACCGGAAGTTTTTCGCCGCGGTTGAGCATGTCGCTCATACGCTTGTGCGCGGCGTCGCGGCCGGTGAGCAGCTTTCCGGTAAGCAGAAGGACTTCGCCGGGCTTCCATGTGCCGGCTTCTTGTTTTGTGACCGTGTCGAGATTCACTCGCCTCGCACCCGACACGTCATAGGTGAGCTTCGGCCAGGCATCGAGCGGCGGCGGATCGAGATAGACGGGGCCGGAGCCGTCAAGCACGATGTGCGCGTGGCGCGTGGCGGCGCAGTTGGGGATCATCGCGACAGGCAGGTTGGCCGCGTGCGCGGGCGTGTCGACCACCTTCACGTCGAGCACCGTCGTCAGGCCGCCAAGTCCCTGCGCGCCGATGCCGAGGCGGTTGACCTTGTCGTAGAGCTCGACGCGGAGTTTCTCGGCCGTGGTCTTGGGGCCGCGTGCGATGAGCTCCTGAATGTCGATGGGGTCCATGAGCGATTGCTTGGCGAGAAGCATGGCCTTTTCCGCCGTGCCGCCGATGCCGATGCCCAAAATCCCCGGCGGGCACCAGCCTGCGCCCATGGTGGGCACTGTCTTCAAAACCCAGTCGACGACCGAGTCGTTGGGATTGAGCATGATGAACTTCGATTTGGCTTCGGAGCCTCCGCCCTTGGCGGCTACGGTGACTTCGACCGTTCCACCGCGCACGACTTCGACAAAGACCGCGGCCGGCGTGTTGTCTTTGGTGTTGACGCGTTTGCCGGCTGGGTCGGCCTGGAGGCTGGCACGGAGCTTGTTGTCGGGATCGAGATAGGCGCGGCGCACGCCGGCGTCGACCATTTGCTGCATATCGAGCGGCTCTTCGCCGGGGCCCGGTTCGAAGCGTACGTCCATGCCCAGCTTGACGATGGCATTCACGATGCCGGTGTCCTGGCAAACGGGGCGATGACCCTCGAAGCACATGCGGCTGTTGATGAGGATCTGCGCCATGGCGTCGCGCGCGGCAGGCGACTGCTCGCGCTCGTAGGCCTGTGCAAGCGAGCGGATGTAATCCACCGGGTGGTAGTAGCTGATGTACTGCAACGCGCCCGCAACGCTCGAGATGAAATCTTCCTGGCGGATGATGGTCATGGAGGCTCCCTGCACACTCTAGGGTATTCGATGCCGCAGGCCATCCGGAATGGGCAGGCAAATTGCGGAAGTGATCGAAGATTCTTCGATGATGGTCGACAAGTCCTCGGGGGCAGAGAAGGAGTGGGGATGTGAAGGAGTGAACGAATGAAAAACAACCCACTCAAGTCTCACTGTTTGACTCTTTCATCCCTTCACTTTCTCACTTTTCACCTGTTCAGCCGGCGGCGCCGGCGCGGGACGAGCCAACGGCGCGTGCGGCAGGCGGAATGTTCAGCTGCTGGCGCAGGCTGACGGCCAGATCGGCAACCACGCGCAGGCGGTCGGCAATAGGGGCGGGGACTTCAGTGCCAGACAGCGCCAACTGCGAGTGCAGCAGCAGGCCGGCGACCGTGGACTCGAGCTCGGCTTCAATGGCTGCCGCGGCGGCGCGGCGGGCCACAGCCTGCTCGCGCTCGCGGCGATGGAGCGCCGAGCGAATCTCGCGGATGAGACGGGCCGCTCCCGAGACGGCGAAGTTGATTTGCAGAGGAATGGCCAGGCCGGCCTGTTCGCAGATGCGGTCTGCGGCTGCGGGGTCGCACTCGGCCAGGGTCTCGTCGATGACAACCGCCAGAAACTCGCCCTTGCGCAGGCAGGCAAGGGCTTCGCGGCGGCCTTCGGCCACTTCAACCGTCATGCCAAGGTGCTTTTGGACGACATCGGCACAGTTGCGCGCGCCTTCGATTCCGGTGACTAAAAGAATGCCCATCATTCAGCTCCTCGCTACTCGCTTCTAGCTGCTAGCTTTGGGTGTTTTAGCTTCTGGCTGTTTGCTGGTGTCTTTCGCTTGTTCCTGATCGGAACGATCTTCGAGAATGACATCGACTGTCCGTGGCTGCAGGAAAGAGCAAAAAGCTAGAGGCTAGAAGGCATCTGTCTTTACTCTTCCTGCAGCGGGTCGGCGATGCCGTATTCCTTGAGCTTGCGGTAGAGAGTGGTTTTGCCGATGCCGAGGAGCTTTGCCGCCTGCAGCTTGTCGCCATTGAGCGTGCGGATGGCGCTTAGGATGGCTTCGCGCTCGAGGTCCGCCAGGGGTTTTACGTCGGGGGCGCCGGAGGCTTCAGCTTCATCGCTCAGGCCGGCGTGGCGCGCGTCGAAGTTCTGCTGCAATCCCTGCTGCTGCAACTGCGTGGGCAGATCGCCGAGGTGCAGCACCGGCCCCGATGACAACGCGGTGGCGCGCTCGAGAGAGTTTTCCAGCTCCCTCACGTTGCCCGGCCAGTCGTGGCGCATCATGGTGCGCAGGGCCTCGTCGGAGAGCGAGAACTTGCGGTTGTGCTCGCGGCTGATCCGGTCGAGAAAGTGCGCGGCGAGCAATGGAATATCCTCGCGACGGTCGCGCAGCGACGGCAGGCGCAGGTTGACGACGTTGAGCCGGTAGAACAGGTCCTTGCGGAAGGTGCCCTTCTCGACCATAACGGCGAGATCGCGATTGGTGGCGGCCACGATGCGCGCCTTAATCGGTATGCGATGGGTGGCGCCAACGGGGCGAACCTCTTTTTCCTGGAGAGCCCGCAGAAGCTTGGCCTGGAGGTCGAGCGTGAGCTCGCCGATCTCGTCAAGGAAGACGGTGCCGCCCTCGGCCGAGACCAGCAGTCCGTCCTTGGAGCGATTGGCTCCGGTGAACGCACCCTTGACGTAGCCGAAGAGCTCGCTTTCGATCAGCGTCGGCACGAGCGAGCCGCAGTCGACGGGCAGGAAGGGCTTTTGAGAGTTGGGACCGTAGGCGTGGATGGTGCGCGCGACGAGCTCCTTGCCCGTGCCGCTCTCGCCCAGGATCAGGACGGGATGCGTGCTCTGGGCAACTTTGGAGAGGATGCGGTAGATCTTCTCCATCTCCGGCGAGCGGCCGATCATCGATCCCAATCCTTCAGAGAGGCGCAGGCGCTCTCTCAACTGGCGCGTCGCGGTGTCGGTCATGTGCGACTGCGCGGCGCGGTCCAGCACCGTGGAGAGCTCGTCCATGGCGAATGGCTTGGTAAGGTAGTCCGAGGCGCCGCAGCGCATGGCCTCGACCGCCGCGTTCACTGAGCCGGTGGCCGTCATCGCGATCACCGAAGTGCCGGGATAGAGCAGCTTGACCTCGGAGACAAGCGTGAGCCCATCATTCGACCCCGAGGGCAGATTGACCAGCAGAATATCGGCGATGTGGCCGCGCAAGAGGCTTCTGGCCTGGCTGAGATCGCCCGTGCTGTCGACCGCGTACCCCAGGCTCTCGGCGATCTCCGCGCAGGCCGAGCGAACCGCCGCGTCGGCGTCCACCACCAGAAGGTGCAGACGGATGGCCGGCACGGCAAGTTGCGGAATGAACTCCATCTCTCGTGTGTTGAAGACTGTATCCAGCATTGTATTCGCCTCTTGGGTTTTCGGGAAAAACATGATGTCAGCCAACAGCCTGTCGCCGGCGGCCTGCAGCGCGCTGCGCTCAGTTTGCCCTGCGCAGCGGCAGCTCCAGCGCAAAGCGCGAGCCGCCGTGCTCGCGATTGCCGGCGGTGATGCGTCCCCCGGCGCCTTCCACAATGGAGCGGGTGATGGTCAGGCCCAGTCCGCGATGGCTGAGTGTCCAGTTGCCATGCGAGCCTTCGCTCATGCCATGCGAGGTGTGGCCGGAGGTGAAGATCGTTTCCAGTGCGTCCAATTGGATCGCGAATCGTGGATTGCGAGCTATGTCCCCGCTCAGGTTCCCATTTCTGCGTTTGCTGGTGGACTTTGTCCTGTTTTCATACACGTGGCGTGCCAAACGGGGACGGGTTTTCTAAGTTCTTGATCACGGGAGGGATAAGACTTCCGAGCGACCCGACCCGAGGCGGTATCGCTTTGCGCGGACGTTCCGAAATGGAACGGGCGACGGCATGGCTAAACGTATAACATTCTTATTATCAGTCTCTTGCAGTGTATTTCCCATTGCGGCACTTGCATTTCTTGAATTCCCATTGCGGAACCGGGATTGCCTTGCCGTCTGCTTCCGGCGCCGCTCTCGTACAATCCGGTCTATGAATGAAAGAGGAAACACCACGGCGCATGCCGCCGCACTCTCTCTTCGGCCCGGCGGCAGAAGCGAGGGCCAGCTTCGCCCGCTCACACTCACGCCCGGCTTTGTGCAGACCGCCGAGGGCTCGGTGCTGGTTTCGCTCGGCAACACGCGGGTCCTGACCAACGCGACCATTGAGCAGGGCGTGCCAGGATGGCTGCGCAACTCGGGGCGTGGCTGGGTCACGGCCGAGTACGCGATGCTGCCCCGCTCGACGGTGACACGGACTCCGCGCGAAAGCGAGCGCGGCAAGATCGGCGGGCGGACGCACGAGATTCAGCGACTGATCGGGCGGAGCCTGCGCACGGTGGTCGACATGCACGCGCTGGGCGAGCGCACCATCATCCTTGACTGCGACGTGATCCAGGCCGATGGAGGTACACGCACGGCGGCCATCACGGGCGCGGCGGTGGCGCTGGCGCTGGCGTTGAATGCCCTGGTGAAGGCGGGCACTCTCAAGACTTCTCCGCTCAAGCAACTGGTGGCCGCCACGTCGGTGGGGATTGTGGGCGGCGAGATGTTGCTCGATCTTTGCTACGAAGAAGACTCCGAGGCCGATGTGGACATGAACGTGGTGATGACCGCCGATGGGGGGCTGGTGGAGACGCAGGCTACGGCGGAGAAAGGTTCGTTTTCGCGCGCGCAGTTGAATGGGCTGATCGATCTGGCCGAGACGGGGCTGAAGGACATCTTTGCTGCGCAGAAAATGGTGCTAGCCGGCAGCCGGTAGCCGGTAGCTTTTTCGCTGCAGGCGACGACCACCCGGCTAAGGGCGACGCACGAAAATTGTTGCATCGGCCACGCACGTCAATGAATCCCCTCATGCGTAGGGTCTGTGGTGCAGCTTTTTACCCGGATCGCAAGACGAATCCGCCGTTCCGGCCAGGAGAATACCTATGCCAACAAGGAAAACTTCCGCACCGCAAGATCACGAAGCGGCGCTGCGCCAGCATCTGCTTGAACTGCTGCACGGCGGCCATGCTCACGCGGACTTCGACACCGCCGTCCGCGGGCTCTCGCCCGCTCTGCGCGGCAAGCGGCCTAAAGGCGCCGAGCACTCGCCGTGGGAGATTCTGGAGCACCTGCGCATCGCGCAATCGGACATTCTCGAGTTCTCGCGCGATCCCAGCTACCAATCGCCGGACTGGCCCAGCGGCTACTGGCCCAAAACGGCTGTGCCACCCGACGCGAAAGCCTGGGACAAAAGCGTGCGCGCCTTTCGCCGCGATCTGAAGGCGATGTGCGATCTGGTTTCGAACCCGTCGACCGATCTGTACGCGCGTATTCCGCACGGCAGCGGGCAAACCATCCTGCGCGAGGCGCTGCTCACGGCCGATCACAACGCCTATCACCTGGGACAGCTCGTACTCGTGAGGCGGCTCCTGGGAGCGTGGAAAGTCTGAAGAAAGCAGTAGGGACCATGGAACCGGGAATTGCGCCCCCGGCGATCGAGTCTGGCATTCACCCTTTCACTGGTTCACTGATTCACCTATTCACTTCTTCACTCGTTCACTACTTCACTCGCTCCCGGTTTCCCGACACCTGAAACCTGACACCTGGTCCCTGTATTCTTTTTCCATGCCCCGCTTCCCTGCCGGCCAAACGCTGCTGATCGACGCCGACGATACGCTTTGGGAAAACAACATCTACTTCGAGCGCGCCATCGCCGCCTTCATCAGCTTCCTTGACCACCACGAGTACTCGCCCGCCGAAGTACGCCAAACTCTCAACGAAGTCGAGCGCGAAACCATCCTCACTCACGGCTATGGGCTCACCAGCTTCACGCGCTCGCTCGTCGATTGCTTCGAGCGCCTAAGCCCTCCACCGGTCACAGAGGAAAAGCGCGAACGGATTCGCGGATTCGCGCGTTCCATTGCCGAACAGGAGATCGAGCTGCTGCCCGGCGTTGCCGAGACTCTCGCCGATCTATCCACGCGCCACCATCTCATCCTGATGACCAAAGGAAATCAAGCCGAACAGGCCGATAAGCTGGCTCGCTCGGGGCTTGCCCCCTACTTTGCCGCGGTGGAGATTCCGGCCGAGAAGGATCCGCAGGCCTACCGTGACGTAATCCTTCGCCATAACGCTACCGCGCACAGCGCCTGGATGATCGGCAACAGCCCCAAAAGCGACATCAACCCCGCGCTCGCCGCCGGCCTCCACGCCGTGTTTCTTTTTCACCCCGACACCTGGATCCTCGAGCACGCGGCCGTCGACAAAGCACGCGAAGGCCAGCACCTGATCGAGCTTGATGCTTTCGTGAAACTCCGTGAAATCTTCTGATCCGGCTCGCGCCAATCCATTCAGATCCATCCAGTGCCTTGACGAGCTCTGCACCGCCAAATATCATCGGCTCATCCTTTCTCGGGTCCCTTCGCCCCATCAACATCGCCATTTTCCGGATTCATCCATCACCCACTTAAGGAGTTTCGTTCGATGTCAACTCCACGCGTCCTCGTCGGCCTTTGTCTGCTCGCATCGTCCGCGCTACTCTCGTCCCAGGCAGCGCCGCCCACCGTTTATACCATCGTTCAAGCCGGCGGCTCGCCGGGCGCAACCACGACAATCTACCGCAACGGCCTGAAGGCTCTCATGGTGATGGACCTTCCCGCGCAAGGCGCGACCCCTGCTTCCATAACTCACGACTTCATCGATATCGCGGCGGGAACCAACTACACCTGGAACCCCGCTGACAGCCGGGTTGGATGCAGCGTGGGAACCTTCTCCGGCGACTGGGGCGATCCCTTCGCCATGACCGCGGACCTTTCGGACGACATCGCGAAAGGGAACCTGAAGCTCACGGGCTCTGAGACCGTCGACGGCATTTCCGCCCAGATTTATGAGGGCGTCACGCAAGGGACCAATATCAAGGTCTGGCTCGATCGGAAGGACGGCCTGGTCCTCCGCGCCGTAGCGAACATGCCCAACGCTGCTCCCATGACGATGGTCGACATCACAAAGGTCTCCTTTGCGCCGCCACCCGCATCCCTCTTCGCGCTTCCCGCCATTTGCGCCGGCGTCAAGCCGCCGCCCACTCCGGCACAGTTGATTGCCGATGAGACCGGTGACGATGCGTCCAATTACGTCAGCGCCTTCACTGGCCCCGGTTCGCAGAATTCCTGCAACGTCGTGCTCCGCGTTGTGCAGGCCAAAACCATGGCTCCGCTCACGAAGCTCCAGGTGGCTATCGACACGCAGTACGACCAAAATGATCCCAACCCGCCACACTACACGTTTGGCGTGGGCGACGACGGCACCGAAACCTTCTCCGGAGGTCACCTTCGCCAAATCACCACAGGCATTCACGGCGGCATGGTGAGCCTTGGCGAGGTTCCGCCCTATTTCAACCTTGTTGTCAACGCCGTACACCCCGGGCATTCCGGCGGCTCAGGACTCATCTATCGCCAATGCTTCGCGCCCACGACAGTACTGCTTTTCCTCTACAAGGACTACGGCCAGCAGGATGAGAGCGTGGACGCGCTTTGGGTGAAGGCCGGCAAGAACGCCGCGCCACCAGCTCAGTAAGTGGTTTGCTTCAGGCGCAGGAGTTTTCCAGCCCAACCGGCACTCGACGCGCGGGACTGCGCTGGGCCGTGCCTTGGGCTGGCTCGTGAGAAAATAAGAGAGCCGAAGTCTTTTTGAGTAGCTGCTTGCCAGCACGTTTCTCGTGAACCACAAATCAACCCGCTCAAATCCGGCCTACCGGCGCGGCAGCCTGAGTGTGGCCTGGGCATAGGAAAGAAAAACAAAGAATGGGAAGCAAGAACAAAGAATGATCAGCGTCAGCAACGTCACCATGCGCTACGGCTCCAAGGTCCTCTTTGAAGACGTCAGCACAGCCTTCACCCCCGGCCGCCGTTATGGGCTGACCGGGCCGAATGGCTCCGGAAAATCAACTTTCATGAAGATCCTGGCCGGCGAACTGGAGCCGCGGAAGGGCACGGTCGTTCGCCCGCGCAAACTCGGCGTGTTGCGCCAGGATCAGTTCGCTTTCGACGCCTATCGCGTCATCGACACGGTCATCATGGGCAACAAGCCGCTCTGGGCAGCGCTCGAGGAGCGCGACCGCATCTATGCCAAGCCTGAAATGTCCAACGAAGACGGCATGCGGCTGGGCGAGCTCGAGGGCACCATCGGTGATGAGGACGGCTACACCGCCGAGAGCGACGCCGCCGTGCTGCTTGACGGCCTCGACATTCCCGAGCCTCTCCACGACCGCAAGATGGGCGAGTTGCAGGGCGGGCAAAAAGTCCGCGTGCTCCTCGCGCAGGCGCTCTTCGGCAAGCCGCCGGCGTTGCTGCTCGACGAGCCCACCAACTATCTCGATCTCGACTCCATCCACTGGCTGCAGGACTTTCTGTTGAGCTATGACGGCACCATGATCGCCATCTCGCACGACCGTCACTTTCTCAATTCCGTCACCACGCACACCGCCGACATCGATTACCAGACAATCATCACCTACACCGGCGGCTACGACGACATGGTAATGGCCAAAACGCAAATTCGTTCCACGCTTGAATCGCAGATCGCACAACGCGAAAAGAAAATCGCCCAGCTCAACGAGTTCATCGCGCGCTTCGCAGCCGGCACGCGCTCCTCGCAGGTCACCAGCCGGCGCAAGGAGGTCGAGCGCCTGCAGACCAACGAGCTGGCTCGCTCCAACATCCAGCGCCCTTACATCAAGTTCGACCAGATTCGGCCAAGCGGCAAGCACGTTCTGGAGCTCAAGCATCTGTCGAAGTTTTACGACGATCTAAAAGTCATCGATGGATTTACGGCCAATCTTCTCCGCGGTGAAAGAATCTGCCTCATGGGCCGCAACGGCGCCGGAAAAACCACGATGCTCAAGAGCATGCTGGCCAACTATCCAGGCCTGGCCGAGCCCGGCTTCACGCTCGATTCGGGTTCTGTCTTCTGGGGCCACGAGGCGCAGGTGGGTTACTTTCCGCAGGACGTCGGGGCGACCATCGAGCACGGCATGACCGTCACCGACTGGCTGCACCAGTGGAACCCCGCTGCACACGTCGAAGACATTCGCGGCATTCTCGGCCAGATGCTCTTCTCCGGCGAGGAAGGCTCCAAGCCTACCAAGGCGCTCTCAGGCGGCGAGCAGGCGCGGCTGGCGTTTTGCAAATTGATCCTGACCAAGCCCAACATCCTCATCTTCGACGAGCCCACCAACCACCTCGACCTCGAAGCCATCAACGCGCTCAACATTGCGCTGCAGCGCTACGAGGGCACGGTCCTTCTGGTCACGCACGATCACGACCTGATCGACGAAGTCGCCACGCGCCTCTGGATCTTCCACGACGGCGGGATTGAAGACTTCCAGGGCCCCTACGAAGAGTGGAAAGGCAAACACAATTGAACGAGAGAACTTGCTGATCGCAAGTCGCTCTTATGATTTTCTGGCCCACTCGCATGCTTCTTGATTCCGAATCGCCCGGAATGCGCGACCCGCGCTACAACTTCAGCGCTTCGCTAAGGTCCTGGATTGGGCTGGTCTCGATCGCCGGTCTCATCAATGCGTCTACTTTCGTCCTCTTGCTGTGTCCGTGCGACCGTCCGGCTGGAAGCTTCTATTCCGTCTTTCTGGTCTCGCTTTCTGGCTTTTTCGCGTCAGCCGGGGCAGGCGTACTCTATGTACGCTTGCGAAAGGATAAAGCCGCAACTGCATTCATCAGCGCTTTCGAGGCCGTCGCGGTGGTCGCAATCGCGGTTTACGCGGAGCTACGAGTTGCGCTCTACGTAGTTCAATGGCTCGCGCTACACCGGCATTGAGCACTTCCAGTCTGTCGGCCATCGGAAAGAGTGAGCAGAATGCGAATCCCGGCCAACTCGATGCTCGCCGCTAGCGTCCATTAGCATAAGAACACATGGCAAGGCTGGGAGCATTCTGTTTTCCGGGAACCGGGCACCTGAATCCCCTCACCGCGTTGGCGCGTCGCCTCCAACAGCGCGGACACGCCGTCATCATCTTCGGAATTGCCGATGTCGAGTCCCGCGTGAGAGCGGCGGGAATCGATTTCTGCCTGATCGGCCAGAGCGACTATCCCCTGGGCACCCTTCAAAAACTGGACCAGCAATTGGGCGAGATGACCGGCGTCGCGGTCCTCCGCTTCACCATGCAGCGAGTGTGCAACACTGCGCGCATGGTGCTTCGCGACGGGCTCGAAGCGGTTCGCAACGCCAACCTTGACGCTTTGTTGATCGACGAAACGGATATGGCTAACAACATTGCGGAATGTCTCGGTCTGCCCTTCATTTCGCTCGCGCTCATTCCACCCCTGGTCAACGACAATCGCTATCCGCCGTTTTACTTCGGCTGGTCGGGCAGCCAGCGCTGGTGGTCCCGTTTGCGCAATGAGATTGCCATCCGCGTGCTCACGCGGGTGGCCAAGCCCATCTTTACTGCGGTCAACGAATATCGCGTGGCGTGGGGACTCAGTGTTGGCAGGCATCCCGGCGAGGGACTCTCGAAGCTCGCGCAGATCACCCAGGTGCCGCGCGCGCTGGAATTCGAGATCGACCCTCTGCCTCCCAACCTTTACTACACCAGTCCGTTTGTCGACCCGGCGCTACGGCCGCCTGTAGACTTTCCATGGGACCGGCTCGACGGCCGGCCGCTCATTTTCGCGTCGCTGGGAACGTTGCAAAACCAATCGTGCGAGAAATTCCGCATGATTGCCGACGCCTGCGCGCCTCTCGGTGTGCAACTCGTCATGTCTCTCGGCGGCGGACTCGACCGCGAGCAGCTTGGAATCCTCCCTGGCGATCCGCTGGTCGTGAACTACGCTCCGCAATTGGAACTCGTCAAGCGCGCATCGTTGGTCATCACGCACGCCGGACTCAATACGGTACTCGAGTCGCTGTCTGAAGGTGTGCCTATGGTGTGCATTCCGCTGGGCAATGACCAGCCGGGCGTCGCGGCGCGCGTCAAAGCGCACGGAGCGGGTGTGGTTGTGACTCCGCGCAGGGTCAATGCGAAGCGCCTGCGCTCCGCCGTGCGAGCAGTCCTCGAGAACGACTCGTATCGGCGCAACGCCCGCAAAATACAGGCTGCTATCGCGCAGGTCGACGGCCTCGACCGCGCCGCGGACATCATCGAAGACGTGCTGAACATTCGGTCCCAGGCCCGCGCCTAAGCCGTTTATCGCGCACTGGCCGGCGGCACAATCCCGTTCATCCGCAAATACTCCACCATCTGGCCGTAGTGATCAAACGCATGCGAGACGCCAAACCCGGCGAGCGTTCCGCGCGTCCACACGCCCGGGATCGGCATTTTTACCACCTCGAACGCGTTGCCGGGCGTCAGCGTCGCGATGGCCTTGTGCGCAAACGCAAACGATCCCGCCAGCGCGGCCACTACATCGTCTTTCTTGGTCAAATTCGGCAGCCCCTGAACGTCCACATCAGGCTTCAGTCCGCTGACGGTACTGTAGAAAAAGTAGTTGGCCTGCGCCACGTGGGTCGCCTGCTGCGCAAACGTCCGCACCGTCGCGAACTCGGTTTTCTGCCCCGGCGCAAAAATCGCCTGGCTCGGAGCGAAGTCGAACTTGTCGGCCGGCATGGCCTTCACCGCGCCCATCATCTCGAATTCAATGATGCTCAACTGCGAATCATAGGCGCTGGCCGGAGTAACAATTGTTCCAGCGGCAGGCCCGCTCGGCGCGCTACCCGCCTGCGCCACGGCCATCATTGAGCCGACACCCAACAAACAACACGCTGCCATTAACCGAGAATTCATCGTCAACCTCCAAAACAAAATTCGATCCAAGCTCTCGCAGCGTATCACACCAGCCGTGACAAAGGACCCACACCGGGTTCGCAGTCCCCAGTCCTTTACTCGCCAGTCCCCGGTCGCCGTTTCTGCACGGCCTCTTCGTACACCCGCTCGTACTCTTTCGCCGGACCGCGCCAGCTGTGATCGCGCGCCATACCATTGCGCATCAGGCGTTCCCACGCTTTCCTGTTTTGGAATGCACCCAGTGCCCGATCGATCTCCGCGAGCAGGTCTTTGGGATCGAATCCCGCGAATTTGAATCCCGTGCCCGTTCCCTTCTCCGCGTCCCACTCCTCAATGGTGTCATCGAGACCTCCGGTCGCCCGCACGATCGGCACCGTTCCGTACTTGAGCGAATAAATCTGGTTCAGGCCGCAGGGCTCGTAGCGCGACGGCATCAAAAACATGTCGGAGCCGGCCTCAATCTTGTGCGCCAGTGCCTCGTCGTATCGAATCTGCATGGCAATGTTGCCCGGATGCCGAAAGGCCCACGCGCGAAACAGATTCTCGTAGTAAGGATCGTGCGTTCCCAGGGCCACCACTGCTACGTCGCGCTCGGCAATCTCCTCGGTGATCTCGGCGAGTATGTCAAAGCCTTTCTGCCTGGCAAAGCGCGAAATGATGCCGATCACCGGCGCCGTTTCCTCCACGTTCTCCAGCCCGAAGGCATGCAGCAGATCGGCGCGGCATGCGCGCTTGCCGTCCAGATTCTCTGGCGTGTAGTGCGCGGCAAGATGACCGTCTTTGGCCGGGTCCCAGAGCGAATAATCCACGCCGTTCAAAATGCCGCGTAGGTCGGCAGCGCGCTTGAGCAGAATGCCATCGAGCTGCTCGCCAAACTCCGCTGTCTGAATCTCCTCCGCATACTTCTTGCTCACCGTCGTCAGCATGTCGCTGAACACCACTCCGCCTTTGAGGAAGTTGAAGTGGTCGTACTGCTCCAGCTTGTCCATGGTGAAGACGTCCCATGGAAACAGCAATTCCTCCGTGGTCTTTGGAGGAAAAGCGCCCTGGTACGCGGCGTTGTGGATCGTGAGCACGGTCGCCGCGCCGAGCAGATCGGGATCCTGCCGGTACAACGTGCGCAGGTAAATAGGAATCAGCGCCGATTGCCAATCGTGGACGTGAAAGGCGTCGGGCACGCCAAGCCGTTTTGAAGCTTCGATCACCGCGCGGCAGAACAACCCGAATCGTTCCGCGTTGTCGGCGTATTCGGCTCCGCTCGGTCCATAAAGCTCTTTCCGATCAAATAGTTCCGGACAATCGATAAAGTAGTGCTGCACCCCGTCGCGTAGGCCTGCGTCCACCACTCCAACGAACCGGTTGTAATAGCGGAATGGAATGGTGAGAGAACGAATCGCGTACTTCGGCTCGCCTTCAATGAGCCGCCGCACTCGAGCGTAGAACGGCAGGAAGACCGTGACTTTATGCCCCCGCTTGACCAGCTCGCGAGGCAGCGCGCCGACAACATCGGCCAGCCCGCCGGTCTTGGCAAAGGGCGTGGCTTCCGAGGCGGCAAACGTAATCTGCATGCGGCGGGCTTCCGATCAAAAAACCAAGGCTCAGTCTACTACCCCTGGGCAATTGCGCAGTCCGCCCGTAGTCCAGTACCCCTAGAAATACGTCTCTCTATCAGGCGCCCTTGGCGAAAACCAGCGACGGTCTGCTTATGAAACAATTAAACGACCCGATTTCATGATGGACAACCCGATTCCCCGAGGCCCGCAAGACAGTCCTGCCGCGCAGCAGGAACCGGCCGGCTGGCTCCGCCAGATCCTTCCCGCGATGGCGGTCGCGCTGGCCATCCGCCTCGTAGTGGTCTTCTTCACCTATCGCGACTTGCCCGACGCGGACAAGCACTACGAAGCATTCGGCTGGGAGATGGGATGGATCGCGCGCGCCCTCGCCACCGGCCATGGCTTCTCCTCGCCCTATTGGCCGTGGAGCGGGCCCACCGCCATTATGTCCCCGCTCTATCCGGGATTGCTCTCTCTCGTCTTCCGGCTCTTTGGCGTCTATTCCCTCACCTCGGCTTTCGTCATTCTCACCATCAATAGCGTTCTCTCCGCGCTCACCTGCATTCCCGTTTACTTCAGCGCCAAATACGCCCTCGGCCTTCGCGCCGCCAAAATCTCCGCCTGGGCTTGGGCGCTTTATCCTTTCGCAATCTATTTCTCCGCCGGCCGGGTTTGGGAATACGCGCTCACCAGCCTGCTGTTCACTACGTGTTTCTGCATTGCGCAGCGGATTCACCTGTCCGCTGCACCGTGGACCTGGATCGGATTTGGCGCGCTCTATGGAATCACCGCGCACTCCAACGCCTCCATTATGTCTACGCTGCCTTTCCTGCTCGGCTTTGCTCTTTGGCAGGCGCACAAGGCAGGCAAGCCCTGGGTGCTGAATGGCGCGCTGACCATGCTCACATTCTTCGCCGTGCTCACACCGTGGACCCTCCGCAACTACCATGCGCTTGGCGTCATCGTGCCCATCCGCGACAACATTTGGCTTGAACTTTACGCCGACGACTTTGGTAACGCGCCCAACGACCGCACCTCGCCGCCCACATGCGACGGCCGGCCGTATCCCGCGAGCAGCCCCGTTGAGATGAAGAAGTATTTGACGATGGGCGAGATTCCCTATCTCGCTGAAAAGCGCGCAATGTCCTTCGACGATCTCAAAAATCACCCTCACTACGCTTTCTTGGTGATCAAGACTCTGCGCCGCATCGTCTATTACTGGACTGGTTTCTGGAGTTTTTCTGCCCAGGAGTTGCATGATCAGCCCGCCACGCCCGGGACCGTCTTCTATGTCTCCACAGTCACGCTGTTCATGCTGCTCGGCATTCGCAGACTGTGGCTCACAAATCGAAGCGCGGCCATCCCGTATCTGCTGCTCATTGGCGTCTTCCCCATCACCTACTACCTCACGCACCCCATGATGGATTACCGCCAACCGCTCGAGCCTGCCGTCGTTGTCCTCGGAGTCGCCGGCGCTCTCGCTCTCAGGCGTGCCGAAGCACGTCAACCGGCAGTCGCCGTGGCCGAGCTCGCCGCCGAAGCCGAGTAATCGCGCGCCGTGGCCACGACGCGGTCGCAGGCGATACCATCAAGGTCGATGGCTCCAGCCCACATCACGTGACCATGTCTTCCGGCTATCTGCAATCCCGGCCCGACCCCGCTCTGCTGTCGCTGGTTGTTCCCTGCCACAACGAGGCAGAGAGCCTGCCGTTGCTCGCAGCCGAAGTGACATGCTTCATCGACGCGGCGCCCTATCCGTGCGAAGTCGTCCTGGTCAACGACGGCAGTACCGACCGCACCATTGAGTTTCTGGTCGATTGGAGCGCGCGCGACCGTCGCATCAAGGTGCTCAGCTTCTCCCGGAACTTTGGCCACCAGTTAGCCGCGACAGCCGGTGTCGACTACGCCGCCGGCGACGCAGTTGTCCTCATCGATGCCGATCTGCAGGACCCGCTCGACGTCATTCACGAAATGGTGGCGCAGTATCGCAATGGCTACGATGTGGTTTGCGGCCAGCGATCGGTTCGTATGGGCGAGAACCTTTTCAAGCGCGCCACCGCATGGTTTTTCTACCGCCTGATGCAGACCTTTTTTCTCAAGTCGCTGCCGGCCGATGTGGGCGACTTTCGCCTCATGTCGCGCCGCTGCGTCTCCAGCCTCAGCTCCATGCGCGAGTTGCATCGTTTTCTGCGCGGCATGGTGGCCTGGGTCGGCTATTCGCAAATCTGCGTGCGCTACGAGCGGCAGCCTCGTGCAGCCGGGACCACAAAGTACCCGCTCAGCCGCATGATCCGCCTTGCGTGGAACGCCGCCGTTTCCTTTTCGCCTCTGCCCCTGCGCATGAGCTTTTTCGCCGGCGGACTCATGGCGCTGCTGGCGATTGAGGAAGCCGTCAGGGCACTCGTCGCCTATCAACACGGCCGCACCGTCCCCGGATGGACCTCGCTCATGATCGTGCTCTGCATGAGTAACGCTGCCCTGCTCATCACGGTCGGCATTCTGGGCGAATATGTCGGCAAGATCTTCGAAGAGAGCAAAGGCCGGCCCCTCTACATCGTCGCCGACGCGTGGAACGTTGCGCCCAGATCCGAAACGCAACCGCCCGATCGGCCCTCCGAATTCGAGCGTCCAACAGCCGCACCCGAGCGGCGCTAGCGTTCATCTTCCCATCGTGCCGATCGGCTATCCTTGGGTATCTGGTCCTGCTTCGGAGGTCCCCCGATGCTTTCCCCCACCGTCGTCGCTCCCGCCACTCCCACGCCGCCCGAAGAAATCGCGGAGGCCATCGATAACATCGGCCCGCTACACGGCCTTCCTTTCGAAGACCGACTGTGGCTCGCGCGTCACGGCCAGGAATACATCGCCAATCCCGGCGACATTCTTTTCGAGGAAGGTGCTCCTGCCGAGCACATGGTCCTCATCCTCAAAGGCGAGATTCATGTTCGCCGGCAGCGCGGCGGGCCGATGACGCTGTTTATTGGCCGCACCGGCCAGATGACCGGCCTGCTGCCTTTCTCGCGCATGAAAGGCTACGGCGGCCAGGGATTTGCCGTCTCGCCCGTCTGGACGCTGCTGATTCATCGTTCTGTTTTTCCTGAGATGCTCCAGGCCATTCCCTCCATGGCGCAGCGCGTGGTCTCCACCCTGCTCGACCGCGTTCGCGAAGTCACGCGCATTGAGCAGCAGGCGGAGAAGCTCGCTGCTCTTGGCCAATTGGCCGGCAATCTGTCGCACGAGCTCAATAATCCCGCATCCGCCGCGCAGCGCGCCGCTGCAACCCTACTCACCGCATTGCGCGCCAACCGCAGCAACCGGATCAAGCTCATCACGCTGCGGCTCACCGAAGAACAGATGGAAAAAGTCGTGGCATGGGAAGAGAAAATCTTCTGGCGTTCCGGAGAATCACTCGACCCGCCCGCCGAAACCAACGCACTCGGCTTCATTGGCCGCGAGGAATCGCTTCGCGCCTGGCTTAACGGCGTCGGCTGCGGCGACGCATGGGAAGTGGCGGCGCAAATGGCCGAGCAGTCCGCGACGACTGCCGATCTCGATGAGCTGCACGCATTCCTCAACCCCAGCGAGTGTTGCGTCGTCCTGCAATACTTCGCCCGCTATCTGCGCTCCGCGCGCGCAGCCGAGACCATCGTCAACTCCACCGCGCGCATCTTCGACCTCATCGGCGCCGTCAAAGACTACTCCAACATGGACCGCGCCCCGATTCTCGAGGTCGACGTACCGGCCGGCCTTGATGCCACATTGCAAATGCTGGCCTCGCGAATGACCCACATTGAGATCGAGCGCGACTATCAACCGGACTTGCCGCGTATCAGCGCCTACGGTGGCGAACTAAACCAGGTGTGGACGGCGCTTATCGAAAACGCACTCGACGCGCTCGGAAATAGCGGCCGCCTTCGCGTGGCCTGCAGGCTTGAGGCGGACATGCTGCTGGTGGAGATTTGGGATACCGGCCCCGGCATCCCTCCCGAATTACAGGAGCGCATCTTCGAGCCCTTCTTCACCACCAAGGCGCCCGGCAAAGGGCTGGGCCTTGGCCTCGACAACGCGATGCGCATCGTGCGCAAGCATAGCGGCCATCTCAGCGTGAAGTCCGAGCCAGGATCGACTTGCTTCCGCGTGCGCCTGCCGCTCGATCAACTCCAGGCGTATTAGGATTTAGCTCTTAGCAAGTAGCTACTTTTCCACTTCGACGCCGCGCCAGAACGCCACAAAGCCCTTGACCTTGCGCGCCGCCGGCTTGGGATCGGGATAGTAGAAGGCGGCGTCCTGATTATCCTGCCCGTCGATCACGACGGTCAGGAATCGCGCCTGGCCCTTCAGCGGATGGGTTGATGTGGTGGAGCTGGACCGAAAATATTCCCGCTTGAGGCTGGACTCAGGAAAATAGACATCTCCGTCCAGTTCCTCGGTCCGCTCGCTCTCTGCAATGACTCTGCCGTTCCAGGTTGCTCGCGCCATGGTTATCCGGTCGCTTTCAGTCAAAGCCTTCCCCGCCCTGCACGCAGCGCAAGGAACTGCCTGACGGGAAGAATCCATATGACAGTATCAGAGTTTGGGGCGGCATGGCGAGTACCAACCAGATTCATCTGCCAAGAACATCACTTGGCTGCAACGATCGACTCGACGTGCATGCTCTTGTTCGCCGCATCTTCAGTCCCCGTCACCGTAACGTGGTCACCATAAAAAGCCTTCACCGCATCCGGATTGTCGATGCTCCAGACCTGCTTGCTCGTGTCGACGAACACCGGCTTCATCCCGCCTTCGATGCACTTCTTCACGCAATCGGCGCCTGTGCCCGCGTGTTTGGCGCCGCACATTGAATCTGAAATCCATCCTGTGCTCGTGGTTGAACCGGCGGCCATCGCCGTCGCGGCGGTCATGGTAACAACGGCTGCCAACATCAAAAAGCTGTGCTTCATTTCAAACCTCCCGGGATCGCTCCCGCTTCTCCACACTCCATCATGATCTAGCTTAACTCCGCTAACCCCGCTGCTTCTCACTTCCCTGCCCGCGCGGCGCGAGTCGCTTCCACGCGCTTCAAGGTCACCTCATAGCGCTGCGCTGCCGCGGAGAAACGACTGATCAAATCGGTGGTCTTATTCAGGAATGTCGGGTTCTTTTCACGAATCGCCTCCAGGATAGGCGCGAACTTTGCCAGCAGGAAAAAACCCTCGCCGTTGCAGTCCACAAATAGTTCCGCCGAAACCGCGCCGTGCAGAACCATCGCCGCCGCCATCTCCCAATACGTCAGCACCTGGCGCAGCCACGGATTGTGCGGATCGCGCGGGTTTTCGTAGACAGCATAGAATTCGTCTACCGTCTGCGGCCAGAACTCGCCGCCAACCCAGGCGCGCGCCTGGCGCATTACCGCCTCGGTGCGCAGTTCATAGAGTCTTAGAATAATTTCGGCATCGGCCGGTGTGGCCAGCATTCGTTCCATTGAGCGTCTCCGCTGCCAATGGTACAGGATTCGACCGGTCTCATGCCGTGGTGTCCGCTTGAATGAGAAAGGCGCGCCCTCTCGGCGCGCCCCTGTTCTCCTCATCTTTAGTCCCTGGTCCCTACGTCCCTAGCCCCTGTTTCTTTCACGCCGGCTGCAGCGCTTCGTTCTCTTCCTTCTTTTCGACGACGGGGCCGTGGGTCTCTGCCGTGGGCGGCGTTGGAGCGTCGCCGATGCGCTTCGAGTAGGTGCACACCACCTTAGCTCCCTGTTCAGCCGCGGGAGCCTTCTTACCGCGCTTCTTCGCCGCGGCCTCTTCCTCGGATGATTTCTTCAAATTCGGGCATACCAGAAACACTCCCGATTTCAGCGTCTTCTCCAGCAAGTACGGACTTCCGCACTTGGGACACTTCTTCGCCACCGGCTTCAAATTCGACGTGAAGTCGCACTTCGGATAATTCGTGCAGCCCCAGAAGACGTTGCCTCTCCGCGCGCGCCGCTCGGCCAAATCGCCTTCGCCGCACTTCGGGCACTTCATCCCCTCAATCAGATTCTGCTTCACGTACTTGCACTTGGGGTAGCCGGAGCACGAAACAAACTCGCCATACGCGCCCTGCCGCAGCACCAGCGGCTTGCCGCAAACCGGGCAAGGCTCGCCGGTCGGCTCGGGCGGCTTCTGTTGCTGCTTCGAGCTCAGTTTCCTGAAGGTCTTGCACGGCGGATCGGCGTTGTAATCCGGGCAGGCCATGAACGGCCCGAAGATCCCGCGCCGCATCACCATCACCTTGCCGCAGTTCTCGCAGTACTCCTCGGTATCGCCCGCCTCCTGCGCTTCCGGCGTGTTCAGATCAGGCTTCGAGGCGATGTTCTCCTTGGTGAACGTACAGCTCGCCGGATCCTTCTTGTTGTACGCCGAACACGCAAAGAAAGTGCCGAATTTGCCCCACTTCAAAACCAGCGGGAATCCGCACACTTCGCATTTCTCGCCGGTCACTTCCTCCATGCGCTTGATGTTCCGCATTTTCTTGCCGGCGTCCTTCAATTCATCTTCAAAATGGTCGTAGAAGCCGTTCAGCAGATCGGTCCACTTCTCCGTGCCTTCTTCAATGTCGTCCAGCTCGGTTTCCAGCTTCGCCGTGTACGCCGTGTCAAAGATGTACGGAAAATTTTCCACCAGCAGTTCGCACACCACCACGCCGATCTCGGTCGGATAAAATCGTCCGCGCGATCCGCCATGCTTCACCACATACTCGCGGTCCTGAATGGTATTGATAATCGACGCGTAGGTCGACGGCCTGCCGATGCCGCGCTCTTCCAGCTCCTTCACGAGCGAGGATTCGTTGTAGCGAGGCGGCGGCTGCGTAAAGTGATCCTCCGGCAGCAGCTCGTCGAGCCCCAGCTCCTTCACCCCATCCAGGTTCGGCAGCCGGTTCGCGCTCTCGTCGTCTTCGTCCTTCTTGTCTTCCGACACTTCGTAGACCTTCAGGAATCCGTCGAAGCGCATCACCGACCCGCTCACGCGGAAATCGTATGTTTTTCTGGTTTTGGCTGAGATTGCAGCGATGTTCGCTGTCGTCACGTCGTAAACCGCGGGAACCATCTGCGAAGCCACAAATCTCCGCCAGATCAGCGTGTAGAGCTTGAACTGCTCGTCGCTCAGGTAACGCTGAATCGACTCCGGCGTCCGCGCCGCATCCGTCGGCCGGATGGCCTCGTGCGCGTCCTGCGCGTCTTTCTTGCCTTTGTATGTGTTGGGAGTCTCCGGCAGATACTTCGTGCCCAGCTCCTTCCCAATCCACTCGCGCGCGCCGGTAACAGCCTCGGGCGAAACACGCGGCGAATCGGTACGCATATAGGTGATCAGTCCCGTCGTTCCCTCGCTGCCGAGATCGACGCCTTCATAAAGCCGCTGCGCAACGCCCATCGTGCGCCGCACGTTGAAGCCGAGTTTGTTCGCGGCGTCGCGTTGCAGTTGGCTGGTGATGAAAGGCGCCAGCGGCCTGCGCTGCTGTTCGCGCGCCTGCACGCCGGTGATCGACCAATCCGCTTTTTCGAGCGCCGCCAGCACCTCGTCCATTTGCTTCTTGTCGGGGAGCGCGCTGGAAATGAACTGTTCTTTCCCGTCCTTGTCCGTGCCGTTCGCTACTCGCGCCGGCTCGCCGCCGACGCCGATAAACTTCGCCTTGAATTTCTGGTCGGCCTGTTTCTCGGGATGAAGCTGCGCCTCCAGCGTCCAGTACTCCAACGGCTGAAACGCGCGAATCTCGCGCTCGCGCTCCACAATCAGTCGCAGCGCCACCGTCTGCACGCGCCCCGCCGACAATCCGCGCCGCACCTTATCCCACAGCAACGGGGAAATCTGGTACCCCACCAGGCGATCGAGCACGCGCCGCGTCTGCTGCGCGGCCACTAAGTTCTGATCAATGTCGCGCGCATGCTTGAACGCTTCCTGCACCGCCTTTTTCGTAATCTCATTGAAGGTGACGCGATGAATCTTCTTTCTCTCTTTTGCGTTGGTCCCCAACTGGATCGCCAGGTGGTACGCAATCGCCTCGCCTTCGCGGTCGGGGTCAGGCGCGAGATAAATCTCGTCAGCCTTGGCGCCCGCCTTCTTTAATTGATCCACCACCTTCTCTTTGCCCGGAGACACGATCAGCTCCGGCTCGAAGGTGCGCTTCTTCAGCTCCACGCCAAGCTCGTTCTTGGGCAGGTCCATAATGTGGCCTACTGAGGCCCGCACATCGAACCCCTTGCCCAGATATTTTTCGATCGTCTTCGCCTTGGCCGGCGACTCCACGATCACCAATGATTTTGTTGTTGCCATCCCTTAACCCGGTTCCCTCTCTATGCTGCTCGCTTGCCTGTTCCCGGCCCGTTCCTTACCCGTAGCCTCGTTCGATTCTCTTGTTTGACTCTCTCATAGCCAATCGGTTCCAGGGCCTGTTCAACGTACCCTGTTCCGTGACCGCTTCCAAAACTTGATCGCGCCCGCCATCGCGCGGCCCATGCGTCTCCGGGCCGGCTCCGGCAAGAAAATGGCCGCAAGGCTTGCACCGTAGCACGGAATGCCCCCTTATTTCCACCGGCACCCATGATTTTTCTTGTCCAAACGTCCCATTTCCGCGTGCAGCAACCGGCCTCCACGGCCTGCAAACCGCGCCAAATCCATCTCTTTGCATCAATATTGTGGAGCGCATCCGAAAAGTAACTTCCCCATTCCGGCAATCGGCAGCAAAAACCTCCCAGCACCACCTTGCTTCGCTGCTCCCCCGCTCTTTCAGTCCCGCAGTCCCTAGTCCCCTGGCCTTTGCTCCTCACATGGTTCTGACATAGTTCTTCCCCGGCAGTTGCCGTATCCGGCCCGCCATCTCCAGCTCGAAAAGCGCTGTAAATACCTCAGAGGAAGTGAGTTGAGTCTCGAGCAGATCCAGGATCTCGTCGACCTGCAGGCTCTCGTCGGAGCGCAGGACCTCCAGCACCATGGCCTCCTGGGGCCGTAGCACTGGGTCAGCCAATAGAGATGCCTGGGCCTCGGCTTTCGATTCACCGGGGGCCAGCGCCTCCAGCTCCAGCCGCACCTGCGAGGGCAGGTCCTCCCACACATCTTCCCAGGTCGCCACCAGCTTAGCCCCCTGTTTTATCAATGTGTTAGGGGTCCATGAGCCTTTATTGGTCACATTGCCCGGAACGGCATACAAATCCCGATTCTGCTCGGCGGCGCACCTCGCCGTCACCCGCGTCCCCGAGTTCTCTCCCGCCTCCACCACCAGAACCGCAACGCTCAGCCCGCTTAGAATTCGATTCCGCCTGGGAAAGTTCTGCGGTGCGGGAAAGGTTCCCATCGGCATCTCGCTCACAATGGCCCCGCTTGTCGCCAGAATCTCCTCTGCCAGTTTCTTGTTCTCCTTGGGGTAGACCACGTCGATTCCCGTGCCCCACACAGCCACCGTCGGCATGCGCGCTGCCAGCGCTCCCTTGTGCGCGCACGAGTCGATGCCCCGCGCCATCCCGCTCACAATCACCAGCCGCCGCGCCGCCAGGTCCCGCGACAGCAATTCGGCAATGCCCGTCCCGTACGGCGTCGGGTGCCGCGTTCCCACCACCGCAATCGCCGGCCTGCTCAGCAGCTTCACGTCACCGCGCACCCAAAGCGCCGTCGGCGGATCGTAGATCTCACGCAGTCGCTCCGGATACCCCGGACTTGCATAATCGATAATCACCGCGCCCTGCGCAGCCACGCGCGACCATTCCTCTTCGGCCGCTTTCCGCCCCTTGCCGTCAAAAAGAAACTGCGCTGCCTCGGCGGGAAACCTCAGCCCTTCAAGCGCTGTCAGCGTCATCGTAAAAATCTGGGCTGCCGACTGCAGTTGCTTCACCGCGTCCAGAATTCGCCGCGGGCCCAGTCCGGGCGTCAGCGTCAGCGCCAGCCACGCCAGCCGATCTTCCGCCAGACCTTTGTCGTTCTGCTGGCCGCGCCCCGGTTCTGCGCCACCAAGCCGCTCCGTCAATGCGGCCTCACCGCTGTCCACACGTGCGTGGCTGTCCGAAATCGATACACTGTCCAAAATTCGCACACTCCGGCTGTCTTCGTTTGAAACACAACCGCAGATCCAGGGAATGTTCGCCCACGTTACAAGCATGTCCGCCGGAAGTCAAGCTGGATGGTCACGGTGCGTCATGCCGGTAAGCAGGCCGCGGGCAAGTGCACGAATGCCGAATTCGAAGAATTCCTCAAACGACCCCTCTGAAATGGCCAGTGCTTCGGCCAGGCGGGGAAACTGGGCGGCAGGCAGTGCGCGCCAAAGGTTATCGAATTCCTCGTTGTTCGGCTCCTCAATCCCACCCATTCCGACGGCGCCGCGCACCGCAGCGGCAATCACGTTCATCCCGGCTAGAGCCTCGGCCGGCGACAGGCCCGCATCGCGCAGGATGCCGACGAGCAACTCGACCGGGCGCATGGCGGCGGGCGTGACCGGGCCATGTTCGAGGAGGATGGGCAATGCGTTGACATGTGCCAACAGAGCATCGCAGTATGCTCGCGCCGCGCCGAGAATGCGCTCCTCGGCCGGCTTCGCCGGGTCGTCCATTGACAAATCAATCGACGCCATTACCGCCTCGACGATTGCGTCCAGCAGCGCCTGCTTGTTGGGCAGGTGATAGTAGACGGCCATGGGATCTACGCCGAGTTCCGCTCCTAGCCTCCGCATCGAAAGTGCCTTCAGGCCTTCGCGGTCGACGACCGCCAGTGCGGCGGCAACAATCCGCTCGCGCTCCAGCGGAATTCCGGCGCTCGGGCGGAGCTTTCGCGCAGCGGGACGCAAAGTTTGTCTCCTCCCGGCGCTCTTTCCTGCGGTTCTGGGACCACTTTTCATCTGTTTCGGACTCTTTCTGGGTTCGTTGACATCGGCATCATTAGGCCAATCCCCTTTAAGCGCAGAGAGGCAAACAAGATACCTGTCGCCCGCGGGAGATCTCAAAAAAATCGCACACAACCCTTGACAAAATAATTCTACGCCGTAGAATCAGATCATTCAAGCATTTCTACATCGTAGAACACGAATACACAGAGTAAGGGAGCATCCAATGCGCATCGCGATCCTGAATGGACAGCTCGACCCCGAGTCAGCCTTCGACGCCTATCAGACTCTGGTTGCCGGCCGGCTAAGAGCCCTGGGCCATGACGTCGAAAAGCTCGACCTGCGCGCCCTCGAATTGAAAGGGTGCACCGGCTGCTTTAACTGCTGGACTCGCACTCCAGGCGAGTGCTGCAGGCGCGACGACAGCGCTATCGTATGCCGCGTGGTTCTGAACTCGGACCTCGTCCTGCTGGCCGCGCCCATCACGATGGGCTTCACCACCGCGCTGCTCAAGCGCGCTGCTGACCAGATGATCCCGCTGATCCACCCCTACTTCGATGTCCAAGACGGCGAGGTGCATCATCGGGCCCGCTACGCCCGTTATCCGAAATTCGGGCTTCTAATGGCCGCTGGCCCGGACACCGATGCCGAAGACATTGAGATCACCACTGCGATGTGGCGGCGAATGGCGCGGAACCTAAAGTCCACTCTGGCATTCGCCGCGGTGACTGACCGTTCCGCCGAGGAGATGGCCGATGAAATCGCTCTTGCTGCTTAATGGCTCGCCGCGTGGCGGGCGCTCCAACTCGATGAAGATGTTGGCACGTGTCGCCGAGGGCTGGCAGCGCGGCGGAGGCGAGCCGCCCGAAGTGCTCCACCTCGCGCGTCCCGTGCAGTTTCAGCGAGCGATCGAGGCCTTCGCCGGCGCCAGCACCGTCTTGCTGGGCCTGCCGCTCTACACCGACGCCATGCCTGCGCTCGTCAAGACGTACATCGAGGCGCTGGCGCCCCGCGTCGAAGCGGCCATGGCGGGAGAAAAAAATCCCACGCTCGCATTCCTCGTGCAATCCGGCTTTCCTGAAGCAGCTCACTCGCGCCCGCTGGAGCGGTATCTCGAAAAGCTGGCTCCGCGCTTCCGTTCGCCTTATGCAGGCACCATCGTACGCGGCGGCGGCGAGGCTTTGCAGGCGATGCCCGAGCAGGCGAACAGGAAATTGTGGGCGAGGCTGCGCACGCTTGGCGAACAGTTGGCTCGCGACGGCCGCTTCAGCGCATCGGAATTGAAAGCCGTTGCGGGAACCGAACACTTTTCACCGTTGGCATTAAGGCTCACCGGCTGGGTCTTCAAGCTGCCGGTGACTCAGTTCTACTGGAATGGGATGCTCAGGGAAAATGGCGCTTGGGAGCGAAGATTCGCTGCGCCTTACGGGCCCGCGTTCGAACCATGATCCGTGGGCCGGCATCGCTCGGCGAAGCCGGGGGCATTCGTGCCAATTCACGGGCGCGCCCCCAGCCGCTCCCGGACCCAGACCAACATCACCGGCGAAACGCGCTCCATGGCCGCCAGCCGAAACGTGATCTTCTCAGCCTCAACGATGTGGTCGTGCCCGGCCAACTCTACCATCGCATCTGCATGCTCCAGCAAGAGATCGCTCGAAGCCTTCAGCTCGGTCCAAGGGCTCGATGATGCGCAAAGGCAAACCTCGGGCCGCACATGTCCAAGCACGCTGTTCGATTCGAAAATGACGCCGGCAGGTCGCGGATGCTCATCTAGGAGTTGTTGGACAATCGAGCCAAGTGCACTCTCGGTCGCGGCCACCAGCAATGCGCGCCTCGCACCGGCAGCAAGGTAGCGTGCCGTATCAGTCGTATTTCCCGGCGTCGTCTCTTCCCAGATCGGCGCCGCCTTCCCGTGTTCGTGTGTCGTGATCTTGACCGCGGTCCACGGAATCTCCGGCAATGCGCGCATCAGCCCACACACCAGCGCCGTCTTCCCCGCGCCGCGCCCGCCCCCGCCAACAACGATTATCGCCATTGCACTACTGCCCGGTCCCTCGGTCTCCTGGTGCCTTGGTCCCTGTCTTTCGCACCATCCTCGCCAGCGTCGCCTGCTCCCTCAGCACCTCTCTGAGCGGCCGCGCCGGCGTGCCCCAATGCACGGTTCCCGGCTTCAGGCCTTCGTTCGTAACCGTCGCGCCGCTGAACACCCCCGCCTGCCCGCCAAGAATTACGCCCGGTCCCACATGAACATGGTCACCGATGCCCACCTGCCCAGCGAGCACCGCGCCTTTTCCAATTGTGCTCGACCCGCTGATCCCGGTGAGGGCAACCAGAATCGCGTCCTCGCCGATGTCGCAGTTGTGCGCCACGTGCACGAGGTTGTCGAACTTCGCTCCACGCCGCACCCGCGTCTCCCCCAGCGCACCGCGATCAACGGTCGAATTCGCGCCGATCTCCACGTCGTCCTCAATCACCAGTGTGCCCTGCTGCGGAAACTGCTCGTATTTGCCCGTGGCTGAGTCACGCACGTAGCCGAAACCGTCCGCACCCAGCACCACACCGGCGTGAATCACGACCCGATCTCCGATCGTTGTTCCGGGATACACCACCGCGCGTGGATAAACTCGGCAGTGCGCTCCGATCTTCACGCCCTCGCCGATCACCGCGCCTGCCTCGATGCGGGTTTCGTCGCCGACCACCACGTTCTTACCGATCACAGCATGCGCGCCCACGGTCACTCCACTCCCGAGCATCGCCCCTTCGCCAATCACCGCCGTCTCGTGAATCCACCCGCACTCGATCCTGGGCTTGAGCATCTTCGCAGCTCGCGCAAACCACAGCTTCGGCTGGTCTACCTCAATCACCGCGATCGACGGACTTTCCGCGTATCCCGCACTCATTCCCGGCTTCAGAACCGCCGCGCCCGCGGAACTCTTCAGAGCCCCGGCCGCCGAAGCTTCGTCCTCGGCAAACACCAACTCGCTCGCTCGCGCGATCGCCGGCGAATTCACTCCCGTGAGTTCGAGCTCCGCGCTCCCCCGCGCCAGCTTCCCGCCGAGTTGTTCAATCAATTCCGCAACCGTCATCGTTGGTCCTTAGTCTCGAGTCCCTTAGTCCCTGCTTCAGTACAGCCCCGGCTCCCCCGCCGGCCGCGTCTTCCATCTCCGGTGAATCCACAGCCACTGGTCAGGATAGCGCCGAATCCACTCTTCCAGCACCGCCGTCGCCCGGCGCGTCCCCTCCAGGATGTCCGCAGCCGCATCGTCGGTCCGCGGAATCTCAACCTCCGGCCCGAAGCGCAGTACGTATTTCTGCTCCTCCCGCTCCCATACCATGAACCCCGGTAGCACCGCCGCCCCCGTCTTCCGCGCCACGTGCGCCAGCCCCGTTCCCGTGCAAGCGTCGATCCCGAAAAATTTTACAAACTCGCCCCGCGGCGGCGTCATATTGGTGTCGATCAGCATTCCCACGGTCCCGCCCGCGTGCATCGCCGTCAGCAGCCCGCGCCCGAAATCGTCCTTGGACAGAACAAAATTCCCATGCATGCAGCGGATGCCGTTCACATACTCATCGAGTCGGCGGTTATCGAGCCTGCGGATCAGCATGCCCATCGGGTAACCCATAAGGGAGTGGTAAAAGCTCGACAGCTCCCACGCCCCCAGGTGCCCCGTTAGCACCAGCACGCCTTTGCCGCGTTCTTTCGCTTCCAGATAATGTTCCAGCCCCTCGGTGCGGATCCAGTCGCGTGTGTTCTCCGGCGTATACCGCGTCATGCGGCAGAACTCCACCAGTTGCCACCCCAGGTGGACATAAACCCCGCGCAGAATTTTCTTCCTGGTTTTGGATGAGAGTGCCGGGAGCGCCAGCTCGAGGTTGCGCGTGCCCACGCGCCGCAAGCGCCCAAAGCACCAGTAAACCGCAAACGCAATGCAGTTGGAGAAAACGCGCGCCACGCCCCGCGGCATCGCACCGAGGCAGCGCGCAACGGCTACAACAATCCCATACTCGATCTTTTCCCGCATGAGTCAGGATCAGTGTAGACGCTCAACGCTCTCCGAATGGCTGTGCCGCCCCTGCGGAAACAAAAGGAGGGAGCGGGGGCCTTGAGGCCCCCGAAAAAGTGCAGGCGCAAACTTCCGGCCTTTAGGCCGGGCCGCTGCTCATCCGCCTCGCTGAATTGCTTGCTATTGCGCCTTCGCTCGCACGAAGTCCTGCGCCACGTCGCGCACGAACGGTACCGCGCCCGGCGGCACGCCCACGTCGCCTCTCAGGATCGCGTCAAAATGGTGCGGCGCGCCGTAATACAGCGTCGTGTCGTCATTGTTTTGGCTCACGCTGGTGCCGTCCAGGTCGATCCCGGCAAAAATGCCCTTGGTCCGCGAGTAACTCAACAGCTCCGCACTCATCTTCCAATCCGTTGAAGCCGTTCCCGACCGCCCCACCGGGCCCGCTGCTGCGGATGCATCGCCGCCAATCTTGAATTTATCCTTCAGCAGGTCCTGCATGCCGCGGTCATTCACGGCAATCAGAATCAGGTCCGTCGCCTGGCCGCCCCATTGGAAGCCGATTGACCCGCCGGCCATGCGGATGAACACCGGCCCGCTCCAGCCGTGTCCGGTGCGGCACGTAACCACGCCCTGGCCATACTGAGCGCCAACGAAAAACGCGCCTTTCATCATGCTTGGGACCACGGCCACGCATGTGGCCGACTTCAAAATGTTGTTCGGCACGGTCCGGTCGCCTGCGTTCATGATCTGGTCCAGAACCACCTTGGCGGCATCGATGCGCGCCTGCAAATCTTCCCGCGTGGACGCGGCCAAAGCCGCCGTGGGAAGCAGAAGACTGAGGCAAATCGAAACAATGACCTTTTTCATGTCCATTTCCTTTCCATTCCGCGGCTTTGGCCCGCGAATGTGAGAACTCTGTGTTGGGGGATTCGTCTCTCTGCCAAAATCGTCGAGCCGGAGGATCCATGGGAACGGTCGCATGGCAGCCTGCGCCGGATCCTCCCCGGCTAGTTTACAGCCCAGCCTACCGCATTCATCGGCACAGCGGTTCCACAACTGCTATTCCGGTGCCGGCGGCGTGGCGGATATTGATCAACCAGCAGTCCCCGGCTTACCGGTGATACGCCCAGAGCGCGAGTTTGGCTGGGTTCAACCGCGTCATCATGGAGTACTCGTCACTTCTTGTACAAGGTGATGCAAGCGGAACTGGAATGAATGGAGTCTTGAATGGAACGACCCAGGAAGCCAACACCTGAGCAGACTAAAGGATTGCCGCGGCAGATCAATTTGGGCACGGCGAACGGTAAGACCGCGGCCTGCGAGCTCTGGTTCGCCTATGACCCCAAGTCAACCAGGCCGGCACGCCCCCACCGAGGGCCCCCTCGGTGTTGTTGACAATGACTTCGCGCCGGGCCTATTGTTGTCGCGTTTTTAGGAAAGAAAGAAAGGAAGACGAAATGGTTGCCTATTTTCAGCTTCAGCCCGCGGAGTCAGAGCTCCAGCAGCTAGCAGAGCAGTATTGGCAGAAGTCCGGCGAGAAAGAGCATGAGCTTGAAAAGGCAGCGTTCGAAGCCGGGGAAGCGATTCGCAATGGGGACTATTCGCTGGCCAATTTGGAAGCGATCGTGCGCTGGAAGTCGGAGCGCGCGGTGCAATACTTGATCGGCAACAGCGACGAACAGGTCCGGCACGTCCTGGCCGTCGCAGCCGCGCCCGAGTCGTCTACTGGATCGGCCATAAAGGCTTTGCTCGAACTACACGGCGTAGATATCTGCCTCGCATCGGCGATTCTGGCTGCGATCTACCCTGAGCGGTACACGGTGTTGGACTACCATGTTCTGGAAGCGGTGGGATACGCTCGGCACGACGTGCATTTCTATGAGGAGTATCTGGCCTTTTGCAAGCGGCTGGCCGACAGCAACATCGTCAAGCCGCAGAGCCAGCTCCCCGGTCCCACACCTTTGCGCACCCTCGATCGTGCGTTGTGGGAATGGTCGCGAATCCACGGCGAATAGCAACGAGTCCGGACTACGCGCCGCATCCGGCTTTCGCCTATTCCTGGAGCCTTCGCCAGATCTCTCAGAGTTGTTTGCCTACTCGGCCGTAGAGGAAGGTTAGGGCTTGGGATACAGCTCAAGAACAGCCTAATCTTCGTACTCAGAGCTGAAGCTGGGGGTTTGAGCAAGAAAGGGTGGCTTCCATGTCCGCAAAGCGAATTGGCATTCTAACGGGCGGCGGCGACGTCCCGGGACTGAATTCGGTTATCAAGTCGGTCGTCTACCGGGGAACTGAACTCGGGTACGAGGTCGTTGGTATACGACGCGGCTGGGAAGGATTGACGCACGTCGATCTGAGAGATCAGGCCAGCCGGTCGCGGTATATCCAACCGCTCAACCGCAAGAACACACGCACCATCGATCGCACGGGCGGCACCTATCTGCATAGTTCGCGCACCAATCCCACCAAGATGCAAAAGCTACCGCCGGCGCTCAATGGGCAACAGTTTTCAAGCAAGCAATCGACCAAGGATGGCGTTACCAGCGCGCTATTCGACGTGACGCCTGCGGTGCTGAAGAACATCGAGATGTTGGGGCTTGATTACGTAGTAGCGATCGGAGGCGATGACACCCTTAGCTATGCCGCCGAACTTGACCGGCAAGGCGTGAAGGTGATCGCAGTGCCGAAGACCATGGATAATGACGTTCGCAATACCGAGTATTGCATTGGGTTCTCAACCGCCATTACGCGTGCCATGGACGCCATCGAACGGCAGCGGACGACCGTCGGTTCGCACGAGCGGATCGGCATTTTCCGCGTATTCGGACGCGACGCCGGCTACACCGCTCTCTTCACCGCGTACGTGACATCCTTGCGCTGCTGCATCCCCGAGTACAAGGTGAATTTAAAGCATTTGATCGAAATCCTGGTCGACGACAAGCACAACAATCCCAGCAACTACTCGCTGGTGATTCTTTCCGAGGGCGCAGAATGGGAAGGCTACACGGTAAAGGAATATGGTCCAGCCGATGCCTTTGGCCACCGCAAGAAGATGAGCGTAGCGGAACACCTGAGCGACGAGATCAAGGCTGCCACCGGCGAAGAAACCGTGGTGAGTGACCTGACATACGATTTGCGTTCCGGCAGTCCGGATTTCATCGACCGCATGGTGGCCATCACCTTCGCCGGAATGGCCATGGACGCCGTAAGAGAGGGAAAGGCAGGCCTGATGACGGCGATCAGCAGTGGCTGTTACGCGATGGTGCCAATCCCCGACCCCAAACTCGGGCCGCGGAAAGTGGAAGTCGCGACCATGTACAACACAGAGCGCTGCCGGCCAATTTACGACCGTAAGCTGGGCCTGCCGATTTTCCTGACGCGGGGCTAACGCGGAGGAAGCTGAACGTAATTCTCACTTTGCGATAACGCCCCTTCGCAAGAACTGAGGCGCTCGTTTTGACATCTGACAGTCGCTGAATTGGCCAACTCCTGGTTTGTCGCCCAGCCGGAAGCGATAGATCGGTAAACTTCCCGGATTGCCGAACTCCATACCGCATCTCCCTGTCGCGCCAGAACTTCCACATTTTGTTTCGCATTCAGATTGCCGCCGCTCCATAACCTGCATCGAAGCAAGGGTAACGACAGAAAGCTTGCAAAACTTTATCAAGACGCCGATGCGGCGTGAAATCAAGGAGGTTCTCCATGAAAAAGTTTCTTGCGATGCTGTTAATTGCCGGATGTGGGTGTGTTTTGGCGCGTGCCGCCGGCGACGATCGGGATAGGCTGGATGGCCGCCTGGACGCCGCCCGTAACGTGATCGACTCGATTATGTCTGTGCCCGACCACGCTGTTCCCGATGGAATCGCGCGCCATGCAAAATGCATTGCCGTGGTGCCTGGCGTCGTAAAGGGAGCGTTCATTGTCGGCGCCGAATACGGGCAGGGCGTGGTTACGTGCCGCACCGGTCATGGCTGGAGCGGACCTGTGTTCATTCGCCTGGCCGGCGGATCGTTCGGTTTCCAGATAGGCGGACAGGGTACCGATCTGGTGCTGGTAGCGACGAATTACAAGGGCTTCCAGGACCTTCTGCATGACAAGTTCAAGATCGGCGCCGACGCGTCGGCAGCAGCCGGACCCGTGGGGCGAGATGCACAAGCTTCGACCGACATCAGCATGCGCGCCGAAATGCTCACCTGGTCGCGCAGCCGCGGAATCTTTGCGGGCATCGACCTGAATGGAGCAACGGTGAGCCAGAATACCGGAGACACCGATGAGCTCTACGGCGGACCCCATCACTTCGACGCAATTCTCCGCGGGGACGTGCCTCCGCCTCCGCAGGCCGAAGGATTTCTGCACGCGATCAGGCAGTATTTCGGCGACGCTGAAATGCACCGCTAAACCGCACCGCAGCGCTGGCGCGGCCGCTCCCCCCGAAGAGTCCGCGCCGGCTCCTTCCCCTCCAACTAGATTTGCAATCGCTATACGAGCCTAAAAGATGAACTCTGCTCTCCCGCATCTCGGTCTATTCACGCAGTCCCCCGAAGCCTTGGCGGATTCTCTCGCCTCGAAGGAAGTCAGTCCGCAAGGAACCGCCGCCGGAATGAGGTTGCTGGAGTTCTATATCAGCCATGCGTCCAAGCGGCTCAGTCCCTCAAGGCTGCGCCGCCTGGAGAAGGCTCGCAAACTGCTTGCTGTTCGAATGGAGCGTGAGCTGAGGCAAAAGAGCGCCGCTTGATGGCTATCTCCGGCCCACGGCCTTACTCAGGCCGCATGCACTCTATTGAATGACCGATTGGAGGGGGGAGGGCTGAAAAAGCAATCGCAATTTGCGCGAAACCACGCGGAATCAAAAAAAGAGGAGTTCCCTGGCATCATGTGAAACATGCCGCCGGGGAACTCCTTTCCCCAGATCTGCGTTGTTTCTGTGGATAAGATTGCGGTAATTACGGTAACTACACAAGAGTACTTAGGTGTTGTGGCTAAAGTAACCGATCCTTGACTTAGTTTGTTACACCTTCGTGACTTCTAACTCCCGCGCGCCGCATGCGGTCTCCGGGAGCAAAAGAGTGGCTCAGGGCCGACATGGAGAGCTGTATCCTATTGTCAGCGCCGGTCTTACGCATCAGGCGGCCCACATAGGCCTTGACCGTCCGCTGCTCAATTCCCAGCCGTCTGGCGATCTCGCGCGTTGAATATGCCCCCAGGATGAGCTCCAGGACCTCCTGCTCGCGCTGTGTAAGCTGTTGTCTATAAAGCACTTGTGATAGATTTGGCGCCTTCATCAAGCGATCGATCACGCGGCACAGCAATCGCCGCGGAGCCCAGATCGACCCCGCCGTTACAACGTCAATCGCTCTGCGGACCATCTCGGGCCCAGCGGACTGCCCAAGGTACGCCCTCGCCCCGGCCATGATCGAACTCAAGACCAGTTCGTCGTCCCCATCTGGTCCAATCACAATCGACCGCAGGTCAGGCCGAAGGGTCCGAATCTTGTCCACGACCTCCAGTTCGCCTGGAACCGAATGAAGGTCGATGACCACATACTCAATGTCGTGGAGCGCAAGCAACTCTTTCAGCGGCGCGATCACCGGAACCAGCTCATATTCCCCATTCTGCCCCGGCTGATCAAAGATGCTGGCTAGCCCGGCGACGCGAATCGGTTCATCCGCCGCCACCCCAATACGAATTGCATCAGGACCATGTTTCGACGATGTCATCCCCACACCAGTCCCCACGTCGGTCGACGCGCAGCCGAAGTCCATCCGGCCCCCCTCGAATTTTGTCGATTTTGTCCTCGCTGATCCGAGAGAAAAATGTAAGCGCAACTCTGTTTTCTTTGACCGGTTCGCCGCGCCTGCCCCAAACAGCCGCGTCGACCTGGTCTGGATGTTTCCTGTTTCAACCGGCATGTCAGCGCGCTCGAAAGCCATTGCCTGACCATGCCATGGTCCGGCTCGGCGAATCATGATCGCACGAGCCTCGGTTGGGTCTAATCAACCCAATTCTTTTCAGTGTGTCCCCGTTTGAATCATTCACCCTATGAACCAGAATCGCAAATACCACCATCATCCCGCCCATCGAGAAATTGGTGCTAGGGCTTTGACGCTAAGGTGGCATCTGGAAAACGTTCGTCATGGGCCCTCGTTCCTTCATAGCTGCCCCTTTTAGCTCTCACCGCCGCCGCAAGGCAGCGCGCACCATTCTCTAAAGCTTCGGCAGCACAATTCCCTGCTGCTTCTGGTACTTCCCCTTGCGATCCGCGTAGCTGGTCTCACACGGCTGATCCCCGTGGAAAAACAGAATCTGGCACAGTCCTTCGTTCGCGTACACCTTCGCCGGAAGCGGAGTGGTATTCGAAATCTCCAGCGTCACAAACCCCTCCCACTCCGGCTCGAATGGCGTCACATTCACAATGATGCCGCACCGCGCATACGTCGACTTCCCCACGCAAATCGTCAGCACGTCTCTGGGAATGCGAAAGTACTCCACCGACCGTGCCAGCGCGAACGAATTCGGCGGAATGATCACCGAATCCGCCTCCACCGATACAAACGACCGCTCATCGAACGCCTTGGGATCGATGACTGCGCTGTTCACGTTGGTAAAAATCTTGAACTCGTTCGATACCCTCAGGTCGTATCCGTACGAAGAAAGACCATAGGAAATCACGCCGCCCGCCACCTGCTTCTCGCTGAACGGCTCGATCATCCCATGGTTCAGCGCCTGTTCCCTGATCCATCGATCGCTCTGTATCGACATGCGTCTCCTGTCCCCGGTGCTCTTGAGCGGCACCCCGGCGGTGTGGCGGAGTTGGCTCGAACTCGAAACCCCATCTTAAAGCAAAGCCCGCGCCCGGTGACAGCTCTCCCGTCACTGGCCACTGTCCACCGCCTTTCGCTCTCTGCGCTCCCGTTCCCTGAGCCCGGTAGTCCCCTAGTCCCTACGTCCCTGGTTCCCTACGTCCCTGCTTTTCTAATCGCAACAAAATCTGTAGTATGGGCGGTGGTAGTGGTAACATACGCTTCAACCAGTTCGTCTTGAGCGAGGTAACTCCATTGATCAAGCAGGATATTGTTCACAACGTGGTCGAGCGCACGGGCCTGCCGCGCACCAAGGCTGAGGCGGCAGTGGACACGGTCTTCGAGGGCCTCAAACAGGCTTTGGCGGCAGGCGAGCGCATTGAACTGCGCGGCTTCGGCGTCTTCAGCGTCCGCGCTCGCAAAACCGGCATTGGCCGCAATCCCCGCACCGGCACTGAGGTCAACATTGCTCCCGGCAAGGCCGTTCGCTTTAAGCCGGGCAAGGAACTGCACGCGCTCGAGCCGGGCTCCTCACCTAGCTAGCCGCGTTGCTACTCGCCAAATTTCCGGCCGTCCCGCGCGAGCAACTGCAAATTGCTTCGCCGAGCGGCCTCCTCGCGTTTAAGACTGTTAGGTTTTTTGCCGCACACTCTCGAGTCGACCCACCCCAGGACCCGACCGAGCGCTTATGGAAATTCGCGCTCCTCACGAAAGGCCCCGGTTGCGTCCACTCTTTCGCGAATACGCCTTGCCGCTGCTGCTGCTGCTAGCCAGCATCGTCACCACCACCGCAAACGGCGCGCGCTTCATGCAGAACTTCCTTGAAGGTCTGCCGCCCGTGGCACGCGAAGCTGACCTGTGGCCCTGGCCCTGGCTCCTCCGTCATCCCGCTCTCTTCTCCGCGGGCTTCGCCTATTCGCTCACTCTCCTCGGCATCCTCCTCATCCACGAATACGGCCACTATGCAGCGTGCGCCGCTCACCGCATGCGCACCACCCTGCCCTGGGTCATTCCCGCACCCACGCTCAGCGGAACCTTCGGCGCCATCATTCGCATCCGGACCCGCATCCCCAGCCGCAACGCGCTCATGGACGTGGGAATCTACGGCCCGCTCGCCGGCTTCATCGCCTCAGCCATTGCCGTCGCCGTCGGCCTCCTGCTCAGCGTGCCGCGCCCACCCAGCGCGCCCGAGTCCATCATTCGCTTCGGCGGCGATCCGATCACCATCCACCTGCTGCGCCACTTTCTCGCTCACTGGAACCCCGCCGTCCCCTCCTTCAACCACGCCTCGCCACATCCCATCCTCGTCGCCGGCTGGATCGGACTCTTCATCACCGCCCTCAATCTCATCCCCGGCGGCCAGCTTGATGGCGGACACATCCTCTACGCTCTCTCGCCGCGCCTGCATCGCCTCATGACCAATCTCTTGCCCTTCCTCCTCTTCCTCGCCGGAACCATCTATTGGGTCGGCTGGCTCTTCTGGGGCATCTTCCTCCTCATTCCCGCCCTTCGCCATCCCAAAATCCCCATCGATTCCGGTCTCTCGTCCGGCCGCGCCGTTCTCGGCATCCTCGGCCTCGTGCTATTCGCGCTCACCTTCACGCCCACACCCTTCTACGACAACTCGCTTCTGCAGCTTCTCAACATCGACCCCTTCGCCGTCATCCACTAGCGCAGTCCGCGCAGCGCAGGCTCTTTGGATCGTCGCGGGCGCAGACACGTTGGCCCCATGACCGAGCAGAGATCATGGGGCCAACAAACCCGAACTTCCCGCTCCCTTCTAGAATCCCGAAACCGTCGCCGCGTCGAATTGCAAAGCATGCAGTTGGCATACATCGATGCCCTGCTGGTATTGCTCGGCGGTTCCGTCGCTGAAGACCAGCTTGAAATCCTCATGGCACACGCCGCGCCATTGCGGTGGGAATACGATCAGCGTTCCCATCCCGTCAGGCAGAGCTGCGCGCCCCAGCACGTCCGTGCCCCACGAGTTCGCCGAGTGGGGCGAAACGTACAGGTTGTTCAGGGTCTTCCCTGTGTTGTTCAGAAACCAGAAATTCGCGCGGCTCTGCGGCCTCGCCTGCTGCGGAAGCATGCAGACCAGCAGAATCGCGGGCAGGATTGCGATTGCAAGCACTTTCGTAAAGGTTCGCATAGTCTCCTCCTCAAATCGCCAAAGGCCCATGCGGGTCGTGATCCTCATTTCTGTTCCTCGGGAACAAGAGAATTCACGCCCACCAGAAGGGCCCGCGATTCGTTGAACGCTGAGGCAAGTGTCGGCGCCACATCGTTGCTGCGTCCACGCTCGCTGGGGAAAGGCGTGCGATCTGCCGATGAACCGCTTCCCGAGTCCACAGACCGCGCTTGCGTATGGCCGTGCGGAAGCTGGCCGGATCATACCGGCCACTTCGATTCCTCAGCAAGTGAATTCTTTGGTATCCGGCAAGTGGGCCCTCTCTTCCGGCTGCTCCCGCTTCCCGGTTCCCCGTGCTATGCTGTCAAGCCCCTTGGGCCATGATGCGCTGCCTTCGTGACTAAGTAACTCCCTGACTTCTTATTCACTGATTCACTCTTTAATTTTTCCTTGAAGTTTGCCGATTAATTCGCGCAAATCGGTAGCCTTGAAGATTAACGGAGATTCTTCATGGCATCCACGACCATCCCCACCATTCACGCCGCCGGCGCACCTGCGAACGCGGCTGCAAAACGGAAAAAATAGTTAAATAAAAAATTTGGGACTTTGGGACAAAAATATGACGTTAACCCATTTAGATTCAATAAAACAATTTCAGAATTGTCGAAAATGTGCATCCAATTACGTCGAATTTGTGCCCCGTAACATCCCTGGAATCAACGCGCAGTCAGCGCAAATGCAACAGGTGCACTTTTGCTCCTTAACTCTTTCATTTATTAACTGGTTAGCCAACGATCAACGGCTCACGGTCGACGGTCCATCGCCAAAAGTCTTTCTGTCCACTGTCCACTGTTCACTGGCCACCGGCCCTCTCACATCAGCCGCAGAGCATCCACATCGACGATCAGATTTCGCCGCGGTACATCGTTCTCCGCCGCGTGCGCCAGCAATCCTCGCAGTGCTTCATTCAGCGCCTTGCGCGTCGCGCTCTTCAAGATCATGTGGAAGCGGTACACGCCCTTGATGCGCGCAATCGGTGCGGTGCACGGACCCAAGACCCGCACGCCTTCGATCGCGGCTTTTTGCAGATACTTGCCCAGCAGCGCCGACCACCCCGCCGCCTCCTCCAGTTTTTGCGATTGCACCAGCACATTGGCCAGCGCGCCGAAAGGAGGATAGTGCATCCAGCGCCGGTACTTCAGCTCGCGCTCGGCGAACGATTTGTAGTCGTGCTTCATCGCCGCCAGGATCGCGTAATGATCGGGATAGTACGTCTGCACCACCACGCGGCCCGGCAAATCGCCGCGCCCCGCGCGCCCGCTCACTTGCGTCATCAGTTGAAACACGTGTTCTGCTGCGCGAAAATCCGGCATGGAAAGCGCGTGATCGCAACCCACCACGCCCACCAGCGTGACGCTGTGAATGTCGTGCCCTTTGGCGATCATCTGCGTGCCGACGAGCAGATTGATCTCGCCCGAGTGCAGCCGTGCCAGCAGATGTTCAAGATCGTAGCGCCCGCGCACCGTGTCGCGGTCCATGCGCCCGATGCGCGCAAAAGGAAAAATCTCCGTGAGCCGCTCTTCGCCCTGTTGCGAACCCGCGCCGAGGTAATACAAATGCTCGCTGTCGCATTTTGGGCACTTCGCGGGAACCGTGCGCCTATAGCCGCAGTAGTGGCACTCCAGCCGCTGCCCCGCGCGCGCTTCGGCGGTGTCATCGAGTTGCGCCTTATGGTGCGTCAGCGCGATAGCGCAGTTTTGGCATTCGAGTTTTTCGCCGCACGAGCGGCACATCACGGCAAACGAGTAGCCGCGCCGGTTCAGCAGAATCAGCGCCTGCTCGCCGCGCTCGAGCGCCGCCTTGGTTTGCTCGACAAGAGACCGCGAGAAGAGCTGATCCTTGCTCGTCTCCTTGAACTCGCTTCGCATGTCAACGAGCTCAACCTCGGGCAGGGGCCGGTTCATTACGCGGTCGAGCAATTCGATGCGCGTGTACTTTCCGCGCTCTGCATTTTGCCAGCTCTCGAGCGACGGTGTCGCCGAGCCCATCACCACCACCGCGCCGGCCAGCTTGGCGCGCATCACGGCCACGTCGCGCGCGTTGTAGCGTGGCGTCTCTTCCTGTTTGTAGCTCTGGTCGTGCTCCTCGTCGACGAGGATCAGCCCCAGCTTCGGCGCCGGCGCAAAGATCGCCGAGCGCGTGCCCACAACAATCGGCGCATCGCCTCGACGAATCCGCCGCCACTGCTCGCTGCGCTCCTCAGGTGTGAGTGCCGAATGCAGCAGCGCAACCTTCTGCCCGAACGCCTGATCGAGCAGCCCGGCCATCTGCGGCGTCAGCCCGATCTCGGGAACCAGCAAGATCGAAGTCAGTCCGCGGTCGAGCGCCTTCTGCATCGCGGTAAGATAGACGGCGGTCTTTCCCGATCCCGTCACGCCGTAGAGCAGAAAGGGACGAAACGCCCCGATCGCGCCAGTAATCGTTGCCAGCGCGTCCACTTGTGCCGCGTTCAGGCTGAACACTTCGGACGAAGGAGTGATCCCGCCCAGCCGGAACGCTTCCGGCCGCTCCTCGATGCGCACCAGCCCGCGCCGCACCAAAGTTTGCAGAGTCGACGAAGGCAACTCGCGCCGTCGCAGCTCCGCCAACGGCAATTCGCCGCCGCTCGCCGCGAGCTCCGCCAGAATGGCCGTCTGCTTTTCGGTCAATGTGGGCAGCCGCCCGTCGCCTACCAACACGGCGAACCGCTCCATGCGCCGCGCATCGCGCTCGGCGGCAGCGGTCTCGCGCGCAATCCACTTCCTGCGCACCATCGCAGCCAGCAGCGGCAAAGGAGCCGCTGTAGCCGTGCGCAGCGTCGACACCTTCACCGGCTCGCCTTTGGCCAGCCGCTCCAGCACGCGCCGCTCCATGTCCTGGTCTTCGCTGGAGAGTTTGCCCCGCCGCCGACCATGCGCTGCAATTTCCTTCCCGGTGTCGCCGTCTATGGTCCGCGCCAGCACATCCCGCCCCAGGTCTGTAATCCGGTAGTAGACTGTGCGCCGCACCTCCGCCGTCAACGGCAGCATGGCTCGCAGTACTTCGCCCAGCGGCGCCAGGTAGTATTGCGCAGTCCACTCGGCGAGTTCCAGAAGATGATCGCTGAGAAGCGGTTCATCATCCAGCACGGCTTCGAGATACTTGACCTCGACATCGACGGGAGGCTTTGCATCAATCGCCGTCACCACGCCAATCAGCTTCTCGTTGCGGAAGGGCGCAATCACTCGCGCCCCACGCTGCGGATCCTGGCCCAGCTGCACGCCGTAAGTAAACGTATGATCCAGCGGCACCGGCAACGCGACTTCGCAGTAAGCAGGCATGGGAGACAAATTCAGTGTAGGGGATACGGCGAACCGGAGAGCCGACACACGCGCCGAGACAGGAGCTACCGCCTAGGCTTTCGCAGGCGCCTTGAGCCCGAGTTCTTTCATCGCAATCTGCAGGTCAGCCCAGGCTTCCTTCTTCTGCCGCGGATCGCGCAGCAGGAAAGCCGGGTGATAGGTAATGATCAGGCTCATGCCGCGGAATGCGTGCACGCGCCCGCGCAGTCCGGCCAGCGGTTGCCTTTGGCCGAGCAGATAGGTCGCGGCCGTCGCACCCAGTGCCACCAGCACCTGCGGCCGCACCGCGTCGATCTGGCGAAAGAGAAACGGCGAGCAGGTGTTGGCTTCTTCAGGCTCTGGCGTGCGATTGCCCGGCGGCCGGCACTTGACGATGTTGGCGATGTAGCATTCCTCGCGCTTCAGGCCCATTGCCGCAATCATGTTGTTCAGCAATTGCCCGGCGCGGCCCACGAAGGGGAGACCCTGCGCGTCTTCATCCGCGCCCGGTCCCTCGCCCACAAACATCAACCGGGCGGCGGGATTGCCCACACCAAAGACAATGGTGTGCCGTCCCGAATGCAGAGCACAGCGCGTGCAATCGCCAAGGTCTTCGCGAATGGCTTCGAGCGCCGCGGCGCGCTCCTCCACAGGAAGAACGGCAGCAATCTGCGGAGGCGCGGAAAACGCTTTGCGAGTTTTGATTGTGGGATCCTCTCCGAAGAAGTTGGGCTGAGCTGCCAAAGCCGCACGTTCCTGCAGTGCGGATTCAGCGCTGGCTTCGTGCAGTCCCGGCTGTTCCGCCTCCTGCGCCGCAGCCTGCGGGGACGACGGCACCGCCAGCTCAACAGCATCCGCAACCGGTCGGCGGTAGAACTCGGTGAGCCCCAGATCGCGATAAAACTTGAGCCGCTCGGCCAGAGCGTCACGAGTGCCGGAGTCGAGCGTGCGCGGCAATGAAATCACTCCACGATGAGCTGGCGCCGACCGGCGCCGGCTGGAATGCTCTCGTCCAGCACGCGGTCCTGAATGGCCTGCCTGCTGTGCACTTCCTTGTCGTGCTCTTCATCCAGCTCAACGACCACCGGCCGCGGGCGTCGGAAGCTGAGAATTTCGTCGAGGATGCGGTCAGCCAACTGGCGTTTCGGCATCTCCAGCAGTTCCACGGCCGCGTCCCGCGTGAGGAATGTGGCCGCATTGGTATCGGCGTCAATGCCCACATCCTCGCCGGACACGTCGTTCACCACAATTGCGTCGGCGCCTTTCGCCAGCAGCTTGGCGCGGCCATTTTCCATGCGATTCTCGGTTTCCGCCGCGAATCCAATGATCAGTTGGCCCGGCCTGCGGCGGCGCACGACTTCCGCAAGAATGTCTTCCGTCGGCGCGAGCTCGAGCATCAACGGCCCTGTGCGTTTGAGTTTTTGCGCGGAAACTGCCACGGGGCGATAGTCGGCTACAGCGGCGGCTTTGATCACCAGCGTGGCTTCCTCCATGCGCGCCAACACCGAGCTCCGCATTTCGTCCGCGGTGGTTACCTTCACCACTTCGCAGTGCGCGGGCGCTTGCAAACTTGACGGCCCGCTAATGAGAATGACTTTTGCGCCGCGACTGCGCGCAGCCTCGGCCAGCGCATAGCCCATCTTGCCGCTGGAGCGGTTACCGATGAATCGCACCGGGTCGAGCGCCTCGCGCGTGCCTCCCGCGGTCACCAGAACCACTTCGCCGGCCAGATCGTGGCGTCCGCCGAGTGCGGAAAAAACCGCCGATGCAATCGTCTCCGGCTCCGCCATGCGGCCCGCGCCCACCATGCCGCAGGCCAGGTCGCCTGTCCCTGGCTCAATAATCGCTACGCCGCGCTGGCGCAGCGTTTCAATGTTCGCCTGTGTGGCCGGATGGTTCCACATATTCACATTCATCGCCGGCGCAACCACGACCGGCGCAGTTGTGGCGAGATAAAGCGTAGAGAGAAAGTCGTCGGCGATGCCATGAGCAAACTTCGCCAGAATGTTGGCTGTGGCGGGAGCGATCACCAGCGCATCGGCCCACTGAGCTTCGGCGATATGGTCGATGCCATTTTGCTCCGGAGCCGCAGCGCCTGGATCCCAATCCTCCCACAGGCTGGTGATCACTTTGTGGCCGGTAAGCGCGGAAAAAGTGAGCGGCTGCACAAACTTCTGCGCCGATGCAGTCATCACCACATGCACTTCGACGGCCTGGCGCTGCAATGCGCGCACCAGCTCGGCTGCCTTGTACGCAGCGATTCCGCCGGAGACGCCTACGATCGCTCTCATGTCTCGATTGTAGTTCAGGGGAAGGTGAGCAGGGGTCAGGGATCAGGATGGTAGCAAGTAAGAATCCATTCCCGGCGTCGTGGGCAGCCCAGGGCCACATGCTCACTCAAGACGGCCGCGCTGAACCCCGACACCTGAACCCCGTCTTTCAGCTCAGCAGGATCGGGATCGCCGGACCTTCAACCAGCGGTTTAGTCACTTCGACCTCGCGCTTGACGTAAGCAATTTTGCCGGCCTCGATTTCATCCTGAGCAATCCGGCATGCTTTACTGGATCGAGTGGCGACCAGCGCCTGGGAGCCGTTCTGTAGCTGGCGTGCGCGCCGCGCGGCTACCAGAACCTTGCGATAGTTGGAATCGAAACTGGTTTCAATCGTCATCGGGGTCATCTCCAAAGGGAAGCTGCTGCTGGCCGGAGTCGCCATCGATGCCGAAGGCCTCCAGCACAGGTTTGAGCCGCTCCTGCGAATTCGCTTGCAAGCAGGCCGCGGCGACCTCCAAAACCCGTCGCGAACGATAAGCGATCACTTCGCCATTGCGATAAAAGCGCTCCGACAACACAATGGCTTCCAGTTGCGCTACCGCCCGGTCGAGAACGTCATTGACCAAAATATAGCCGTATTGGCGATAATTCTCAATCTCATTGCGGGCCTGACCCAGACGCCGAAACAATTCGTCCTCGTTCATCACGCCCTCGGCGCGGCTGCGGTTGCGCAAGCGCGTGCGCAAAACTTTCGGGTTCGGCGGCAGAACGAAGATGCCCACCGCCTCAGCCATTTTGGCGCGTACCTGCGCCGCGCCCTGCACGTCGATATCAAGCATCAAGTCGTGACCAGCGGAGAGCGCGTCATCGAGCGACTGCCGGGCAGTCCCGTAGAAATGGCCGAAGACCTCCGCGTATTCCAGGAACAGCCCCTCGTTCACCATGCGCTCAAACTCGTCGCGAGTGGTGAAGTTGTATTCACGCCCATTTTCCTCCGAGCCTCTCGGCGCGCGTGTGGTCCAGGAGACGGCAAAGTCGACGCCGCTCACCTGCTTGCGCAGCTCGCTTACCAGCGTGCTCTTGCCCGAGCCGGACGGCGCCGAGATGATAAATAAGATTCCCGCCACGTAGTTTCGATCCCTCTCTATCAGGACTTCTTGTTATGTAGTCTCTGCTTCACTCCACGTTCTGAACCTGCTCCCGTGCCTTTTCGATCTCCGATTTCATCGCCAACCCCAACTCGGTGATGCGCGTTCCCTTCCCGCTTATGCCTGCGGTTTTAGAAAGAAGCGTGTTGGCTTCGCGGTTCATTTCCTGTAGCAGAAAGTCGAGCTTCTTTCCCGCCTCGCCTCCCGTGCTGAGCAGCTCGCGAAAATGCTCGATGTGCGTCGTCATGCGCGCCAGTTCCTCGCTTATGTCGCTGCGTTCCACTAAAACGGCAACTTCCTCCAGCACTCTTTGCTGGTTGAACTCCGGCCCCACGGCAGCAGTTAGCTTTTGCGTAAGCCGCTCCTGGCTGCGCTGCTCGATCTCCGGCCGCAGCACCGCGATGCTGGCAGTCGCGACAGCAAGCCGGTCGAGCGTGCCGCGCAGAATCGCCTCCAGCGCTTCGCCCTCGCGCGCACGCATGGCCTTCAATTGCTCCAGCAGCGGAACGGTCTGCTCCAGCACGCTGGCGGCCAGCGCATTCAGGTCGGTGTTGTTGCGATCCTCGGTTTGTAGCGCTCCCGGCAGGCGCAATGCCGCATTCAGGTCCGGCTCGCCTTTCAAGCCGTGCTCGCGGCGCGCGGCGTCAAAAGCCGTCAGATAACCGGAGATCAGTTCGCGACTGTAGCCCGCCTTGGCCTGCGTGGCGCGGTCAACAGACAGAGTCAAATCAACGTGACCGCGAATAAGGTTCTCCTTCAGCACGCGGCGCAAATCCATTTCCACGGCGTCGAGGCCGGTTGGCAGACGGAATTGCAGATCGAGAAAGCGATGATTCACGCTTTTCGCGGTAAGCGTGTAGCTCAGCTGCTCTTCGCCGCCAACAGACACACGCGCCTGCACTCGCGCAAATCCAGTCATCGAAGCGATCGCCATGCTTACTCCTTCGCGCCTGTAGTCAGCGCTGCCCTTTCATCGAACGGCAGATACATCAGGTTAGGATTGGGAGTTTTCGCGGCCGGAGGCTCCAGCGTCTCGGGCAGATCGATGAACTGTAATTGATAAAGCTTTTGATAGGTGGGTGAATTGTTGAGCAACTCATCGTGGGACCCGATTGCGGTAATGCGGCCGCATTCAAGCACGGCGATGCGATTGGCACGGCGAATGGTAGAAAGACGATGCGCAATAACCACCACGGTGCGGTTCTGCATCAGGTTGGCCAGCGCGGTCTGTACCAAGGATTCACTTTCGGAGTCGAGCGCCGAAGTGGCTTCATCGAGAATGAGGATGGGCGCGTCCTTGAAGATGGCACGCGCGATGGCGAGGCGCTGGCGTTCTCCGCCGGAGAGCCGGAATCCCTTCTCGCCGATCATCGTCTGGTAACCCTGCGGCATGTTCAGGATAAAGTCGTGCGCCAGCGCATTACGCGCAGCCTGCTCTACCAGCGACCGTTTCGCGTCGGGCTGCCCATACGCAATGTTGTTGTGCACCGTGTCGTTAAAGAGAATCGTCTCCTGGGTCACCTGCGCCACCTGGCGGCGGAGGGAAGCCAGCGTGAGATCGCGAAGATCGCGGCCATCAATCAGTATGCGGCCCGAAGTCACGTCGAAAAATCGCGGAATCAGGTTCACGAGAGTGGTCTTGCCCGCGCCGCTCGGGCCGACGATGGCCAGCACCTCGCCCGAATTCACTTCAAGGTCCACATCGTGAAGAATCTCCTGCTCGCCTTCGCCGGTCGAGTAGGAGAAGCCCACGTTTTCGAATTTGATGGCCTGGCGAAAGCGCGTGAATGTGGCGGCGCGTGGGCGCTCTCTCACATCGTCCTCGGCATCGAAGAAGGAAAAGATCGATGCCGATGCGCCCATGGCCTGCTGGAACGCGTTGTAGAAGAAGGCAAAACGACGCAGCGGATCATAGAGCTTAAAGAGCAAAAAGATGAATGCGCCGAAAACGCCGATGGTCATGTAGCCGGTCATGATTGCGCTGCGGCCGATCCATAACAACAGCGCCATGGCGATCGCGCCCACCGTATCCATCAGCGGCGAGCTGATCGACTGAATGCGCACGCTGCGCAGGTTGGCACGGAAGAGGCGCTTGGCCGCGCTCTTGAAGCGCAGAATTTCCCAAAGCTCGGTGTTAAAGGACTTCACGATGCGGTTGCCCGTCACCGTCTCGTGCAGAATGTTCTGCACCTCGGCCAGTTTGTCCTGGCCGGTGCGCGTACGCGTCCGCACTTCGCCGCCTATCCTGCGCGCTGAGGTGATCACCACGGGAATAAAGAGAACCAGCGCCCAGCTCAGATATCCGCCCATCCCGACGATGAGTACAATGGCGACCACAAATGTGAAAAACTGCTGCAGAAAATCGCCCAGCACCGAGCTCAACGAAGTTTGCACGCGGTCGACATCGTTGATGAGCGTGGAAAGGATGGTGCCCGTGGGATGCTTGTGGAAGAAACTCGAAGAGCGGCGCAACGTGGTTTCGTAGAGATGATTGCGCAGGTCGGTAATTGTGCCGAAGCCCGCATAATTCACAAGATAATTTCCCAAGTAGTCGCAGAGTCCCTTGAGGACCGTCGCGACTACCAGCGCGAGAGCCACCACATCCCAGGCATTATGGATATGCATGAAGTGCGGGATCAGGCTTCTTAGGTCAAAGTGCCATCGTGTTTTCAGAAGGCCCAGCATAATCGGGCCTTCCGGCGCGCTCGGCGTCAGCACGCGATCGAAGATGGGCTGGAGCAGCAGAATACGAAAGGCATCCAAACCGCCCACAAGCGCTGACAGAATCACTCCCGGCAGCCACTCCAGCGTGTACGGCAGCCCATAGCGCAGCAGGCGCAGAAAATTCCTCATGCGCCTCGGCCTGCCCTGCGCCCACGGCGCTTGATTCCCTGCTGAAATTGGGTGCGGAAGTCCATCCCCGTATTGTATCCGCGCTGGAAGCGATGTGCCCTATTCGCGCAGGCCCCGGTGATGCGGCTTTGTATCTCGTCAGTTACGCGGAGCGCCATCAAGATTGGGTCAAAACGCCTTCAGTTCCACGATGGCCTTCAGGATGGTCTCAGGTTGCGGCAGGATCGCATCTTCGAGCTTCGGTTGGTAAGCGACAAAAGTGTCCATCGCGCCGATGCGCCGCACCGGAGCGTCGAGATCGTCGAAGAGCTCATCGGCGATGCGCGAGGCAATCTCCGCGCCGTAGCCCCAGCTGAGCATGTCTTCGTGGGCCACGATCACGCGGTTGGTCTTGCGCACACTCTCGGCAATGGCTTCCCAGTCGTATGGGTTCAGTGTACGCAAATCGAGAATCTCGGTTTCGATCCCGTGCTCGCGCTGCGCCTGCTGTGCGGCTTGCATCGCGCGCGGGATCAGCGCTCCGTATGTGACCAACGTTAGGTCGGTGCCGGGACGAACAATCTTGGCTTTTCCGAATGGAATCGCAAATTCCGGCCCTGGATACGGCGCGCGTCCGTGGGTTTCGCGATAGAGCCGTTTGTGCTCAAAGAACAGCACCGGATCGTCGCAACGAATGGCTGTGCGCAGCAGGCCGTTGGCGTCCAGCGCGTTCGACGGGAAAACAACACGCAGTCCGGGAGTGTGGGTGAAAAGGCTTTCGCCCGATTGCGAGTGGTAGATCGCTCCTCCCGTAAGATATCCGCCAATGGGAACACGGATCACGACGGGCGCGACCCAGGTTCCATTTGATCGCCAACGCATTACGGATAACTCATTGCGAATCTGATGCATGGCTGGCCAAATGTAATCAAAGAATTGAATTTCTACGACCGGCTTCATGCCACGCAAAGCGTAACCAATCGCGCGGCCGACAATATTCGCTTCCGCCAGCGGCGAGTTGAAGACGCGATCCGATCCAAACTCGGTTTGCAGGCCGGCGGTGAGTTTGAAGACTCCGCCTTTGCCTTTCACCTCAGAGAGCGCTTCGGCGCGGCTGGCGTCGGCCACGTCCTCGCCGTAGACGACGATGCGCGGATCGCGCCGCATCTCGTCGCGCAGGCAAACATTGATCAGCTCGGCCATGGTGCGCGGGCCGGCGCCCTTTTGCACGCCCTCCGCGGCGCCGCTCGCCGGTGCCGCGATCACCAGCGGCTCCGTGGCAAAAGAAGCGCTTGTGGGATCGATATCTTCGGAGTAAACGTGTGTGGCGATGTCTTCCACCGCCGGCAACGGCGCTTCCAACGCGCGTTCCGCGGCTTCGGCGGCTTCGCGTTCAAGACTGCCTTCCAGCCTGTCGATTTCCGCGACCGTCAGGATTCCCTCGCCGATCAGTCGGGCGCGGAAACGCGCGATGGGATCGCGGAGAACGTCCGCCTCCCGTTCGGCGGCCGAGCGGTAGTTCTTGTCGTCGTCCGAGAGCGAATGGGAATACAGCCGCACGACATGGCCGTGAATGAACGCCGGACCGTTTCCCGCGCGACAGTGCTCCGCTGCTGCTTGAAACGCGCGCAGGCTCACGATCGGATCGTTCCCGTCGATCTCGGCAAAATGGAAGTTGGGGAAGTTCTGCACCAGGCGCGAGATGTTTCCACCTGGCGTGTTTACCTCGACCGGAACACTGATGGCGTAGCCGTTGTCCTCCACGCAAAAGATCACCGGCAACTTCTGGTTCGATGCTGCACTGATTGCCTCCCAGAACTCGCCTTGCGAAGTTGAGCCTTCACCCACGCAGGTAAGCACGACTTCGTCCCCGTGGAAGTCCACATCGTGGAAGGCACGATAGTCACCCTCGGCCTTGGCGGCCATCGCAGGATGTTTGCTGAATGTACGACCCGCTTCGGCACATCCGACTGCTTGCAGCAGTTGCGTCGCAGTCGAAGACGAAGTGCTGACGATATGAAGTGCACGGCTGCTCCAGTGCCTGGGCATTTGCCTGCCGCCGCTGGCCGGATCGGAAGCAGCACCCACGGCCTGCAGCATCATGTCGTCGGGCGTCACGCCCAGCGCCAGGGCTAAAGCACCATCGCGGTAGTAGGGAAAGAACCAATCGTAGCCGGAACGCAAAGCCAGAGCAGCTCCGACCTGCAGCGCTTCGTGGCCCGCTGAGGAAATCTGGAAAAAGATCTTCTGTTGGCGCTTGAGGAGGATTTCGCGGTCATCTACCGCGCGCGAGAGAAACATCTGGCGGTAGATCTCAATCATTTGTTGCACGGTCAGCTCGTCTCGGGCCGGAAATGTTCCGGACGCACGAGCGCTGGAAATTGCCACTTCCATTCCGGTCGACCCCCCATACGCAAAACCAGAGCGATGATCTCCTGCCGCTATGGCTCCGGTCCTGCCGGAAGAACATTCTTCCGGATATAACCTAGCCTGATTGTAGCAATTTGCCAAGTATTGGTGCGTCCAGGTTTGACCTTCCTAACCACTGCCGGTGCGGCGAGCCGCAGACTATTGGGGGATCTGATTCACTGGCGGTCCCGCCACGGGTTGCACCGGCCGTCCCACTCCGTCGGCCATTTTCTGTTTGATCCCACGTGCCAGCTTTTCAATTTGGGCCATCTTGCGCAGTTGATCATCCGTCAACGTCGCAGAATTGTTGGCCGCGACCTCTTCGTTCAATTCCGTGGCCAGCTTGAGCAACTTGTTGGTATCGGAAACCATCTCCTTTTGGCGCTCGGTATTGAGCGCGTTGAGCTGTCGCTCCATCGCCACTTGATCCCCTCCATCCGACGAATCGACAGGCCGTTGAATGCTCGGATAATAGGGTTTATAGTTCCCAACACCTCCGACATTCTGCATAGGTACTTGCGAGCGGCCCGCGTGATCAGGGACAAACATAAGAACAAATGCCACGCCGATGACCGCCCACAGAGACCGGGTATCGTTGGCGGCCGATTCGCGCGCGAATGCATACCCTTTACACATTTGGCACCACTTCGGAAAAAGTCGCATGGTATGCCTCAATTCTTCGCATTCAAGTTCCTTACCCTATGTGCCAGCTGCTCAATTTCGCCCGCCTTGCGCACCACGGTCACTGAAAGTGTGCCCGCGGACGTTTTATCGACAGCGGATTTAAGGTCTGTCGCCAAAGCGAGCAACTGAGCGCATTGCTTGGCTGCGTCGGTCGTGCTCGGATCCGGAGCCGCGGCCCCGGCCTTCTGCGGCGCAGATTGTGCGGCAGACGAGGGCGAAGAACTGCTGGCTGGCGCTGCGGCCTTAGCCCCCGGAGGGTTGATTGCTGGAAGCGGAAACGACTCCTGCGCGTGGGTCCGAATCAACCCCACTCCCGCCACCATAGACAGCCCGGCAATGCATCCAACAAAGCAGAGCCATCGCGCCAGGCGATTCGACCGGCGTCTATAGCTTTTTGATTCCATGCTGATGTGTCTCATTCGCTCACGGTCCGAAAGGGAATATTTCGAACGGACAAGGCCGGGGGACCCGGCCATCGCTGCGCACAGTTTAGTCTAGAAAGTGGAGTTTTGGCATGTATGTTTTTTCATCGGCGGCGGGATTTCTTCTCATCTTGCGCTGGGGCTGGTTCCGCGAGGGCCGGTTTCTGGGCCGAGTCCTCGACGAGTGGATCAACGACAGCCAGGAGTTCATCCATAGCAAGCTGCCGCGCCTGATTGTCATTGCCATCATCGCCTTTATTCTCAGCCGCTTGCTGAGCCTCGCCACGTCCCGCATGATTTGCGTTGCCGAGAAGAGCGGAGCCGGGCCCGCTCACCGAGCCGAGATCAAGACAATGGCCGGGGTCATCCGCGCCACAGGACTGGCCATCATCGGCGTGATCGCTATGCTGCAGGCGCTTGACTCATTGGGCTTCAATCTCGCCCCGCTTCTGGCTTCGGCCGGGGTCGCGGGAATCGCCATCGGCCTGGCGGCGCAAAACATCGTCAAGGACATGTTCAACGGCATGCTGTTTCTGGTCGAAGGTCAGTTCAATGTGGGCGACACGGTCAGGCTTGCCGGGCTCAGCGGCACCGTGGAGACGATGACGCTGCGCAAGACCACGGTCCGCGATGCCGACGGAACACTCTATGTGATTCCCAACTCGCAGATCACCACCGTGGCTAACCTGAGCCTCGACTTCTCTGTGGCAACAGTCAGCGTCAGCCTCGACTTTTCCGCAAATCCTGATGAAGTCACGCAAATGCTCAAGCAGATTGCGATGGACGTCCGCAACAGCGAGGAATTCAAGAGCGTCTTTCTCCAGGACCCGCAGGTTCTGGGCATCGACGCGGTCAAAGGATCGCAGGTCATCTTCCCTGTCGTCTTCAAGACCAAAGCAACTCAGCAGTATGGCCCGATCCGCGAATTCCAGCGCCGCGTCCGGCTTGCTCTTGAAGAGCACCACCTGCTTCCCGGCGATCCATATCGTGTGTTTAGGCCGTCGGGCGAAGGATCCTCCGCCGCGCGGCTCGAGGCACAAGAGCGCGAGCACTCCCACGAGCCGCCCCCCGACCCCACAACCATCAAGCCGCAGGAGACGAACCCGTTCACCGGCGAGTGACGCCACGGCTCTCGTCTATGCCGCCGGAATCGTCGAGTTGGGCCGCTTATCATTCTCCCCGAAACTTCTTGAGTCCAAATCGCGTATTCTCATTGAACGCTGGAGGGTCCGTATGACGTCGCGGAAGAGGACGGCCCGCATCGCCGGCCTGTGGTACCTGGGCTTCACACTGGGGCCGTTCTACCTGCTCTATGTTCCATCGCAGACGGTCGTTCAGAACGACGCAGCCGCCACTGCAGCCCGTGTCCTCGGCCATGAGACGCTCTTCCGTTGGGGAATGTTTGCCGAGACGCTCGGCGTGGCGATCTTCATCGGCTTGAGCCTGGCGCTCTATCGCCTCTTTGAGGACGTCGATCGCCATCGCGCACGGCAACTGGTGGCCTTGGTGCTGGTTTCGTCTGCCCTCAGTCTGGCGTCCCTGATCTTCAGCGCAACCGCGCTCCTCGTCTTTCGCGGCGGCGGCACGTTCGCCGCCCTCGACGACCACACCCGCCAGGCTATCGGCATGCTCCTCGTCAGCATGCATGGCCAGGCGGTCGGCATCAACCAGACGTTTTGGGGATTGTGGCTGCTGCCATTTGGATGGCTGGTCGTGCGTTCACGCTTCCTGCCGCGCTGGCTTGGCTACTGGCTCTTGCTCGACGGTGTCGCCTGGGTTGTCGTCGGCATCACCTGGCTTCTCGCTCCCAATGACTCTGCCGCTCTGTTCCGCTACTTCCAGCCAGTGTTTCTGGCCGAGCTTGCCGCCGTGCTCTGGCTGCTGATCATGGGGGTGAAGGAGCAGCCCCTCGTTGCGCCTGCGAATCCGTAGTCCTCGCGCGGCGGTCAACTGTGAAAGCTCCATGCAAATCTACTTTGTGCCCAGGCCGTCGTGCTCGTGGTAATTGGGATAAGGCGGAATGGGCGGGTAGACGACAGGGTGTTCTTTGAGCTGCTGCATCACGATGTCAACAGCACGCTCCAGCTGCATTTCGTGGCCTTCGGCAACATCCTTGGGCAACACGTCAACTTCCACGTCGGGCGGAACGCCGTGCCCTTCCACTTCCCACGAGCCGTGCAAACCATAGATGGCGAAGCGCGGCGCGGTGACACGCCCGCCGTCGATGAGCACGGGATAGCCACCGATGCCGACGAGGCCGCCCCAGGTCCGCGTGCCCACAAGTGTTCCCAGTTGCTGATTGTGAAAATACCAGGGCATGGCGTCGCCGCCTGAGCCGGCAGACTGATTGATGATCATAGCCTTGGGCCCGAAGATGGCTCCCTGGGGATCGTAGCTGACCGCGCCGTCGCGCTCGATGAGGCCGGCGAGCATTTTGCGGCCGAGAATATCGACGACCTAATTGGCCAGCGAGCCGCCCTCGTTGTAGCGCTCGTCGAGCACCAGACCCTGTTTGCCAATCTGGGCATAGAAGTAGCGATTGAAGTTGTCGTAACCTGCACCGGCCGTGTTGGGCATGTAGACGTAGGCCACCTTGCCATCGGAGAGCTTATCCACCAGCTTGATGTTGTGATTGATCCAAGCAAGGTTGCGCAGGCCGGCCTCATCGGGAATCGGCACCACGTTTACGTCGCGCGCATCGGAACCGTCGGGCTTGGCGCCGACGGTGATCACCGTCTGCTTGCCGGCCGCCCCATCAAAGAAGCTGTAGAGATTGTCGGCAGCGTAGAGTTGACGTCCGTTGACGGCGAGAAGGTAGTCGCCTGTATGGACGTTTGATATGTAGTGACCGGTCAAGATGCGCTGGTCGTCTTTCCCGACCGAGGACAAGGTCAGCAGCAGCCGGTGCAGGTATAAGCGACGATTGATCAAGCTGATATTCGCGGGTCGAAACCGCATAATCATGATCCGTCGGGAGCTGCCTCTGACTACTGACGCGAGTCCGGCTGAGCCTGTCGCAAACGTCCGCCGAGGATTCTCCTTCGTGCTTGCTCCGGCTGCGGCTGACCCTGTCCTCGATTTGGATAACTTTGTTCATTGAAGGTTCTGTCTTTGTCTTTTCCTTCTTTGGAAAGTTCTTGCTTTTGTCCTTCGGTTCCGGTTATGCGGCCAGTTGCTGCTCGCACGCCGCTTCGGCCTTGATGGCGATGGCCCAGATGAAACCCAGCAGTTCTCGTCCGACTGCAGTCATGATCTTCCTCTGATCCTTGCCTGCCATGGTCAGCTTCATGTAGCGCTTGTGCAGGCGATTCTGTGCCTTCCAGGCTATTTCGGCGATCTCTGCCGGAACCCCTTGCTGTCGTTTGCGCAGCTTGGCCCCGACGCGGGGCAGGTGTCGGTAGCTCCAGGCCGATTCCACCACGATGCGTCTGAGGTGCGCGTTGCCGGCCTTGGTAATGCCGCCTCTTCGAATGCGCTTGCCACTGGAGTCTTCGCTCGGAAATAGTCCGCAATAGCCCATCAGCTTCCGTGCACTCTCGAAACGGGAGGAGATGTTGCCCAACTCGGCGGCGATTGTAACTGCCGAGATATGCGCCACACCGCGCAGAGCCTGCAGGCCCCGAATCACTTCCTGCATGGACTGTGGGGCCAGCTTCACCACTTCGAGGATGGCTTCTTCCAATCGCTTGACCCGCGCACTCATGTGCGCGACTTCGTTCAGACAATCCACCAGCGTGGCTTGCTGCGCCGGCTGCGTGTAGCGGATCTGCTCGAGCCACGCCAGGTAACGCTCTGTCCACGCCTTCAGTCCCAGCGGTGCACGCCGACCCGTACGGAGAAGGAACTTGGTTAACCG